>DATIIC010000028.1:0-58846 GCA_035480095.1 Saccharimonadales bacterium (SeqCode) | reverse complement strand
AGGTGTATTTTCTTTTGTGGAGGCGATGAGGGTTTCGAACGACACAGCCAAGTCTGGCTGTGGCCGCCCAAGGCCCCGAAGGGGTGGCCTGGCAAATTTCATATTTAATTTGCCGGCCAGGTCGAAACCCTCTCCCTGCACCAACCCCAGCCCAAATCCCCAACAAATCATTCGCGGCGCAGCTAAAAGAGTGTAGAATACAGGTAAACGGTGAGTGGGGTTTCTAACTTTAAACTGTAGTCAAGGCAGGCTGGCAAAGCGTATGTATCCAAATTTCGATGCGGTAAAGAAGGTGCTCCTAAAAGAGAACCATATTTCGCCCGAGGACAATCTGGCGGCAGAAAATGCCACGGACGATAACCAGAGCTACCTCAACTACTTAATCGGCCACGACTTACTGACTAAAAAACTGCTCGGGGAAGTACTGGCCAAGACCTATGAGCTGCCATACGCAGATCTGGCCGAGCACCCTGTCACCCAGGAAAACATAGACGCTATGCCGGAAGCCATTGCCCGCTCCAACCGCATCGTAGTTCTTAAGAGTAATGCAACTACCGTTATCGTTGCGACGGACACCGCGCAGGAGCTTCACGCCAAAAAAAAGAAAATCCAGGAGCTACTGGGTGTCACACAGGTGGGTTTTGCCTACACCCTTCCCGAATACATCGACACCAGTTTTAAGTTATACGAAAAGCCACTCGAAACTCGGTTTTCGCAGATTATTAACAGCGGTAGGCAAATTGCCCCGGGCATTGTGGACGAAATCGTCAAAGACGCCCTTTCGTACCACGCGTCCGACATTCATTTCGAACCACGCGCCACCGATGCGGTGATACGCTTTAGGGTAGACGGCAACTTGCACGTAGCGGCAAAGCTGCCGAAAGAATATTACGAGAACATCTTGAACCGACTAAAGGTAGAGGGCGCCATGCGCATCGACGAGCATTTCGTACCCCAAGACGGCGCCATCACCAGGGAAGTCGACGGGCGCAAGATTGACCTGCGCATCGCCCTCGTTCCAACCGTATACGGCGAGAAAGTTGCCGTCCGCCTCTTGAACGCCTATGTGCAGGACTACACACTCACCGATATCGGCCTAAGCGAGGCACACTGCCAGATGCTCCAGGACTACAGTAAAAAACCGTTTGGCATGATTTTATCGGTAGGGCCAACGGGTTCCGGCAAGACCACCACCCTGTACGCGTTACTAAAACTGCTAAACCAGCCGAACGTCAACATCACGACCATGGAAGACCCGGTGGAGTACAAGATTGACGGCATTAACCAGATACAAGTTCGGGAGGCGTCCAATCTAACGTTTGCCCGGGGTTTGCGCTCCATTGTCCGCCAAGACCCCAATATCATCTTGGTGGGGGAAATCCGCGACCAAGAGACCGCCGAAATCGCCGTCAACGCCGCCCTAACTGGCCACCTCATGTTATCCACCTTCCATGCCAACGATGCCGCCACGGCCATCCCAAGGCTAATCGACATGGGTGTCGAACCGTTTTTGCTGGCTTCCACCATGGAAGTGGTGATTGCGCAGCGCCTGGTCAGAAAGATTTGCGGCGTCTGCCGCTACAGTCTGCCGGTGGCCGATGCAATCAAAGCTGCAGAAGCCCATCCCGACCTCAAGAAATATTTTGGTCCAGGCGACAAAACTTACGCCGGTAAGGGCTGCGTTGCCTGTAGCGACACGGGGTATCACGGCCGTATGGCACTCTTCGAGTTCATTGAGATGACACCCGAAATGCGGGACCTCATAATCACCAACCCGAGCACCCCGCAGGTTGAAGCGTTAGCGCGCAAGCAGGGCAGTGGGTCGATGTTCGAAGACGGACTCTCGAAAGTAAAAAATGGTATGACCACCGTCGAGGAGCTGGTACGAGTAGTTGAACCGCCAAGGAAGGCCGCAAAATGACAAAATCCAAGCCAAAGCGTAAGGGGTCTGCTTTCCGGAGAGCGCTCCAAAGCATAGACAAAGCGCTCTCAATGGGCGCCAAAATCAGTTCCAAAGACCGTGAGTATTTTACGTCCAATCTGGCTTACATGCTCAAAGCGGGCGTTATACCTTCCCAGGCCCTGCAGGCGCTGAAAGATACGACTACCTCTAAGCCGCTCAGGAACGCCATCGACCAGGTGCTCGGTGACATCGACGAAGGGTCGTACCTCTGGAAGGCGTTCGAAAAAGCCAAAATTGTCCCCAAAGGGACGCTGATGCTCATCCGCATCGGCGAGCAGTCCGGCAAATTGGCCGAAAACTTGCGCCTGGCTGCCCGGCAGGAGGAAAAACAACGAATCTTCCGGTCCAAAGTCACCTCGGCCTTGCTGTACCCAACGTTTGTTATTAGCCTGACGCTCATCGTAGCCTTGGGCGTAGCCTGGTTTTTGTTACCGCGCCTAGCGGTTACGTTCAACCAAATGGGCTTTGCCCTGCCGTTAATATCTAGAATAGTCATTGGTTTTGGCCTATTTTTGCAGCACTACGGCATTATCTTCATGGCTGGTCTGCTGCTGGCGGTAGTAGGATTCATTTACGCCGTAACGAAGGTGCCTAAAATGCAAAGATTGGGGCAAACGATTTTGCTGAAACTGCCCGGCATTTCGAGGCTGATTAGGGAAATAGAAATTGCTCGTTTCGGCTATATGCTGGGCAACCTGCTGCAGGCCAATATAAACGTTACCGAATCGCTAACCCTGCTGCACGGCGCTACCGGGGCCCTGGCGTACAAGGACTTCTACGCCTACCTGGGCAAGTCTTTCGAGAGTGGCTATACATTCCAAGAGGCCTTCGGTAAGTACAAGGCAACAGCGAAGGTTATTCCCGCGGCGGTTCAGCAAATGGTTATCGCCGGCGAGCGTTCAGGCGCACTGCCAGAATCACTCATGGATGTCGGCCAGGTGTTCGAAGAAAAGGCCGACACTACCATCCGCAACCTAGAAACGGTGCTGGAGCCAATCCTACTGATTTTGGTCTGGGCGGGCGTACTGGTGGTGGCCGTAGCGGTCATTCTGCCCATCTACAGCTTGGTAGGTAAGTTAAACAACTAGGCCATGCAGCAAAGCAGCAACCGCTTGAGCAGTTCACTCGGCTTCACACTCATCGAACTAATGCTGTCGATTGCTATTCTTGGTGTACTGACTGCACTTTCGCTGCCGGTGTACGCTTCATTCAGCAACCGCAACAGCCTGGATTTAGCCACGCAAAACGTCGTGTCCCTGCTGCGCCGAGCCGAAACGTACTCGCGCGGCGCTAAACTGGACACACAGTGGGGAGTAGAAATCCAAACCGGCCAAGCTACGCTGTTCAAAGGTTCAAGTTTTGCGACTCGTAACACCGCGTACGACGAGGTGGTAACGGCATCTCCATCGGTAGGGCTTTCGGGTTTGGGCGAGGTGCTGTTTTCTAAACTGAGCGGCCTGCCAACAAGCACAGGGACCATAACCGCAACCTCCACCAATAGCGCTAGTGACACACGGACCATAACCATCAATGCCAAGGGGGTCATTACCTATTAAAAAGCTTGGCCAAAAAGGCTTTTCGGTTGTTGAGGTGCTGCTGGCGACCACGCTCTTTGGCTTTTTAGTCGTGGCGGTCATTGGCGCGGTCATTTATGGCCGGGCCTCGGCCGCAAATGCAGGCGAACGAATGCGGGCAACCCAAATTGCCGACGAAGGTGTAGAGGTCCTGCGTAACCTAAGGGACGGCTCTTTTACCAACCTGAACGCCGGTACGTACGGGCTGCAACAGAGTGGTGGGCAGTGGTCGCTCTCGGGCACCTCCGACACCACCGGCATCTTTACGCGCACCCTTACCATAACTAACACCGACGGTAACCGCCGTGCCGTAACCGTCACGGTTACCTGGCCGCAGGGTTCGAGTACCGCCCAGCTATCGGTTTCGTCCGAGCTAACCAACTGGGCGGCGGTTTTCAACAGCTGGTCCGGGTATGACGCCCCAGGTACGGACGATGCCCTAAAAGTCGCATCAAGCGGACACTATGTGTATTTGGTGCGGGGCGGCAGCAGTTCACCTAATTTTCTCGTAATCGATGTCGCGAACCCTACCCTTCCCACATTAGTCGCGTCATTGACGCTTGCGGGTTCGCCAACAAACATAACCCTTAGCGGCAACACTGCATTCGTAGCCAACTCAGACCGGAACAACATACTGCAAATTATTAACATCAGCTCTCCGACCGCACCGTCTCTTACTAAGACGTTTAGCGGCTGCGCAGGTAGTGCTGGAGCTTTGGGTATCGCCGTGGATAGCAACCTTGTGTATCTCGGGAGGTCGGCAAACGGCGGCAACGCCGAACTCTGCATCGTAGACGTTTCGAGCCTTTCAAGCCCCACACTGGCAGCATCGTACAGTAATAATGTAAATATGTATGCAATATATATTCCTTCTCCTGGGAATGACGCTTACATCGCCACAAGTTCCGATACGCAAGAAATAATCGCCGTGCAAACTCAAAAACCCAAGACGGGACAGTTCGATTACTCCTATGACCTAACCGGAACAGCGGACGCGATGAATCTGGCTGGCTTCGGCAATAACCTACTCGTTGGACGGGGGTCCACACTGTACGCCTTAGACCACATCAACCAAAAGACACTGAGCGTCTCTGGGAGTATAGCTATTTCTGGAACTGGGGTCATCAACGATATCGCCCTAAACCCCAGCAACACTACTGCATACCTGGCCGCTACGTCATCCAGCGCCGAGTTCCAAATAGTAAACATTAGTAGCTTAACCAGTATGTCGATAGTTAAGACGACCGATGTTCCTGCCGTGCTCAATGGCTTGTCATATGTTACGTCAAACAACCGCGTAGCGGCAGCGAGCGCTAGTGACACACAAGAACTAATGTTGTTTCCAAATAACTAACATGATTATTCCTAAAACTCTCACTGCAAAAACTTCCCAATCAGGCTTTACCCTGATTGAATTGCTACTATATGTTGCCATCGTCGGCAGCCTCTTGATTGCCGTCAGTTCTTTCTTCGTCATGACCATAGACTCCCGGGTCAAGAATCAAAGCATCCTCGAGGTAAACGACCAAGGCCTGAACGCCATGGAATATATGACCGAGACCATTCGGAACTCGTCGTCCATTACTGCGCCCGTACCTGCCGGCAGCGCCGCTACCCTAACCCTAACCGTTCCAACGGCGGCGCTCAGCCCAACCGTTTTTAGCCTGAACGGCACCACCTTGCAGGTTAAAGAGGGCACCGGCAGCGCGGTGGCACTTACGAATAGCAAGGTCCAAATTAGCAGCCTAACCTTCAAAAACCTTGCCAAAAGCGGCACGAAGGGGATTATACAGATTAGCTTTACCATTTCCCGCGTCAATACTAACGGCCGGAACCCGTACACGTACCAAAAAACTTTTGTTGCATCGGCGGCACTCAGATGAAACAAGTAGCTACCAAAGAACAAGGTGGGTATGTGGCACTGATATTGGTGCTGATTATATCGGCAATCTCTCTGGCCATAGCCCTAAGCATACTGCTCAGCGGCACCGACGCTCAGCGCTCACTGCTAGTCAGCCAGCAGTCGGTTCAGGCCCGCAGCTTAGCCACGGCCTGCGCCGAGGAAGCCATGCAACAGATGCACGATAATAACGCCTTCTCTGGTACAAATTCACTGACTCTCGCTACCGGCACCTGTTCGTACACTGTTACGGTCGGAAGCGGCAATAACCGAAGCATCGATGCCAGTGCTACTGTTAGCAGCGCAACCAGGAGGCTTAAAGTACAGGTAACCATTCAGTCGAGTAGTATGAGCGTAACGTCTTGGCAAGACTCAACCTAAATGGTACGCTTAAGTCTAAGCTACTTATAGTAACTACTAAGGTGAACGAGGAAGGGATTACATCAATGAAAAGCTTTAAACAAATCAAGCAAACTAACGAGGGCGGTTTCACACTGCTAGAAGTCCTGTTGGTGGTAGCAATCATCGCCATTCTAGCCAGCATCGTCATCATTGCCATCAACCCAGCCAAACAACTGGCTGACTCGCGCAACTCGCAGCGCCACGCCGACGTAAACACCATCCTAAACGCGGCCTACCAGTACGCCGTAGACAACAACGGTACACTGCCCACCGGTGTTACAACCACCGACACCGAAGTCTGTGCCACCGCAACTTGTGCCGGTTTGGCAGACCTAAGCCAGCTAACGGCCAGCGGTAAGTATATCGTAGCCATTCCTAAGGACCCCAAGTGCACGGACGCCAACGGTGCCTGCTACAACATCATTAAGGACGCTAACGGCCGTATCACGGTTAGCGCACCCCTGGCCGAGCTCGGCAAGACCATTAGCGCCACTCGCTAGCGTCTACACTCTTACAGCGCCAAGAAAACCCTCTTCGGAGGGTTTTTCGTTTAGGCCGCTAGGTTGAGTTCGATGGTATCGTCACCGCGTAGCATCATCAGTTCGCTGACAGGGACAGGCACCCAGGCCTCCTCCAGCATACCTTCCCGGATGCGGGCGTCGAATTTCACAAAGGTGTCGGGCTCCCTGGTAACTAGCAGGTTTCGGGTGTTGCCGTCGACCAGTACGGTCTCGCTGCCGATGCCAAACTCTTCCAGGGCGGCTACAAACATTGCATTGCGTTGCGGCCAGCTAGGAGTGTACTCCCGGCGAGGGTTGCCATGCGCGACATGCCACCCGGAAGCCTCACCATGTACCTGCTCCATAACCCAGGTGCTTGCCGTGCTGTCGCTTGGCTGGAACATCCCATAGTATTGTGCGCCGCGCACCTGCCAGTCACCGTAGCCGGCGTTTTGTTCTGTAAGCCCAGCAGTAAGCGCCACATTAGCGCATAGGGCAGCGGCACCACTGTCTATTTCCTCGCTGCCGCGTGGGAAGTGCTTGACCGCTAGCTCACCGGTAAAGCGGATGCGGGCATAGCTACTGCGACTGTCAACGTCCAGTTTGTTTGGCCTAAGGGGTGCTTTAGCGCCCGATAGTGCCGCCCGGGCCAGGTGGCGCACGGCCTCCCGGGGGGCATCGGGTGCTACCAGTAGCGTACCCGCAGGCAGGGCGTATTCATCCCAGACAATGCGGCCGTCCGGTGTCATAGCCACCGGTGTTGCGGGCATCGCGGCGTCCTGGATTGCTGCAGCCAGAGCTTCAGACTCACGGGTCAAACGAGAGCGAGGAAACAGTCTCACAATGTGTACATTATAACACATTATGTCAAAGGAGTCAAAGACTAGGTTGACTGGGGTTCGTTCAGTCGCCGAGCAGTTCGGGGTCCAGGTTGATGCCCGTAGCCCGGCCGGCCTGCCTGAGAATTTGTGTTCCTCGTGCGATTACCTCTTCGTCCGGGAAATCCTCATCATATGAACGTACGGCTGCATCAAGTGAGGCATTCAGCCGCTCAGGGTCGTCAAACAGGCTGGTTTTCAGCGGCGGCTCCCGGTCTACATACTCTGTGCTCGGAATAAACCAGTAGGCATCTGAGTCGGTAGACCCCTCGCCGTACACACTTTTTCCTGCCATGTCTCGCGTGCTCCTCGCTAAGTACTAGTCACAGCATAAAATACTAAGGGAGTTATGGCAATCGCCAACACTGGATTAAAACAGAGAAATTTGCTACAATTGCACGGTATTTTGCCGCCTTAGCTCAGTGGTAGAGCACCTCCATGGTAAGGAGGGGGTCTCGAGTTCAAGTCTCGAAGGTGGCTCCAATTTAGTCCCAAAAGGCTCCAGCCGACGAGGCTGGAGTTTTGATGTAAAAAGTACTTGACAGCCAAGCATAAGCGAGTAAAATCGGATTTAGAGTGTAAATCAAAAGGTAAATCCAAAAGAGATACCAAACAGAAATACACCTAAAATTCTTTTTTCTATCTTGCAAGAAGAAAAACAAAAGGGCCGGTCTGATCAACCGGTTTTTTTGTGTGTGGGTGACAATTGTCACTGAACCGGCCATACCAAAAGGCGCAAACTGTAAGAATTATTACAGTAATGTTTATTATCAACGCTAGTTAGGTAGGGTATAGGTATGTCAGAGTTATCATTTGATGGAAGGTTTAATGTAGATAAGGGCGACGAGTCAAGCGCGCCGCTAGCTCCAACCGCCAGCAGAATAGGCGAGGAAGTTGTCTACAATAACTTTGAGGTTTGCATGAGTATGGTTGACAGCGGCCAGCTGACGTTCGAAGAAGCGATGGCGGCCTTCAAGTTAGGAGAAATTCCGGTCGCCCGGATGGACGTACTCTCTACGATAGCTATTGAGTCCACCTAACAAATTGTTTACAAACAGAGCCGTATCTGTTAAACTACTGGGGATATGGCAAAAAAGAGCGACAAGCGCCGGCTAGTAGGCCTCGTAAGCGAGGAGTCTGGCGAGCGCATTTACTACACCAGCAAGAACACTCAGAACACCACTGAGAAGCTTAGCCTGAAGAAATACAGCCCGAAGCTGCGCAAGCACGTGCTGTTTGTTGAGACCAAGAAGAATTTGGGCCGCAACGAAGTTAAGCCTCGGAAGCACTAGGGGCGGCTGACGCAGGCCTTCGTCCTGCTGGCCGCGCCTCCCATTACTCTAAAGGGGAACCTTCCGGGTTCCCCTTACGCTTACGCCGGCAAGCCGGCTAGCTATCCCCTCCAGCGGACGTCTGTGGAGGGGTGTTAATCCTTTAGGTCGAGCAGGGTATTTATGAGCTCGGCATGGCTCCAAACAAGGGGGGTGACCGAGAGGGGTTTGCTGGCGACGGGGTCGATTTGTTCGCTGAGGGCGCCACTGGGCAGGGCGCGTTCCAGCGTCCAATTGACTAGCTTTTCGGCGTCCGGGTTGCGGGCCAGCTGCAAGTAGTACTGGGCGACCCACAGGGTGGTTACGAACCACGGGTTACCTAGGTACTGGCCGCTGGTGGCGAAATAGTTATCGTACTCATACCGCGGGCAGCCACCGGAGGGCGATTTGTTCAGCAGGTCGGACTCGATGGTCTTGAAGGTGCTGCGGATGGCGGTGCTGCCAAAGGCCTCGGTAGCGAACATCAGGGCAGCGTAGGCGCTGGAGACGTCCAGGACGTTGTCGAATTGCAGCGAGCCGTCTTCCTGCAGCAGGTAGCCCTTGCGCAGGGTGCCGCGGGTTTCGTCGAACAGTACGTGGCAATTGGCGGCAATTTCGGCCGCGGCGTCGCGCCATTTGACTGCGTCATCGGGGAACTCGAAGGCTTCGGCCAGGTCGGCGGCAGACAGCAGCGCCCGGTAGGTGATGGCGGTGGTGTACGTACTTGTGCTGAACTTCTCCTCCCATAGGTCATAGCTGGCGTGGGGTAGTTTGGTGGCAGCATCGCGGAACTCGGTCATAAAGTTGGCGGCCGGCTGGATGAACGTGGTGTACATGTTTTCGACGAACTCGTCGTCTTTGCTGACTTCGTAGTACTCGCCCAGCATATAGATGACGATAGCGGTCTCATCCTCCTGGATAGCCAGCTCGCTGCGTTTGCCGTGCAGCAAGGGGTGCCAGGTACTGCCAATGGCACGGTCGGGCTGGTACTTGTGCATTAAGTAGCCGTCCGGGTGGACAATGTCGCGGCAGAAACTAAAGAAACGGCGCGGCTCCTCCATGAAGCCCATGCGGATGAGCGGCCACATGGCGTAGGCGCCGTCGCGCGGCCAAACGTAGCTGTAGTAATCGCGCCCGTAGTTGTAAATGGACGAGTCGCAACTGGCGATGATGCCGCCGCGGCGGTCGGTGTGGGCTTTAATCACCATCAAGGACTTGCGGACGGCGTTTTGGTGCTCCGGCGACATGTCTTTGATGTGTTCGGTAGCCGGGTGCAGCCATTCGTGCCAGAACTTGCGGGCTAGGTCGATGCGGGCTGACAGGCCCGATTTGAGGAGTTGGTCGTGGATTTTTTCGGCGCTGAACTGTGAGTCAGCCGCGGCTATCCAGTAATTAACCACCTCGCTGGAGTGCGGCGTCAAGCCTAGCGAGCAGCGCAGCGTGCTGTCCACGCCGCCGTGCTCAACCGGGTTGCCGGAAAGGTCGCCGTCTTCGGCATCAATCCAGGTGCCTTGTTTGCCCTCGATGCCGTAGTTGCCAACTGCGAACTGGTCCAGACCCTCGCCACTGGCGTTCTGCGCATAGATGATAAGCGTGCAGCGCCCCTTGTAGTCCAGCAGATAGTTACCGTCCGGTACGTACAGCGCGGTGTCACCACGCCCAGCCCGGGAAATTTGGAACACCTGGTGGAAGAACAGGCGGATCTCACGGTTGCGGTCGGTTTGGTTCTCGACAGTGACCTGGCGGCAAAAGGCGTTGAATTCTTGGTCGACAAAGTCGCGGAACTCTAGTTTCAGCTGCAGGCGGTCGTTTTGCATGTGGACGGCGCTCAGCAAAGCGTCGGTTTCGAAATCTACACTAGTCTTCCACTCGCCGCTGTCGACCCACGAAAAGTCACCGTCAACCCAAACGCCAATCTTGTGCGGCAGGCTGCGTGCATTCGTCAGGTTATCTAGCCCAACGTATGGGTAGTAGAAGTCGTGCACCTGGCCGGACTCATCGAGTCCCACCGTCAGGCTGCCGTTGCCGAGCATTACTGGCCGGCCCATCTTACGCTCCCACCCGTTGCATGCTTAAACCTCAACGCCTTTCTCGGCTAGCCGGAACTTAACGTCATGGTAGGCGTTCATGAAGTTCATGTAGGCTTCGTAGGGCGTGTCGTAGGGGCTAAAGTAGGCATGGACGTCACCGTCATTGAAGTACTTGGTACACATGTAGTAGAAATGGTCGGACGTAGTCAGGCGGCGCCAATCGGCGATGAGCCCTTGGTCGCCCGTGCCCAGCACCCGGCCTTCCAAGTCGTACAGCGCCTGGATGGAGCAAGTCTGCATGCCGTTGCCCAGCCAAGCGGTCAGGTCGCGCTCGGTGTCGGCCCAGGTAACGGTGTTCGGCATGTCGACACGGTCAACCGGCTCGAATGCGTCGGCCGCCTCAGAAACCGTCATGAAGGTGTGGTGTTCGTTTTTGAGCCACTCATTCGGCAGGTGGCTCAGGAAGTCAAAGATGCCGGTATCGTCCCACTGGTGCTCACCGAAGGTTTCATAGTCCATAAAGAGGTCGAAGTTCGTCGCCTGTTGGTTGTCGGCCAGCCAGCGGGTGAATTTGTCGGCAGTCAGCGGCCACTGCGACCAGTTCCGGTCGCCAAAACGGAAGGCAATGTCATCTGACAGCTTGTAGTTCTTAAGCAGCAGCTTGATGTTTTCGGTGTACGTTGGCTGGTAGACGAAGTTCGGGCTGCGCCAACCCAACACCGGGTCCCAACCTTCGGCCAAGATGGCTTTGTAGCCGGCTTGGTCGGCCCAGTAGGCGAGGTCGTTGTTGTAGCTGAGCTCGGTGTTGCGGAAGACTTTTGGCGTTTGGCCGAAAACCTCCTTCACTTTGTCGGCATGCATCTGTACCTGGCGCTCGAATTCGTCCCGGCTATAGAAAAACGCCAGGCTGTGGTGGTAGGTTTCGCCAACGATTTCCACCCGGCCGGTGGCAACCAGTTCCTGGAATGACTTCAGGGCTTCCGGCGCCCACTTTTCTAGCTGTTCTATAACGGTGCCGGTAATGGATAGGCTGAGTTTAAACTCCGGGTTGTCTCGCAGGAGCTGTAACAGGCGGGCGTTGGTTGGCACATAAGACTTTTCGGCTACTTTGTGGATAATCCGTTCGTTGCTGGCATTGTTTTCGTACGGTGCGTTAAAGTAGTCGTGGTTCACGCCGCTGTCGAACACGGTGTAGTGGCGGATGCGGAACGGCTGGTGGACGTGCATGTACAGCACAATGGCTTTCTTATCAGTCACCTTGTTCATGCCGCTACCCCTGCGTGCTCGTTGTAGAGGCGCATCATTTTCTCGCTGGCCTTGTCCCACGACAGACGTTGGTACTCCTGCCGGGCGTTAGCAACCAGAGTATCGCGCAGGGGGTCGTTCTGGACGACAGCAGTGATTTGGTTGGCCATTTCGCGGATGTCCCAGTAGTCCACCTTTAGGCAGTTCAATAGCACTTCACTGACACCGGATTGTTTGGTGACCAGGGCAGGGGTGTTGCCGTAGCCAATGGCCTCCAGAGGAGTCAGGCCAAAGGGTTCGGACACGGAAGGCATCACGAACAGATCGCCGATGGCGAAGGCATCGCGCAGGCGCTTGCCCCGCTGGAAGTCGGTAAACAGCACATTCTGCCCAATCCCTAAGTCGGCAGCCAGCTGGATGAGTTCGTGGTACTGCTCGCCGCTGCCCACGATGAGGAACAGCGTCTTCGGCGCCCGGTAGACGACTTCTTTAGCGGCCCGTAACAGGTTGGGCAGACCCTTTTGGATTGTCAGCCGGCCGACATTCACCACCACACGGTAACCCAGCGTGCGCATGGCGGCCAGGTAGCGGTAGGTGTTGTCGTCGCTGGCGGCCTCAACATCGCCCGGCTCTATGCTGTTATGTACCACTTCAATCTTGTCAGCCGGCACGCCGTAATCCCGCACGATGCAGTCCTTGGTGTGCTGGCTGACGGCCACCACCCGGTCGGCCAGGTGCAGCGCCATCGATTCAATTTCCAGCACCAGCGGGTTACCGCCAACACCACCGGCACGGTCCGACTCCACCGAGTGGACGTGCAAGATGACCGGGCAACCCCGCTTCTCTTTCACCCGCATGGCCGCCCGAAAGGTCAGCCAGTCGTGTGCGTGCACTAGGTCGAACTCGCGGCTATCAATCAGCTGGGTGACAGCCTTTTCATAGAGCTCCTGTTGGTCGTAGATGTTCAGCCATTCAACCGAGCCATCTTCTTTGATGTACTTGTAGCTGTCGTAGGCGATGCCGGAGCGGATAACACTAGCTACCCCTTGCGGTTGGGCGGCAGTGATGGTCATGAAATCGATGCCGTGGTCGGCGTCGTAAGGAAGGACGAATTCGATGGCCTGGCCACGCTTCGCGAGCGCCTTACACAGCTGGAGACATGCCATCCCCAGACCTCCGCTGTTGTGCGGTGGGAGCTCCCACCCTAGCATCAGTACTTTCATTGCCCTCTGGTGTTATAAACTAAAATGTTTCGTTTTTACTGATTAGCAGTATAACCCACCGGCCATACCAAGCACAACCAGTAATGCTTATGTTATGGAATATGCTGCTAGTTTTTTAAGGAATTGTTAACGTTCTGGCCGGCGCCACCTCTGTAAGCAAATCAAAACTAGCCATGTGATACTAGTACTAGATGGTTACCAGGTTTCCACTGGGCCGGCCGAACCTTTGGGGTAGCGGACGAGGTCGTGGTCGCCGTGCGACCATTGCTCCACCACGTTCTGGACAATTTCCCAGGAACGGATGACTTCGGCGCTGCTGGCAAACAGGGTTTGGTCGCCGCGGATGGCATCGACGATGACCCGTTCGTAGGCTTCGGCGCTGCGCTCGGTAAAGGCCCGGGCGTAGTCGAACTCCATGTCGACGCTGTCGGTGATGTCTTTGATGCCGGGCCGCTTGGCCTGCAGGTGCAAGGTAATGCCTTCTTGCGGCTGGATGCGGAACACCAGCTTGTTTTCTTCATCTGGCGCGTCATCCGGCTGGCGGAAGCAAATGCGTACTTCGGTCAGTTTTTCGTTCAAAGCCTTACCGGCTTCCAACGTCACGGGCACGCCGGTCCATTGCTCGTTGTCAATCCATAGCTTCAGCCGGGCAAAGGTTTCAATGACGGAATCAGGGTTACCGACTTCCTCGCGGTAGCCTTCGTACTGGCCACGAACAGTTTGTTCGGTCATCTGGTCCGGGGCAATCACCTCGACTGCTTCCAGCAGTTTCAGTTTTTCGGCGTGGATTTCGGCGCTTTCTAGCTTGGCCGGGCGAGCCATAGTCGTGGTCGCCAGCAGCTGCAGCAAGTGCCCCTGGATGAAGTCGCGCATGGCGCCGGTCTGTTCGTAGAAGTCGGCGCGCGTGCCGACATCGAGCAGTTCGTGTACCACTACCTGGATATGGTCGATGTGTTTGTTGTTCCAGATGCTTTCGAACAAAGGGTTACGGAAGCGGAAGGTAAGGATGTTCTGGACGGTCTCCTTGGCGACGTAGTGGTCGATGCGGTAAATCTGGTCCTCGTGGAAATGTTCGGACAGCACGTCAATCAGCTCGTGGGCCGACGTTAAGTCGTAGCCGAACGGTTTCTCGATGAGTATGCGGGGCGGCTCCTTACTATCGGCAATCGGTGCGTTGTGGCCGGTTTCGCCCAACAAGCGGATGATGGGGCTAAACGCCTGCGAGGGAATCGAAAGATAGTACAGCCGGTTACCGCCGCCGGGGCTGGCGGCTTCAATCTCACGGAGGCGCTCCAGCAGGCTTTTGTAGGCGTCAGCGTCCAGCAGGTCCATCTGGCGCATCTCGGTGCGGCCCTTCAGGTACTGTTCGAGACTTTCGTCGTAGCCTTCCTCGCCCACGAAAGAGCGCAGTTGTTTGAAGACGTCGTCTAGGGCGACTTCGCGGCGGCTAATGCCGACGATTTGTAGGTGTTCGGGTAGATTTTGGGCCTTGGCCAGTTGGTAGAGCGCCGGTAGCAGCTTGCGCTGCGCAAGGTCTCCGGTAATACCGAAGATGGCTATAATCAGGGGCTGCTTCAGGCGCTCGTAGTTCACGTTATTTTTCCTCTGGAGCCTTGGGCTGTGCACCCTCACCGTTTAGGTTGTGGCCGCCAAACTTGTTGCGCTGGGCAGCGACTACTTTGGTGGCAAAGTTGACTTCGCCCTTCTGGGACGCTTCGCGGACATCGACAGACGCTTGGGTAACGGGCATCGGGATGCCGGCTTTCCTGGCTGCTTCAAGGGTGAAGTGAGCTTCGCCGCTGGCGGCTACATAGCCAGTAATGCCCTCGAGCTCGGGGTTTTCGCGCATCACATCGCGGGTGAGCTCGTTCAGCCAGCTGCGGACAACACTCTGGTGTTCCCAAACATCGCCGACTACGGCTAGGTCGATACCCTTGATGGGGCCTTCTTTGATGATGTGGTAGCCCTCGGCAATGGCTTGCATCATGCCGTATTCAACAGCGTTGTGGACCATTTTTACAAAGTGGCCGCTGCCGCTCTCGCCGAAGTAGGCGTGGGCAGCTTTGGGCTTTTCGAAGCATTCGAGCACTGGTTTGAGCACAGCGTAGGTCTCGGGCGTGCCGCCGCCGACCATCATGCAGAAACCGTTCTCATAGCCCCACACGCCACCGCTGGTGCCGACGTCCATGAAGTGCATGCCGGCCGCGGTTACGATCTTGTTTACTTCCTGGGTGCTGGTGTAGTTGGAGTTGCCGCCGTCGATGATGATTGATTCCTTGGGCAGCAGTGCCAGCCATTCGTCCACCTGGGCGGGTACGATTTTGTCGGGGACCATAATCCAGATAACCGGGCGGTCATCGCCAAAGGTTTTCACCACTTCTTCTTTGGTGTTGCAGGGCGTTGCGCCGTGGCCGGCAGCTTCCTTGACGGCGTCTTCGTTGACATCGTAGCCAATCACCTCGAAACCCTCGGCTTCGGTAAGCTTGCGGACCATTTGCATGCCCATGCGGCCCAGGCCCTGAATGGCAATTTTCATCTGTTATAACTCCTTTAAACTTCGGTTTTTCCTGAAACTAGACCAGTGTAGTATACACATAACTTCTAAAAAGAGTATAGCCGCCCTGCCAGGGAAAGGGCAAGCATGTTCAGGCGAAGGCAGGCTCTAGTGCCGGGAAAGTATGGTAGACACTGCCCAGACCGTCTACGGTGCGTGTAGCCACCGGTAGGTACGGCTCGTCCGGTACTTGGCTGCGTGAGCTAGCAAAGTAGAGGGTGGTGCTCGGTTCTAACAGCTCTGGGT
This sequence comes from Saccharimonadales bacterium (SeqCode), assembly GCA_035480095.1. Lineage (GTDB taxonomy): Bacteria > Patescibacteriota > Saccharimonadia > Saccharimonadales > UBA4665 > JAJZCD01. The sequence continues at coordinate 43,021 of DATIIC010000028.1, read as the reverse complement.
TCTCGAAGATTTCGGCCAGCAGCTGGGCGCTACGCACCGGTTCCTGGGCCTCGTCGCGGGCCGCAATGATAGCCAGCCCGGCATCGTACCACATAGCTGCCATATGGCGGGCGTGTTTCCTGGCGCGGCGGCGGCGGTGGTTGCCGTGCATTTCCAGGCTGGTAGCGCCAACGCAGACAAGCGTCGCCGCACCTAGGCCGCCCAGGCTGGCAGCAGTGTCTACGCCCGGTTCAATGACCGGTTCGGCGCTCTTTGGCAAGCCCACAAGACTGCCGACGAGGCCGCGGAAGGTTTCGGTTAGGTGCAGGTCGCGGGTCAGCCAGATGCCGCCGATGACCGCAGCGGTTAGACCGGCGAGCGCACCAAATGCGGTGTAGTGCCGCCGATTGCGCCAGAGGTGGCGGGCAGTGTCCGCGCCGCTGTGCCCGAGCGATTCACCGGCATCTGCCAAACCGTGGCCGAGCTGTTCAGATGCAGCCGCGGTTGCCTTGGCAGTCAACTTGGTGGCTCTGAACAGGCCGCGCAGCGCCGCCCTGGCTACATCGGTAAACGGCCGTTCGCCTTCCTGTAAGTCACGCTGCAGATGCCCCGGCAGCCGAAGCTCCGACTGGGGGATGTTGAGCCTCTGGGCCGCAAAAACCATCTCAGGATGCATAGTTGCCTACATTATACACCTTGTGTCAAGTATTACAACACCTTAGAACTTGTGGCCGCACTCGCTACTGGCGCGGGATTTCGATGGTTGAGTCAGTGGTGGGCAGCAGCTCTTCGGCGGGCCGGGTGACACCGCCGTACGCTCCCAGGGACTCTAGGGTACGGGCAGCCAGTCCGATACCCATCGCGTACTCGGTAAAAGCAACGACAGCCCGGTCACGCCGGCTAAGGTCATCGGTTAACGGCGGCCGGATTTCGACTGCTATCCGCGTGCTTTGCGGGTCCTTAAAGGGCGGTGGGTCGCCAGTCCGGCGCAAGTTCCGCAGGCGCGTGCGTACCTTAGCACCCAGGAAGTCTGCAGTTGCAGGGTTAAATAACAGGCCGGCACCCTGATAGGCCAGGCCCAGCCGCAACCGGCTGAGGCCGTGTAGCTTGTCGTCCTCCACGAACACTGTCGCCCCTAGGCTGCGGTTGTCATTGACCAAGTCATAGCGCTCATGCGCGAAGTCGTGTTCGATGTAGTAGGCCATAGTCCAGCCAGTGTAGCAAACCGCCGATACTGTAAGCAACCAGGCCAAGCATTATTGTCAAAACGGGGGTTTGTGGTGGCCTTTGCTGGAATCGCCCCAGTTACCGGCATTGCCTTAGTCACAACAAGATGGAATAGTAGCATTCCTATGAACGCGAACAAGGTGGTTTCGATGGTCGGCCGCATGCCATTTAGCGGCATCCAGACCACACGCCCGGCAGCACTGCGAGGTGCCCTGGCAGCACGGCGCGGCGACACAGGTGTAGTAGACCAGAGCCGCAGGCGCTTGCGGGAAGTGGAGCAGACCAACATCTTTTTTGCAGCCGTCGGCAGCGTGGTCTTGGCAGCCAACACCTACGCAGCCGTTAAATCTGGCTCACCAGTTGACTGCGCCGCCCATAGCGCGGAAGCGGCCCTGGGCGGGCTGATGTTGCTAGGGCACGGCGCAAGTGCCCTCGCCGAACATGCCATTAGCGCAAGGATTGGCCAGCTGGCCGCCGCTACGCCCCCGCCAGAAGAAATTTCCATGCAAGCCTACCCCGATTTCACCACTGAAGCCCCACGGGGCAGTTGGCTAGTCGACAAGCTGGTTGTGTACGGTGGTTTCGGCCTGGGCATTTGCCACCCCATGCTTGAGTTCCTCAGCCGGCACCTGCCCACAGCTTAGCCGCCGCGACTACTGGTAATTGGACCCCGGTATGCCTATGATGGAGCTAAGCATCCCATGGAAGCCGAGCCTTCACCACCCAAACTCTACGACCAAGTCGAAAACGCGATTGGCCGGCGCTTTACGTCCGCCAAGCTGGCACTACTCATTCAGGAGCCGCTGGCTAAAATAGCCCTGGGCCAGTCTGAGTTTTTGGCGGTAGAACACCCGCTAGGCTTCGTCTCACTCTACCTGGAAATGGACGGTAACCGGTCGGTGGTCCTGCACGAATGGGCCGAAAAGCCCCCGGCTTGGGCTCCGAATTACATCGGTGAAATCCACCAACATAGTTGGGAGCTGCAGAGTGTTGTCTTGTGGAACGAGATTGAAGACCAGCTTGTGGCCGTGGAGTTCAACCGTGACGCAGACCAGTCGATACACGGGCCACGGCGCAGCTACCCGTTTGAGGTGTTTGATGCACAATCCAAAGGAGCCGTCGATGAGATGCTGCTAACCGAGCTACAAGCAGCTATAGTAGGCTTTTACCCACACCGAAAACTCGGGCCAGGCGATAGCTACAGCATTAGGAAAGGCACGTTCCACCAATCCCTTTTGTCCCGTGCCGCCATCACCCTAGTCCTTGCGGATAATGACCCGAATGCTACCAATTACAGTCTCGGCTCCCTAGCGAACTACAAGGCAGGCCTGCCCGGCACATTCCTCTTTTTGCCCGGGAGGGGCGACCCCGTCCCACGCAAGCGATATTCCCGTGCAGAAACCATGACGGTAGCCCTGCGGGTAATGAAACGCCTGGGCCTGGAACTACCCGAAAGCCCAGAAGTCCGGCAGTTACTGCGCGATATGCCCGACGCCAAGCTGCTCTAGACAGTGTACGGCTACAACGAACCTAGACATAAGCGCTATACTGTAATTGCTAGGGTGTGTTTAATAATCTAAGGAGAGCAGTATGAAATTACTACAATCAGTAAGTTCTGGTGTGCTGGGGCTCGGTCATATTAGATTTACCCGCCAAGTACTGGTATTACTTAGTTTGGCTTTCGTCTCGATGTTAATCATATCGCCAAAAGCAAACGCTAGCGGTGCATGTTGGTCGAATTCCATATGCTTCTGGGCAGACATTAACTCCGGCGGTGCCCAGGTAGGGATGACTTACCCGCCTACCAACACTTGTATTCCCATGAATAATAGTACCTTTACGTTCGACGGCAGGACAAGCTCTCTGTTTTCAAACCTAACCTACGGCAGCATTGTCTACTTTTACGATACAAATAACTGTACAGCCGGTGGTGCCGGCTACCTTACTACGTCGGCCCAAGGTGGTGGCTACAGTTGGGTTGGCAGCGCCATGAACGACCGAATCTCGTCGTTCAAAATATTCTAGCTAATACAAATAAACCCTAGACAGGTCAGGCCCGTACCAGGCGGGCCTTTCTTGCGGCGGGGGAGACAAAGCCAAAGCCAAATAGCAAATGGGAGATTTTTGACAAAACACTAAAAAGCGGCGAAACGAGGCACGGCTTACCTGTTTCTTGGCAGGGGTGGCAGGATTCGAAACACGCCTGTTCGCCGACCGATGCTATACTAGCGACAGAAGCACAGCTGCATTTGCAGGAGAAACTATATGCGAAACAATGATACATTCACGCTCGGGTTTGCCGGGCAAATTACACTACAAGCCAGTAAAGATAGTATTACAGTGGGGGCGTCAACACCTATTGCGCAGACCGATGTGACACAGGTACACATCACTAATTCGTACTTGCGCATCCAGACAACAAAAGGCTGGAGCAAAAAGCTGTACCCCATTGGCGTCAAGCACAGCAAAACGAAGAATTGGGGAAGACCGCAGTGGATTCTATGGTTCTTGTACAAACAGGTAGAGGATTTGTTCGCTACTTTGTCCTTAGCACCGTACATTGCCGGATCAACGGCGGCAGTTAATGAGGGTCCATACACACGAGACAAGGCGCAGCAATTGGCACAGTGGCGCGACCATCTGCAGACTCTCGGTTACCCCGTAGAGAGCAGCCTGCGCGCCAATCCAAGCTTACGATTAAAGCGATTGCGTATCGCGCTGGTCGTGATACTAGTGGCCATTTTGGCTCTTTTGCTAACGTTTAAAGTGACTACGCTACTTAACCCAAATCTGTAGGACGTTACACAGTAAAAAATAAGGCCAACCGAGTCCTAGTCTCATTAGTTTGGCAGGGGTTCCAGTACGTTAATGGAACTTTGAAGGAGCTGGCGGAGATTGATGTACATGAGATAAGAGATTTGCTTGATGTTGATGTTGACTAATAGCTATTGTGTCGAAATGGGCTTTCTAAAGACCGACCAAAGATCGTTCAAGCTACCCAAGCCTTTAAGTAGTTCAGTAAGCGGCTGGCCCGGTTTAAGGGCTAGAGTTTCGTTCAAAACGGCTACTTGGTCAGTGTCGGCATCCAAAAGGCCAAGTTCGAATAAACTACATAACTCGCCGTACGAGTAGACGCCACGATATTTTCTTCGTCGCATCTTCCTACCTTCAACGCGACATGACTTGGTTGCAGGGGCAACCGGCACAAAACATCCCACAGCTACTACCTCGCGAATGCCACCAAAGATAATCGATGCCTGTTTGTCAGCTCCATAGACAACATCGGCTATGGAAATATGATCGCCGTTTGGATGTGGCCGGATATTTACCACTTGACCTAGTACAACATTAATGGCCGTAAGCTTATCAATCGGCCGCGCATTACTCATAGACTCAATATAGCAAATAACAGAGCGGAAGTTTGGTTCGTTCTGTCTCTACCAGAGAATGAAATCGAACTTTTTAACAGATAAGGAATTTTAAAGACAATGATGAGAAATGTAATTAACAGATACGAAAATTCGTGGCAGGGGTGGCTGGACAGTGATAGAACTTTTTCATCTGTTAGCGAAAACGCTATTTTGGAAGGAGACCCACATGCTTAGCATATTCTTTCCAGCCAGCCTCGATAATAGGTTGATCAGGAGTATTAAGCACGCCTACATCACTAGAGGCAAAGCTCCCACTTTCTATGATTTCTTCTCCGGTCGGGTCATCGATAGGTTGATCAGTTGTCGCCCAGTAGTACACTATGTAGCTCGTCGGGAACGGATAGCTCGCGCCCGTGCGATTTGGCTCAGGCGTTCTTACCGTAATCTTACGGACAGCGAAAGGTTCATAATCGCTAATACTAAATCCACCCTCTTCGCGTGCCTCTCGAAACAAGGCATCATCGAGTGTTTCTCCGTTCTCAATATGCCCACCGAGCATCCCCCAACCGCGCCCACTTCGCGCCAATACTATTCTGTCTCCAGCAACGGCAACGCACATTACCGCTGTACACAACTCGGCTGGCGGCAAAGTAGAGGTTTTATACAATTCCCAAAAGATATTCTTGCTCCAGCTCCCAGTGGCTATAAGCAAATCGCTCATATTCATAACATCAATAGTAACCGACAGGAGTTACATATGCACGCAAAAGTTGATAAATATGAAATAACGCCAACAATAATGTTGACGTAATGTCTAGTTCCTTGGCAGGGGAGACAGGACTTGAACCTGCGACACCCGGTTTTGGAGACCGGTGCTCTACCAACTGAGCTACTCCCCTAAAAACACCTGGAGACAAACCCTAAAGGGTTTTTCTCCACGCTCCGGGCAAATGAAATACATTTGCTCGGGCTCTCTTTTCCCGGGCCGCAAGGCTGCAGGGGAAAGAAAACAGATGCATTATACCTGAAGGTACCCCTGTAGCTCAACTGAGACTGTTAGAAATCTTGCAGAACCTATGCAGTTGTGTCGGTTACGCTTAGAGTGAGGATGAGACTAGGTATGCGATACGGACGTTTAGCTCGGATAGTGCCGCCCATGGTAGGCCTGTTTGTGCTGGGCTGTGTCACCAGTGCGCTATCACTCCGGCCAAAAGAACCCGTGCTAGTGCCGCTGACCGACGGGCAGCAACCGATATCAGCCGACTCAACGCTGGTGGGTGCCCAAACACCCCTTCCCACGCCAACCGTCACCAAAGTAGGAGCCGAGGTGCAATTTTCGGTGGACACCACGCCGTACGGCGGCGTCCAGAAAGTCGAATTTTACGTAGAGCAGCACTTTGTGGGTGCGGCCTATAGCCAGCCGTACAGCGTGGCGGTAAACGAAGACAACCTAGCCGCCGGCACGCACACCGTAACCGCCAAAGTCTACACGCCGGGCTCAACCACCGATTCGCAGCCCGCCACCTTTACCGCCCAACCGACGGTGCCACCAGCGCCTACAGCAGATGCCACAGCGTCACCGGCCACTGCGGCGCCAGCCCAGCCGGCATCTGTTATTGCGGTGCCGGCCAACCTGGCCGCAACGGCAACCACGGACGGGACTAGCGCTACCCTTAACTGGGCAGCCTCCGATGGCGCCCTGAGCTACCTGGTATGGCGCGACGGTGTGCAGATTGCCAGCCCAACCGGTACCGGTTACACCGACACGGGGCTGAACCCCGGGCAAACCTACGATTACCAGGTTGCCGCCGTGGCCGCCCACGGTACCGCGTCCGACCGTTCGCCGCTAGTTGCCGCCACCATGCCCGTGCCGCAAGACACTGGGCCCGTGAACACTTCGAATGCCGCCTCGCCACAGTCGCCGGACAGTTCCAGCAGCTCTTAAAAACCGGCTGTGCGTTAGCTGCAGCCGGTCCTATGGGGTTCGTGCGTGCCCACCCTGCGGCGGGTGAAGGCATTTTTGTTTTAAATGTTTGTTTCAAGCGCCGCTAGCGAACGCACGAATTACTTATAAACATAAGCTATTTTTGCTTGGGCGTCAAGAATTCGCGCAGTTTTTTGATGCCGTCCATGCGGTACGAGGTGGCATCGTATTCGTCCTCGGTCATAAGCGCCCGAGTTTTGTCATAGCCGTCATTTATAAAAATCGGGTCAAAACCGAAACCTAAGGGACCGTTCTGCACCTCCTTGGCAATCCGCCCGTGCATTTCGCCGTCGAACAACCGCAGCTCCTTACCGTCGTAGTAGCCATAGCAGACGTTGCCGTGTGCGGTCTGGTCAGGCAGGGAACTAGCCAGTTTCAGCAGGCCGTCGTAGCCGATTTCTTCTATAAACCACTTTATGAACGTACCGGGCAAACGCCCCATGGCCGCAAACGACAACGAGGCATCCTCCACCAGTACCGGCGTCTTTAGTATGCCGTATGCTTGCCGTACCTTGTGCTCCACGACTTCGTGCAGGTCCAGCGATTGGATTTCGTCGAGGTCGAGTTTGTGGTGCGCCACCGGCATGCCCAGGTGCTTTGCCAAAAAATCTGCTTTGTTTTGGTTGCCGGTAATGAACGTGATGTCTGTCATGCCGTCAGCTTTGCGTTCAGTTCCTTGAGCTCGGCCTGGATGATGTCCAGCACCGTGTCGGACTTTAGCTTGGCTTCAGTGCCATCGAACCAGACGGAAATCCAGTCGTAGCCGGCAATGACGTCGTTGCTTTCCCAAGTCCATTTCAGGTCGGTCTCTTGTTTCAGGATTGGTTCGGCGCCCGCAACTTCAGGGCTAAAGAAGTCGACGTGGTCTAGGCCCACGGCATCGGTTGAGCCCGGCCGGCGCTGCAGTACTTTTACCAGCTCCGCGCCGTTTGCCAGCTTGGCGTCTTTTAGGTGCAGCTTGGCCACCCAACGGCCGTTCATCCAGGTTTCGATTATTTTGTCGGCTTGGTCGTGCAGTTCGGCCACCAACCGGTCGTATTCTGCCCGGTCAGCGACTTTCCAGCCGACCGCCACCGGCTTCAGGCCCTCAAAAAATCCGCGGTTAGTACGGTTATCTACCAGTTTCTGCCATGACTGCCCATAGGTTTCTAGTGCTTTATCCAGCTCGTCCAGCATAACGCCCCTTTCGTTATTAGCTTATTTTACCCTTCGATTTGCGATTCGAACATATGGTAAAACGCGCCGCGCCTGGCAATCAGCTCATCGTGGGTGCCCGTTTCGACCAGTTCGCCGTCTTTCAGCATGTAGATAACATCGGCCTTTTTGATGGTCGACAAGCGGTGGCTGATGGTAATGACCGTCCGGTCGCCCTCGGCAAACAAGCGCTTAAAGATGCGGGCTTCCGCCAGGGCGTCGATGGCAGAAGTGGGCTCATCCAGGATGATAACCGGTGCCGCCCGGTAGAAATCACGCGCTAGCGCCAGGCGCTGCCACTGGCCGCCGGATAGCCCAGTACCCTTATTGCCATCGGCATCTTCCATCCAGTTGTTGACGTAGGCGTTGAGCCCCTGGGGCAATTTACGCACAAACTCTAGCGCTTCGGCGTCCTGCAGCGCCCGTTCCAGCCGGGCCGAGCTGACGGGAGCGTCTACGTCACCGAAGCGCACATTGTCCCGGACGGTCGCGAAGTCGTAGGCTATAAAGTCCTGTTGCAACACACCTAGCTGTTTGTGCCAGGAATCGGTGTCGATACCGCTGAGCAAAACACCATCCAGCAAGACCTGGCCGGCTGTGGGTTCATACAGGCCAGTCAGCAGTTTGATAAGCGTCGACTTGCCGGCGCCGTTCTCACCGACGATTGCCACGCGCTCCCCTTGCCGTATGGTAAGCGAAATGTGCCGCAGCACATCGGGCGACTGTTCGCCGGGGTAGTGGAACGAGACATCATCGAAGGTAATAACCTGTGGCGCAGCCGTAAGTGCCACGCCAGTTTTGGGCCGGACTGGCAGCTGCATGAACTGCTCGTAGTCAAACAGGTTGGCAACATCCTCGTCGATGCTCGATATGGTCGAAACCAGGCCGCTCACGCTCCCCATGGCCCGCGATACCAGTTGCTGCACGTACAGGAACTGCCCGAGCGGTTGCTTGCGGGCGATAATCGCCAGTGCAATCCAAACCAGCGCGCCTACTTGCGCTATGGCCTCCAGGGTATCCGAGAGCACCACCAGCGGCACGGTCTGCTGTTCGATTTCTATGCGTTTCTTTTCGTCCTTATCGCGCAGCCGGGCGCGCAGCTGCAGCAGGTACCGAACCATGCCATACAGCCGCAGCTCGCTGATGAGCCGGGGCTGCAGCATGTGCCACTCAATCATGCCCAAGGTGCGGCGGACTTCGATGTTCTGGTTCCAGTGTTTAATCTGTCGCCGGCTCAACCGAAACTGCACAAACAGGCCCGGTATGACCGCCAGCAGGATGGCCGCCGCCAGGCCCCAGCTGACATAACCCAGGGCGATAATGGCGCTCACCACCGCGATGAACTGCGAGATGATGCTGGCGATGCGGTCAAACACCCAGGCAAAGAACTGCGAGAATTTTTGGGCACGGTCGTAGAGGTCGGCCGTATGCTTGTCGTCGTAACGCCAAAAATCCAGCGACAGGAAGTGCTCGAACATGCGGTTGCTGACGCGCGTCTCCACGACATAGCGCATCTTGGTCTGGATGTAGCGGTCGATGCTGGACCAGATGGTCATGACCAGGCCGAGCGCGGCCGTCAGTACTACATACAGCAGCACCTGGTGCCTGGCACCCGGAAGGCCGCTATAGGCAGCGGCCAGCTCGGTGGTGGTCCGGGCGGCAAAGAATGTCGTGGCGATAGGCAACAGCGCATCCAGAATTGAGCCGAACAGCTTGAACAGCACCGCTCCCGGGGCGGTTTGGAACGTCAGCCTGGCGACACCTAAAACGGCGCCGACCTGTTGCCTTGTGGTTAGCGTTTTAGCCATGCTGACGCTATTGTACAACGCTTAACGGTGAACGGTACGACGCTATTTACCGCAGCAGGTCCAAAAGCGCAGTTTCGTCGATGATTTTGGTGCCGTAGGCTTCGGCTTTTTTGAGTTTGCTAGCGCCCACTTTGCCGCCGGCCACCAGGTAAGTCGTATCTTTTGCGACACTGCTTTGGAAGGTGCCACCCAGGGCTCGGATGCGTTCGGCGGCGGCTTCGCGGCCCATACTCTCTAGCGAACCGGTGATAACGAAGTTCTGGCCGGACAGTTTGCCGGTTTTCTTTTCAAAATGCGGCTTCACGCCCAGGCGGTCGAATTTTGCCAGCATGGCTTCATTGTCTTCGTCGGCAAACCAAGCCAGCACACTTTCTGCCACCACCGTGCCGACGCCGTCTACAGCTTCCAATTGCTCGACCGTGGCATGCTGCAACGCATCCATGGAGCCGAAATGATTCACTAGGTCGATAGCTGTCTGTGTGCCCACATGGCGGATGCCCAGGCCGTAGACAAACCGCTCCAGCGGCGGGGTTTTCTTGGCCGCAATCGCATCCACCAGCTTCTGCGCCGAGATTTCAGCAAAACGGTCCAGTTTCAGTAGTTGTTCTTTGGTAATAGTATAAATGTCCGCCAGGTCGCGCACCAAGCCGGCGTCCACCAGCGCCACCACATTTTTTTCGCCCAGCGTGTCGATGTCCAGCGCGCCCTTGCTGGCAAAGTGTTCCAGCGCCTGCTTCAGCAGCAACGTGCCGCTGCTGCCTTTCACGCGGTAGACGGCCTCGCCCTCGGGCCGGTCGAATTCCAGTTCCGGGTACTGCGTAGCCAGGGCTTTTTCGTAGTCAAATGCCTTGGCCGACTTAGGCCGCAGCTCTTTCACCACGCTTTCCACCTGCGGGATAATGTCGCCGGCCTTGAAGATAACTACCGTGTCACCGATGCGCACATCCAGCCGGGCGATTTCATCGGCATTGTGCAGAGAAGCATGCTGCACGGTAGTGCCAGCTACATTGACCGGGTCGAAAACCGTCACAGGCGTGGCAGCACCAGTGCGGCCGATGCTAATCACAATGTCCTTGACGACAGTGGTGGCCTGTTCGGCAGCATATTTATAGGCAACTGCGCCGCGTGGGTTTTTGCCGACGGTACCCAGGGCGTCGTACTGCGCCCGGTCGTTAACTTTCACCACTAAACCATCGGTGTTGTAGGGCAGGGCATGGCGCTTTTCGTCCCACTCGGCCACAAAGTGCATCACATCATCCAGTTTCGTGAACACTGTGGCTTCCGGGCTGCGGTAGATGCCCACTGCGCTCATTACTTCGTACGAGAACATGTTGGTAGGCACATCCGCCGGGTTGTCCCGGTAGACATCGTAACCGATGAACCGCAGCGGGCGCTCGGCGACGAGCTTTGGGTCCAGCTGCCGGATGGTGCCGGCGGCCAAGTTACGCGGGTTTTTAAACACCGGCTGGCCAGCTGCCGCGCGGGCCTTGTTCAGCGCCTCGAAATCCTTTTTGTACATGACGATTTCGCCGCGGATTTCGGTGCGGCCTTTCAAAAACATTGCATACTCTTTGGATTCGCGCAGCCTGAGTGGCACGTTCTGGATGGTACGCACATTCATGGTCACGTCTTCGCCGATGTAGCCATCGCCGCGCGTTACCGCCTGCACCAACTCACCGTCCTGGTACACCAGTGCACAAGCCAGGCCGTCTTTTTTGATGTCGCAAAAGAATTCGTGCGTGCTGCCGGGCAGCAGTTTGTCCATGCGCTTTACCCAGGCTTCGACTTCTGAGCGGTCGAAGACATCGTTCAGGGAAATCATCGGCCGGCTGTGGCTGACTTTTTCGAACTTGTCAAGCGGGACGTTACCCACGCGCTGGGTGGGGCTGTCGGGTGTAACCAATGATGGGTCAGCCGCTTCCAGCGCCTTCAGCTCTTGCATCAGGCCGTCGTAGACGGCGTCACTGACCGTCGGTGCGTCCAGGACATGGTACTCGTAGCTGTAGCGTCCCAGTAACTTACGGAGTTCGGCGGCGCGTGATTTGCTCACAGCATCTCCCGGTACAAGTTGTACAGATAGCCGTGCACGATGGGCAGCGCAACGACACTTAAGCCAAAGAACACCCAGACTGCGACTGGTGTCAGCAGGAAAATCAGCGGTACTTCAACTAAGGCAGCTAGCAACAGTAGTGCCGCTGGCAGGAAAATAATCTTCCGCCAGATGAGCAACCGGCGGCCGTACACCAGCTTCCGGGCACTCCGGTAAGCCGCCAGCGGCGTCATTTCAGGCAAGGTGGCAACGTAGAGCGCGAACACCGAAGCCGTCACCATCCGGAGCGACCACAGGCCGGCCACCGCAAACACTGCTATAAAAATCGCCTTTTCCCACCAGTAGACCACGATGCCGTTCGAAACTACGGTCCCGTACAAGCTACTCCCCAGTATGAGCGGCAATAGCTGGACGCAAAGCAGCAAAAACACCAAAAAAAACACTGCCAGCGGGTAGAGCCCTTGGTAAAAACTGTCGCGGATGCGCACTTTGTGCTGGGCTAGCGTCTGCCGGAACGCCCAGATGAACGCCAGGCTGCAAATTAACAGCAGGATACCCTGGTACATGCTGGCGGCCTCGGTGCCGCTGCTGTTTGGGCTGGTTAGCAGTGTTAGGAACGTCGCCGAAGCGCTCAGCAGTTTCCCGCCAAACCCGTGCCCCAATGTGTCGAGTATGCCCTTGATGTCCGTAACGTCGTTACTGCCGCCAAAGCCACGCACCATCAGCAGGTCTAACGCGCCGTAAATGAACACGATGCCGCCAAACAAGCGCTTCTGGCTCCACAATTGCCGGAGCGTCAACATAAACAGCTTGCGGGCTTTCGGCAGCGGCCGGTACGCCGGCACCGGCTGCTTGTTCCGCCAGGTAAGCGGCTTGTACCATACCCTCTTCGCTACCCGCAGTGTCCGCGGCCTTTTTCTGGGGGGTGCAGCCACTGGCCGGGCCTTCGTTACGGGCACCCGCTTGCTTTTGGCCGCCACCTGCGGGCTGCTCGTCTTAGGCATTGGTTTCCATCCGTTGCAACCGCCGAATCCGCTCCTTGATGGGCGGATGGGTGCTAAACAAATTACTTATAGAGTGGCCCTTCAGCGGGTTGGCAAAGAAGAAGTGTGCCGTGGCCGTGTTCTGCCGCCGCAGCGTACTGCCAGCCTGGTCAATTTTGGCCAGGGCGCTCGCCAGGCCTTCGGGGTAGCGCGTAGTGAGCGCTCCAGTCGCATCTGCCAAAAACTCACGTTTGCGCGAAACCGCCAACTGGATGAGCGTAGCCACCAGGGGCGCGATGATGGCTGCCACAATTCCCAGCAGCAGAAGTACCTGGTTGTTGTTTTCACTGTCCCGGTCGCGGAACCATGTCCACTGCAGGATGAAATCGGCAATCAGTGAAATCACCGCGCCGAGCGCAAAGGCAATCATAGCTACCCGGATGTCGTAGTTTTTGACATGTCCCATCTCGTGTGCCAGCACGCCTTCCAGCTCGTTGTCGTCCATGATGTCCAGTAGGCCGGTGGTCACACAAACCGCAGAATGGTTTGGGTCGCGGCCGGTGGCAAAGGCATTCGGTGCCGGGTCTTCCATGATAAACACCCGCGGCATGGGCAGCCCATCCGTAATGGAGAGGTTTTCAACTGTCCGCCACAACCGTGGGTTGTCGCGCTTCTGGATTTCCCGCGCGCCATTTACCGCCAGGCTAAGCCGCGAACCGCTGTAGTAGGCAACCAGCGCGTAAATTAGCCCCACGCCCAACACAAAGTAGGTCGACGCCCGGCCGTAAATCGCCCCGAACAGCCAGGCCAACGCGACTATAAAACCAATAAAGCCCGCCAGTATGAAAACCGTCTTGCGTTTGTTGCTTGCTATGTCGCTATACATGGGCGAAAACCACTACTTTAGTGTACTTTGCTGAAGGTTGGCCAAAAACCAGCTTAAAATTTGGCTTCCACCGGCTTTTGCAGGTCGGCCAGCTGGGCCTCGTCGACATCGAAGAACTCTTTGTCGGCCTTGAAACCCAACATGTTGGCGAAGATGTTCGTCGGGAACACCGTGCGCTTGGTGTTAAAGTCACGCACCACGCCGTTGTAGAAGCGGCGGGAGGCCTGGATTTTGTCTTCGGTGTCGGTGAGCTCGGCCTGTAGTTCCTTGAAGTTGTCGGAAGCCTTTAGGTCTGGGTAGGCTTCGGCGACGGCGAAGATGCTCTTCAGCGCTGCCTGGAAATCGTTTTCGGCCTTGCCGGCTTCCTTCGGTGACTGGGCACTCAACGTGTTAGCGCGGGCTTTGGTGACGTCCTCGAACACCGACTGTTCATGCTTGGCATAGCCCTTGACGGTGTTAATCAGGTTCGGGATTAAGTCGGCACGGCGCTTTAGCTGGACGGTAATGTCGCTCCAGGCTTCGTTGGCGCGCACATTCAACCGCACCAGGCCGTTGTACATTGCCGCAAAGATGATGACCAAGAGCACCACCACACCGATGATAATCAAAACTGCCATATGGTTTAAAACTCCTTATTCCACTAGTTCTTTTAGTATAGCGCACTGGCAAGGGTGGCGATAGAGGGTCGTGTATCACGGGATATCGCCTCCTGGGCACTGCCCGGCGCGAAGCCCGAGCGCGAAGCGTGCCCAGGAGGCGATATCCCGTGATACCTCGACGCACAGTAGCAGTCAAAGTGGTATAGTTCAGATACGATGCACGTAATTGCCCCCGAGCGCTACCAAGCAAAACCGGAGCCAAAGCCACGGCGCTGGCGGTGGTTCGTGGCGATTCCGGCAGTAGTCATCGCAGTGGGGCTGGCCGCAAACTACCTCCGACCGCTGCCGACACCTGTCGCTACGCTACAGGTAGTACTGCCGAAACCAGCCGCCACACCACAGCTAGCGTGGCCAGGCAGCGGACAAGCCGCCGCGGCTGCCGAAGGCTACGGGCTGCTGGGCACCAGCGGCACCATCTCGCCATTAGCCACTGCCAGCACCACTAAAGTCATCTTGGCCCTCTGCGTACTCCAAAAACACCCGCTGGCGCCTGGGCAAAACGGCGCCACCTACACCATTGGTGCGCACGATGTAGCACTCTACCAGGCCTACGCTGACGTTGGCGGCTCCTTGCTGCCCGTAACCTCGGGTGAAAAACTGACTGAGTACCAAGCCCTGCGGGCCCTGATGATTCCATCTGCCAACAACATCGCCGATTCGCTGGTGGCCTGGGTCTTCGGCAGCCACGACGCCTACAGCGCCTATGCCACGAACTTCTTGCAAAAGAATGGCATGAGCCAAACCCACATCGGCAACGACGCCAGCGGCATGGACGCCAGCACCACCAGTACGGCCAGCGACTTGACCACCTTGGGACTACTCGCGCTCAAAAACCCAGTACTGATGGAAATTGCCGGCCAGAAGCAAGCCAGCTTCCCGGTCGCCGGCCTGGTAGATAACTACAACACCGTACTCGGCCAAAACGGCATCACCGGGCTTAAGACGGGTAACAGCGATGAAGACCCGGGGGCGTTCATTTTTACCGCCAACGCCAGCGTGGGCGATACCGTAATTCCATTGGCGGGCGCTGTCATGGGCGCCCCGGACCTCGGCACAGCCCTGCAGAGTAGCGTACAGCTAGTGGCTTCGCTGCAGCAGGGGTTTGAGCCGGTGGCCGCGGTGGCCGCAGACGGCAAGGTGGGCAGCCTGCAAGCGGCATGGGGCGCAACGTCCGCCATCGTGGCCGAAAAACCACTAACTGTGGTGCGCTGGAAATCCACCCCGCTGACCGAAACACATACGGTAGACACAGCGGCACGCAGCGGCCGCGTGGGCAGCCTGAAGGTCTCATCCGGCCGCGCCCAGCAGCAAACAGCGCTCAAACTCGCACAGCCGCTGCCCGGCCCCAGCTTCTGGTGGCGCCTTACCCGGCACTAATTTGCTATACTCTACTTCTAATGGATAGTTTCTTCACCGCTGAGTTTTTTACTCAAAACCGGGAAAGCCTGCGCCGGGGGCTGAACAACGATGTGCCCGTCATCATTACGGCCAACGGCCAGATGCAGCGCAGCGGTGATTCGCCTTTTGCTTTCGCCCAAGACAGCAATTTCTGGTACCTAACCGGCCTAGATGAACCGGACTTGGTGCTAGTGATGTTGCCGGCTGAAACCTTTTTGATTACGCCGGTGTTAAGTGCCGAAAAACAGGCATTCGACGGCACGCATGACCTGGATGCCATAAAGCGCCGCTCTGGGATAGGGCAGGTTATGGGTGAACACGACGGCTGGCAGCGGGTGTGGGAAATCGTCGCCAGCGGCAGTTCAGTTGCTACTTTGGCTAGTCCGCCAGCCTATTGGCCGCGCCATCGTTTGCACACGCCACCATACCGGCGGCGGCTAATTGCCAAGTTGAAGCGATGCAACAAACAACTGGAGTCCACGGATGTACGGCCGCTCCTTGCGCGCCTACGCAGTATCAAGCAGCCCGAAGAACTCCGAGCACTGCAGCGAGCAATTGACATCACCTGTGACACGTTGAGTGACGTGGCTATGCCGAAAACATTGCAATCCGCGCGGCACGAATATGAACTAGAGGCGGCCATTACGCACGGCTTCCGGGGCCGGGGAGCGGCTGGGCATGCCTTCGAGCCCATCGTTGGGGCAGGCAAAGACGGCACCACGCTGCACTTCGTAGCCAACAATAACCCCATTGCCAAGGGAGATTTGATCGTGCTGGATGTGGGCGCCAGCGTGGAACACTATGCGGCCGATGTTACGCGAACGGTATGCAGCGAACCGATGAGCAAGCGCCAGGCCGAAGTCTTCCAGGCGGTAGCGGCAGTGCAGGACTATGCGCTGGGCTTGCTGAAGCCAGGGACACTGCTGCGTGAGTACGAAAAGGCGGTTGTAGGGCGCATGGGCCAGGCGTTGCAGCAGCTGGGATTAATCTCCGAGATATCCAATGAAGCCACTCGCCGTTACTATCCGCACAGTACTTCGCACTTTTTAGGGCTGGATGTGCACGATGTGGGCGACTACCAAGCGCCACTGGAACCAGGCATGGTGCTTACCTGCGAGCCGGGGATTTACATACCGGAGGAGGGAATTGGGGTGCGTATAGAGGATGATGTGCTGATAACTAAGGACGGCTGCAAAGTGCTTAGTGCGGCTTGCCCGCGCGAGCTGGCGCGCGTAGAATAACGCATATGCAAAAGACCGTCCACCGTGGGTTTGCGTACCGCTTTTTGCTGCGTTGGCTGGTGTGCTCGCTGGGCCTTTGGATAGCTGCCGGGCTTTTGAGCGGCAGCGTTTCATATGGCAACCACCTGGGCGTAGTCGTTATGGCCGGGCTGATTTTGGCTGGTATCAACTCCGTAATTAAGCCGATTTTGGTGTTTGCGAGCCTACCCGCTATCTTGGTCACACTCGGACTCTTTATGGTTATTGTCAACGGCTTCACGGTGTACCTGGCCAGTAAGCTATACCATCCGCTGGAGATTAGCAGTTTTTGGGCGGCGATTGTCACCGGCATCATCATCGGCCTCGTCAACTACCTGGTGACCGCTATCCTGGAAGAGCGGAACTAAGGCGGGCTGCACTTGGGGCGGCTGACGCAGGCCGAAGGCCTGCTAGCCGCGCCTCCCATTACTCTAAAGGGGGACCTTCCGGGTTCCCCTTACGCGTACGCCGGGCAAGCCCGGCTAGCTATCCCTTCCACCGGACGTCTGTGGTGGGGTGGGAGGCTGGCTATCCCCTCCGGACTACAACCGGATGTCCGTGGACATGGGTAGCTTA
The DNA here is from genome assembly GCA_035480095.1 of Saccharimonadales bacterium (SeqCode). Lineage (GTDB taxonomy): Bacteria > Patescibacteriota > Saccharimonadia > Saccharimonadales > UBA4665 > JAJZCD01. The sequence continues at coordinate 25,647 of DATIIC010000028.1, read as the reverse complement.
CGCTGGCCCGTCTTTGCTATACTGAACCAATGAGCATATACAACTACGTCACGCTTGTCTCCATGCTGTGCATGGTCCTACTCATATTGGTCCAAACCCGCGGCGCCTCTCTCGGTGCCGGCCTGGGCAGCAGCGGCGAAGTCAACACCGAACGCCGTGGGACAGACAAAACCATTTACCAACTGACCATTGTTTCGGCTATCGTTTTCGTGCTGTCTTTGTTACTCGGCATCGTAATGTAGCCGTCCGGGACTAGCCGGAAATTAGTAAAAAGGTGGTGGAAAATAGATGAACTTGCTGGACCGGGCGACACAACTGCGCATGAGGCGCGTCTTCCGGCGCCGCCAAAAACAGGTTGAAGCCGCGGCCACGGCAGCCGAAAAGTCAATTGACGCCAACTTCGTAGGACGGTTCGACCGCTTATTGAAGGTAAAACGGTTCGCGTTCGGCTGGCTGACGCTGGCACTGCTAGCCATCCTTTGTACCGTGGTGCAGACCTTGGCGCTGAGCAGCCTGTACCAAACCGTCCAGCCGTCACCCGGCGGCATCTACAACGAAGGCCTAGTGGGCACTTACAGCAATGCCAACCCCTTGTACGCCACCGGCTCGGTGGACCTGGCAGTGTCGCATTTAATTTTTGCAGGCCTGCTGAAGTATGATGACCAGAACAGCCTGGTAGGCGACCTGGCCAGCAGTTACAGCGTGGATGAAACAGGCAAACACTACGTGGTGAAGCTGCTGCCAAACCTAACCTGGCAGGACGGCCAGCCATTGACGGCCAACGACATTGTGTTTACGTACCATCTCATCCAAAACCCGGATGTCGGTTCACCGCTGCTGCCCAGCTGGCAGGGAATTGCGGTGGCCGCAAAAGACAAATTCACCATCAACTTCGACCTGCCCAATGCCTTCAGTGCCTTTCCGTACAGTCTGACTACGGGCATCTTGCCGCAACACATCTTGGGGAGCGTGCCCGCCGCCCAGCTGCGTTCCGACCCCTTCAACACCACCCACCCGGTGGGTGCCGGGCCGTTTGCCTGGCAAGCCATCCAAGTCAGCAACAACACCGACCCAGACAAAGTCGTCGACCTGATAGCCCTGAAGCCTTTCGCGGCCTACGCCGGCGGCACGCCACGCTTAAGCGGTTTTGTACTGCACGCTTACGGCGCGGGGACGGAGATGGTACGGGCCTTCAAACACCGCGACATCAATGCCATGGCTGGGCTGAACGATGTGCCAAAGGGCGTGGCCGCCAAAGACGTGGTGGTTTCGAACTTCAGCTCGACGGCCGCCGTCATGGCGTTCTTTAAGACCGCCGGCGGGGTGCTGGCGGACGCGCAGGTACGCCAAGCGCTCGTCCAGGGAGCAAACACCAAGGCAGTACTGGCCGGGCTGGGTTACAACACCAAACCCGTCAAAGAACCGTTCCTAAACGGCCAGCTGGGGTATGACCCGGCCTACGCCCAGGGTAAATACAGCCCCTCGGCGGTTAACGCCATTTTGGACAAAGCCGGATGGGTACGCGGCAAAAATGGGCTGCGCTACAAAGACAACCAACCGCTTAGCTTCCATTTCTATGCCGAAGACACGGCCGAAAACCAGCGCACCATGCAGGCGCTAACGCACAGCTGGTCGGCACTGGGTATCCAGGCAGTGCCGGTGCTGCAATCGCTTACCGACTTTCAGACAACCCTGGAAGTCCACCCCTATGATGCGCTGCTTTACAGCATTTCCATCGGTGTCGACCCGGATGTGTTCGCGTACTGGGACAGCAGCCAGGCCGACATCCGCAGTAACTCCCGCCTGAACTTTTCCGAGTACAAATCAGCTGGCGCCGACGCTTCGCTGGAAGCCGGCCGCACCCGCCTTGACCCCGTGCTGCGCACCGTCAAATACAAACCGTTCCTGCAGGCCTGGCAAACTGACGCCCCGGCGCTGGGGCTCTACCAGCCGCGCTTCCTCTACATCACTCGCGGGCCAGTTTACGGCCTAACCGAGCACACCCTGAACACCGACGTCGACCGGTACAACTCGGTAGCGTCTTGGCAAATCCATACTGCTAAAGTTACTAACTAAAACGGTGGCATTTCCAGATAGCCTAGATAGCCGTAGCTACTATGAGCGACTAGCCGCCTTGCGTGACGACACGCTAGAGCGTTCGCACTGGTTTGGCGGACGCACCCGGTTAGGAGCGCTGAGCTTTGGGCTTGCCGCTGCCTACTGGCGAGCAGAGGATGGCGGCACGGCCATCTTGACCGACCGTGGTCTCCGGCTTGGCAACAATACACCATGGGTACTCCGCCCCACCGTACTTAGATTATCCAGGACGCAAAGTACCGACCCGGGACTGGGTGAAAGTACTGAGTTCCGAATGGAGCTTGATGACCTGGGCATGATAGATGTCTATCGTAATCTGACGACCTCTCGGTTTGTGCGTGATGGCATACGCACTGCGTTATCCCGGCGGGGCGACCGGCGCCATGAACTCTCTGTGCCGACCGATGCAGATTTGGCATTAGTCTATTCGGAGTTGCAGCGTGGTGCCTCTGGAGCCTACAAGTTAGATGATGCTCCGATGGGTAACGAGTGGTTCAATGAAGATGATTTAGACCGCCCGTAACATAACCAAACTAAAAGACCCAGCTTTCACTGGGCCTTTTAGTTTGGTGCGGATGAGAGGACTAGCGGGCTTCGCCCTTCTCCGCAAAGCCGTCCTCGGAGCAAGCTCCTGTGGGCGACTTTGCTACGCGACCTCCCGTTCGCTTCGCTCACTCCCGAGTTTCTGCGTCCTCTCATCGCGTTCAGTAACCAAAGAAAAAGCCGGCCCGTTAGGCCGACTCTTTCTTTGGTGCGGATGAGAGGACTTGAACCTCCACGTCTTTTGGACACTAGTACCTGAAACTAGCGCGTCTACCAATTCCGCCACATCCGCGCGGCTTCGCCGTATGAGGAAAACCTAGGTTTTCCTCATCGCGCCGGGCAAATGGAATACATTTGCTCGGGCTACTCTTTTCCTAGGCTGCATGGGCTGCAGGGAGCAGGAAGAGAGGACAGAACTGCTGTATGATATCTGTTTTTATGGGATTTTTCAATATCTGCGGGTAAAATGACACCCCGGTAGCGTTGTGTTTATGCTATCATGGGCTTAAGATATAAGATTTCGGAGGGAACGGTTCGGTGAGCAAGGTAGCCCATTATCTGCAGGAACACTTACTGGGCGAAGTAATGGTCAGCGCTGACGCCCGGCGGTATTTTGCGACCGATGGCAGCATCTTTACGGTCACGCCCAGCCTGGTGGTCTACCCCCGCGGCGAAAACGACGTCCGTAAAACCGCCCGCTTCGCCTGGCAATTAGCCGAGCGCGGCCGCGTCATTCCCATCACTGCCCGCGGAAGCGGCACCGACCAAGGCGGCGCGGCACTAGGGGCTGGCATCATGCTGGTTTTCCCGGCGCACATGAACCGCATCGTCGAACTCGACCCGAAGAACGGAATCATAGTGGTCGAGCCCGGCCTGAACTACGGCCGTTTGCAGCAAACCCTGCACACCCACGAACGTTTCCTGCCGCCGTTCCCGGCCAGCTACGAATATTCCACCATCGGCGGGGCAGTGGCAAACAATGCTGCCGGGGAAAAATCGTTGAAATACGGCACCACACGCGGCTACGTCAGAGCGCTGCGGGTAGTGCTAGCCAACGGTGAGGTCATCGAAACCTTCCGGCTTAGCAAGCGCGAACTGAACAAGAAACTGGGCCTGAGCACCTTCGAGGGCGAAATCTACCGCGCGGTCGACGCCCTTTTGGAAGAAAACAAGGCACTGCTGGAAAAACTCGACCTGGGCGTTACTAAAAATGCCGCGGGCTACCATTTAGCGGACATTAAGCGGCCAGATGGCAGCTTCGACCTAACCCCGCTGTTCGTGGGCAGCCAGGGCACCCTCGGCATCATTACCGAAATCAGCATGGAAACGGACCTCTATAACCCCAACAAAGATCTGTTCCTGGCCGAATTCGACGGCCTAGACCAAGCCCAGCAAGCCGTCGCAAAGCTGCGTGAGCTGCCGCACCTACCCAGCGCCATCGAAATGGTCGACCAACAACTGCTAGAGCTCGTCGACCGCCTGAACCCCAACCAACTGAAGGGGATCGTTACCAAACCGTTCCCGCGGGTAGTCCTGCTAGTGGAGTTCGACGACGCCGACCGCCAGCGCAAGAAACTCATCAAAAAGGCCGAAAAAATCCTGAATGAGTTCGCCAAGGCCCACGTGCGCGAAACCGACCCCACCGCCCAAGCCCGCCTCTGGAAAGTCCGACACGCTTCAGCGTCCGTGGTTGCCCATAGCGAAGGCCGGCTGAAGGCTGTCCCGGTCATAGAGGACGGCGTAGTGCCGCCCGAACGGTTTGCCGAATTCGTCGCCGAGGTGTACAAACTATTTGCGTCGCTACAGCTCCAGGCGGCTATTTGGGGCCATGCCGGCGACGGCAACCTGCACATGCAGCCGTTTTTGGACCTCTCCCAGATTGGCGACCGCCAAAAGGCCTTCCGCTTGCTGGATGACTACACCAAGCTGCTCATTTCCATGGGCGGCTCCACCACCGGCGAGCACGGCGACGGCCGCTTGCGCGCACCCTACCTGGAACAACTCTATGGCCCCGAACTCTACGCCGTCTTCCAGAAAATCAAACAGGTCTTCGACCCCTACGGCATCCTGAACCCCGGTGTCAAAACCGGCGTCTCGCTAGACGACATCAAACCGTTGGTGCGCAGCGACTACACCCTGAACCACCTCTTCGACCACATGCCCCGTAGCTAACCAGCCTCGCGGGCTTGAGCGCACGCCAGGGTTAGTGTACTGTACCCTGGTGACTGAACCATCCCCCGAGACAGACCCGGCATTTCAACAGCCCGGACCGCTAGAGGATGCTCCTGCTGGGGCACTTCTAGGGGAGCTGTCGCTAGTCCTTGCGGAGGAACGGGCGGCCAAAGCCCGAGCGCAATTATTAGCAACCGCGCTACACGAGCAGGGGGTTAACTGGGCCAAAATCGGCAGGGCCATCGGCATGTCCACCGCCGGCGCCTATCAGCGATGGTCTCCCAAAGGAAAGGAGATTCACCGACGTGCACAGCACCGGCGCTCTCATCCGGAACCAACCGATCCCGACTCCTAATGGGACGTGAGGCAGCCTACGGCTAAGACTTGAGTTTTTTGCCAAAAACAGATATGATAGCGGGGTTATTTGACAGTCAAGCGGACGTGGCGGAATTGGTAGACGCGCTACTTTGAGGTGGTAGTCCCGCAAGGGGTGGAGGTTCAAGTCCTCTCGTCCGCACCACGTTTGTTATAATAACCGCACCCGGGCGCTTAGCTCAGTTGGCTAGAGCATCTGTTTTACACACAGAGGGTCGGGGGTTCGAGCCCCTCAGCGCCCACCAAAGAAAAGAGATCTGCGAGTTGTAGGTCTCTTTTCTTTTGTCCGCCATCCGGCAAAACAAAAGCCTCAATCTGTTACGCCGTTGAATAGGCAAGGGGATTCTGCTATAAATAGGTAAGACATGGGTAAGATAGTGCCGACCAAACCGCTGCTGGTGTTGCTCTACGGCTTCCCGGGCAGCGGCAAGACATTTTTTGCACGGCAGCTGTGCGAGCAGTTGGTGGCAGTGCACGTCCACGGTGACCGCATGCGCGGCGAACTGTTCGAAAACCCCACCTACGCCAAAGACGAAAACCACATCGTTGGCAGCCTGATGAACTACATGACCGGCGAATTCCTAAGCGCCGGCGTCAGCGTAATTTACGACGCCAATGCCATGCGCGCTGCCCAAAGGCGCGCCCTGCGCAACATGGCGGCCAAAGCCGGCGCCGAAACCGTGCTGGTGTGGCTGCAGATAGATGTGGAAAGTGCCTTTACCCGCGTCAGTAAGCGTGACCGCCGGAAAGCCGACGACCGCTATTCCCAGCCGCTGGACCGCGCCGCTTTTGACTCCCTGAGCGCCGGCATGCAAAACCCCGAGCCCATCGAACGCTACCAAGTCGTCAGCGGCAAGCATGTGTTTCCGACGCAGAAGAGCGCCATCTTGCGCCATCTGTTAGACCGCAAGCTCATCACCTTAGACCCGAATGCCCCCGCGATTGGCAAACCAGGCCTCGTAAACCTGGTACCAAACCCCGCCGCCGGCCGCGTGGATTTTTCCCGCCGCAACATCATCATACGGTAACAGGGGTACACGGTGGCCACGAAACAGATTGAACTCGCCGGAGTTGGCCCCGTAACCCTTATAAAACGGGCGGGAAGCCGCAGTTTGCGCTTAAGTGTTGCTCCGAACGGCACCATACGGGTTAGCATGCCCCGCTGGACCCCCTATAGTGCCGGCCAGGCCTTTGCACTGCACAACCTGGCCTGGATACAGGCGGAGCTCGCCAAACAGTCCCAGGCCCTCCTGGAGGCCGGCCAGCGCATCGGGAAGCTCCACTACCTCCGTTTTGAGCAGGTGCTAGGCGGCCAGCCCACCACCAGTCGGGTGACCGGAACAGAGGTGGTAGTGCGCCTGAAGCCCAGTGAGTCATCTGATAGCCCAGGGGTACAAAAACGTGCCCACGCCGCCTGCGTACGAGCCCTAAAACGGGAAGCCGAACGCCTGCTACCGCCCCGTTTACAGGGGCTAGCTACTAAACATGGCCGGGAGTACTCCAGCGTAGGCGTCAAACTGCTCAAACGCCGCTGGGGCAGCTGCGACGCCCACCAGGCCATCACCCTCAATCTGTTCCTGATGGAGTTACCGTGGGACTTTATTGATTACGTACTGCTGCATGAGCTAGCCCATACCGTCGAAATGAACCACGGCGACGGCTTCTGGCGCGTCCTGCTTAGCATGCAGCCCCGCGCCCGTGACCTAAGCCGCCAACTGCGCAAGCGCCAACCCGCCATCGGCGTCTGGCCAGACTAAGTTGGCGAAAAGTATCCCTATGCGTACTGCTTATGGCATAATACAGTGCATACATGGCGGACGAACCAAAAGTCGTTGAAGCAGAACACCCGGCGGTAGTTGCGGCGGCGCTGGAGCACGAGCGGCTGACCAGCCTGATTGCCAGCATGGCCGACGGCGTAATTGCCATCGATGACGAAATGAAAGTGGTGCTCTACAACGGCGCCGCCTTGAACATCCTGGATGTAAATGGCGCCATGACCGGCAAGCTGCTCAAAAAAGTCCTGCCGCTGTACGACGAAAGCCACGAGGCAGTCGACGTGCACCTAATGGTAGACCACGCCAAAACCGCCACCACCAGCCGCGACTATCTGCTGAAGTACGCCGACGGCAGCTTCGTGAACTTATACCTGTCCATCGCCCCGGTGTACCTGGGCTATGGCAATGACGGCGACAAGGGCTATGTGATATTGCTGCGCGACATCACCCGCGAAAAATCGCTCGAGGAAGAGCGCAACGAGTTCATAAGCGTCGTCAGCCATGAGCTGCGCACGCCGATTGCCATCACCGAGGGCAACATTGGCAATGCCCAGTTCATTGCCAATAAATCCGGCGACATCCGGGAAATCCGCAAAGCACTGGACGCGGCACATGAGCAGGTACTGTTCCTGTCGGGGCTGGTGAACGACCTCTCCACACTGTCGCGCGCCGAACGCAACGCCCTGGAGGTCGAAGTCGAGACCGTCAACCCGCACAAAATGGTCGAAGACCTGGCCGAAAACTACCGTGAGCAAGCTAGGGCCAAGGGGTTGGAACTGAAAGTCAATTTAGACCCCCACCTGGAAGCCTTCCATTCCAGCAAGCTCTACAGCCACGAAATTTTGCAGAACTTCATCACCAACGCCATCAAGTACACCGAGAAGGGCAGCGTGACCATCGGCGCCAAGCACGCCAAGGGCGGCGTGAAGTTTTATGTGAGCGACAGCGGCATCGGCATCAGCAAAAGCGACCAAGAACAAGTCTTCGACAAGTTCTTCCGTAGCGAAGACTACCGTACCCGCCAGAACAGCGGCACCGGCCTGGGACTGTACGTAACTATGAAGCTGGCGCGCCTGCTGCACGCCGAAATCAGCATGGACAGCGAACTGAACCACGGTTCGACCTTCAGTATTTTTATACCGAACCTCAAGAAGTACTAGCGCGTCCGGGCCGCTTGGGCCGGGCAGCGAAGGGTTCCACCTGCATGACGGGGATGCAGACGTTGCGGCCTTTCCAGTCCACGGTTGAAAATTCGTATTTCCAGAGGGAGATGTGCAGCACAAGCAGGTCAACACCGAATGCCACGGGCATGGCCAGCCAACCGACGCCGCGGCTGCTCAAACGGGTGCCGGTCGAAACCAGGCCGTAGGTGACCGCTAAACAAAGGAGGGTGACTACCCATACCGCAGCATAGGCGGTGCCGTGCGGCAAGTAGGCGGCCAGCAGCAGGCCGATGAATGGCCCCAGCAGGAACGCCAGTTCGAACGTGGCAACCACCGCGACCAGCTCCAGGCGGCGGTGCAGCTGTGGGTAGCGCACTCGTACTGAGGTGCCATACTGCTCTATGCCCGGTTTGTCGCTGTAAATGCCCAGGTGTTCGTCGCTGCGGATGAAGCTGTAGGCGTCGGTAATGACCGCCTGGCGGGCCAGCGGGGCTTCGGGCACCACCGACCGGCTGACCGATTCAAATCCGCCCATGTGCTCCAGGGCTTTCCGGCGGATGAGCCAGCAGGTGCTTAAGACCGGCGGACGCTTGAACAGGCGGCGGGGCGGGCAGATTTCCCAGTAGTAGCGCATGGCTTGCAGCAGGGTACCGCCGCGTTCGCCGGTTGGAATGCGCAGGGGCAGCACGCTAAGCATGTCTTTCTGCCGGGCTTCCAGCAGGCAAACCAATTGGCGGACGCTGTGGGGGCTTAGGCGGGCGTCGACACCGCAGAACAGCAGCACGTCGCCGCTAGCTTCGCGGGCCAACTGTTCGTAGGCGAAGTTTTTGGCCAGCCAACGGGTTTCGTCCGGCACCTCGCCCCGCAAAAACCGCACGCCAGTGTGGGCGAAGGAGCGGATGACTTCCGGGGTGCGGCGATTAGCCGAGCAATCGTCCAGCACCAGGACTTCCAGCTTGGGGTAATCGCTGGTGGTGATGGCTTCCAAGCACCGCCGTAAGTCATCGGTTTCGTTGCGGGCAGGCACCAGCACACTTACCGAGGGCAGCTCTTTGTCGGACAGCTTGGTTTCAATTTTTCCCGGTACCGCAGCGTGGCGCCAGGTGTGGAGCGTAGTCCGAAGCAGCACTAGCGCGGCCAACAGCTGCAGGCCGACGAACACGTCGAAGACCATCATGCCAAAGCCAAAGCGCCAGGCAGCCCAGGCCAATGCCACGGTCGCTACTTGGGCAGCAATCAGCCAGTTGAAGGCGCCGGTCGTCACCGTGCGCAGCCGCGGCGCCGGCAACCGGGCGACGTAAACCCGCAGCAGGTTAATGAACCGGTAAGCCGCAATCGGCACTACCCAGGCCCACACCTGCCAGGCGGCCAGGCAGAGGGCAATGCTCAGGCCGGCCAGCAGCCCCAGCGCCAACAGGGTCGAGAGCTTGCGCGGGCGAGACGGCATGCCCGGCCCAAACGCGCACACCGTTTCTTCGAGGGCAAGTTGCAAGACCACTAGGCCAGCGAGCCAATACATAGTTATGTACTACTATACACTGTCATCATGCCTGGCTGTCGAGCCTAGTGCGTCACCAAGGCCCTATCAAATTGCGAGTATTATTGACAATAGTTATATAATATAGCATTATATAATATATGAGCGACTTTCAGCCAGAACAAGCCCCCGAATCCGGCGGACACAACAGGCAGCCGGGGCTTCGGCGCGGCCTTTTTCTGGTAGGATTAGGTGGAATGGCGCTGGGTATAACGTTCGACTCTCTTGTAACATCAGAACTTGAACAGCCCCTAACACCAAACCGGATACTAGGACTGGTAGTCGCCACGGTGCTCACAAGCATAGGCGCCAAGGTCGCAGGCGCATTCCGACGCAACTAGCCGAATCTTTCACCACTTCGGCTGCAAAACGTACCTAGCAGGCATAGTCCCACCCTTGACGAGAAGCGGGCGGTACGCTATCCTTGACAGTGAACGCCTACAAATACTGTAGGCTTTTTAATTGGCCGAATGCCAGGTAGGAGCTAACGAGTTGGCACGTAAAGTAAAACCGACTGAGAAAACAGACGACAACGAAAGTTTAGTGCGCGTGTTTTTCCGCGGCTTTTTCTGGCCGCTGAAAATGATTGGCAAGGGGCTGGCGTGGCTGGGCCACAAGCCGCCGCTCAAGCAAATTGGCCACGGCCTGCGTTGGTTTTTCAACCTGAAGGCCGTACGCTTCATTGGCCGCATCGTAGGGCTAAAATACCTAACCGGTAGTTGGCAGGAGCTGCGCCAGGTCACCTGGCCAACCCGCCGGGAAGGCCGCCGCCTGACGACCGCCGTCATCATCTTTGCCGTCATCTTTGGCGCGCTGATTGCCGTCGTTGACTTCGGCCTCGACAAACTGTTTAAGCAACTGTTACTGAAATAAGGGACCTTTAGGAAAGAAATTATGACTAGCAGCAAACGTTACGACACATCCAAGCAGTGGTACGCCATCCACACCTACAGCGGTTACGAAGAAAAGGTGGCTGAATCCATCCGGCAGCGCGCCGACTCACTCGATATGAAAGACAAGATTTTCCAGGCGCTCGTGCCCAAGGAAAAGCAGATTGAAATCAAGAACGGCAAGCGCCGCGTGGTCGAAAAGCGCATCTTCCAGGGCTACGTGCTGGTTCAGATGAAAATGAGCGAAGACGCCTGGTACATTGTGCGCAACACCCCAAGCGTTACCGGCTTCGTGGGCAGCGGCACCGAACCGACCCCCGTCGACCAAGACGAAATCGAAAAAATCCAGAAGCGCATGGGTCTGGAACAGCCAAAGCACAAGATTGACTACCGCATCGGCGAAGTCGTAAACATCACCGACGGTCCGTTCAAGGGCTTCGATGGCTCCATCAACGAAATCGACCCGCAAAAGGGCAAGCTGAAGGTACTCGTGAACATGTTCGGCCGGGAAACTCCGGTCGAGCTGGACAGCCTGCAGGTTAAGCGCGTTTAGTACCCACCTATACCAATCCAACCAATCGGAGGGCGCCATATGGTATCAGCTGAGTCGGGTTCCGAATCCAGGATAATCACAGACGGGTCATACGTAACTCGCGTGGGCGGATGTATGGCCAGTCAGGAAATAGCGACACTTCTCAGGGACGATACTGAGCCGGAAGACCCTGATGTACAGGTACCGCCAGCCGCCCAAGAGATTAGCGATTCCAGGCGCTCCCCGGCCTGCGAAATTTGCGGCAGTGTGCTGCTGCAGTCGATGATTGAAGGTGCTAATGGCATTAGCTTTGCCAGGCCAATCGCAGTCGATGCAACCAACGCAACACGCACCTGTGGCTTCCGGCCGCTACCTTCGGCAATGTAAACCACTTGGGGGGCTAGCCATACTTGACAGGCTGCGCTTGCGACGTGTATAAGTGAGTGCCTTATGTCACTCATGGGAGAGCTTTTCAAAACTAAGGAACGTGCCGTTGCCACGAGCCTCGCGGCCTTGGCTCTGCTAGCATGTTGCCTGGTAAGGGGCAGCGGAAGCAAGGACACCATACCAACACCGGAGCATGCCGCCGCTCCGCCTGCGGCCGGCTCGGTAGAGCAGGTGGTTGGCGGCCTGGCGTGCATACACGAATCTTCTGCGTACAGCCCCGACCACAAGTTTAGCCGGTATGACCCAACTTACTCCGGCACGCTAGCCGACCTAACTATTAGGCCTTCCGACCCAAGAGCCGAAACCCTACACGTCCGCTACGTAACAGACCATTTGGAACCGGCCGGCACCGCCGCCGAACAAGACACCGCCCGCCGCGTTTTAGCCCAACTGGGCTGCGCCGCCGGATAAGAAAAGGGAATAAAATGACGCCTGAAAACCGTTGTGGAGTCGAGGCGCGGGACAGTGCTTCGAGCGCGCCCGACCGCTGCGATCCGTTATACACGTTGTGCAAATTGGCGCTAGACGGCGAATACTGTGGCGCCCTGGTTCCAAACTGGCTAGTCCCCGCACCTCCAGAGGTGCCTGACTGCAAGATCCGGCCAGCCTCCCAAACGGTTGCCGGTGGACAATCGAGCCCAAATACGCTATAATCCAATCTGTTACGCACTACTATCTCTGCGAAGCAGAGTCAGAGAATTATGGTAGGAGGGCTAGTAACCACGCTTCAAACCGCCACTCGGCGGGTTGGTGAACGTCCGTAATAAAGGAGAATACGATGGCAAAAGTCGTCAAAGCAAACCTAAAAATGAAAATTAAAGGCGGCCAGGCCAGCGCAGCGCCACCCGTTGGTAGCACGCTCGGCCAGTACGGTGTGAACATGATGGATTTCATCCAGCCGTTCAACGACGCCACCAAAGACATGATGGGCAAGACGGTCACGGCGCACATCACCATCTACGATGACCGCACGATGACGTTCCGCGTAGTTGGCGAGCCGACCGACGACCGCATCCGCTCTGAACTGGGTATCCAGAAGGGCAGCGGCCGGCCAAACAGCGAAAAAGTCAGCAAAAAGCTTTCACAAGCCCAGCTGACCAAAATTGCGACCGAAAAGGCGCACGACATGAACACCGATGATGTCGAAGCCGTCAAGAAGATGGTCGCCGGCACTGCCCGCAGCATGGGCGTCGAAGTCGAGGCTTAAGCAATGACACTGAACGAAGCAATTGCAGCAGTTCCGGTGCCCGCCTTTTTCGCGGACCAGCTTGACGCTTACTATCGGGGCGAGTACTCGCCCGAAAACGCGGCGCATGCAGCCGCTTACATCGATGGGCTACGGCATGCCTACCCTACGCTGGCGGCACAATACGACGCCGAGCGCACGGCAGAACAGCCACAGCCTGCGGTTTCAGTACCCGTAGTACGGTACCTAGCGGAGGTGGCTGCCTAGCCGCAACCGCATGATGAGACGGACAACATCATTTGGCCACCCCATTGATGTGCCGTACCACATGTTCAAGCAGGCAGTGGTAACCCTGCATCAGCAGAAGGGAAAGCACTTCGCAGAAGACAGCTTTGCCCACCTGTCCATCGGCATGCAGCTACTAAGCGAACTGGGCGAATTATTTCCCGCCCATGCCGCCCGGCTGGCCGATGACCCCGAATTTTTGAGTTAACTAAATTGTGGGAGGCCTTTTAAGGAGGCCGCTAGCACCACGAAGGAGAAGAATCATGGCAAAAGCCAAAAAAGCAGCAGAAGAACTAGAGATTGAGGCCATGCAGGCCGCCGCGGAAGCGCCGGTTGAAGCCGAAGAAGCTGTAGAGGTTGTAGAAACAACCGAAGAAACAGCCGAAGAAAAGAAGGCCGCCAAAGCCGGCAAGCGCAGCGCTAAGGGCCAGGCCGAAGCCGAAGCCAAGGCTGAGAAAATTGAGCACCAGGAACACCGCACTGAGGAAGAGGCCGCAGAGGCCGAGAAGCCGAAGCAGCCAGTTAAGCCCGCCCGCAGCCGCCTAGAGCGCCGCAGCAAGGGCTACCGCAAGGCTGCCGAACAAATCGAGAAGGGCAAGGTGTACACCCTGGCCGAGGCTATGGAACTGGCCGCTAAGACGTCCAGCGTTAAGTTTGATGCTAGCGTAGAGCTGCACATCAACCTGGGCGTAGACCCACGCCAGGCCGACCAAAACATCCGCGCCAACTTGGTACTGCCGCAGGGCACCGGTAAGAACGTACGCGTGGCCGTCTTTGCCGATGATAAGGTCGACGGTGCCGACCTGGCTGGCGTTGAGAAAATCACCGCCGAGCTGGAAAAGGGCACCATCAACTTCGACATCCTAGTCGCTACTCCGGCTAACATGGCAAAATTGGGTAAATACGCCCGCCTGCTTGGCCCGCGCGGCTTGATGCCAAACCCTAAGAGCGGCACGGTTACCACCGATGTTGCGAAAGCCGTTGCCGAAGCCAAAGCTGGCCGCGTGGAATACCGCGTTGACAGCACCGGCATCGTGCACCTGGCTGTTGGTAAAGTCAGCTTCGGCGGCGCCAAGCTACTCGAAAACGCCCAGGCCGTCATGGCCTCCATCCGCAGCGCCAAGCCCGCTAGCGTGAAGGGTAACTACGTCAAGGCTATCCACGCTACGACTACTATGGGTCCGAGCATCACCGTTGCAACCAACGAATAAACCCGTTTAAGTAACACAAAATACAGCGCCTCGCTTACTGGGCGCTGTATTTTTAATATTGTAAAACTTACGTTCCGGCTTGCCGTGGAGCAAGCACAAACTTTACAATGGTTGGTAACGAAAGCGGGTCGGGCGCTGGCGGTTGATGAAGGAGGGTAGTTTTTAAACGCCATGAGCGTACTCAGCAACACACAGATCCGGCAGTTCATTGCAGACGACCACATCGTCTGCCATCCGTTCAATCCCAAACACGTGGCACATGCCAGCCTGGACGTCACACTCGGGTATTACTATTACCGTATCGAGCCAGCCAACGAACGCATTATCTACAACCCGTTTGACCGCGAAGACGTCGAACGCTACTTCGACGGGCCGTACAAGGCCATGCCGCACAAAGAATGGTGCGCCTTGAACGGTTTTAAGCCGATTGTGGGCATCCCGGACGACCACCCGGTCATCGCCATCAAGCCTGGCGAGCGCATTTTGGCGCACACGCACGAATTTTTCGGCATCAAACCGCCGGGTGCCTGCGAAGTCCGCAGCCGCTCCAGCTGGGGCCGTAATGGCGTAGCGGTGTGTTTCGACGCCGGCTGGATTGACCCCGGCTACATCAACCGCCTGACGCTGGAAATTTACAACCTAAACCACCGCGAAACAGTAGTGCTGCCAGTGGGCGAACGCATCGCCCAAATCATTTTCCATGAAACCGGCGAAGTGGACGGCAACTACGGTAGCGGCCGTGACGACGGCTTTAGCGGCAAGTACCAAAGCGGCACCGATTTGGAGCAACTCATCAAAACTTGGTCGCCCAGCTGGATGTTGCCCCAAGCCTGGAAAGATACCCGCAGCATGCCCGCGAAGATTGAGGGGCTGAGCTATGATTGAGGCGCTCCGGAACAACCGTGAGCAGGCTCCACCCGAGGGGCTGTGGCTGCCCGGCATGCATCTGGACGAAGAGTACCGGACGCCCGACGATGCCGAATTGGAGACCCTGTGGGAGGCCTACAACCCAGGCGGCACCGCTGAGGCCTGTACGGACGTGTACGGTGTATTTACGCGCCGGGACAGCATCCGGGCGGTCGCTTCGGTGGATCTGTGCGAAGTGGTGCGCGATACCGTGCTCGGGCTCGATGAAGCCACCGGCGTCTACCCAAAGCGGCGCAGCACCTACGGGACAGGCACCTGGTACCGGGAAGACGTCTCGAATCCTAACTACCAGGAGTCGGTCATTGTCAGTGCCATCCGTGCCTTGATGGGCAAGGGCTTAGTGCGCCCAGTGGAGCACATTGACGCCATAGCGACAGTGCTTCGGAACTGGCGCGCACAAGGCGTGTACGTGGTCGCGAACACCTCCACTTTGCCCGGCTGCGAACGCGGGACCATCCAGCACACACTTGCCGAGTACTTGCCCGGCTGTTTTGACGCCCTGGTGCTGCCACGCAACCACACCGGTACGGGCAGCATGACGAAAGCCCGGGCGCTGGAAGCCATTACTACACAGGCCGGCATCCCGCTGGTAGACATGCCATTCGTCCACATCGATGACGCCCTCCGGCACGTAAACAGTTTCCGGACACAGTACGGCCGACATGCCGACATCGGCCTGTTTGTGCCGCTGCACGCCGACAATAAAACTACCGAACCGGGCATGAACCAACTCTCGCCATTTGAGGCATTCGTGGCAGCCGACCGCTATTTCCAGTACCGGGGAGTTTTTGAAGACACAGGAGCCACAGCATGAGCCAAAAAGGGAAATACATCGTCATAGAGGGCGCCCAGGGCGTAGGCAAGACCACGATGGTAAACAGGGTTGCCCATCAACTGCAGGCTGCCCAGATTCCCGTCAAGATTTTGCGTGAGCCAGATAGCCAGAACGACCTGACCGCCCGGGCCATCCGCCGCCTCACCCAAGACCCGCGTTATCCCATGAACACCCGCACCGAGGTACTGCTGTACAATGCCGCCCGGTCGCAGTCGTTGCAAGTCATCCACGACCTGGTCGAAAATGGGGTTACCTGCATGGTCGACCGGAGTTACCTGACTACCCTCGCCATCCAGTACTACGGCCGGGGCGATGTGCAAGACTACCAAAAGATAAACGAGATCATCGACTTTGCCGTCGGCGATATGCAGCCCGACCTGATGATAGTCCTTGACGCACCCGTATCTGTGCTGCGGGAGCGGGTACACGACCGCTACAGCGCCGAGCGGTTCGACAACCTGGACGAATCGTTTTTGGAGCGGGTACGCGCCGGCTACCTGTGGGAAGCCAAGCAGCGCGGCCTGCCCGTTGTGTACGCCAACGAAGACGTTGAAAGTGTGTTTAAGAACGTCTGGCAATATGTGTCGGCCACACTGGCGTCGCGGGGGAAGGGAAAGCCAAACTCTGGAGTACAGTCGGTCGGCGACGTACTGGCTGCCAACCCGCGCGCCCAGGCGGCCGCAGTCGAGCCACCGATTACCGCAGCCCTAACCGCACCGGCAGATGCAGCGGTTGTGGTAGATGAAACCGTTGTGGTAGCGGCCGAAGCACCCGCCGAAACTTTACCGCCCGAACCTTGGGTAGGAAAGCACGAAAACGGCTCGGCTCAGGCCACCGCAGCTGGCAAGGCAGAATTAGCAAAGTACGTCACCAACACCGACAGCCCCGTCTACGGCTTTACCGACCAGTTATCACCAGTCAGCATTGCCGCCGCCATGGCGCGCTTAAGCCGCCGCGGCGACGACATGCGCGTAACGCTGCTCGATGAATTCATCGACAAAGCCGACAAAGACGCACAGCTGTTGCAGCGGGTCATCACTGCCTTCGGCGACGACTCTGTCCAGCAGCTAACCGGCCAGCACATGGTGGTCGAAGACGCCAGCAACCTATTGACCAAAAAACTAGAGTGGGGCCGGCTGGCAGCCTACCTGGAACAATCTACGCGTTACATCTACTACGACCAGAAAGACGCCGAAGGCAAATACCGCTACCTCATCCCGGCCGATTTGAAGGGCAAGCTGCGCAACCAGTACGTTACAGCCATGGACCAAATCTTCGCCATCTACTCGAAGTTGGTTGCAGACCTGACCACCTACGTCCGTGCCACCTCCAAAACACCCCAGAAGGAACAAGACGCCGCTTGGCGCAGCGCCACTAAGGCCCAGGCCTGCGACGCGGCCCGGCCGCTGTTGCCAGTAGCCACCAAGTCTACCGTCGGCATTTACGCCTCTGGGCAAGCGCTGGAAAGCCTCATCATGCACCTTTTGAGCGACGAACTGCCAGAAGCCCGCGTGGTCGGCCAGCAACTACTGGACGAAGCCCGCAAAGTCGCGCCGGTGTTTTTAGAGCGGGCAGACAAGCCCGACCGCGGCGGCGCCATCATCGCCTACCGTGCCAACACTTACGCAGCAGTCAAAAAACTAGCGGCGGAACTACTGCCGCCCAGCCATACCGCCGAAACCGACCCGGTTATCCTCACCAGCTACACGCCCCACAACGAGCTCGACATCGTCGCCGACATGCTCTACGAGCACAGCGACCTGCCGCTAGACCAGCTGCAGCTAGCCGTCAGCCGTTGGCCGTACCAGCAAAAGTTAGATGTCTTTACAGCCTACATGGGCGAGCGCCTCAACCGCCGCCACCGTCCCGGCCGAGCACTCGAGA
The DNA here is from genome assembly GCA_035480095.1 of Saccharimonadales bacterium (SeqCode). GTDB lineage: Bacteria > Patescibacteriota > Saccharimonadia > Saccharimonadales > UBA4665 > JAJZCD01. Next base: position 7,788 of record DATIIC010000028.1, on the reverse strand, counting down.
AAATCCATTACAGCTTCGACCTCGTCTGCGACTACGGCATTTTCCGCGACCTGCAGCGCCACCGCATGGTCGATGACCTGGAGTGGCAATTCCTAACGCCCCGCTACGGTTACGACACGCCCAAGATAGTCGAGGAAGCGGGCTTAAGTGATGCGTTCGACCAGTGTTTCGACCTCAGCCTGCAGCTCTACAGCGCCCTGCAAGCCGCCGGCTACCAGCTGGAAGCCCAGTACGCCACGCTGCTCGGCCACAAGATGCGCTGGAAGGTCACCTACAACGCCCGCGAAGCCTTCCACCTGCACGAACTGCGCACCAGCCCCCAGGGCCATCCCGGCTACCGCAAACTCGTCCAGCAAATGCACGAAAAAGTCGCCGAAGTCCACCCCATGCTGGCCGAAGCCATGAAGTTCGTCAACCAGGGCGAAGACCCCGAACTGTCCCGCCTCGCCGCCGAACGGTACACCCAGTACAAGCTAGAGCAGCTTGACGGCAACCAGCCAAGCGCGTAATATAGCTAACTACTAATGACTAACCTGGTGAAGCGGTTTATTATTTTTGTCCTCGGCCCAAACGGGCTGTGCTTCACCATGGTTGAAGCCTCGCGGTAAATCCGCACCAGCACAGCCCGTAAAATCCCAAAGTAGGCTTCAACCAGAAGTCTATTTTTATTTTTGGAGAATTTAGGATATGGCAGAAAAAAATTACACATCGACAAACGACGTCGTAGATGAATACGCACAATGGTATGGTCCCGGTTATGCAGACGGCGACTACGACGCAAGCAATCGCAGGCAACGAGCCCGTGGAGACAACTGGACCGTAGGAATGGTTGTGACGCAAGTCGTAGCCAAATCAGCGGAATAGTCAACAATCTTTCGACTTAACCGAATGGTGCATTGACAAGCGGAATAGAACAGGGGTAGAATGTACCGGTCACCAAGCCGGGCATGAGCACGCCCGGTTTTACGTTGAACATACCATATGACTGAAAAAGATTTACTGGAAGCAACTAAACAACTGATTGCTATAGAGTCTACCGCCGAAAACCCGGCGGGCTTACAGGCCGCGTATGAACAAATCCGCCAGATGATTTGGGACAGCGGCAAAGCAATCGCCATCGAGGAATTCGATAGCAACGGCAAGCCTAGTCTGCTGGCATACCGCGAAGGTGACCGTCCCGAGCGATTCCGCATCATCTTGAACGGCCACCTGGACATCGTCCCTGGCCGACCCGAGCAGTACCTGCCCAAAATCAAAGACGGCAAACTGTATGGCCGCGGCGTTTACGACATGAAGGCGGCGGCCGTCATCATGACAGCAATTTTTTGTGAGTTCGTCGACAAACTACCATACCCGCTGGCACTGCAAATCACCACCGATGAAGAAGTCGGCGGCAAAGACGGTACCGGTACTCAGGTCAGACAGGGAGTCATTGGTGATTTTGTAATTTGCGGCGAGTGCGGCCGTACGTCGGATGTGCACGAGGTTGCTAATGAAGCAAAGGGTATAGCCGTAGTCAACATTGGCTTCCGGGGTAACAGCGCCCACGGTGCTTACCCCTGGCGAGGCGACAATGCCGCGCTAAAGGCCGCACGTTTCGCCCAGGCGATACACGACCGCTATCCGACACCCACCGATGCAACCGGCGAAACTACCGTCACTATCACCGCCATTGATGCCGTGGGGGAGGCCCACACCAAAATTCCGGACACGGCGACCGTCCGCATTGATGGCCGCTTCACCCATGACGACCCGGATTTCCATAGCATTGCGACGTTCGAAAAGATGCTGGAAACAATTGACCCCGACTGTACCATCACGGAAGTAATTAGTTTCTTTCCGCCGGTGTATACTGCCCCGGACAGTCCATTGCTATTAGAACTAAAAGCCGCCGCCGAACACATTGAGGGTGCCGAGTTCTCATTAGTTAAGCGCAATGGCACCAGCGATGCCCGATATTACGATGGTAGCGAAGCGTGTGAGTTCGGTATTGCCGGCGAGCACCAGCATGCCGATGACGAACACATCACACTGGAAGCATTCCGTAACTACCTTATGACCATGCGCGAGTTCCTGCAGCGGACTGCCACCGCATAAGGTTAGTCCAAAAGAGATTGACGGTTTCACCCCTGTTTGGTATACTTATGGGCAGTTACCAAAGACAGTAGCGGGTTAAATCATTAGATTTCCTTAAGAATGCTACCGAGGCTTAACGACAACTTTTTGTTTTCGAGCACTCACATAAAGAGCTTTTGGTAACGCCAGAAGCTCTTTCTTTGTAACAGAACCATCAGACTAAGGTCGATTATCTGATGTAACTAAATGCAAATAGGAAACTATACATGGCATTAAGCAAACCCAAGAAGGATGAAGTAGTCGCCGAAGTTTCGGACCTATTAAAGACTTCCAAAATGACTGTGGTCGCCAAATACCAGGGCACCACCGTAAAAGCCCTGCAGACCCTGCGCCGCGAAGCCCGCGCTAATGGCACCAAGGTAAAGGTTGTTAAAAACCGCCTGGTCGTCAAAGCCGTGCAAGCTACCGACACCCTAAAAGATGTCGATACCAGCGCCCTGCAAGGCATGCTTCTGTATGCCTTTAACGCTGACGACGAAGTTGCTCCGGCCCAGATTTTGAGCCAATTTGCCAAAGCCAACCCCACCATCGAATTCGTAGGTGCGGTTACCGCCGAAGGCAAGTTCATCGGCGCCGACGACGTCAAAGCCCTGGCTAACCTACCGAGCAAGAACGAGCTCATTGCCCAAGTGGTCGCAACCCTCATGTCACCTGTACATGACGTTACGAACGCCCTTTCCGGCAATCTGCACGCCCTACTCGACGGTGTAGAAGCAAAAGCAACCGCTTAATTTAATTGAAGGAGATCAACCACATGGCTGATGTTAAAAAGTTGGCAGAAGAGCTGACAAAGCTGACTGTCCTAGAAGTAAACGAACTCAAGACCATCCTAAAGGATGAATACGGCATCGAGCCGGCCGCTGCCGCTGTTGCAGTTGCTGCTGCCCCTGCTGGTGACGGTGGCGCTGCTGCCGACGAAGGCAAGGCCGAGTACGACGTAAACCTGAAGGACGCTGGCGCCCAGAAGGTAGCCGTCATCAAGGCTGTTAAGGACCTGACTGGTTTGGGCCTGGGCGAAGCAAAGGCTCTCGTCGACGGTGCTCCCAAGGTCGTCCTTGAGAAGGCTAAGAAAGAAGACGCCGAAGCTGCCAAGAAAGCCCTCGAAGAGGCTGGCGCTACGGTCGAGCTGGTCTAGTACCATTTCTTCCCAAACAGGGCTGTTCCGCCAACCGGAGCAGCCCTGTTTTTATTCCACGGTGCAAGCGCAGCCATCCAATTGCATAGCAGACCATAAACGTGCTATAATGTCACCCTAAAGACGCCTCTAGGGCGTCCTTTTTTATTTTAGAGAACAGGGAGAAGAGCAATGGCTCACCCACCAGGGTATACACCCGAAACCGGATCCATATACGTCGGCAACGGCCAGCCAACTTTTGAAATCGCACCAAGTGTAATGTACGAGAACGGCTACGCTAAGGTCAGTTTTGACTCCTTGCGAAAACATTTAAACGCTTTTAGCGACCCCGATGGCTCCCACGGCGCAGCTGAGCTTTATGTGTACATACCGACCCCAGCTGCCACGCCTGAATCTAGTAAGGTGGGCGACATCTCATTCTATGGTGGACAGGTGAATATAGACTCGGATGGTCACGTTGTCTACTTCAATGGCAATCCGATTGAACTCCGCAACCTAACCTACCGCACCCTTGAGTTTCTAGGGAAAAATGCTGGCCTCGTATTAACGCGTAGCCAGATTATAGAAGGAGTCTGGGGAATTGACGGCTTCGACAAGTCCCAAGATGCCGTACAGCTCCAGGTTATGCAAATACGCAAGAAGCTGGAGTACGGCGTCATAGAGACCGTCAAGCATCTTGGCTATCGCGCAATCAAATAGCTACTTTTCCACAGAATTATATGTGAACCTTTGACTTGGAAAGGACGCTATGGTACGGTTAAGGCAAAGCGTGTGGGTAAAAGCACCGAGGTGGACATAGAAAACGAGACAAACGGGACAAACACCATGGCAGATGTACCAGAAAAACAAGTAAAACGGCTCCGAGCTCTGATTCAAGAGGCCGAGACGAACCTGGCTGCTGCCAACGAGCTGCTGATTAGCTTAGTGGGCGACGATGAGCGCGTCCAGGCTAAAGTCACCGAAGATGTACTGGGCAAAGTCATCGAGGGCGTATTTGACGGCCAGAACATGGTCGGCAGCGACGGCAAAACCTACCCGGTGCCCGCCAACTACGCCAGCAAGTCCAAGCTAGTCCAGGGCGACATCCTTAAACTCACCATCGCCGACGACGGCGCGTTTCTGTACAAGCAAATCGGCCCCATCCCACGTAAGCAAGTCGTGGGCACCCTCAAGCTCGAAGGCGGCCACTACTACGTCACCGTCGGCACCCGCGACTTCCGCGTTTTGCTGGCCAGCGTCACCTACTTCAAAGCCAAGCCGGGCGACCAAGTGAGCGTCAACGTCCCAGAGGACGATTCCCAAGCCGAGTGGGCCGCCCTAGAAGCCGCCCTGTAGCTTTCACTTTCGAACTTCATTTCAATCTGTAACCATCAAACGGAGTATTTCATATGGCTCAATTACCAGACCAGCCGAAACTGGCTGATTTTCAGACCTTCATACAAAAAACCTGCGAAGAGCGGGGCTGGGACAAACGCACCAGCCTAGAAAAGATGCTGTTCCTGACCGAAGAGGTAGGTGAGCTGGCCAAAGCCGTCCGCAAAGAGTACGGCCAATACGGCTATGACAAGCCGGCCGACATCTCGCACTTGGCCGAGGAGCTGGTAGATGTCTTCAACTACCTGCTTGACCTCGCCAACGTCTACGACGTGGATCTGGAAGCCGCTTTCCGCAGCAAATGGCAGACCAACCAGGACCGCTCCTGGACCGGCGACTACGGCAAAGCCAAATAAGACCGGAAACACCACAAAGTTATGTGGGCCAGCTTAGCCATCAGCTTCGTCGGCTTGCTCGTCACCGCCGTCCGCTAGCAACACATCAGGTATCGGGTCGGTCTCTCTCCACAACACCAGCTGGGTGTTGCCCCGTCCCTGGAAATCACTGGTCCCAATCAGGTCGGATGTCTCGGGAAAAACTACTTCAGCCACTCTGTCGGACGATATTTTTGACCCACCAGATATTGCCCGGACATACTGCAAAAAAGCCTTACCGATGTAGTCATAATTGGAAATCAGATGCCACACACTATTCACCGTTATGGCCGAGACTTCGTTTGAATGGGCTTCTGTAGCCAACAGGGCAGTGAACACCGCCGGAAAACGTTCCCAGTCAATGCCATAGGCCGGTATCTGGACTGCGTCGAGGTGCCAAACACTGCGGCCGGCGCTGTCAGTCGTTGCGAGCAGGTAGACATTGCCGGTGTGCTTGCCGTCCAGACGGACTTTGATGTTATGTACCCCCACACCCTGGCCGAAGGGCAACGGCCTGCCTTCCGTGCAGTCACCGCTGAAAGCACCGGGGTCCGCGTCCAGCACCGCATCCGGCCCACCATCGAGCTCCAGCACGCCGGCACTGGCATGGCCTTTCCGGGTCATCACCCCTTGCACCGACTCGAACTCCCGGCGCGCAAATTGCGCGAATAGCCGGGGCAGGTCAAAGTACGTAGCGGTTGCACGCAGGGGTGCCATCGCTGCTTTCCGTGCCGCACGCAGTGCCTGCAAATCACGGTTGAACTGATTGATATCCTCTTGGTCGGTCAGGGTGGCCCGTAATGCCCGTAATGCTTTTTCGCGCTGCTTGAAATCACGCGCCACCGCTGAGCCACCGTCCGCCGCAGCCAGCACCTTACGGACTTCAGCAATACTTGTTACGCCCACCAGCTGTCCGGCCACATCGCCAAAGCCATAATCTGTTAGCTGTGCGGCAAATCCGCGCAGGCCGAACGCAAACCGCTCAGCCTGGCTGTCTCCGGGAAAAGCAGCCGGGTCCAGCTCCTGGTACATGTCTTCCTCGAGGTACGCATCTTCATCGAACCTGAAGTTACCAAGACCCCGGTCTATCCGCTTCTCCAACTCGTCCACATCGGTCAGCCGTGCCTTGTAACGTTCCAGGGATTGCCAAATCCCGTCGAGGTGCTCCGTGCTATAGCTCTCTGCTCCGTTGTCCAATTCCAACAAACCGTACACCCCATCAGTATCTGTCGGCAGAATACCGTCCATCCCCGGCCCCTTCCCCAGCAGCAGGCCGGGCAGCCCGGGTCGGTGCAGGTATCGTACTCCTTCCGGAGTCTGCATCCGGTAGCTGGCATCGGCCTCATAGGTCAACAGTAGTGAATCGTTACCGGTCACTTCCTGTAGTAGGTCGACATCCAGCAAAGACCAAAGCCTACCCCACAATACTTGAATCCGGTTGTTCAGCTCAGCCGGAATCAGAGCAGTGTCGTAGGCCATATCGCGTGTTTCTACCCTGCAGCCGATGCGCCCGAAGGGTGGTGTATCTGCTTCATGTGCCGATTCATGCACTTGCACATACTCGCCCACGGTCATCCCGCCCAGCCGTTCGACCGGCAACAGCCGGGTCAGGCTGGTTTCTGTGTCATAGTGGCGGGCGTAGCCGATTTCCGCCAGTGCCTCGTCCGGAATGTTGTCGGCGCCGCCGGCTGCGTGCATCAACTCGCGCAGCCGCTCCATGCGCTCACGCAAAGGGTCGGTTTCCATGGTGTATACATTACAATGTTAGTGGCTTTGCTGCAATAAGCATCCCACCTCGGCGCCCAAGGAGCGCACCGGATAAATCACAACAGACTGGTGCGTAGCATGCGAGTATAATGGAACCGACCATGGGGCAGGCGTTATACCGAAAGTATCGGTCGAAATCGTTAGGGGAGATTGTCGGCCAGGAACACGTGACGGCTACACTCGCGAACGCACTGAAGGCGGGGCGGGTGAGCCACGCGTACCTTTTGAGCGGCCCGCGGGGCGTGGGCAAAACCTCGATTGCACGCATCTTAGCGCACGAAATTAACGGCCTGCCGTACGACGACGCTTCACATCTAGATATCATCGAGATTGACGCCGCCTCCAACCGGCGGATTGATGAAATCCGTGATTTACGCGACCGGGTAAACACCGCACCATCCGCAGCGAAGTACAAAGTCTATATCATAGATGAGGTACACATGCTGACAAAGGAGGCGTTTAATGCACTTTTGAAAACGCTGGAGGAACCGCCGGCGCACGTGGTGTTCATCCTAGCCACAACTGAGGCCCACAAACTGCCGGAAACCATCATCAGCCGCACGCAGCGCTACAGTTTACGGCCGGTGCCGGAGGAGCAGGTGATTGCGCACCTGAAAACCATCGCTAAGGGCGAAAAACTGAAAATTGATGACGACGCGCTGGCGCTCGTAGCTAAACACGGCGAAGGCTCGTTCCGCGACAGCATTAGCCTGCTGGACCAAGCCAGTTCTACTTCCGAGCACATCACGCGGGGCGACATCGAGCGGATTTTGGGGCTGGCGCCGGATGAGTATATCGCGAAGCTCACCGCGGCAGTTGCCGGCGGCGGCAGTGCCGACATCGTCACTACACTGGCCGCACTGTACGGACAAGGCTTTGAACCGGCCATGGTCGCCCACCAATTGGGCGCTACGCTCCGAGAATCCGTTCTAGCGGGGCAGGCGGGCAACCCACACGCCACCTTGGAGCTGCTGCGCAAGCTTTTGGACGTACCTGGCGCCC
>DATIIC010000027.1:0-26265 GCA_035480095.1 Saccharimonadales bacterium (SeqCode) | reverse complement strand
TTCCGCAGACCACGCATCAAACGAGCGACTTCAGCTAGCGGATATATGCCATCCAGCTCCAAACCATCGGTTTTGGCACTTAGTCCAATGCTAACCCTGCCATCACCCATGTACTCCATGCGCCCAACTCGAAGCCACTTGCCATCCGGGTAAGTTTTACGCAAGTAGTCCCGGTCAGCCGAGAGCCACTCCAGCAGGATGTCGTCGGGCACTACCAGCGTATCGTCCTGCAACCGCTTGTTCACAAACTCAACCGCACCGACATAGATGTCGGCGTCTTTCTGCTGCTCGTCAGCACTCAGGCGTGCAAACGCCCGTCTCTGTTGCTTCGTAGCCGTAGCGTGGTTGCGGCCCAGCCACTCAATGTGTATAACGTTGCCGGCATCATCAACGCGCTGCTGATAGTGCATAAAGCTGTCGCCAAGGTTATCCTCAACGCCATACAGTGCCACCTGATAGGCTTCACGCAGCGCCACCCGGGCCGACGCCTTAGACTCCTCTTGCCAGTCGGCCGGTAGGTCTGGAAAATCGGTATTCGCGATGTCCACTACAGTTAGGCCGTCATGTGCGACAGTCCAGGCCTCGTCCTTGGTGGACTTGGGCCGAGGATTGTAACTGCCATCTGGCAGCCGGCGGCCCGAGCGCCAGGCATTATGGGAAACGCTGGCTAAGCGCATTACATCTTGGTCAAAGGGTGTGAGTTCAGCTGTTCGGTTTGCTTCGTGTATTTGCTGCATGTCGGCGGTACTCCAGGAGTTTTATCCTAGTTATATTAGCACAACATACTGTTTATGTCAAAACTATACCCCGCCACGGCAGAGTAAGTCCGTCCCTGTTAGGCCTGCTGCTTCGTAGCCAATGCCTCGGCCGCCTGTCGCAGCATGTCTTCCGAGATTAGTACGACGCTTTCGTCGCTGGTACGGCCGTTCAAATCAAGCCCGGTCGTATTCATCAGCTTGCTTCCTTGCACGGCCACCAACCGTCGACCGCCTGAGTCAACTTGGTCAGTCAGCACCACATCCGGGCAAGCTCCATCAGAACACTTTGCAAATAGTCTAGTCCCGCGCATATGTTGAACCTTTCTTTTAGTCTCAACGAATAATAGCGGCTTGGCCGCGAAACTACAATAACTGGCGACAAACCAGTCCACCTCTGTTAAAATAGCGGCATGAGTTCACTTTCTATCGCTATCGTCGGCCTGCCAAATGTCGGCAAATCTACCCTGTTTAACGCCCTGACCGATTCGTCGGTGCTCGCGGCCAACTACCCGTTTGCCACGATTGAGCCGAACACCGGCATCGTGCCGGTGCCCGATGCACGCCTGAACGCTTTGAGCGATTTGTACCACGGCGCGCCCATCAAGCCCGCCACCGTTACTTTTGTGGATGTCGCCGGGCTGGTAAAAGGCGCCAGCGAGGGTGAGGGCCTGGGCAACCAGTTCTTGAGCCACATCCGCGCCACCAACGCCATTGTGCAGGTGGTGCGGGCATTCGAAGATTCGGCTGTATTGACCGATGAAGCCACCGGCACCCACGACCCCGCCAAAGACATCGACATTATCAACACCGAGCTAGTGCTGGCAGACTTACAGACCGTCGACAAGCGCCTGCCCCGCCTAGAAAAAGAGGTCAAGGCCAACGCCAAGCTCGCCCCCCTACTCGAAACGCTCGGGCAGATTCGCGCTACGCTAGATAGCGGCAAACCCATCTTCGCCGATAGCAAGCTGCTCGAAGCCAGCGCCGAGTTCAACGACCTGTTCCTGCTCACCGCTAAACCCATCATCTATGTATTCAATGTGGACGAACAGGGGTTAAGCGATGAGTCATTGCATAAAAACCTGGGAGATTTGGTCGCCCCCGCGCAAGCGCTGTTCATCTGCGCCAAGCTGGAAGACGAACTGCGCAGCCTGGACGCCGAAGACCGCCAGGAACTACTCGAAAGCTACGGCCAGACCGAACCCGGCCTGAACCAGCTCATCCACAGCGCCTACGAAACCCTTGGCCTGCAAAGCTACCTGACTGCCGGTGACAAAGAAGTCCGCGCCTGGACCATCCGCGCCGGCTCCACCGCCCCGCAGGCCGCCGGCGTCATCCACGGCGACTTCGAGCGCGGCTTCATCGCCGCCGACGTGGTCGATTACGATGATTTGATAACCGCCGGCTCCGTCAGCGCCGCCCGTAGCGCCGGCAAGCTCCGCACCGAGGGCAAAACATACGTCATGCGCCCGGGCGACGTCGTCGAGTTCAAATTCAACGTCAGCAAATAGTCCGGGTTTAAGCAGCAGCTGGGTCTGGACCGGCTTCGGCGCGCCGCATCGCCTCATCAACCATACCCATAGCCCTACCAAAGTTCAGGTCGATCTCTGCCTGGTTCTTGGGCATATCGCTGGCATGCAACGGTCTGTAAGGAACCTGCTCGGGAGCACCCGCCATCCGGGCCTCAGACATCTGCCTAACTGGGCCAAATGTGCCGTCAGGACGCGCCTCCATTATAAACTTATCCCTAAAACTGTAACCCGCCTCGCGCGGAAAGCTTGTGAGCTCAACGGTCAACACGTCGGTCAACACTCCAGAGCCTTCGCCTTCTGGATACGTCATGAGCGTACGCCGGCCGATAAACACGCTGGAGACCTTATGCGTTGGATGCAGCGGATTGGTTACACCGTCGTCAACCAGGCGAACTGAATCGTGGGCGTGGCTGTCCCAGTCAGAATGACGCTCAAATGCTTCGCCCGACTTGCGTATATCCAAACTTGCATATTTCCCAGCGCCAAATTCAGTGGGGCGGCGCGTTTGGGGGTATACAAGGCGCGTCTCACGGCTGCGGGTAACTGACTCGCCTCTTGCAAGTTCGCGTGCGTCGCGCAGTGCAGCCAGCCTATCAAGCGTGGCTTGCGCGCGGGCCGCTTGGTGCCTTCGGGCAGCGGGCGCTCTTGTCTTTCTATTGCTGCCTGGGTCTCTTCCCTGTAAACCGGCTGATGCTCACGATAACCATAGGCACGAAGATCAGCAACTACGCCTCGGCCACGTGCCGCCACTTTGGCAAGGGCAGCACGGACTTTGGGAAGCCGCGGTGCCGTTTCGCTGGGTGCTAGATTTTGGGGTGCTGTTGGTGATCGACGCATTGTTTTTTTGTTTTAGTAACCTTCGTAAGCATATTAGCATAAGCTTTATAAAATGTCAATTAGGTTACTCTATTACTACTTACCAAGCGGTGCCTTCCGTCTGCGGAAAGTTATGCCCGATTTAGGATGTTTTCTAGGTCGTCGACCAGTAGGCTCATCAGATCGTGCTGTTGCTCGCTGGTCGCGAAGGTGCCTATACTTAGGTCTTCCAGGGCAACACCCTGGAAGGGTTGATCACCGAAGGCCATGATTTGATAACTACTTAGGCGGTCTGGGTTCTGGCCCCGATCCGACAGCAGGCCACCGCTAGGCTGCTGGCTGCCGCCGAAAACCACGGTTACCCTGAACCGATCGGTGAACTGGGGTATACTGGTGCCACGACGCTCTTCTTGGCGTACTGTCCGGCCGAGGCGTACTGCCTGGGCACCGCGCAGTAAACCGCTATTAGCGGCATCTAGGTCGGTCCATTGGATGGCCTGACCGAGTTCGTGTGCCTGGCGGTCGCCCAGTCGGTCGCTGACGGTAGGCGCACTAACCGTGTGGGTCATCCCACCATGCCCACGCCCAAGGTTTTCCTGCTCAATGGTGTCCATTAGGGCCGCTAGCCGCGCCTCTAGACTGCCAGGCGTTAGGGGGCGACCCCGGTATGCCAAGAGTTCCGCGGGCAGCTCCGGTGGTTTGTTCGCGGCTAAGCCACCAAGCAGTGCCTTGGCTTTATCACTCAAGTACCGGGCGAGCTCATTCGCCGGGTCACACGGGGGTTGGTCGTGGTGGGTCATGTGGTAGTCGTGCCTTCAGATTAACGAGGGCATATTATAGCATAACCTAGCCAGCCATGCCAGACTGTGACCACTCTGATTTTAATACAAGCTTGGGAAACGGCGGCGCCGGATGAGCATCGGGTTCTTGGTGTAGGGGTGCGCGTAAGGCGTGCTGTTGTCGTGCCAACCGCCCCCGGCCTGATTGCCAATCTGCGGCAAACCGTAGGCTTGGGTTTGCATCTGCTGCTGGGACATCATGCCATGCTGGCGGATTTCCATCACCCGTTGCTGGATGTAATTGACGCATTTACGGAGGCGGAGGCCGCTCCAGCTACTGAAAACTAGGTTGCGCATCGGGGTAAAGACGCGGACGGTGGCGCCGAGCAGGCGGTTGTGGTAGTCCACCTCGGCCATCATGTCATAGCGGATGTCCTCTATGGTGAGCAGCATGGGCTTGCGGTCTACCAAGAGAACCCGGTAGTTGGTGACGCATAGCATCGCGAAACCGCCTTCGTAAGAACCGTTCACCGCTTGGGCAATAATTTCTTCCGGCATGAGGATGTTGCAGAGTTCGCGAATTTCGCTGCGCCCCCAAATCTTATAATGGCAGCCGACATGTTTTAGCTGCGCTTCTACGGTAGCAAGACTAACCATGTTTATTCCTCCTGCCGGCTACCAACCTGCTGGGTGGCTCACCTTGTACTGTTACAGTATGTACCCGCCCGCCCTACGAGGCAGTTACATCCATCACAGCCTGCGGGGGATAAATATCACACCCATTTCCCCCAAAAATCCACCAAACGTTGGGGCGGGTGGCCCTGTCTGTTTTGGAGGGTCAAGCGTAGTGCAGCCGGAGCAACCTAAAGCATCTGACTACTGACAGGCCCTGGGCAAACATGGTTGCCCCGCGCGTAACGCACTCCAAAACAGACAGGGCCACCCGCTACCGACACATCTTCCCCTTCCGCCCCTGATATGAGATAATAGAGGTGTGCTGGCGAATGCTAACGAATTACGAGCTCTCGTCAACTTCTTTCACGGTGGTACAAAGTTGACGTACTCGAAGGGTGAGTTCATTATCCGACCCGGCGAATCTCCGCCGGGCGTTTTTTATGTCGACTCCGGGCTCGTCAAGATTTATGACATCACCAAATATGGCGAGGAGAACTTCCTCGTTATCCGCCGTGCCGGCGAGTTCCTGGGCTTAACGTACGCCATCACCGGCCAGGAACGCAGCATCATCTACTCCGCTCTGGCGCCCACCACCGTCTACGTGGTTTCCCGGAGCGATTTTACTAATTTTCTGCAGACCCACCCCGAAACCGCGCTGCCGCTGATGGACACCATCACCGACATGCACCGCATCCACAGCCAGCGCATCATGACACTGGAGTACCGCACCGTGCGTGAACGCTTGATTTCATTCCTGCTAACCACCGCCGAACGCTTTGGCGAACGCACCCCGGACGGCACCCGCATCGGCGTACCGCTGAAGCACCAAGACATTGCCAGCTCCATCAGTGCCACCCGCGAAACCACGTCCCGCGCCCTGGCCGAACTGGAGCGCAAAGGCAACATCAAAACCGAGCAGTCGCTCATCACCCTCGTCGACGAATCCACGCTCCGCAACTTCCTCTAGCTATTTCCAGTGGAGGATTATGTCTTCTATGATGCTGACGATTTTTTCGTGGGAGGGGACGGAATTGTCTTCGTAGTAGTGGTCGACGGAGATGACGCTCTCAATGGCGTTGAAGCAAATGAGCTCGTCGGCCAGGATGTGCATTTGGTCCACCGCCGCCACACTGGCGAACGGCGAGACCATAATAAGCTTTTGGAGTTTGATGGGCTTTAGGTACTCCGCGGCCGCCTTCAGCGACATGCCGTTCATCAGCCCGTCTGACACTACAATGACAATCCGCCCGCGCAGCAGTTCTTTGCTGATGATACCGCCCTGCCCCAGCAGCTTGTTCATTTCGAACAGTTTTTCTAGCTTTTGCTGCTCTAGGTAGTTGAAGTTTTCGGCCTGGATTTCTTCCAGCTGGCCGACCGAAAATGCATCGTTGTAGGTAATGCCGCCCATGTGGTTCATCTGTGCCACGGCCTCAATTTCGCCCTGCAGTTTGATGGACGTCGTCAGCAGCATGGTAAGCACGCAGTGCAGGCGCATGGCAATTTGCGCGCCTACCACCACCGCGCCGTCCGTTAGCGCCACTACCGCACAGTCCTCGTAGCGGTACTTTACCTCCAATTCGTCGGCCAACAGCGAACCGGCCACCTGACGATTTGGAAAATAATACATAAGCTTATTCTAGAGTATAGCCACCGACTTCGGAAGCGGCCCCGGATGCCACCAGGCAGCAACTTTGGGCGGCTTACACAGGCTTCGCCTGCTAGCCGCGCCTCTCATACACTAAAGGGGAACCCAAAGGGTTCTCCTTACGCGCACGCCAGGCAAAGCCTGGCTGGCTATCCCTTCCGAGCCGCGACCGGATGTCCCGGGGAAGGGCTGGCTATCAACCCAGCTTCCGCAGCAGGTAGAACCGCTCCACATTTCCCTTGCCGCCAGGAACTTCGGAGTCTGCCTTAGCGATGATTTTGAACCTTTGCGTCGCCCAAGTTTCGAAATCTTTTAGGATGTCACGGCGCATTTTGTCGTTCTTAATCACCCCTTTGTGTTTTTGGCTGGATTGGCCGGCCTCGAACTGTGGTTTTACCATGGCTACAATGTCGGCTTTGGCGTCGACCAGTGTTGCTACGTGCGGTAGAATCTCGCGCAGGGATATAAACGATACGTCGCCGACGACCAGGTCGATGTGCTCGCGGGTGGTAAAGTCGCGGATGTCGGTTTTTTCGTGCAGTTCTATGCGTGCGTCACCGCGCAAGGACGGGTGCAGTTGGTCGGTGCCAACGTCGACGGCAAACACCTTGGCGGCGCCGTGCATAAGTGCATACTGCGTGAAACCACCGGTCGAGGAGCCCACATCAAGCACCGTTTTGCCCTTGAAATCCAACTTAAATGTTTCGGCCGCACTCTTCAGCTTCAGCGCCGCACGGCCCACATACTGCTCACCCGCGGCTAGCCGGATGTCATCTGTTTCCGACACCATCTGTCCAGCTTTTTCCGCCGCCCGGCCATTCACCTTCACTTGCCCCAGCCGCACATAGCTCTCGGCCTGCGACCGGCTCGAAACCATCCCCCGCTCCGCCATCGCAACATCCAGCCGCTGCTTTTGACTTGTCATGCTGAACTCGTTTCAGCACCCATGCGGTATTTCATACTTAGGTCTTGCCACATTGGGTTCATAGATTCAATCAGGTTAATTTTCCACTGCCTGTGCCAATTCTTGAGCTGCTTCTCACGCCTAATTGCAGCTTCGACATCCGAGGTCGCTTCAAAATACACCAAGCGTTTCACGTTATATTTCTGAGTGAAGCTTCCAGGTGTACCACTGATATGTTCGATGTTACGTCGTTCCAGGCTATTGGTCACTCCGATGTATAACGTTCCGTTAGCCTTACTCGCCAAAATGTAGACATAGTAGTTTTTCATATCCGTTTGGGTTCTGAAACAAGTTCAGGATGACACATCTCCAAGTCCTATTTTTCCTACAATCTCTTTATAATCGCCTGTTTGCTCGATAATGTACAGCCGGCCGCAGCGGAACGTACCGTTTTCGCCGAACTCGTCGGTGCCCTGCATGGTGATGTGCGGACGGAATTCGTAGCGCTTTTTGGTCGTTTCGTCCACCAGCCAGGCACGTTTTTTGTGCAGATAGCTGCGCACCCGTTGCTCGACCTCGGTGAATGGCGTAGGGGTCTGCAGCAGCCACACCGGCCGTTTGCGCGGGCCAAAACGCGCTTCATCACCGGGGCAATCGCCTCGAATGGCACAACACCCGTCAGCGCCTTCTCCAAGCCGCGTGCAACGTTGCCTGACGCATCTGGCAGCCGGAACCACGGCACAACGGTCACATGCAAAAACCAGGTTTTAAACTGAGTACCCACGGGCTGGGGTTCTATGGGCGCGCAAATTAAACGGTCGCCAGGTAGCATAGTTCCGCAGGGCCTACCCCGCCTTCGCTATCCCCGCACCCAACAGCGCAAGCCCGCCAAGTATGGTTGCCAGGACTGCAAAGTCAAATAGAGCTTCTAAGGCTGGGTGTCGTCGTTCTTTCTCCGCCATCCTTCCATGCTACGCCCTTAGCAAACCCCGAACCAAGCGGCCTATTCTTTTACGGCAGATTGGCCAGCTCGGATGCGGGCAACAATTTCGGTAGTAGACTCGCCCCTTGGATGCATATCGAGCACCAACTTTATGGCACCAATACGTTCCCGTATGGTCTGCAACACCGCTGGAGGCGTTTCGTGGTACAGCACAAATACATCTGGCTGCAACGCGTTTGCGATGTCCGCCATCAGTTCCTCCGAACCATTTTCGGCAGCCGTTTCGCGCACCAACGTGTAATCAACCGCTTTCAGGGCGTCAATCACCTGTGCCCGTTGCGACTGGCTCATAACCGGCCTGTCGGCGCCTTTGCGCCGATGCACCTCAATGTCGTTTGCGAGCATAACCACCAGCACATCGCCCTGTTCGCGGGCGAACGTTAGGTGCTGAATGTGCTCGGCATGTAGTAGGTCGTACGTACCGCCAGCCAACACCAGTCTTTGCGCCCGATGTTTGGTGCGAATGGCCTGCAAATCCGCTTCGGTTATAATCATGTCCTACTCTTTGACGCGTTCGCGGTAGGCGCCGGTGGTGGTGTCTACGCTAATGACATCACCCTGTTTTATGAACGCGGGGACCTTTATGGTAATCCCCGTTTCCAAAGTCGCGTCTTTCTGCACGCTGGAAGTGGTATCGCCCTTCACCACATCTTCCGCGTAAGTCACCAGCAGCGGCACGTTTTTGGGTAGTTCGACGTTGATGACGCGGCCGTTGAACGACTGCAGCGACACCATGTCGCTTTCCTTCATGTAGCCGGCGTTGTCGCCCACCATGTCGGCGGCCAGTTCGAACTGCTCGAACGTGTCGGGGTTCATGAAGTGGAAGGTGGTGCCGTCGTTGTAGAGGTACTGGGCGGATTCGGTCGTTACCGTGGCGGTGTCAACCGTTTCGTTGCCCTTAAAGGTTTTGTCCAGCACCTTGCCGTCCAGCACGCTCTTGATGCGCACGTTCACGATGGAGCCGCCGCGGCCCATCACTTTTTGGTTATAATCCACCACCCGGTACGGGATGCCGTCCATTTGGAACAGCGTGCCCTTTTTCAAATTTGTGATACTTAAAGCCATCTACTCTTCTCCTCTTTTCATAGCCGTAGTCAATGCCCAGTATGCAAACGGGGTCATCTCTGTCTCATATGGTTCAATTGCAGCACCCTTGGGAATATACACTAGCTCACCAGCCTCTCGTAGCTCAAATGAATCGCTTACTACTACGCGAAACAAGCCCACATATCGCTCCACGGGCTGACCATCCCTGTCTTTGCCGAGATATGGGCCCTCCCATATGGGCACTGCGGTAAGTTCGCCAGCCACAAGTGTGGTTTCCTCGCCCAGTTCGCGAATCACAGCATGGCTTAGGTCTTCGCCATCGTTCGCGTGGCCGCCTAGCAGCTGTATCTTACCGGGGTAAGCTAGCTTGCCTGGCAAGTTTGGCCGACGCTGCACTACCCTATGCTCTGGGGTCTCAACAATCGCAACTGCACTCCTTACTTTAGCCATCTCATTTCTCTCCGTCTAATGTATCTATGATTTGCTCGTATTCCGCATCCTTCAAGTTGCCGTACACATGCAGTGTTGCCGCCAGTTGCATTAGTCCGCCAGGGTCGCGGTGCTCGCGCCAGAGCGTTATGGCGGCATTGGCATCGCGCTGTTGCAGATACAAATTACCAGCAGTACCCTCAAACGCTCCAAACGTGCCGCCCACAAACTGTTTTCGGGTGTTCATGCGGTCCAGCAGCAGTTCGATGGCTTGTTTCACATCCATGGCCTTACTTTACACCAGCCTGCCGGCAATCTGCTCTAGCTGTGCGCCCAGCTGGGCGACATCGGCCGGGCCGAAGGCCTGGCCAGTACCCAGAATGGCTGCTTGGAGCTTGGACAGGCGCTTTCGAGCACTTACGGCGCACTTGAGCTGCTCGTCACGTGTCTCACTGAGCTCGTAGTCGCGGATGTCCAGCCGCGCGTCTGTGGCCAGCCGCTTCACGGTGGCGAACGCCTTCTTCTCATCCGGCGTTAGCACATCCACATCAACGGCACGTAGCACGGCTTTTATCTGCCCCTCCGCCCGCTGCATCAATACAAAAGGAGATGAATTTGATTCCATCTCCTTTATTATCGCCGTTTTACGCCTTGGCGACAAACGGCAGTAGTGCGATGTGCCGGGCGCGCTTGATAGCGACGCTTAGGTGGCGCTGCTCGCTTTCAGTTAAGCCCGTCTTCTTGCGGGTCTCAATCTGGCCGTATTGGTTAACGTAGCGCTGCAAGGTCTTAAAGTCCTTGTAGTCAAAATAGGCTACGTCTGTCCGGTGTTTAAAAATCTTTGCCATTATTCAAATCCTTATTGGTTCCTAAAAAGGAATATCGTCTAAATTAATTGGTTCGTCGCTGATGTCCTCAATGACGACGTCATCTTGCTTCTTGCTCGGTGCCGGTTTGCCAGATGAACTGGAACCGCCACCGTTTGAAGAATCCGACCGCTGGTAGCCACCGCCACCGTTAGGGCCGCCGTCACCGCCGCCCGGGCCACCCAGGAAAGTAACATCTTGTGCCACCACCTCGACTTTCGAGCGCTTTTGGCCCTCTTGTTCCCAGCTGCGGCTCTGCAAACGGCCGTTTACCAGGCAGGGGCGGCCTTTGCTCAAATATTGAGCTACGCGCTCACCCAGCGGGCCCCACGCGACGACATCGATGTAGTCAGTGGCTTCCTGCCAGGTGCCGTCCGCACCCTTGTAGCTGCGGTTCAGTGCCAGGCTAAAGCTGCACACGTTTTGCCCGTTCGGCGTCTGCCGGAGCTCCGGGTCTCGGGTTAGGTTCCCCATTAAGATTACTTGGTTGAAACTACGTGCCATGTGGCAACTCCCTCCTCGAAGAAACTATGTCTTCGTTTAATTGGTACTTCCACGGTACTCGCCGCACCATCTAACGTCAAGCCGTTATTACGACAACAACTTATATGCAATAATGCTGCTTATGGAAAAACCCGACGAATCTCCCGCCCCAGTCAAAACACCAAGACTACCCCGTTTAAAGGCTCACATACCTCTCAGAAGCCGCCGCTTATGGCTGTGGACCGCCGCCGTTGTCGTTACACTTGGAGCGGCTAGCTACGGCAGCTTGCTTCTCCGCAACCACATTAGCAACCTAAACACTCAAAACGCTCAACTTCAAAAAAAGATTAGTAGCTACCAGAAGCTCTACCGGAACGCATCAGCGAATTCAGTTGCACAGACATTCACAACTCTTGACGATGGCGTGACGGATAATGGCAGCGGCGGCACGGCCATACAGGTGAACGCCGACCCCGGCAGCCCGAAAAAATACATTAGTGGTGAATATGCACCGTTTTGGCTACTCAACCCCTACGCCGTTACCATTCCAGATGGAGTCAAAATGCAGCGCAGCACCTACACAGCCACCGATGGCCAGCTCTTTCCCCACGACGACGAAGGCAGCGCTGGGTGCAGCATACAGGGCATCATCATGACCGTTACGTCAGATGTGTTCATCACCGGCAGTCCATTGATAGCAGACGGCAGCAGCGCAACCTACCAGCGCACCCTAGGCTGTGGTGATGGTGATTACGCGTACGTTGCATCTGCCAAATACATCGCCGTTCCTGGCATTACCGACCACAAATACAAGTACATGGAGGTTGTATTTACAGAATGCAAGACACGCACCGATAATTGGGATGCCGACACTGCGGCTTGCGGCAAAATTGGCGGCGCCGACAGCACGAAATGGACACTGTATGCTGGCCTAGTGGAAAATGACGCAACCGAATTCACCAAAGGCCAAGTTGTCGACCCCGGTTCGGCCCAGCGCGACCTTAGTGACCGCCCCGCAAAAGAGGTAGTGTTCCAAGTGCAGTGCCCCGCGAACGTCGGCAGCTACATCGTAGCGTGCAACGCAAAAACCTATAACAGCGCCAGCTACAGCGCCCTCCTAGACAGCAGCGCCTACAAGTCACTACAAGGCATCATAACCGGTCTGCATCAGACCAAATAAGCACAGTCAAAAAACCGGGACAATTGCTGTCCCGGTTTTCGAATACCTACCCAAATAAAATACTAGGCCTTAGCTACGAACGGTAGCAGAGCGATGTGCCGGGCGCGCTTGATGGCAACGCTTAAGTGGCGCTGTTCGCTTTCGGTCAAACCGGTCTTCTTGCGAGTTTCGATTTGGCCGTACTGGTTAACGTAGCGCTGCAAGGTCTTAAAGTCCTTGTAGTCAAAGTAGGCTACGTCGGTGCGGTGTTTGAAGATTTTTGCCATGGTAGGTCTACTCCTCTTCCTTTTCGTCGTCGTCTTCGCGGTCACCGCGCTTGGCGGCCTGCTCGGCCTTTAGGGCCCGGGCAGCCTCGGCCTTGGCAATTGCCTTCAGGTCTGGCTTTGTGATGAGGAAACGAATGACCTCGTCGGTGATATTCAGGATGCCTTCCAGCTTCTGCACATTCGCACCGGGCATTTCCACGGTGTAAATGACATAGATGGCCATGTCGTGCTTGCCAATTTTGTAGGCTAGCTTGCGCTTGCCCCAGTTGTCGGTGTTGGTTACTTTGGCGCCGTTGTCGGCTAGGATTTTTTCGACACGGCTGGTCGCCTTTTCGAGGTCGATTTCCAGGCCGGGGTCGAAGAGCACAGCAACTTCGTACTGTTGATTCAATGAATCACTCATTCAATCACTCCTTTGGGTTAAGCCCGCACTCACTAGGGGATGCAAGCTGAGTTGATATAACCCTGTTATTCTACCTTAATTACCCCCGTTAGTCAACAACCTAGGCCGCGGCCAGTGCCCCTAGCCGCAGAGCGCGTTCCTGTTCTCTTAGTGCGCGTTCTATTACCTGCCTGGAGTGCCGTTCGAGGACTCGTGCGTTGTCGTGGAAAACCGTCACGGTGTGTTTGCTGGCGGCCCTACCAATTACCCTGCCCGCGTAGTAGTCTCGCAGCATGCTCGTCACCCGTTCGGTGACCGCGTCGGCGCCCGCCGCCTGCTCCTCGGTGGCCGTACCCTCATGGACCGCCGCAATGGCTTTTAACATATAGTCAGGATGGCCTTGCTCGGGTACCGAAAGATGCAACCTGCCCCGCACCACTAGTGCGTGGTAGTGCACATTGTCCTTTGGCCTATTCCTGGCCTTTACCTCCACGGGCGAGGCACTTAAGATGCGTCCGCGCCTTTGGTGAATTGCCACTAAATCGTGTGTTTGACGCTCGTAAAACACGCCGCTATCACAGCGGGCCATGGCTGGAATCGCAAACCAGGTCGATGATAACGTTCGGTTGAACGCCAGTAGGGCGTTAACTTCAAAGCCCAGGCCGATGTGCGGTCCTGCCTCTTTGCCTGCGTCTTGAGCCCGCTTCATGGCCGCAAGATTGGACTGTGCCACCATTAGACTGGCGTCAAACGACCTGCGGCAATCCGCTTCAGTCACATTGCCGCATATCATTCCCTCCAGCAGCGGCAGGCTGGCAATATCCAGCGCAATCCGGTGCGATTTGTGCCGGTCGTAACTGCCGCGAAGGTGCTCTATACCATATTGGCGTTTGAAGGCCCGCGTCCACGTAAACACGCCGCGGTGAAATAGCTCTAAGCGTTCTTCCTGCGGCTGATTTGTTGCTACCAGGGCCGACTCGATTGCCGCCCATCCAGCTACGGACAGGCGGTGCGGCTCAATTTCGTCCTTTAGCTGTTCGTATATTTCCTTTAGCTGTTCGGCACCGGCGCCGCCCACCAAAACCTTGTGCATGCGCATGTACCGCGCGTACGCCTTGTTTCGAGCCTGTCGCTCACCGTGGCCTAAAGCTGGGCGATGTAAATCCAGCCCAGCTTCCAATATTTCTTGGTCGGAGACTAGCTCGGCCGGGTCCGGCAAAGAAAAACTCCCGCCGTTTTCGACAGGAGTCCCCGTAAGTTCAAATTCCGAAATTTCGCCTGGTGGCAGCAGTGGGCCCTGCCCATTACCGTCTCTCTTAGTAACTGACCTGGCCGACACTGCTACCCCCATTTCGGCTGTTTGTTTTACCTCAATGTTAAAACAGTTACAGGAAAAGTACAAGCGGTTTCACGTAACTTTTGTGTTCAGCTGCGCCCCCGTTACATTTAATTTTTTGTAGTAATAATAGCCACAATCACCCCTGTAAAAACGCCGTTGTAAAGATTACTCTTGGATATAAGCCCGTTACTTACGCCGGGTAGACATCCTGGATAGGGCCGTCGTCGTCCGAACCACCGGAGCCAGCAGCGTCACCACCGTAGACTTGGTCGAGGCTGGTTACCAGCACTTCACGCGGGCGGGAACCGTCGGCCTGGCCGATGATGCCCTGCTCTTCCATTTCTTCAATCAAACGGGCGGCACGGCCGTAGCCGATGCGCAGGCGGCGCTGCAATAGGCTGGTGCTGGCTTTCTTGTTTTCAATCACCACCCGAACCGCATCGCGGAACATGTCGTCGTCCGCCCCGCCGTCGGTGCCCATGTCCGTCACCACACCGCCCTTGCCGATGACCACCGGCTGGCTGACGACCTCGTCGTTGTACTGCGGCGCCCGCTGCTCGCGGATGAAATCATTCACTTTTACCGTCTCGCCGTCAGAAATGAACGCCGCCTGCACGCGCTTAGGCTTTGGCATGTCGGCCGTCAGCAGCAGCATGTCGCCCATGCCCAGCAGCTTTTCGGCGCCGATTTGGTCGATGATGGTGCGGGAATCTACCTGTGATGCCGTGGTAAACGCGATGCGGGCCGGCACATTAGCTTTAATAAGTCCGGTGATGACGTCTACAGACGGCCTCTGCGTAGCCAAAATCAGGTGGATGCCGACCGCCCGAGCCTTCTGCGCTATACGCACGATAAGCGCTTCAACGTCGCGCGCCGCCATCATCATCAGGTCGGCCAGCTCGTCAATCACAATCACGATGTACGGCATGCCCTCG
This sequence comes from Saccharimonadales bacterium (SeqCode), assembly GCA_035480095.1. Taxonomy (GTDB): domain Bacteria; phylum Patescibacteriota; class Saccharimonadia; order Saccharimonadales; family UBA4665; genus JAJZCD01. The sequence goes on along the minus strand of DATIIC010000027.1, from coordinate 11,229 downwards.
ATGCCCTTGATGCTGTTGTACTCACCAATGTTGCGTTTCTGCTGCTCGCTCAGCGTGCGGTAGCGGCGCTCCATTTCGGCCACCGCCCATTTCAGGGCGGAAATACACTTTTCCGGCTCAGTAATAACGGGGGTCAAAAGGTGCGGGATGTCGTTGTAGGGCGTCAGCTCGACCGTTTTCGGGTCGACCAAAATCAGCTTCAAGTCGCTCGGTGTGTTGCGGTACAACAAGCTGGCCAAAATGTCGTTAATCATAACGGACTTACCGGAACCGGTCTGTCCGGCCACCAGCACGTGCGGCATGCGCGCCAGGTCGGCCATGATGGGCTTGCCGGCAATGTCTTTACCGATGGCGAACTCCAGCGGGCTGCTGGCCTCGCTCCACTCGCGCGACTGCAGAATGCTACTAAGCCGTACTGTGGCGCCCTTGATGTTCGGCACCTCGATGCCGACTGCCCGCTTACCGGGAATCGGCGCTTCCATGCGGATGCTCGTTGCAGCCAAATCCAGCGCCAAGTTGTCAGCCAAAGCCGTAATCTTGTTGAGTTTTGCCCCGGCCGGCGGCTTTAAAGTGTACTGCGTGACGCGCGGGCCGATGTTCGCCCCTTCCATCTCAACATCAATATTGAAGTTGGAGAACGTCTCGCGGATGATGCGCGCGTTGCCTTCCACGTTGCCAGCGTCGGCTTTGTCCTGCTTTTGGTCTAGCAGCGTCACGCTGGGGAACTTCCAGTCCGGGTCGCTGGCGGCCGTCAAAGCGGCGTGGTTTTCTTGTGGTGCCAACTTCTGCGCGGTGTTACGCAGAGATGCCAAACGCGGCGAAGGCTGGGCATCGCCATGGTGCTCCACCGGCACGCCTTCGTTCAGCTTGAAGCCGTTTTCGGCGGCGCGGGCTTTCAGGCCCTCCAGGCCGTCTTCCTCTTCGCCCTCACGGCGCTGGAACAGCCCAAATGGCTTCAGGATGACCTTTGGCGAGATGCCAAAGGCAAAAAAGAACGCGAATAATGCAAATATGAAGAACACCAGGCTGGCCGGCAGTTTGTCCAGGAGTGCCAGCACAGCATTACCTACGCCGCTACCGACCGCCCCGCCGTGCCCACCAGTCATGCTACCGCTCGCCACACTCTTAGCCGCAAATGCCACATGGCACCAGCCGGCCGCGAACGTCAGCAGTCCCACCATGCTAAATAAATTGCTCAAGGGAACCCGGTGGTCATCGGCGTTGAATTTATAAACTCCCCAGTACACCAGCGCCACTGGCGTCAGCCAGGCCGCGTAGCCCAGCGTCCAATAGGCCGCGCCGAAGAGCCCCTTGGGCAGTGCGCCGCCGGTGCCGAAGCCGCCCAACAGCAAAAACAGCGCAATCACAATCAGCAGCACGGCGCCGCTGTAACCCCAGAACGGCGAATGCTCGCTGACCTCTGGTTCCGGTGCGTGCTTCTTGGCTGATTTTTTCTTTTTAGACATATGTAGCTAGAATTATACCCTCTAGAAGTGCTTACGGTCTACGGTGTTGGCACGCATGCCTAGCCGCCGGCCCAGCCACAGATGCTAGAACATCTGTAACCACAACCACTATTATAGACAAAATTACAACTTTTGTCAATAATGCTTATGCTTTGGGTTCGTCGGCAGGCTTGAGCCTGGGGTCGGGTTCGTTCGTAAACACTATGCCCCATCCGGCTTCGGCAGCACTCTTCTCCACACCCCGCAGTGCTTCTTCTGCTGCCGCATCAAGTTTGTGCCTGTCGCCGGCGGGCGAGGCAGTAATGGGCACCCAGTATGTCTGAGTACCGTCTTGCTCGTGGGCGGCCGTAGCCCATATGCCGCGTTCCTTGGCCCTGTTGTGTACCCCGGCGCCAAATGCACCGCCAAGCGCCCGAAGCACAAACCAGTCGCCGTCGTCGAAATCCATCTGCTCGGGGTCGGTGCGGTCGATGCTGATACCCGTGCCCGTCCGATAGCCCTCAATCGGCCGGCCGGCCGCCATAAAGAACGCACGCGTCTTCGTGGATACCGGCACCCTGCGGGCCACAATTAACCTGTTCTCGACTACTTCTAGCCCTTCGGCCCCACCCTGCTCGTGTGATTTGCTCATGGGACAACTATACCACCGCCCGCGCCAATTTCAATCAGCACTAAACCGTCCGGCCGAGCGGGCGCGGGCCTTGGCGGCTTCGGCTTCCCGGTTTTTGGGCCCGGCGTGGGTGTGCAGCGCACCCAGCATGTGTTTGGCGGTGTGGGTGATTTCCTCCACCGCTTCCTGAAACGCGGCCTCGTTTGCCGCAGACGGGTGCGTAAACCCGGTAATTTTGCGCACAAACTGCGTCGCCGCCGCCCGGATTTCGTCATCGCTGGCCGGCGGGTCAAAGTTAAACAGTGGTTTTATGTTCCTGCACATCTAGTACCTCCTTGGAAAACAGTGTCTACGCCTAAAGTATAAGCTAATGCGCTGATGGTTGCTTCCAGCGTACCCCTGTAGTACCGTAAGTGCACCTCAGATGAGCACCCAAGAAGCCTTACCATACGTCGTCCTCGCCCCTGGCATCCTCCAGCCGACAGACGTTACACTGGAAAATCCATACGGCAGCTACGCACCTGTCGTCGAGCAGTTCAGGGCTATCGGATTGAGTGCGCTGCTCATCTACCCTGACTGGGCGGACATCAACGACCCCAGCTACCCTGTGCAAGAACACTGGCAAAACCTCATCGACAAAGCCGTACGGGGGCTAATTGACGCCGGGCACGACGTCGTGCTGGCCGGCCACTCCACGGGTGCATTAGAAATCACGCGCTACGCCGGCGAAAACCGGGATTTGCTGCAAAGGGGCTCGCACATAAAAGCCATCATGCCCTTCTCGCCTGCTCCCTACAGCGGCGACGTATTGGAGCTACTGAAGCACTTCTACCGCGAAGGTTCGGTCTACCCCACCGACTGGGTTCTGATACCCGAACACCAACGGGCGGCATTTGCCGAACCACTGTACCGGCCAATCCATACCCAGCATGTGCCCATGCACATTACCGTCGGCCTCCATGAGCGGCCATTTAACCATTTACAGGGTTGGATTTTGGCATTAGGTGGGTCAAACCGCACCTTCGGCACCATGGACTGCGGCCATGCGCTTACCCTGGAGCCCGCCTACCAGGAAGCCATGCCGCGCATCATCATGTCTGCCATCAAGGGCACACTGCTCGACGAACGCGGCGGCCCACCACCGCTACTTCGGCTGGACTTTGGGACGAGAACGACGCTGGCCGCGGACGGTTGGGCGCTGCCCTACGACCAGGCTCGCTAGGCCTATTAAGAAGCCGTTACAGCTTCACGCAGCGCTGGTCGAGTTCGTCGTTGTTGACCTGGCCGTACAGGATAACCATCGCCCGCGGGGCGGCACTAGGGTTGCCAATGGCGGTGGTACCGTCGCAGGTAGCGCCCGGCACCAAGAACATCGTGTCTTTGTTTGGCACAATCAGCCCAGAGCTGTACGCCATGAATTTTACGCCCTCCGGCTTGAACGTCTGCAAGCTGCTTACCTCTTCGGTGGCTGGGTCACAAATCTTGCCGCACAGCACCAGGTTACCGTCGGGCGCTACCGAGGTACTGGTAGGGATGCTCCCCTCGGCCCGTACAAACAGCGCCACTGCCCCGCCCACCAGGATGATGTCCTGTGTCTGCCGCTGCGCGAACGTTAGCGGCGGGGGCGGCACTGCCTCGGCCGGTTTGTCGGGCAACACCAGGTGCGCCACAAACAGCAGCCCGCCCAGCACCGCGAACGTCACGCCCAGCTTTACCCACCGCACCCACGTCCAGCGCGGAATGGGCACGCGGTATTTGCGCCTGGCCGTCTTCATGGCCGAAGCCTTCGGCAGGTGTTGCTTGTGATATTCGTCGAACGCCTGGTTGATGGCCGTCTTTTCCCAGCCATGAGTCGCTAGGTGTTCGCGCAAACGCGCCTCACTATGCCCGGCACCAAGGTGCTGTGCAATATAGTCGACAATCGCCTGCCGGCTTTCCATAAGCATAAGTATAGCCTAAGTTGGACCGTAGCGTATGCTAGTGTGGCCGCTGCCGGGGCAGACCCGCACCATTCCACGGATCACTACCGACGCCAGCGTTATCAACACCGGGTAATGCTCGATACTCCCGGCTGCCCCAGGCATCCCAGTTCTGCTGATTGAGTTCCGGACCCAAGGCGTGGCGAGCCAAACCAGTAGAATCCGGCGCTTGTACTATCTGATTATCGGCAACAGGCCTCGCGTGTTCACCGTGCACTACCGGCGCCACATGCATAGCAGCTTCGCGGCTTAAAGCGGTGCGGGGTGCAGCCAAGGGCGAGCGCCGAACCGTAATCTCAACGGCTTCGCGGTTGGCTGGCAGTTCTGGTGCATCGACGAGTATCCTGAGTATTCCCGGAAGCTGCTTTTCAAATGTAGGGGGTTTGTTTGCGCCGGGTATGTGACGGCCTTTGTAGCCGCCTAAGTCTGAACCTGAATGTTTTCTGCTCATAGTATTTTGTGGTGTTAAAGGTTAACAATTTAACATTAGCACAATATTGCTTTAAAGTCAATATGTTTGATTGGATAATATAAAAATACACCCCTTGGTTTTGACCTTGGGGTGTATTTTTGATGTTTGGTTAGAACCTTTCGGTTCTGATGGGCAGAAGTGAGTTTTGGCTACACTTTGCCGGTTGGTGGGTTGACCGCTTTTAGGGGTCTTCCCGGGAGAAGTACAGAAAATCTTGTTTAAGGACTTTCTTAAAAAGGTAAGGAAAGAATTTGTAGACTCTTGCCTTTTAAATGTGCTGAACTACTTGTTTAAGGCAGTTCGGTTTGGAATGGTTGTACATCCCAGGTTTGGGACTTTTGGTCCCGGGCCAAAAACTTGTTTAAGGTCCTTGGTTTGGAAACGTTTTGGCGCTTCCGGTTTTTTGTTTTGGTTTAGGCTTTTTGAAAGTCTTTTGTTTTTCTTTAGCCTATGTACATACTAACAAACATTAGCGCTTTTGTCAATAGGATTTTTTGCTTGTGCTTATCTTTTGCCCTGCCGGACCGGGAAACACAGGTACAAAAACACACCGCCGTTGTGTTGGCGGTGTGTTGGATGGGCGTCAAAACTTAGGCGTTGGCAGGTTCCGGGGGGCCGTACAGCAGGTCTAAAGCGTCGGCATACGCCTCGGCACGCATCTGAGGGTCGAGACCTTGCCTGTTTGCTTCGATGGCCTCATCGATGCCTGCTACGTCGATGGCACTATTCCGTTTTTGCCCTCGTAGAATGGTTAGGTGGTCTATGTAGCTTTGGGCCGATTCTGGGCCTACGCGGAGTACCTGGGCTTCCGTATCAGCCAGGATGGCGGCAGCTTCTGCCCGCGGCATCGCCTCAACCATACGGCCAAGTTCATGGGTAAACCGAGGCAGGTTGTCACCTTGCGGCCTGCCGAGGGCATGAGCCATGTATTGGGAGTCGCCCCGTTTGTCCCGGACGACCCAAGCTAGGTGCAGCGCGTTGAGTGCCTGTATGGTCAGCGGGCTGGTGCCGTTGGTCGCCTGTAGGGCTTCGCCGGCCATGGCGATGATTGCGGGAAAGCCATTCTCACCGGTGCTGTTGCTATCAAATGCGCGGCCTATCTGTATCCAACGCTGTTCGGTAGGATTCAGCAGCCTACCCTTTTCTGGGTTTGCTTTGTAGGCCTTGTGGTTGGCGGTGTAGTCGAACGGCTTCGCGGAAGCCTCTTGGGCTTGCACGGCAACGGTTACTGCAGCGGCGCGGCCAAGCTTCCGGACGGCGATTTTGTGCTTAACTGGCGCCAGGAACAAATCACCTGCTGTCCGAGCGGCGGCCTTAACACGCCCATCACCATCGTATGCGCGGTTGAGCGAGTATAGTTCGCGCACTCGTTCAAGGTGGCCAGGAGCCTGACGGCCAGGACCTTGAGGTTTGGATTGTGTATGTTTTGGTTTGTACTTAGCCATGACTAGCAATATAGCATAGTGCTAGTGTTTTGTCAATTATGTGTCGTTGCTAGTCGACGCGGGCGTCTTGGGTGAGGAGGCGTTCACGCATCTTTTGGAAGCGGGCTTGCTGCTCGGCGGCGACTTCTTCGGCCGTTTTGGTTTTGGCCTGGTGCACCGTCTGGACGCTTTCGGTCTTGCCGCCGATGATGTTCACCACGGGAATCACAATCGGGCTGCGCTGGGTCTGCTCGAACAGGTAGTGGGTCATGTGGTCTTTCAGCTCGGCTTTGAAGCGGTCGAGGTCGACGCGCTTGAAACGCTGCTGCACTGCCCTGCGGACTTCGTTGCGCAGGCCGTTCATCAGGTCTTCTTGTTCACGCATGTAGATGAAGCCACGGGAGATGATGTCTGGGCTGGTCAGTAGGTTGCCGTTTTTCTTATCGACCGTGATGACCACCGCCACCAGGCCTTCCTCGGCCAGCAGCACGCGGTCTTTGACCACCACGTTGCTGACGACGGCGCCGGTCTGGTCGACCAAAATCGTGCCGGACGGCACCTGGCCGATGACTTCCATCTTATCGGGCGTGAGGGCAATGACGTCGCCGTTCAGGGCGTTTACGCAGTTGGCGCGGGGGATGCCCTGCTCGATGGCGAGTTCGATGTGGCGCTGCTTCACACGGTACGCGCCGTAGATGGGGATGAAGAATTTCGGCTTGGTGTACTGGATCATCTCGGCGTACTCGTCGCGGCTGGCGTGGCCCGAAACGTGCAATGGGCCGACGTTGTCGAGGTCATGGTTGCGGGCCTCGAAAACGTGGACGCCCATTTTGGTCATGTTGTCGACCATCACGCCGATGAGGGCGTCGTTGCCGCTTTCGGGGATGGGCGTGCTGGAGAGGATGACCGTGTCCTGTTCCTTCAGCTTGATGTGCCGGTGCTCGCCGTTGGCCATACGCTGCAGCGCGCTGCTCGGTTCGCCCTGGCTACCGGTAGCCACAACTACCACTTGGTTGTCCGGAAGGCTGGCAACGTTGGCGATGGGGATGAAGGTGCCCTTGGGAATCTTCATGAAACCGTTGCGGACGGCCATTTCCAGCGTGGAGACCATGCTGCGGCCGTCCATGGCGACCTTTTTGCCGTGGTGGACGGCGGCGTTCACAATCATCTGGACGCGGTTCATGTTGGTGCTGAAGAGGCCGACAAAAATGCGGCCCGGGGCTTGGTCCATGATGTCGATAAAGCTTTGTTCGATGGTGCTTTCCGACGGCGTGCGGCCCAGGCGTTCGGCAGTGGTGCTTTCGCTCATCAGCGCTAGCACACCCTCCTTGCCAAGCTCCTGCAGACGCTCGATGTCGCTGCGCTCGTGGTCCAGCGGGTTTTGGTCGAAGCGGAAGTCACCGGTGTTGATGATGCGCCCCACAGGCGTGTCGAGCACCACCACGGTGCTGCCGGGGATGGAGTGGGTGATGCGCACCAGCTCCACATAGAATTCGCCGATTTTTAGGCGCTCATGCGTGTTTTCGTTCATGGTGACGGTTTGGAGCTCGAAGCCGTCGGGCATGGGCAGGCCGAAGTTTTCAAAAATCTCTTCTACGCGGCCAATGGTAAACTTAGAGCCGTAAATTGGTGCCGGCAAATTGGGCACAATGTGCGGCAGGCCGCCGATGTGGTCCAGGTGGCCGTGGGTAATGATGTACGCCCGCAGCTTGTGTTTGATGCTTTCCAGGTAGGCCATGTCGGCCACACCGTAGTTGATGCCCGGCAGGTCGACACTCAGGTCGTTGCCAGCGTCAATTACCACCGCATCGTTCATGTATTCGACCAGGATGGTATTTTTGCTACCGCCGCCGTCCATGCCGCCGAGGCCGATGATTTTCAGGCGGGGGCTGTCATCGATGAAGTTAGCACGGCGCTTTTCGTCAGTTGCGGCCGGCAGGTACTGGTTGGCTACGCGCTGGGCGTCCATCTGGGTGCGCTTTTGGGCGCGGACGGCCGCACCGCGGCTGACGCCCCGGCGTTCGCCCTCTTGGGGTTGCTGCTGTTGTCCGCCCTGGCGGCCATCTGGCCGCGGGCCGCGTCCGCCGCGGCTACCACCGCCTTGCGGCCGGTTTCCACCCCTGCCTGCCTGCCCTTCTGGGCGGGGACCGCGGCTGCCGCGGTTCTGGCGGGGGGGCCGGGGGTTGGGGTTATTATTTGGTTGGTTGTTGTTTGGTTGGTTATCCATAGTTATATTTCCTTTCAAGCGTGTCGTTGCCCAGCGGAGGCTGGGGCGATTGCTCGGTTATTTCCTTGTTGTTAAATTGTTAATTCCTATAGGTGTCTTACTCTTTAATTTTCTGCATAATGATGGGAATGAGCGCAAAATCGTCGATGAGGGTCTGGCGCATCCCGCCGTTATAGAGCGCGGCTGCCGGATGGAAAAGCGGTAGGTACACGTGGTCCTTGAACCGCTTCGGCTTGCCATGCACTTGGCTGATTTTCAGCCCGGGCAGCAGCACATCCATGCTGTGCCTGCCTAGGGTGACAATCAATTTTGGCTTAATTATGCTTAATTGTTCCTGCAGATACGGTAACCAGGCTTCCTTTTCGGCCGGTTCCGGGTCGCGGTTATTTGGCGGCCGGTACTTTACGATATTTGTAATGTAAATGTCCTCTCTCTTCAGGCCAATCATCTCCAGCATTTCGTCCAAGAACTTGCCGGCCGCACCCACGAACGGTATGCCCCGTTCGTCTTCGTTCTTGCCTGGGGCTTCGCCGATGAACACAATCCGCGCCGTCGCATTGCCGTCCGCAAATACCAGCTGCGTGGCGCCCTGGCGAAGTTCCGGCGTGGGGTCGTCCTTGAGGATTTTATCCTTCAGTTCATCCAGCAGCTGCTGGTTGGTCTTAGCCACGGTAGGTTTTCCCCCGCAGTACATTGGCTAGCTTGATGATGTTCGGGACAAGCGTCACGTTCACGAGCAGTGCGGCCGCCAGCAAGGCCAGTGTTGGCCAGTTTGCGATGAAAGCAGTCACCATCAGATATGTCACGGCCCCATCTAGCGCAGCGATGAATGCCACATTCACCGCCAGCAGCCACCAGTGGTTAGCCCGACTCATCCTTACGACTTGTGCCCATCGGTAATTGTTCCGCCATCTGCGTCCGGCAATGGAGTCGTTATTAATCGCGATGTTCGAAATCAAAAACGGCACACGCAGCCAATCTCTTTCCGTCACTACAAAGCGGCTCATTTCTTGCCCTCGGTTGACCCACGCTTGAGTTCGTTTGCAAACTGGGCCAAGTCCTCTAGGTTTGCCTGGGAGGCCTGGTGTGTTTTGTGCGAGCGACCGCGCCAGATGGTACCGTGGCTTAGCCACCAGTACAAACCACCGGCAGTCACCAGCACAACGGCACAGACCACGACCCCAAAAAGCATTGAGGTTGAATTCACTTCTCGCGCCTCCAGATGGCTTGCACAAAGTTCTGGACGGCGCCCAGCAGCAGGATGATGGCGGCGGCCCACCACAGCAAGTTACCGGTGTCGATGGCCCAGCCGACGAAACCATAGCACATGGCCAGCTCGACCACCCCGAACACGGCGTGTCCGCGCCGGGTTTTGTGGAACTTGTCGAGCTTGGCCAACATGCTAGGTTACTTTTTAGCCTCTTTGTCCTTAAGTTCGCGGGCGGCGGCTTTCATGGACAGTTGCAGGCGACCGCGGTCGTCGATGGCGACTAGTTTTACGGTGACTTTGTCGCCTTCTTTCAGCTTGTCGCTGGGTTTTTCGGTCCGTTCTTCGCTGATTTCAGAAACATGCACCAGGCCGTCTTTGCCGGGCAGGATTTGCACGAACGCGCCGAAGTCCAGCACACTCACGACTGGTTTGTCGTAGTAGATGGAGCCGACTTCGGGGTCTTCGGTGATGCTCTTAATCCACTGGATGGCGGCCTCGATGTGGGTTTTGTCTGGGCTGGCAATCATAATCGTACCGTCGTCCTTGATGTCGATTTCGGTGCCGGTTTCGGCGGTAATCTTCTGGATGGTTTCGCCGCCCTTACCGATTACTTCGCGAATCTTGTCCGGGTTAATCTGGATGGATTCGACGCGTGGTGCGTACGGGCTGAGTTCCTTGCGCGGCTCGGCCAGTGTTCCGAGCATGTGCTCCAGAATGTGTGCGCGGCCAGTTTTGCCCTGCTCGATAGCGGCTTTCAAGGTGCTGACTGGCAGACCGTGGACTTTCATGTCCATCTGCAGCGCCGTGATGCCCTTAGACGTACCGGCTACCTTAAAGTCCATGTCGCCAGCGAAGTCTTCGGCGTCGGCGATGTCGCTAAGCACCCAGAATTTGTCGCCGTCTACCATCAGGCCCATGGCGATGCCGGAAACGGGTGCCTTTAGCGGCACACCGGCGTCCATCAGTGCCAAACAGCTAGAACAGGTAGCGGCCATAGAGGTCGAACCGTTCTGGGACATGATTTCAGTCACGCTGCGGACAGCGTATGGGAATTCAGCTTCACTCGGGAACACACCCCATAGCGCCCGCTCTGCCAGGTAGCCGTGGCCGATTTCGCGGCGGCCCGGGCTGCCAAGACGGCGGACTTCACCCACAGTGTAGCCCGGGGCGTTGTAGTGGTGCATGTAGCGGCGTTCGCCGTCGCTTACTTCCATGGTGTCCACCATTTGGGCGTAGCTGAGCGGTGCCAGGGTGACGATGTTCATACCCTGCGTCATACCGCGGGTGAACAGGCTGGAACCGTGGGCGCGCGGCAGGAAGCCGACTTCGGTAGAAAGTGGGCGGATTTCGTCCAGTTTGCGGCCGTCGGGGCGGACACCGTCTTTCACGATGCCGTTTCGCACGTCTTTGTGGATGGCCATCTGCAGGGCTTCGTCGTACTCACCGCGCAGGGCTTTGTATTCGTCTTCGCCGATGCGGGCTGCGAATTCGTCGTGCATCTGCTTCTTCAGCGTGCTAACCAGTTCGTTGCGCTCCGGGTACGGCGCACGCAGGTCTTCGCCCAGTTTGCCTTCTACCCAGGCGTCTACTTCGGCCTGGAATTTTTCGTCCGGCAGGCTCAGGGTGTATTCCTGGGCGGTTACGCCGACCTTTTTAACCAGTTCTTTCTGAGCTTCCAGGGCGGGCTTAATGGCCTCTACCGCGTACTCCATGGCAGCCACGATTTCTTCTTCGGTGGCTTCCTTGGCGCCGGCTTCCACCATCATCACCTTGCCTTCAGTACCGGCTACGACTAGGTCGAGCTTGGCATCGGCCAGTTCGGCGGCGCTCATGAAGGCCTG
>DATIIC010000026.1:0-29569 GCA_035480095.1 Saccharimonadales bacterium (SeqCode) | reverse complement strand
GCAGACTGCAACCCCGCTGCAACAGGATGGCTATTTCGCTCCGCTCTGCGTCGCTCAAGCCAACGAACTTCTTCCGTTTCTCCATCCCCTTACTGTATCTGAGGAGTTAGGTGGGTGTCCTAATATATTCCGGAATTGCCGAAAACAAAAATATACCCTCCTGGGCCAGACATGTTGCTAAAAGAACGCGAGGGATACGACTTAGTAGTAAGCGACTCGCTCGGTACTCCGAACGGTTTTGCATTCGTTAAAGAAGCTCCTACCACTAATACTTCTGGCAATTATGGCATTGTCCACCAAGGACGAAGAGTTGGCCATGCTGCACTTACCTTCGGGTTAAATCGTAAAGAGGTAGGCTTTGACATTGCCATAACGGAGCCAGGTGGTAACTTGGGGGCGACTGCCCTGCGGGGGCTAGCAAATACATTGGATGAACGAGGTTTTAGCCTGGTCACGGCTGGTGTCATGCCCTCCTCGAGAGGTTACTGGGAACATTTAGCCGAAAAGGGTGATGTGGTGCCCATTGATACGTCCAACCCAAATACTGGATACCGGGTCGTCCCGACCGTTTCCAGTGAGCCAGAAACAAAATAGCCCCAAACTCGTACAATAACGGCCTGCCAGCAGCCTAAGGTGGCCAGATGGTTGACGTGAACCGTCAAATATATATGCATTGGCTATGTATACTTGCGCTAAGATTGATTTTTTATCAAGCTTATGCTAATATAAGCATGTTCGCACAAAACTAACACCATGACCGAAACGCTTCCACCGCTGGATATGCCAAACCCCGCAGCCGAGGGTCTGCAAGAGCCTGCCCTGCCGCCAGCAGAAGCCTACCCCGCGCTCGACCCCGAGGACTGGCGGCGGATGAAGCAGACTGATTTGCCGACCATCGAGGCGCAGATAGCCCAAGGCACTCAAAGATTAGTGGACAAGGGCAAGAAGCCGTATTTCTTCCTGAACAATTTTCCCGACCTGCTGCCCGGCGGCCGGCGCACCGTTGGTAAGCATAAAGAATGGCTGCAGAGTGATGACCCGAAGCTGGGGCATGCCGCCATCCGCCGCGGTGACCCGGCAACATGGACCGAAGACGAAAAGCTGCTGCGCAGTGACCGCATGAAGGGCATGACCAACGGGGAGTTCTTCCGTAAGCTGGCGGCCGCCGTCCGGATAGTCGGCATGGGCAAGGTTGCGGGGCTGACGGCAGATGACTTCATACGCCTGAATGGACTGCGCACCATCGGTAAATTGACCGGGGATGATGTGGCTAAGCACTACGCATTCGAAATTGCTGTTTATACATGGCTGCGGCAGAAGCCGTACGGCTTTTCCCACGACGACCTTTGGCACTAAATGGCCGTCTAGGCCAGGTTGGCAACAGCGCTGTTCTGGTGTACCATCTTTCTACCATGAGTGAGTACTCCCCGGCACCAGACGCACCCGGCAACGAAGCCGGAGCTGCACCTGGCGTGCCGGCCGGAACCAGGTGCTTGCGGGCACTGCTGGACGTAGTTGCGATGGGCGTCCGCGGCAGTAGTGAACCAGACCCGCGGCTGGTTGCTGCCCTGGATGAGTCCCGCATCGGCGGCGGCCAGGACGGTGCGGCCAAGCTGGGCTGCCTGGAGATTTGCGGGGCCACCTGCGAGGCAGTCCTTAGGAGGCACGCCGGCCGGACCCAGCTAGCGGTTACCAACCAGACCAATTTCCAACTCTGCACCGAGGAGTAACCCGGGCGCTATACCCAGCCGTCACCGTCCTGCATGCCAGTGAGTTCGGCGATTTTATCTAAGAGTTCTTGGTCGCGGGCGACGATGAAGTCGAACAGGTGGGGGTCGTTTTTGGGGTTTACGGCCGCGGGTGTAGCTAATACTACACAGCCGGCTTCTTCGGCAATCAAGCCGGCGGCGGCAAAGTCCCAGCGGCTCAGGCCGAACTCGAAGAATGCTGCCATGTCCCCCTGCGCTACCGCACAGATGTCTATGGCTGCGGAACCGCCCTGGGACGTTTCCCAGCCATTGCGCCAGATGTTCTGGAGGGCGGTGGGTACGCGTTCGGCATCTCCTTCCTTCGGGCGGTTGGCTATGCCGTAGGCTATTTTAGGGCGGTTGGGAACCGTGCCTTCATTTGCCACGGCCAGCGGTTCGCCGTTCACGAAAGCGCCCTGCCCCCGCACCGCGCTGAATGTACGGCCCCTGGTGTGCCAGCGCACAGCACCGAAAACCGATTCCCCGCCACTGACGTAGGCGATGGAGGTCGCGAACCGCCCATAACCCACCGTGTGGTTGATGCTACCGTCAATCGGGTCGATGACCCAGCCATCGGCGTCCTGCCGTTCCTGTCTGCGGCGGCGGAACCGTGCCATGAACCGGGCGAAGCGGCCGTCCTCTTCGGATAATATGGGTGCCTCCACGATGCGCGGTAGTTGCTTTTGCAGGAACCGGTGTGCCGCCGCATCCTCGCGGGTGTGGGGGTTTGCAACACCACGGCGGCGCAGGGCCGCACGGCCGACGGTAATCGGCACACGGCTGGCCACCTGTTCCACCTGCGGGCGCAGCTGCGACCAATCTTGTAGGGCTTCACCCCTGGTTGTCATATAAGTATGATAGCATCATCATATTTTTCCGCAACTGTCACTAGCTCAACTTCAGACACCTACCCCCGTTAAATCAATGGCAAAATCCTTGATTTTATTACCCTAATATGATATAATCACACGGTCTTGGGAGATTCCCTTGACATGGGAGAGGAGTGAGCTGTGGAGCTCGTTCTCGTAGGTGCGCTGTTCGTGGTCAATCTACTGATTTCCTGGTGGAACGCTAGGGCGGTCGGTAAGGCCTGGGTCGAGCTGAAGGCTGCCGGAGGCGGCCGGAGGTTCATGGCGTGGATGGGCGCGTTGATGAGTGGTGCCGGGTTCACCTGGTGCTACTTGCTCGTTATCGGTGTCGTGCTGTGGAAGACAGGTGTGCTCAATGAAGACTACCTTCGGTTGTTCTTCGAAGTTGGGTATGTCCTGATCATCCCGGTGGTGCTCTTTGCAGGCTGGGCAATCACCATCGACTCGTGGCGGCAGGCGTACCACCAGCGCACTCTTGGCAACATGAGTGTCGCGGGTTGGAACACCTTCGCTACGGGCTACAACACGTACAACGCAGTCAGCGGGCTAGGCGACGTTCTGGGCGATATTTTCAAGACGCTCTCGAAGACGCGTGATGGCAATGTGATGATGCTCCTCATCGCACTGATCGCGGCGGGTTTCGCGCTAGGACTTGGTGCCATAACCACTACCCTGCTAATCAAGCACTACGCCGGCCAGGAGAGCCTGGACAGTGTGGCAGCGCGAGCTGGGCATGACGTGGTTGACTACGTACGGTAAACCCCCGAAAAGGTGATCAGCTAATCTGATCAGAAGTCCGGAAATTCCGGCCTGCAGGTGGACCACATGGTTCTGGTTGATCGCCCCCGCGATCCCGAATCATGCCACCTGCCTCACCAGAGCCTACAAGTTAGCTTGTGGGTTGTGGCGAGGCCTTGGCCGCCTAAAAGGCTTGCGTAGCCAGACGCAGCAACTTACTATAGGTGCAACATGAGCGCGCGAGGTGAATTGGCTGCAATTGAACTACCGGCCGAGCTGACGTTTGCCGACTACCAAGCCCTGACGCTCCCCACCGTGCAGTACACCGAAGCCCCCGACCCCGAACTGCTGCTGCGCAGCGGACTGGTGGAGGAAGCCACCGAACTGCTGAGCGCCGACCCCGCAGACAGCGATGCCCAACACAAAGAGGTCGGCGACATGCTATGGTACCTCACCGAAGTAGCCCGTTTTCGGGGTGTGCCCCTGGCTGGCGGTGAAGATACGCTCGATGCCCACCAGCTGGCGTTTAGCGCCTGGCCAACCCTGCCCGTCTACACACAGGCCGGTGAACTGGTAGATTTGGCTGGCCAGCCGCACGCCAACGTGGCGATTGCCGTCCTGCGGCTGGTGGATACGCTGAGCCCCGAGTCGGACGAGCTGTGGCACGGCTACCACCCCGCACTCCGGCCGAACCTGCAGCAGGTGCTGCGGAACGCCCTCGTCAGCGTGTGCCAGTTTGCGACCGCCCACGAAATCCGCCTGGACGAAGCCGCCCGCCGAGCCCTGCAAAAAGTGTACGGCCGTCCCCGCCGGCCGCACGTGGTCGAAGACGCTGCCCAAATTGTGACCGCAGACCCGGAACGCCTGGCCACGCACCCAGCCGCCCAACCATTGCTGGGCCGGCTGGCGGTCCAGGGCTTTGGCACCGCTACCCAAGCGGCGTAACATGGCAACAGCTAACTAATCCACCATACAGGCGCCGGTGCCGACACGGGCGTGGGAGTTGGTGGCTTTTTGGAGGGCGGTGGTTAGATGCACCGAGGTTAACGCGTAGGCCACATCCGAGACATCGGGCGAGCGGCTGTAGATGATGCCGACCACCCTGCCGTCCGGCGTGACCACCGGCCCGCCGGAGTTACCGTACGCCACGTGTGTTTGCACTACGTAAATTCCCCGCCCGAACGTACCGCGGTCGTAGATGCTGGCACCGGCCACCGCCAGAGTGTCACGGATGATGCCCGGCTGCACGCTGTAGTTACCGCCCGGGTACCCCAGCACCGCCACCGTGGTGTCGAGCGTAACGTTAGCTGGCGCCAGTTTGAGCGGCGCGGCGTTCAAGCCCTTTACCCGCAGCATGGCCACGTCTAGGTTGGCGTCGAAATACACCGGTTCGCTCTCGTAGCTGGCACCGTTATATTTGATGACCGGCCGCTTGGAGCCAGCAATGACATGCGCGTTCGTCGCCACCAGCCCCTCGCCCACCACAAAACCAGTGCCGCTGACGATGCCGCCGCAGCTAAAACTGGTGATGCGCACCAGCGAGGACGAAGCGCTGGCTGCGGCCGAGTCAACCGCGTCGGCTACATAGCTAAACTTCGGCTGGGACGGCACCACCACCGGCACATATGGCTGGGTGTTCGGGTCGATTCGCGCATCGAACTCGGCGAAGACCGCCGGCACCGGCGGTAATGTTTCGGTAAGGCCGCGGACAATGCGCGAATCGGTCACGCTATTGCTAAAACCCACCAGCGGTAGGCGGCCAACCATCACACCCAACAGCCACACGATGACCAGCCCAGCCGCCAAACCCGGCACAAACCCCAACACCGTTTCGAGCTGCTTTAGCCGGTGGCGGTCTTTTTCGCCCAGGCGGATGGACCAGTGGATGTGCTGGGCCAGGTCGAAGCTGCGCACCGCGGCATAGATGGCCGTTAGCAGCACCAGGATGGCGTTCACCACCGTACGCAACATTGGGTCACTAAGGCGCACCACGTGCGGGAAGGCCCAGCCAGCGAGGAACAACGCGCCGAAGAAACTGATAATGACGAACAATTGGGAAAGGAGGCCAATGCGCACACCCTCCCACACTGCCAGCCCCAGCAGTACTACTACGACCACATCCACCCAGTTGAAGCCGAACATGCTTACGCTCCAGTATGCGCCCTGCCGCGGCGTCACCGCAACTAGCAAATCCAGTGCAGCCAAATGTAAGCGATGTTACTGCACCAGCTGCTTGCACGGCCGTACCGTTTAAGGTATGGAATCAGAGAGACTCCAGCACGACGCCGTTCCGCTCCCAAGGAAGCCAGCGCACGATGCGGAAGCGCCAGCGGCCCAGCAAGACCCGCTGGAGCTGGCCAGGGAGTACCTGGCTGGCATCGGCGACGTACCAGCGCACCGTGTACTGGCCATGAACCGCCTGCTCCGGCGCGCCGGGGCCGAAACTGGGGTAGTGAATGATTCGTTAGCGGTTGTACTGGCCGATGAGGTCAACGGTACCACCGCCGTCCTGGCACACATGATAGTCGGCGACTTCCCGCTCATCCCCAGCGACTGGGAAGGCCCGGACGGCATGCGGGCGGTGCTGAGCATGTCAGCGTACATAGAGGCCGGTTTGCTGCGTGCACAGCAGGTAGCGCTGGAGTATGACATCGGGGTTACATCGGCCAGTGCCGGCCTGAGCCGCCGGGCCGACGCGCTGGATGCGCTAGTGGCGGCGCTGCGGCCTCGCTAGCCAGGCATCCTGGCGGAAATGGCGCTTGGTAATTGCTTCGCTGGTGCTAGAATGGTGCCATGGAAGTATTCCATAGGGTTTTACACACCAAGGCCGAACTTGAAGCCAGTGCCGGAGGGCCGCCCGCCCCGCAACTCCCGACTGTTATTTACTACGGCGTGTCGTCATCATATGTGCACTACGGCAATGCGGGCACAATCTATCAAATCAACCCCTACGGAGTCCGTTTCCCTGCCGGCACCCCGGAAATTATCTTGCCAAACGACCCGGACATAGCCGGTTTTGCCATCACCGCGGTCCGGCACACGCTGGAAGCTGCGCCGGTGCTGCCACTGGAACAGCCAGAAACAACCGGACTGGACGCCATACCCCTCCTAGCCGCCTAGAGCGTCTGGATGAAAACGTGGCTGGGGTGTTTCTTCGCGAAGCCTGAAACGTAGGTGTCGACGGAGTTGATGTTAACCGCTATGTGTGCCGCGGTCAGCTTGCCGTTGCTGTTCGCGATGAGCTTGACGATTTCGAACGCCCCACCTGCCTGGATGACGCCGCTCACCTGGCCGACTTGCATGCCCTTCAGTTGGCGCACCACAGCCGATGGCACATCGGCGCTAGCACTGGTGATGGCGGTGTTGGCATACTGGCCGCCGTTAGCTTTGGTGCTGGCGTCGTCGGAGTTATCGGCCGCGAGGGTCGTGAAGTCACCGCCGGCAACCAGTTGGGCCAGGACAGCATCTGCCCGCGCGCGGGCGTCGGTGTCCAGCTTGGCCGCGACCCGCTGGGCTAGCAATTCTTGTTTAATCTCGCGCTTTAGGTCATCGAGCGACCATCCAAAGAATTTGTTCGTTACATCCGCCAGTTCCTGCTTGCTGGATTGGTTTTGGGCCTGCAGCGAACTAATTTCGGCATCAACGTCGCCGCTACTGACCGAGACATGGTACTGAGCTGCCAATTGCTTCACGTACGCCGCTTGCACCACTTCGTTCATGGCGACCGGTTTGTATTTGTCCAGTTGGCGCTGGCCGTCCGCGGCACCGAAGTCAACCCGCTGCTGGGTTTGGTAGTAGTGCTTGTAGCGCCGCAGTTCGAACAAGTAGTTTTCGTAGGTTACAAAGTGGCTCCCCGCCTTGGCCACCGGCAGCGGCAGCACCTGTGTGACACGGTAGATGAACGAAGACGATGACTGGAATTTGTACAGTGCCAGCCCCACGTACACGAAAAACGCCAGCACGGCGAAAATCAGTAGCCCCGTGGACACAATTACGATGCGGTGTTTGGAATGCTGCAGCGGGTACTTGTACTTGCGCGCGCCCTTCAGGACGTCTTCGCGGTGCTCCGCCACCGTTTCGTTGGTGATGTTTGGGATGTTCTGGAAGGCTTCCTGGATGCGCTCTTCCCCGCGCACCCGCTTGAAGCGCTTCGGCACGGGCGGGATGATGTTGCGCACTTTGCTCAAGCGCCCGGGGTTGGTTTTGTTACTGGAATCACTCATAAAAAGCTAGTTAGTTTGCAGTGCGGGCGAATCGGCCACCGCCACCCCTTCTTTGCGCAAGATTTCTAGGATGCGCTTCTGGATGTGCTGCGGGTGGTGCAAATAGTGGATGACCAAATCTCCCACGAACGTCTGCATCATTATTGTACCAAAACCCAACAGTGTTTCCTGTAAGCCGGAGATTTCGTAGTTGACCATTTGGATTTGGTTCAGCCCCATGTCGACTACGCTGCGGTGGAAAAACCCTTTCTGGGTGATTTGGATGAAGCGCTGGTTCGTCACGATGAACACACTGTAGTACCAGCTCATCCAGCTGGGGAAAAACAGCAGGCCGGCCAGACCTAGGCTGGCCAGGAAGCTAAGGTAGAAGAACGTGAGCGACGGCGGGCTATTGGCATGCACGTAGGTGAGGATGAGGGTGTACAGCGGGCCAACCAACAGCCCCAGTGAACCCCAGACGATGCCGGCGCGCATCACAAATGGATGCTTGCGGAACACGTACAGGACCTCTTCGTCGTCGAACTGGTCCGGGAAGTATTTGACTGCCCTGTTCGCCGTGACTTTCGCTTTTGCCATATGCAGTATTGTAGCAGATTTAACCTCGGCGAATGCGCTTACGGCGGAGCGGCGTCTGGTATAATGCGAAAAAGCAGGAGCGGAAACATGGCACAAGGCGTTCGGTCACCGAAAACAGCAACTAAAAGGGTTGGCGAGGCCGGACGGCCGCCAAAACCCGGACTGGAAACCCTAGTCATCCTGGACTATGGCTCTCAGTACACCCAGTTTATTGCACGCCTTAGCCGTGAGCTGGGCGTGTTTAGCGTCATACTCCCCCACAATACGCCCGCCGAACACATCCAGCGGCATAAGCCACTTGGCGTCGTACTGTCTGGCGGGCCGAACTCGGTGTATGACAAGGGTGCGCCGTCCTTAAATCCGGCAGTGTTGGAGTTGGGCGTGCCAATCTTGGGCGTCTGTTACGGCCTACAGCTACTTGCCCACCACTTCGGCGGCAAGGTTGAACCGGGTAAGGTCCGCGAGTATGGCCGGGCGAACATCAGCCTGGGTGCTGCAAGCGACATCTTGCCAAAAGCAGCCGACAGCAGCACGGTCTGGATGAGCCACGGCGACCACGTTGCCGAAGTCCCAGCCGGTTTCACAGTGACCGCCCACAGCGGCAAACTGATTGCCGCCGCCGAAGACCCCGCGCGCAAACTCTACGGCCTGCAGTTCCATCTGGAAGTCGCGCAGAGCGAGTTCGGCCAGCACATGCTGGAAAACTTTTTGGGCTTGAGCGGTTTTACCCGCGGTTGGCAGCCGGCCTCTTTAATCGACACTGAGGTCGCGGCCATCCGTAAACTGGTCGGCGACGGCAATGTCATCTGCGGCCTGTCTGGTGGGGTTGACTCCTCAGTGGCCGCCACCTTGGTCGACCGCGCCATCGGTAAACAGCAGACTTGCATCTTTGTCGACACCGGTTTGCTGCGCAAGAACGAATTCGAAGAGGTGTTAGAAATGTACAAAGGCCTTGGGCTAAACATCAAACCCATCCGTGCTGCCGACCGCTTTTATGCCAAACTCAAAGGCGTTACAGACCCCGAAAAGAAGCGCAAAGCCATCGGCGCCGAGTTCATCGCTATTTTCGAGGAAGAAGCCAGGAAGGTCAAAAATGCCAAATTCCTGGTGCAAGGCACGCTGTACCCGGACGCCATTACCTCCGGCATGGCAACCAAGGCATCGGCCAAGATAAAATCGCACCATAACTCCGGCGGCCTGCCCGAAAAGATGAATTTAAAACTGATTGAACCGCTCAAAGAGCTGTTTAAAGACGAGGTCCGGGTATTGGGCAAGGCTCTTGGCCTACCCGAAAAGATTTACACCCGCCAGCCATTCCCCGGACCGGGCCTGGGTGTACGCGTGGTGGGTGAAATCACCGAGGAAAAAATCAGAATTCTGCAAGAGGCCGATGCCATCGTCAATCAGGAAATCGAAGCCCGGCCGGAAGTCCGCCAGGAACTCTACCAATACCTAACTGTGCTGCTGCCAGTCAAATCGGTCGGCGTAATGGGCGACGGCCGCACCTATGAATATGCCTGCGTGGTGAAGGCCTTCAACTCCCGCGATGTCATGACCGCCGACTGGGCACGGCTGCCCTACGACCTGCTGGCGACCATCTCTAGCCGCATCGTCTCCGAAGTCCGCGGCATCAACCGCGTGATGTACGAAATCACCACCAAGCCACCCGCCACCATCGAGTGGGAATAGTTTGGTCTTAGAGTTAGTGTGGTATGGTAAAGGTATGACAGAAGCAGACCCAGCACCTCACGAAGCCAAACCATCTCTGGCAGACCGAGTATCGGACTACATTGACCAGAACTGGGATGCCCTCGGTATCGACCAAGGCCGGATATTGGATTTCGACAGCATGTTGAACCTAGCCGAGGGAGATGCCGTACTGGCCGCACTCGCCCGAGTCAAACTCGGTAAAATACGACAAGCCGGATTTGATTACGACGCCACCGAACGAATCCTACAGAAACGACAACAAAGCTAAATAACAGAATTATGTGGTGCCCCCACCGCGACTCGAACGCAGAGCTTCTCCTTAGGACGGAGTTGTTTTATCCATTGAACTATGGGAGCAACGGAGGAAGGAGCGCACCGTGCTTGCACGAGTGCGTTCCTTCCGAGTAGCACCGGCGTTTGCCGAAGGCAAACGTGGGGACGATACTCTATTAAGGTTTAAGGTACTTTGACGAATCTGATGCAGCAACTCTCGGTAAACAGCTACTTCCGCGGCTGCGTAAACCGTTCGTGCACCGTCTCGTACTCGAACAGTTCAATGTCGCTAAACCAGTGGCCAATTTCTTGCTTAGCTTCCGTAAGGTCAGCCGAAGCGTGCAGCACATTCGAAATGCTCTTGCCGCTGCTGTTGGCTTGGTCGTAGCTAACGTGCGCATAGTCGCCGCGGATGGTGCCGGGCAACGCACTTTTTGGTTCGGTCGCACCAACCATCTTGCGGACGGTATCGACGGCGTCAACACCCTCGAGCACCATGGCGATTACCGGGCCCTGCTGCATGTTTCTCAGCTGGCTCTCGAAAATGTCTTCACCCTTGCGCGTTTTGAGCGTACCAATGCCCTCGTAGTGCTGGTAGTAGTGGTCGTAGTCTGGCAGCAGCATCTTGGCGCCGACAATTTTGAGCCCCGCCTTTTCAAACCGGCTCAGTACCTCACCAACGATACCGCGCATCACCGAGTCTGGTTTGAAAATAATGAGTGTTCGTTCCATTACAGTTCCTTGTTTACTTTTGCCCATTGTAACAGATACGGATGGCCATTCCTAGCCCTGCCGCAATGTCGCAAAATGGTGTTACAATGAAGCGTATGCGTTTTAGTAAGGCCAAGACAGACTTTTTGGAATATTTGGAGATTGAGCAGAACCGGTCGCAAAAGACGATTCGGAACTACGACCACTACCTGACTCGCCTACTGGACTACCAGGGCGATTTGAACGTGGGTGACATCGACGACGAGCTGGTGCGCAAGTGGCGGCTGTGGCTAAACCGGCTGGGCACCAATGTAAGCGACGAGCTGGGCAGTGCCACGCTCAACTACCACCTGATTGCCCTGCGCAGCTTCTTAAAGTTCTGCAGCAAGCGCGGGATTCCGACGCTGGCGCCAACAAGAATCGAACTAGCCCGCACCAAACGCAAACAGGTCACCTGGCTGGACGAAGACGAACTGGAGCGGCTGTTTGCCCAACCTGACACCGCCAAGCTGGCTGGCATGCGTGACCGCGCCATCCTGGAATTACTGTTTAGCAGCGGTCTGCGCGTGAGCGAGCTGGTGGGCCTGGACCGCGACCACGTGAACCTAAAGCGGCGCGAGTTTATGGTGCGCGGTAAGGGCGAGAAAGACCGGCCGATTTTTGTGAGTCCCGAAGCCGCCGACTGGCTGCAAAAGTACCTGGACGCACGCAAAGACAACACCAAACCCCTGTTTATTCGCTACATGGGCAACAAAAAGGTTGATTTGAGTGGCAACTACCATCGGCTAACCGCGCGGAGTGTGCAACGGTTGGTGGCCAGCTACGCCCTGCTGGCAGGCATTACCAAACACGTTTCGCCACATACTCTACGACATTCGTTTGCAACGAATCTACTGATGAACGGCGCTGACCTACGTAGCGTACAGGCCATGCTGGGCCACAGCAATATTGCTACCACCCAGATTTACACGCACGTTACGGACCCGCACCTGAAAGAGGTGCATAAAAAATTCCACCATCTGTAGGGGCGGATAGGGGCGGCTACGCAAGCTTGCCGCGCCCCTCATTACTCTAAAGGGGAACCTTCCAGGTTCCCCTTACGCGTACGCGGGCTATGCCCGCTAGCTATCCCCTCCACAGGACGTCCAGTGAGGAGTGGGAGGCGGGTGGTATCCTTCCAGGTGCCGGAATGAAAGCCGGTGGTTGTTTTGGTGTTAGCAGCCGTCGACGGTTGTGACGCCAGACCCGACCGTGAGGAGTTTGCACAGCGGGTCGGTGGAGGAAATGGCAAAGTTGGGTATGGGACCGGTAGCCGCGCTCAGTGGTATGCGGGCTTGGATGCGGCGCAGTTCGTCCTGGGCTTTGCCCGTCACATCTATGACCGCCTGGCCATTGCTGAAGGTGGCCACGCCACCGGCATCGGTACCGGTAAGGGTGACCGAGTCGCTGTCCTGGTAGAGCATAGTCATGCGGATGAAGTAGTCGTTGCTGACAACCCAGGGGTTCAGTTTTACGTCGCAGATGGTCGTACAGTTGACGACTATCACCTGGCCGGTGTTGCCGGTTAGGGGTTGCGCCACGGAAACACCGCTCGTGGTCGACGGCACCAGGTACAGCGTCCGGGCAGTACTCTCCAAGCCCGCACCGGTGGTTGTGTTGACCGTGCCGTGCACGTCTGCGAGGTCAACCCGCAAAATGCCGTAGGAGCACTTCCAGTCCTTGTAAGCCGGGAAAGTTGGTGGCGCCGTGGCATTGCAAAGGTTGGTGGCTCCAGTGAACTGAGTATGGCTGTTTGTCGCCCACTTGAGCTCCAGCTGGCTGAAGTTTGCACCGGTAGCGTCTTGCACATGCCAGACGGTGTTAGAATCCTGCGTCAGCGGCGCTTTCTGCAAGGCCGGCGGCGTGGAGTCTACCATCAGGCAGGTATATTTGGTGTTGGTACCAGAATCTAGCACATTGCCCGTACCCAGCACTTGTCCTAGGCCGCTTGGCGACGCGCTCGTGATGAACGACGTACAGTTACCAGTAGTGTCAATCTTCTGCGTGGCATTGCTAGCAAAGAATTTGACCGCCTGGTTTACCCCGCTTTCGGCCGCGTAATAGGCCTGGGAGCTCAGCTGTTGGTCGAGCTGCGCCCGCTGGTTGCTGCGCGTAACCTGGGAGATACCGATGATTATCAGGCTAACAACAATCATCATGATGATGCTGACCAAAATCGAGACTATTCCCGCCTCCGACTGTCCCCTCTGAAAACGCATATGGCTATTGTACTCCGTTACCCGCTTAATTGGCTACCCTGTAATCGCTCCTCGACCGTGGATGTCAGCACTGAAGACGCACAGTACTGCGAACCGGTTTGCGACAAGCAATGAGCGCCCGCACCCGTGGTGGCGCTTAGGAGGTCATCATCCCCATATAGCAGCGTTAGATTGATGGTGTACAGCTGCGTGCCAATTTTCGTCACCGACAGATACGCGATGCGCATGCCGGGGCTAAGCAGCTGTTGCCCTTGGGCGTTGTTGTAACCACCCGCCGCCAGCGCCGCACAACCTGAAGACTGTGGCGCACTGTACAGCCCCGGGTTCGTCGCGGTGGCCACCCCACCGAGATATTTGACACCGGACTTGAATGCATAGATGCGCCCGCCGGCACAGAAATATTCCGCACCCGTGTCGGCCGTCGTGGCGATGGTGGTACCGGTAAATTGGATAGCCTGGGAAATGGTGCCGACGATGTTCCGCGCCGCATTCTGGGTGCGCGAACGGTTCAGCCCAGTGTAGTAAGACTTGGAAAAGTACAGTACACCTATGGTGATGATGACCAGCACGAACGAGAATATCAGGGTAGCTACCATCAGCTCCACAATGGTGAAGCCGGCTTGTCGCCTCTGGCTAGTAACCTTCGGTTTTGGGGTTTCGATGGTGTTCATGGTTGGTAATACAGGACTACACTAGCTTGCGAGGCATTATTGGTTAAACGGGCCCAGCTGATTGTGACAGTGTAAGTAGTGGAGGGGTGGGTGATGGCGATGTTGTACTCTGGCAGCGTGTCAGCGGTATCAGTTGAGCCATCGGCGTTAACCTGGCAGGGATTATTAGACCCAGCAACCGCATCGACCGCCACGCCGGCCGCCGTAAAACAGTTGTGCGTGCCAAGACTGGTGGTGTGCAGGAACTCCAGCTGGCTGTTTGCCAGCTGCAAAGCCTGACTACGCTCTTGGGTTTCTTGGTTAATCAGCGTGTTCTTGTTGGCAGTTACATATGCCGCCATCAGCACGAAGCTGACAACAACTATGGCAATCAGGACCTCTATGATAGTGTCGCCGGTCTGATTCAGACGCCTCAACATACTGTCCCCGGTTTAATGGCCAAATCAACCGCCAGGCTGGACGCCGCGCTGGCATCGTTCTGGCCGATAGTAATCAAACCTGATTGGTTGGTTGTGCCGCTAGCTACACAGATGCTGATGGATGAGACTGCTGCCAGAGGCTGGGCGTTGTATATGCCCGGGTACATGTAGTCGGCCGTCACCGGTGTGGTCTGGTTCAGTACCGTACCGGTGACTGTGTACAACGCCAAACGTTGACTACCAGAGGCCACGCCGCCGCCACTAAGCGACGGCAGTGTGCTGATGAAGCCCACTGTACCGGTCGCATTTGCCGGTATGTTCGCGTCGTGCCACACGCTGACCACTTGCATGCCCCCTGCCATGGTGCTGACGGTGTTGATGCCCGTTAGCCCCAAGTTACTTTGCGCCTGAGTCCCAGCGGCCGCCGCTTCCGGCAGCGAACCCGTGCTGCCATACAGTGTTGTGGCCTGCACCCCGCCTGTGGTGTCAAGGGTGTTGCCAATTACCGGTATGACCTGGTACTGCTGCGGATTCGTCCCCTGCACCGCAAACTGGACTACCTTGCCTAGGAAAATACAGTCCGCATTCTGGCCCTGGCGGTCGGCGCTAGCCTGGGTGGTAAGTACCGGCGGCTTTGAGGCGCCACGGGCACAGCTGAAGGAGGTGTCGCGCGGGTAAAAGCCGTTGCTCGTTTCGTTGATGAGCTGCTGCAACTGCTGCTGGAAGGTGTTGATGCCAGTCTGGAACTGGGTTTTGTTCTGTTTGCCGTCGATGGTGACAACCGCAATTATAAACAGCATGCCTGTCACGGCGAGCACAATCAGAACTTCGGTGATTGTAAACCCAGCCGCCCGGGTAAGCCCGGCTGGGGAAGCGAATACGCGGGCAAAACCAGCCCTTCGGAAAGAAAGCCTGGTACGCCCCTGCTCGGCCATATGGCGGCCACCCTGTTTCATGAACCTTAGTATAACAGGAAGCATAAGCACAACGCCAGAATTAGTCCAAAGCCTAGACTAAGAAGTGCCGATACCAGTCGATGATAGCCGTCCCCCACAACACCACCACAACGGTAGCCAGCAGTAGGTGCGGCCCAAACGGTATGTGCGCCTTCAGTCCCTGCCGCCCGCGCAGCAGCACCGGCACGCTAGCCAGTGTCCCAGCTAGCGATGCCAGGAAAATCAGCAGAAACACCTTGGCGGGTGTGCCGGCCAGCAGGCCCAACACGAGGGCCAGCTTTACGTCGCCGCCACCTATCCACGCCCCCCTTGAAACCTGGAATAGCACCCAAAACAAGCTAAAAATAATGCCCGCCGCCAGTACCGGCTGCCACAGCACCGATACCTGGTGCTCCCAGGTGAACATAACCACCACCTGCGTGGCCGCCAGGCCAATCAGCGGGAAGACAATCCGGTCTGGCAGCAAAAACCAGCGCAGGTCGTACACGGCAAGCGCCATAAAGCCCACCAAGAACACCAGCCAAAAGCCGAACACCACCAGCCCTTCGTCGTGCAGCGGCAGCGGCCACACCGCGTACGATAGCGCGAACAAACCGCCCAGCAGCAGTTCGATAACCGGCGTGTGCCAGGAAATGTGTGCATGGCAGTAACGGCACTTGCCGCCCAACCACAGCCAGCTCACCACCGGCATCAAGTCCTTCGGGGCAAGTTCATGCTTGCAGGTTTCGCACATCGAGCGCCCTTTTAGCATAGAGAGCCTGTGGCGCCGTCTGGCCGACTGTTCGCCCTTGTGGTGAGCAATCCGCGCCTGTTCGTGCAGCCGCCACGTCAACGCGTCCACAAAACTTCCCAAAATCAGCCCCAGCAGGCCAAGCACCGCAATAACCATTATCATAAATAATACCACACACCTCCGAGGTGTTACCCACCCATCCAAACATACAGCCGGACTAGATGAGCTCTAGCCGCCGATACACTTCAGCAGGTTGGTGCCACCGCCACCTTCTGCTATGTACAGGACGACGATGCCCCGCGCGCTGCCAGTGCCCGAGAGGCCCGTCGCGGTCGCGTTACAAACGGCAGTAGTACCCGTAATGACTTGTATGGTGCCGATAGCCGTGGCGGTTGTAATGACCGTGCCATTCAGTGATGCCGCAGTAACACCGCTGTCCACTTTGGCATATTCCTGGTTTGACCCCGCAAGCCCCACCGTTACCACGCCGCCACTCAGTGTGACACCGTTCACGCCCGGCAACGTACCACCGTTGTTAGTAGTGTATGTGTGCACCGCGGCAAGGGTGTTTCGGGCAGAGTGGTTCAGGGCGTTGTTACGGCCCGTCCGCTGCAGTGCCGGGACGGCTAGGAACACGACAACCATGATTAGGCCGGCGATTGCTAGCACAATCAGGACTTCGATGATGGTGAAGCCGGACGAGCGTACGCGAGGCCTGGTGAAGCCGGACGTCCTGCGTAACGGCCCGAGGTGTCCCGTTACGTCGCTAGGCACTGCCAGGCCAGACAATTTGCCCAGATTAGATTTATTTTGGTGTTTTAGCATGTTGCAAGTGCCCCTTTGCATATCGGCCATCAAATAACCATTACCGTAATGGTACCATAAAACTTGTAAATAAAAGAGCCCCATCGGGGCTCTTTTATTTCAGTAGTTAGCGCGGACTAGGTCCCGACGCACTTGAGCAAGTTGGTGCCACCACCACCTTCGACAACGAAGAGCATGACGTAGCTGCGGGCCGAGCCCGTACCACTTAGACCGGTGCCAGTCGAGTTACACACGGCGCTGGTGCCGGTGATAATCTGCATGGTACCGATAGCGGATGCGTTGGTAATGACCGTACCATTAATCTGGAACGATGACACGCCGCTGTCTACCTTTACTGTTTCCGTGTTACCGGTCGCACCGACAGTGACCGTACCACCGGATGGTGCTCCTGCGGCCTGAGTCGCGGGAAGTGTTCCACCGTTGTTGCTGGCGTAGTTACCGACTGCTGCCAGCAGGTTGTTAGCTGATGTGTTCAACCCGTTGTTGCGGCCACTGCGCTGCAGTGCCGGGACGGCTAGGAACACGACAACCATGATTAGGCCGGCGATTGCTAGCACAATCAGGACTTCGATGATGGTGAAGCCGGACGAATTAGGTTTACGTAATTTTTTTAGCATGTTGCA
Source organism: Saccharimonadales bacterium (SeqCode) (assembly GCA_035480095.1). Taxonomy (GTDB): domain Bacteria; phylum Patescibacteriota; class Saccharimonadia; order Saccharimonadales; family UBA4665; genus JAJZCD01. The sequence goes on along the minus strand of DATIIC010000026.1, from coordinate 12,236 downwards.
AGTGCCCCTTTGCATATTTAGTTGTTCTTATGCTTGGAATACTACTGGCAACCGCACCAAAAAGCAAGTACTTTTCCACATGCCCACAAGGATATACCTTGAGCCAGACTTGGCTACTGCCATCCTGAAAGTCTCGCTCCTTGGGCCTACAGCCCAAAGATTGCTCACCACTCTGGGGACGCTTTCAGAATGGTAGTACCCAAGTCCGGCTTCGCGGGAGTTGAAAACTAAGCCCTTGCAGCCCCGGGCCTTCGAGAAATGGTGCAATGTGGGATGAAAAGCGAGGACCCGAAAAGCCAAAGTCTTGGCTTTTTGTAGGCACGAGCGAAGCGTCGTTAGTGCAACTACGATGAGCAGCGGAGCTTTCCGCCCAGACTGTGCCGTTCTGTGGCGCTTCTGGACTAGTTGCCGGTGAAGCTACTGTTGCCCGCTAGACCATAAATCGGCAGCAGCACCGCCGCCACAATAGTAAACGCCACAACACCCAATATAACCATCATAACTGGTTCTATAATGCTCGAAATGTTAGCCACTTCGTTGTCGACTTCCTTTTCGTAGTAGTCAGCCACTTTGCTCATCATCTGCTCAATCGCACCGGATTGCTCACCGATACGCAGCATGTTTGGCACCAGCGGCAAGAAGTTCGGGTTGTTTTCCAGCGCGTCGGCCAGGCTTTTACCGCCCCGCACCTTTTCTATGGCTTTATCGAGCGCGCGTGCAATGTGCACGTTGTTAACGGCCTGCGCAGTAATGTTCAGCATCTGCAGCAGCGGCACGCCGCTAGCTACCAGCGTCGAGCCGGTACGGGCAAACCGCGCCATGTAGACCTTCATAAAGAGCGGGCCGATGGGCCAGGCTTTCATCTTCAGTTTATCGACCACTTCCTTGCCCGGGCCGGTCCGGGCCCAACGTGTGGTGAAAAACGCGGCGACGCCTAAGACGATGGCAACAATCCACCAGAACTTAATTACGAAGTCCGACAAAGCCAGCAGCGCCGTGGTAATGAACGGCAGGTGTGCGTTCGGCAGCCCACTGTAAAGCGTCTTCACCTGCGGCAGCACCTTCACCACCATGAACCCGACCACGCCACCCATCACCACTAGTACTATGACGGGGTATGTCATGGCGCCGCGAATCTTGGCATTCAGGTCGGCTTCTTTTTCCTGCTGGATGGCCAGGCGTTCCAGAGCCTTGTCGAGGGTGCCGGAGGTTTCACCGGCGGCTATCAGGCTTACGTAGACTTGGTTGAACACACGCGGGTATTTACCCATGGCTCCGGACAGCGTCGAGCCGCCTTCCACAGAACCTATCACCTGGCTCACCACCACCTTCAGCGGCTTGCTGACCGTCTGCTGGTTCACACTGCGCAGCGCCTGCAACAGCGGCAGGCCGGCGTTGATAAGCGTACTTAACTGCCGGCTGAACAGCACCCGGTCCTTCGCCTTCACACGGTTGCCCAGCTTGTTTAAGATGGAGTTCCCGCCACCGCTACTAAGCCGGATGTCAGTCGGTACCAACCCCTGGCCGCGCACCAATTTCGCGGCAGCGTTTTCGCTGTCGGCCTCAACATCGGCTTTCACAATTTCGCCGGTCGAGGGGTTACGCGCGGTGTAACGGTACGTCAGCATTGCTAGTCTCGCATCAACCTATCCAGCTCGTCTTGGTCGACGGCAAAGTTGCGGGCTTCGTCATAGCTGATGGTACCGGCGTGGATGAGGCTGACGAGCGTCTTGTCCATGCTCTGCATGCCGAACTCGGCGCCGGTTTGGATTACGGCGTCCAGTTGGTGGGTCTTGCCCTCGCGGATGATGTTGCGCACTGCCGGGGTAGCAATCAGGATTTCAGTCGCGGCAATCCGCCCGCCACCGATGGCCGGAACCAAGCGTTGCGAACAAATCGCCATTAGGATATTCGAAAGCTGCGCCCGAATCTGCGGCTGCTGGTGCGGCGGGAAGACGTCCACCATACGGTCGATACTTTGCGCGGCGCTGTTGGTGTGCAGCGTGGCAAACACCAAGTGGCCGGTTTCGGCGATGGTAATGGCGCTGGCGATAGTTTCGAGGTCGCGCATCTCACCGATGAGCACTACATCCGGGTCTTCACGGAGCGAGCTGCGGAGTGCGGCACTAAACGAATACGTGTCATAGTGTACTTCGCGCTGCACAATCACACTCTTCTTGCTCTTGTGGGTGTACTCAATCGGGTCTTCGATGGTAATGATGTGCTTGGCCTGCTCCAGGTTGATTCTGTGGATTAGTGCCGCCAGGCTAGTCGACTTACCGGAACCGGTTGGCCCCGTCACTAGCACCAGCCCGCGTGGGAATTCGGCGAACTTGGCAACCACCGGCGGCAAGCCCAGCTGCTCAATCGTCAAGATGTCACCGGGAATCAAACGCAGCGCCGCCGCCAAGTTGCCCCGTTCGTGGAAGGCGTTCACACGGAAGCGGCCCAGGTCGCCAAAGGCAAAACTAAAGTCGAACTCTTTGTCTTTCAGCAGAATTTGCTTCTGGTCTTCGTCTAAGATGGCAAAAATCAGCGTCTCCACGGTCTCTTCGGTAAGTACATCGGAACCGGCTACCGGCGCGAGCGCGCCGTCCACGCGCAGCATCGGTGGCAAACCAACCTGCAGGTGCAAGTCGCTCGCCTTTTTCTTAACAACTTCTTCGAGCAAGATTTCGATGCGCGGACCAGTGGCACTCATCGGATAGTCTCCGACTGTTGGATTGCTAGCATTTCCACCGTAGTTTTCATAAATCTTTCTTTCTTAGCCCTTATATCTTTGTAGCCTTCTTTAAGCGCTGTTCGCCGACGCTACCCGGTTGACTTCTTTTACGGTCGTTTGGCCGTTCAGTGCCTTCAGGTATCCATCCTGGCGCATCGTTATCATGCCTTCCTTTTGCGCCTGTAGCTGGATTTCCGAACTGGCAGCGTGCTTCAGAATCAGATCCTGAATCGCTTCACTGATGTCAAACACCTCGTAGATGCCCAACCGGCCCTTGTAGCCACCAGGTGTATCTGGGCTGTCGACGCCCTTGGTTAAAGTATAAGCGGTATCAGTACTCAATGGCAAGGTTTTGTAGCCAAGGTCTTTGGCATATGCCTCCACCTTTTCCTTGGCGTCGGGCAACATTGGCCCCAGGGCTTCTTTGATGGCTGCCGTCTCGGCAGCGTCTGACTGGTAGGTTTCCTTGGCATCGCCGATGCGCCGCACCAGCCGCTGGCCAATCACCGTGTGCACGGTGCTGGCAATCAGGAACGGTTCCACGCCCATGTCGAGTAAGCGCGGCAGGATGCCGGCAGCACTATTGGTGTGGAGCGTGCTAAACACTAAGTGGCCGGTCAAAGACGCCTGCACCGCCAGTTCAGCGGTTTCTTTATCGCGAATCTCCCCCACCATCACGATGTCGGGGTCTTGGCGCAGGATGGAGCGCAGGCCGCTCGCGAATGTCAGGCCCACGTCCGGGTTCACCTGGATTTGGTTGACACCCTCAATCTTGTATTCGACGGGGTCTTCTAGCGTAACGATGTTCACGCCGTCGCTGCGTACTTCTTGCAGCAGCGCGTACAGGCTGGTCGACTTACCGGAACCGGTCGGGCCAGAAGTCAAAATCATGCCATTGGTGCGTTTTAAGCCCTCGCGAATACTGCGCAGCGCCCGGCCGGTGTAGCCCATATCTTCCAGCTTCAAGCTGGTGCCCGATTTGTCGAGCAACCGGATGACGACTTGCTCACCCCACACCACCGGGCTGACCGACACACGCATGTCGATGTCCCGTCCGCTGACTTTCACGCTGAATTCACCGTCCTGCGGCAGACGGTGTTCGTCAATCTTCAAATTTGACAGGATTTTGATGCGCGACACCAAGGGTGGCTCGGTGCTCTTGGGCAGCTTCATCAGTTCACGCAAGATGCCGTCCACCCGGCAGCGGATTTTCAGCGCATCCTTCATGGGTTCGATGTGGATGTCGCTGGCGCGGTTTTTGGCGGCGTACTCCAGGATGGTGTTGAGCGCCTTGGTAATCGGCGAGTCTTGCACGATGGTGCCGATGCTGGCCTGCATGTCCGCGGCCGCCTGCGCCTGCTTTTCTTCCTGTTTGGAAGTGTCGACCTCAACGTCGCCGGCCATGCCGGTGATTTCGCTCACCACTTCGGCGTCCAGCTTGGTCTGGTACTGGCGCAGCACTTGGCGGACGCCTTCCTCGCTAGCGGCGTAGACCTTCAGGGGGCGGCCGATGCGATTGCTTAGGTAGTCCACCGCCTGCACGTTATCGGCATCCAGCATGGCTACGACCAGCCGGTGCTGCATTTCGCCCAGCGGCACGGCCATGTAGCGTTCCGCTACGTCTTCCGGCAGCAGCGCCAGCACTTTGGCGTCAATTTTGGCCTCCAGCAGGTTCACATACGGTACTTTGGTGACATGGGCAATCGTTTTCGTCAGTTGCTCGTTCGTTACCTTGCCGCTGCTTACCAGCAAGCCGAAGAGCGGCGTGCCTTTTTCCTTTGACTGGGTCTTGAGCGCGCCCAAATCTTCGCGCGTTAAAACCTTGTCTTCGACAAGCCTATCTTCTACCTGGGTTTGGGCGGTAGCGGAGAGAACGCTCATGGGCTAGTAGGCCTTATTTGCCGGATCCGCCGAATGGGTTCTGGTTGTTAGCGCTACCGAGACTGGAGTCTTGCGTGGGGTCGATGCTGCTCGAATTAAAGTACTTGCTGTCCGGCGTCTGGAACGAGGCAGTAATCGGGTCAACGACTTCAACCTTCTGTGCCCGGTTGTCGGGTGTCACAAATAGCTTGCCCGACACTACGAACGAAACCACGGCACTGATGAAGCCGATGACTATGATAAGCACGAAATCTTTTTGCTTCATTACTTTACCACTCGCTTGTTTATGTTCAGTGATTTGGCCGGCTGGTAGTACGTTTGCGCGGTCAGGCTAAGCGTCAGCTTGTTGTTCGTGCCAGTGATGGCCAGCGTCTGCAGCTGGATGGGCCGGATGGAATGTTCGAAGGCGGTTATCACGTTCTGGGCGCCGGTATAGTCACCCTCCACACGTACGCTAAATGGAATCGGTACCGGCTGGGGGTTCACGCTGCTCCGGTTGTTGCCCTGCGCGACCTCGTCGTCGGTGCCGGAAATGGCATCAATCTGGACATTCTGGGCAGCCACTAGCGCCTCCAGGCTAGTCGTCAAGCCCGGAAAGTCATAGGTGCTCGGTAGGGCGTCCAGGACAATCTTGGCGTTATTGCCATTCTGCCCACCGGCCGCCTTCGGGTCACCGCCCAGTACATTCTGCGAGGTATTCGTGAATTTTTGGTAAGCCGTCTTTAGCTGACCGGTCGCGTTAATGTCGGCCTTCAGCTGTGTCACCGCTTTCTTCTTGGCACTGATTACTCGGTTCTGGTAGGCCGCCTGGCTGATGAGCGTCTTGGTAGCCACCAGCGAGAACACCAGTATGAAGGCCGCCACGCCCACAAAAATCACGATTCGGGTGTTAGCCTTGTCAATTAGCTGGCGCTTGGCAGAAACGGCGTTTTGTCTAGCCATAGTTATTTGCCCTCCGCAAAGACACTTGTCTGGTCGGCGCCAGCCGAGGTTGGCACGCGCAGCGTTATGTTGTTGGCTACATTGAAAATTGCCGGATCGAAGCTACAAGTAATAGTGAAGGTCGTACCCGCCTGGTCGCGTCCAAAGGCGCTCAACACCACCTTACTGAAGGCTGGTATCAGTTTGCCATCACCCTCTAGTGTGTAGTTGGTATTTTTCAGCGTGTCGGTGTAGGTACTGACGGTGTCCAGGGTGGGCGCAGTACCGCCAATGCTAAGCGTATTGCCCACGAAATCGACCGACAGCTGGTTTAGTGACGCCTGGCCAGGCGTCAGCTGCGAGATGTACGTAAACAGTCGGCTAGTAACCGGCTTCTGGTCGTGCAGGCTCGTGAGTGTACTCAATTGGTTCTGGACGGTCAGGATTTTGTCCAGGTCTTTCACGTCCTTCAGCTGGGCGCTGTACTTAGTGATGTCGCCGCTTAGGTCGTGCAGGCTCTTCTTCTGCACTACGTCTACACTTACGAACGCCAGTAGCAATAGGGCGATGCCGGCCGCACTCACGCAGAACGACACCAGTGTCAGCAGATGCTTGGTGCGCTGCGTTTTAACGTACTCGAGTTTTACATCCGGCAGTAGATTGAACTGAATCATCACTCGTTCCTCTCCGCCAAGCCTACCGCGACCGAAAACTGGTTCGAAACTGCTAGGAGCTCATTCTGCCGTTCCGCCGCAAAGGCCACATTGCGCCAGGCATTGCCGATTTCCACGCTCAAACCAAACTTGTTCGCGATGTACAGCGGGAATTCCGGAATGGCCGATGCCCCACCGGTCACGGTTATGCGTTCCAACTTGCTTTCAGGGTAGCGCGCCTGGAAGAACTTGATGGACTTGTCGACTTCGCCCACCAGTAGGTCGATGGTACTGACGATGGCCTGGTACACCTGGCCCTCCAGTTTGTCTTTGCTAACGCCAAATTTGTAGACGAACTGCTGCGCCTGCTTGTCCTCTACCCCCAGGTTTTGCTGGGCGGCACGGATGACCGCTTCGGTACCGGTGGGGATGGAGCGCGTCAGGCGCGGTGCGTCGCCCATGGTGATGATGAGGTCGGTAGAGAGGTTACCCATGTCCAGCACCAGCTGCGGCATGGTCGTGCCGGCCGGTACAATCGCCCGCGCCACCGCCATGCTGTCCGGCTCAAAGGCAATCACATTCAGGCCGATTGACTCAATCATGTCTAACCGTTGTTCGATAAAATTATTCGGCACGCTGCTTAGCAGTACCTCAACCTGGGTCTTGTCTTTCGGCGAATCGCCCAGGAGCACCCAGTCGATTTTACTTTCGGCCGGTGGCGTCGGTATGAGCGAATCAGCCTGGTACATCAGTGCCTTGCCCAGTTCTGGTTCCGGCATGCGCTCTAGGTCGGCCACTGTCGTAAACACCCGGTTGCTCGGCAGCCCCACGGCCACGTTCTTGCTGGACAAATGGGCTTCGGCAACTAAATTAGCAATCGTCTGTGCCAACTTCTGCTGGTCGGCCTTGCTATCACTTTGGGCCAGGCGGGTCTCCACCGGTACGTAGGCATACTTTACCAGCGATTTGGTCGGCCCGGTGCCGCGCAGCTCCACCAGCCGGATACCGGTAGTGCCAATGTCCAGGCCAAAGAACGACGAAACGCCGCTAAGCAAACTCATCGCTGCCCGAGCTCCCTTGTTTTAATGGTTTTGGTTGTCATGTTGGCTAGTTTCCGCACCCTTTCGCCCCTTTAGCACTTGGGTATTGCTACCGAAGTACCACCGAAGCCATCAATTGACTTGAATTATACCATAAGCGGCACGCATACACGCAAGCGGAAATGGTCGTCCTTTTAGAGAATTGGCGGCAAACTGGTAATGGCATCGAACGGCTGCACGGATGTACTGCCACCGGTCATATACCCTAGCCATAACTCCGGCGTGTACACAATCTTCTCGGCTGCGCCGTCGCCCACCGATCCACTTGTCTGCAGGCTGCCGTCGGTGCGCCCCAGCTTAAGTGTCTTGGCGGCTAGCGCACCGTACACCACCAGCGGAGTTGCGCAGTCAGCATAGTACGAACTACCGTCCTGGTAGGCATACGGCGACGCATCGGCGACGTTACCCGTCATATACTTAGGCCCGGAACCGCAGGTACCGATAATGCCGGTGTTGGCGCCGTTCGGTACCGCGGCGTAAAAGCCGGCTGTCGATACAATCGTCCTGCCGATGAAGATATTCCTGGCTATCACCTGGAGGCGCGGTACTACAGCAGCGCTGTTCGTACCCGACGTGTAAGTATACCCCCCGTAGGTAAAGCCGCTGTCCATGGCTACGTTACCGCTCACCAGCAGCGTTATCCGCGAGTTCACCGTAATGTTTCCGCTGACTGTCAGGTCACCGCTCACCGTGTAGGTCGTCCCGCTCGTGAGGCCGTTCATGACTGCCTGCGTCAGCGTGTTCGTGCCCAGTGGTGTCGTCGGCCCACTGGCTGCGGCACTGTAGTAATCCGGCACGCAGAACGTGGGGTTGTCCGCTGGGTCTTCTGTGGCATCTTTGCCAAACGAAGTCCCCCACACCGTTGGGGTAGTGCCGGCGTTTGCAAAGGCCAAGCCGCTCGGCTGAGTCACCGAACCACCCGAAGAGTCACTCCCCGTTCCTGTAGCGGTATTGCGCGTGGTGTCGGTAGCGAACCCGGTAACCTGACCCAGCGCAAACGCGCCCAGCTGGGTGCCCGCACCATAATAGCCGCTGCCGCTACCCAGGTTATTGCCCTTTATGCCGGAGAGCGACGGCGTACAAGCCGACCCAAAGCCCGGCCCGGCGGCCACATCCCCTCCCATCACCGAATAGTACGGCGTCGTCGCCGAGTTCGTCACCGGTATGCACCCCCCCTGCCCCGGTTCGCGAAGATATGCCGGGTCCCAATAACTATTCGCCTGCACACCGGTAGTGCGACACACCTTCCCGGCCGCCAAATCGGCCGCACTTACCGTAACGGTCTCAGTATTTGCAAGTGCATCCTGCCCCCCTGGTATGATGCCCCCAGGATACGGGTTGCCGGCTATGGTGGCGGCACCACTAACTCCATCGTTTGCATCCCACCATACATAGTTCGGGTAATCAGAGGCGGGGCCGTGGTTCAGTAGGTAATGCTTAAAGTGCACCACATCTCCCACCTTGGCAGTTGCTTCCACCGGCACTGTGTGCGGCGTAATCCACCAGCCTGGACTTACATTTATGGAAGTTAGCCCGCCGTTCATGACCGGGTTGGCACATTGCCGGCGAAGGGCATATATTCTGCCGCCCATATTGAACAGTATTACATCGGAAGTATTGGTACCGCTGCACGAGCCACCACCAACGTCAACACCAACACAGAAAAATGCATCGTCGTCGTAGTTGTTGCCACTACCAGCACCCTGATAGTAGGTATTAATGGCGTAGGTATATGAATAGTGCCAGGTTATAGCGCCCTGGTCGGCGTTATAGTGGATGGCTTGCGCCCAGTCGCTAAATGCGGCGTTCGAAGTTCGAACAGTACCACCGCCTGGCATCATGGTAGCAATTATAAATGCCGAGCCCGTTTCCCTCTGGTTAGATGGATCGTTTCGCATGCTATTCATGAAATCAATAAGCTCCTGGGCATCGTCGCCAACGCCATCACCGATGTAGTTCGGGATGGCATTAACGTTGCCGTCGTAAATCTGTGGCAAAACCTGCGTTCCCCACTGGTCAAGGCCGTTCGCAAAATAGCCATACCATGGGTTACGGTTAGGACTGTTTATGATGTAGCCGTGCGCCACCGCACCATAACCTACCCCGCCGGCTACCAGTAGTAGCACCGCGAACAATAGCTTGCGAATCACGGCTGACCCCCTAAGCTCGTAATCATGTTTTCATACCTAGTCTTTTCGGTGTCGACAACTGGATTGTTTTTGTCGATGCGCGTTATGGCCAGCTTGTACGCCGCAACTGCCGCTGGCTTGTCGCCCAGTTCTTCTTGCACACGGCCGATGGCTTCCGCACTACCCTGTGTAGGCATCAGCGTATCAACCTGCTTAAACGTAGCCAGCGCCTTTTGGTACTGCTTCTGGTTTTCGTACAATGAACCCTGGGTGTTGAGCAGCGCCACCTTGTCGATTGGTTTTAGCTTGGGGTCATCGAGCGCCTGCGAGAGTTGCTGCTGTGCCCCTTTAGTATTGCCAGCGATTGCCATGTTTTGGATGTCCTGAACCTTCTGGATTGTCGAACTCACCTTAAGGCCCGGCGCCTTCTGCCTGGTCTGCAGCCAGCGGACCGTACCGCCGGCCGCCGTGGCAACCACTACCGCCGCCACCACAAATACTGCCGTCAACCACAACGGCCGCTTGCCTTTTTGGACTGTCCTGACCACCGCGCCCGGCAACGGCTGCACTGGCTCACCTTTTGTCTCAGACTTAGCCATACTTAAGCAGCAGTATAGCAAAGCGTTTATGCTAAGTCACGATTTTTTGGGCCGTCCGCCCCCGCGAAAGCGCCGCGGGCTGGAATATCGGCGGCAAGCGGCCGCCCTACGGTACAATAATGCATATGCATTTCGGGTGGATTTTGCCGGCAAATGTACGCAGCGCCGCACAAACCGTTTGGGCGGCCATGGGCCGCGCCGGGCGCACCATAACCTTGGCGCGGTTTCTGCTCGCCCTAGCCGGTGTTTACCTGGCGCTGGCCACGGGTCTGCTGGTTTCGTTCCTGTGGCCGCGTACGGTACACGTTAGCTTTGCCAGCAATAATTGTTTTGTGAACCCTTTGGTACTGCCAGGGTTGGATGTGCCTACGTCCGGCAAAACCTACGCAGCCGTGCCGGTTAACACCGTCAGCCTATTCGGGCACACACTCTATTCACACACCACCTGCCTGGCGCCGATTGCCGCACCCCGCGAAAGCACCGCAGACACGGTGGCCCGTTCACCCTTTGGCTTCGCCCCGCTCCACCAAACCATCCACATAACCACCGGTACCCCGCCCTCAGTCAGCTATAAAACCGCGCTCGCCCAGCCCCTCAGCACCAAGGGTCCACTGGTGCTCACACTCAGTTCCGCCGACCGCATTTTCGACTACCAGCTCACCGGCAACGGCCGCACCGCACCCTGCACCAAAAACGGTGCCCACCTTACCTGCGACACTTTCCAGCTGCAACTGGCGCAGTCCACCAGCTACACGCTCTCACTAGGGCGCACGTTCCACGGCAAGCCCGCCGGCACCCTTTTTACCCAAACTGCCACTACTGTCGGCGCGGTGTTGCTTGCCAGCTCCAACATCGCGCCCGGCCAAACTGTCTACGATATCCCCACGCAGCTCACCCTCACCTTCAATAAGCCCATCAAAACTTACGCCGGCGCCCAGCTTTCCCTAGTCACGGCCTCTGGCGGCCGCCAGAAGGTAGATGCCACCATCACCACCGTAAACAACACACTCACCTTCACGTTCGCAAAGCCCCTGCCGCGCGCCACAACGTTCGAGGCCACCATCGCTGGCATCACCGCCACCGACAGCGGCCACCTGCCCGCCCCGTTCACACTGGACTTCACCACCTCCGGCGGGCCAAAAGTCCAGAGCACTTCCATCGGCAGCTACAAAGTCTCCACCACGGCCAGCATCAGCCTGGCCTTCGACACCGCCGTCTCGGCCAGCCAAAACCTTGGCGATTTCATACAACTGCAGATTAATGGCAGCCCGGTAGCAACCAGTTTGTCCCGCAACGGCCAGCAAGTCATCATCGACCCCGCCGCCGCCCTGCCCGCTTGCACCCGCTTCAGCCTGGTGGTCCTGGATGGCCTCCAGAACGAGTCCGGCGTCGCCGGCGGCTCCGCCTGGAGTTACAGCTCCCGCACCATCTGCCAAACCACTTTCAGCATCGGCACCTCCGTAAAGGGCCGCGCCATCACCGCCTACCGCTTTGGCACCGGCAACAGCCTCATCGTCTACACTGGCACCCTCCACGGCAACGAGCGCAGCGCCGAATACACCCTCACCAGTTGGATTGATTATTTGGAACGCAATTACGATTCGATTCCCGCCGGCCGCTCCATCGTCGTCATCCCAGACGTCAACCCCGACGGCGCCGCCGCCGGCAACCGCGTAAACGCCCATAACGTCGACCTCAACCGCAACTTCGACACCTCCAACTGGAAGCAATCCGTCACCATGCCCGGCGGCAGCGTCAACTCCAACGGCGGCGGCAACTACCCACTCAGCGAGCCCGAGTCCGCCGCCCTCGCGGGCTACATCGCCACCTACCACCCCCGCCTGGTCCTCGACTACCACGCCACCGCCGGCATCGTCGAGCCCAACGACGCCGGCGACAGCAACGCCCTCGCCAAAACCTACGATTCAAAATCAAACCTAAACTACTCCCCCACCAGCCAAAACGCCACCGTCTTCACCTACGACACCACTGGCTCGTTCGAAGACTGGGCGGCCGAACAGCACGACATCCCCGTCCTGCTAGTAGAGCTCTGGACCTACTCCAGCAACGAATTCAGCAAAAACCAATCAGCCATGTGGTACATGGCCACGCTATAAAGGCAGCCGCTCTGGCTGCAGATACACCAGCTTACAGCCTACTGGCGAGTAAGCGCGACAGCGCTTAGGAAACGTGCCACCTTGACGTGCCTTGTCCTTGCTGCCGCAGCTTCG
>DATIIC010000025.1:0-59976 GCA_035480095.1 Saccharimonadales bacterium (SeqCode) | reverse complement strand
GTCGTAGTCGCTTAGCAGGAACCCGCGCGACGTCTCGGCCATCAAGCGGTACACGCCGCCGTCCGCCAGCAAGTTGCGGCCAACCGAACGGTGGATGAACAGTACAGATTTCATCCTACCAGTGTACTACGTTTCGCTTATGGTTTATTGCCCAGAGCTTTTGAGGGCGTTGTCCAGCACTTTGCTGAAGGCATCCACACTAGGTACGCCGTTCGTCACAAAGTTGGCGTTGCTGTAGAACTTGCCGTTTACGAAGAAGCTGGGGGTGGACTTTTGCTGGCCGGTTTTCTTAAACGCGGCCAGGTCGGCCTGGATGCGGTCGTTCACCTTGCTGCTGGCGAAATCTTTTTTAAACTGGGTGACATTCAGGCCAAGTTGTTGGGCGTACGTCCAGAAGAATGGCTCGGGGTTGTTGCTGGTGGACCATTCGTTCCAGTTGCTGGGGTTGTAGAGTGTGTCGTGCATTTGCCAGAACTTGCCCTGCAGGTCGGCCGCTTCGGCCGCGCGGGCGCCGCCGATGGCGTTGGGGTGGATTTCGCTTAAAGGCAGGTTGCGGAACTGGAACTTCACCGTGTCGTTGTACTTCTGCTGCACCTGCTGCACCGTAGCGAAGTAGTTTTCGCACACCGGGCACTCGTAGTCGCCGTACTCTAACAGCGTGACTTTGGCGTTGTTGTTGCCCTCAACATGGTTGGTGGCTTGGTTGCTGTTGCCGCCCTTGCCGTTGTCTGATTTGTTGCCGTGAAACACCAATATGCCCGCGAACACCACCACAATGACGCCGATGATTGCCCAAAAACGCTTGTCCATATGCTCCCCAAATTACACCATTATTCACGCAATATAGTACCACGGAACACCTTACGCGTCACTGGAGATGTACACATCGCCACCTGACGTCGCCCGAAATCCATACGCAAAACCATTGATTTAATTAGTCTGATATTTTATAATAACCGTCGATATGTCCACCAATCCAGAAGAACACGGCGAACACCTCGAACGGCCCGATGAATTCGGCCTGGTTTACCCTCAATTTATGCGTGAGGTTGAAGCCCGTGGAACCGAGCAAGAGCTGCCGACGATGGCCGAGAGGCTTAGGCCGTTAATCTTCAACCCCATGGTCGAACGCTCTGAGGAGATTAGGCCAATCCTGTTTACGCCACTCCTCCGCGATATAACGGAGATGTACAGCAACATGCTAGGCGACCATGTCTGTGATGAGACTTGCGGCGCTGCCTTTGGTTCATCCGTCAAGTCAGTCAAACCTGTTGTCGAGCCGGAAAAGCCAAAGGTACCGGTAGACCCATACCCTTCCCGCGCTGGTTGGCGGGCCGCCTATGTGCCGGCCGAGGTTGCGGCACCTGCTGAAACGAAGGCGGCGAAGCCTAAAGGTAAAATTGGCAACCACGAAATCGTTGATACCGATGTGACGTTTGACGACATTGGCGGCAACATCAAGGCAAAAGCCATACTCGAAGAAATTTCCCTCCAGGTCGAATCCCCAGAAGATTATGAAATGCACGATGTGCCGGTTCCAAGGGGTGTCTTGCTCTACGGCGGACCGGGTACGGGTAAGACCATGCTCGCAAAGGCCTTCGCAAACCGTGTGGAAGCGGCCTTCATTGAGGTTTCAGCAGATGACCTCAAGAACCAATTCTATGGGGGCACTGACAGGAATGTGGCAGAACTATTCCGTGAAGCGGGCAGGCACAAGGGATTGGTGTTTATATTCATCGACGAGATCAACTCAATCTTGCCAGACCGCGCTGACCTGCACCCAGGCCACCCGACCGTGTCGATGGTGGAGGGCTTTGAGTCGGTAGAATTCGACCTAGAACAACCGCTGCTGATTACAACTGCCGACATTGTAGCTACGGCCATCAGCTACCGGTTGGAACTCCTGGGAGTGTCCCTAAAGCCAGACCACAAAGATGAAGGCGAGCCGCCAATGGCCGCTTCGGTAGGGTAAACCACTCGCCTTAAATTGCGCCCACCTACCTGTCCGTCGTAAGATAGGTATATGTTTACGTTTATCCTTGGCCTGGTGCTGGCGGCGGTGGCCGTGATGCTCTGGATGCTGCAGCGGGCGTACCAGCACGTGCCGGCGCGGGAACTGAAGCGGTTGGCGCGCAGCGATGACGCCGTGGCGCAGGTGCTGTACCGGCCGGCGGCGTACGGTGTGAATTTGCGGGCGCTGCTGGGCGGCGGGGCGTTGGTGGTGGCCGTGCTGGCACTAGTTTGTATGGTGCACGCATTCGGGTCGTTTACCGGCGTGGTTTTGCTGCTGTTGCTGCTGGGCGTGGGCAGCTTTGTGTTTGTGCCGGCGGATGAACTGACGCACAGCAGCCTGTGGCTGGCCAAGCGGGCGGCGCCGACACTGGCGTGGGTATTGGAGCGGGCACAGCCGGTGCTGGGTTTGCTTACCCGCACGCTGCAGCGGCTGCGGCATGTTTCTGTCCACACGGGGCTGTACGAAAAGTCCGACGTAGCCGAGCTATTGGAGCGACAAAAGGGCCAGCCGGACAGCCGGATTAGCCCTGCCGAGATTGATTTACTCCTGCATAATATATCGTTTGGCGATATATCGGTTTCCGATGCAATGGTGCCGAAGCGGGTGGTAAAACTCGTTGCGGCCAGCGAAACGGTTGGCCCGGTGCTGCTGAACGAACTTAGCCGTAGCGGTCACAGCCGGTTCCCCGTGTACGACCAGCGGCGCGACAACATCGTGGGCGTGTTGTTCTTACGCAAACTGGTCGGCGGCAAGCGCACTGGCCGAGTTTCCGACCTTATGAGCCGCAAGCTCACTTACGTGCACGAGGATTTCAGCCTGTTGCAAACACTGCAGGCGTTCTTAAAAACCAAGCAGCACCTGTTCTTCGTGGTGAATGGGTTTGAGGAACTGGTGGGCATTATCACCATTGAAGACGTGTTGGAGCAGTTGATTGGCCACCAAATCGTCGACGAATTCGACCAATATGAAAACCTGCGGGCAGTGGCCGCGGCGGCCGCCAAAAAAGACCACGCAGCGCATAATGAACCAGCCTCTACCGCTGAAGCCCCAGAGGTGGTAGAATAACTGCCATATGACGCGGCGCACGAATTCCAACATGAATTCCCGGGTCGGCGAATAACAGCCGGCGCTGTTTGTTCGTGCATCCGACCCTCATACCTAGCCAACCTCACCAACTAATTAGGAAACAATATGAGAATCTTAAGTTCTGAAGTCCGGGAGCACATCGGCGAAGCCGTCCATGTGGAAGGGTGGCTGCATAAAAAGCGCTTGCTGGGCGGGCTGACGTTCATAAACGTCCGCGACCGCCGCGGTCTAACGCAAGTTGTGTTGCAAGACAAAGATGAAGTGGAAAAACTGCGCGGCCTGCAAATCGGCACCGTGCTGGCCGTGGAAGGCACCGTGAAGGAAGAACCGCGCGCCCCGGGCGGCGCCGAACTGCACGACGCGAAAATCACCGTACTGGTGCCGGTTACCGACGAGCCGCCAATTGAAATCGACAAGCCACTTAGCCACAAGCCAGAAAACCTAGACACGCTGTTCGACAACCGCGTCATCGGCCTGCGCAACCTGCAGGAACAGACCATCTTCAAAGTCCAGGCCAAGGTGCTGGAAGCTGCCCGCGAGTACTTCATACAGAACGGCTTTACCGAAATGAACACGCCCAAGCTGCTAGCCGGTGCAACTGAAGGCGGTGCCGAAGTCTTTAAATTGGACTATTTCGGCAAAGAAGCCACGTTGGCCCAGAGCGCGCAGTTCTACAAGCAGATGATGGTCGGCGTGTTCGAGCGCGTGTTCGAAACCAACCCAACCTACCGCGCCGAACCGAGCGCCACCACCCGGCACATGACGGAATACATCACCATTGACGCCGAAATGGGCTTCATAGAGTTCGACGACTTGCTGACGTTCACCAGCGGGCTCATCAACCACGTGGCCGACAGAGTCTGGGAAGCATACGGCGACGAGCTAAAGAAATGGAACGTGGAAAAACCAGTGCTGACGCCTAACTTCCCGCGCCTGACCATGGCGGAAGTCCACGCCCTCTACGCCAAAGCCAACAAAGACGACTACAGCGCCGAGGACGACCTGCGCCCGGACGAAGAGCGCTGGATTTGTGAATATGCCAAGAAAGAGCTGGGCAGCGAAGCCGTGTTCGTAACCGACTGGCCGGCCAGCAGCATGAAGTTTTACCACCGCAAAAAAGCCGACAACCCGGAGCTGGCTGACCGCAGCGACCTGTTGTTCCGCGGCGTAGAAATCGCCACCGCACCGATGCGCGAGCACCGCTACGAAGTCCTGGTGCAGCAGCTGAAAGACCTCGCCCACGGTGACCCCGAACACCCCGGCTTCAAACCGTACCTAAGCGCCTTCAAATACGGCCTGCCGCCACACGGCGGCTTCGGCATGGGCCTGGAGCGCCTGACTGAAAAGCTCCTAAACCTGGGCAACGTCAAAGAAGCCACGCTGTTCCCTCGCGACATCAACCGCCTGGGCCCATAGCCGAACGCCACTGGCTGCCATTTGGTACAATAAGCACATGCAAAATGGCTCTAATGGCATGCCCCAATCACCGAAGCCGGAAATTCCGGTGACGCCGGAGGCCGCGCCGGAAACCAAAAAGACCAACCTCGGCCCAACCGATACGCCGCAGGCGGTGCCGGTGGGCCCTACGCCTGCCCCGGCCATGGTGGTATCTGGCGGGCAAGGCTTGCCGCACAGGAATCTGTGGATTGCACTGGCCGTGGTGGTGGCGCTGTTGCTGGCCGGCACTGGCTACTGGTTTGGCCTGCGCAGCTCGACCGCCAAAACCGACTCGACCGCAACCAAAACGTCCACCACAACCAGTCCAAAGACCACCGGACAGTCCGGCACCGCCCAGGGCGTACAGCTAGACACCACGAAAAAGTACGGCGACAAATACGCGGACGGCCTGCTGCCCGTCGGTGACGGCAAATACAGCACCACCGCCGCCAAAAAGGGCACGGTGTATGCCTGCAGCCAGTATGCCACCAACCTAACGAGTGACAAGGGCGGGGCGGACACCCGCGGCCCGTGGTTCGTAAACAACAACACGCAGTACGACGTTACCAAAAAGGTGCACGTGCTGGGCAGTGTGCCGTGGCAGCCCAGTTTTAGTAACACCGTCAATGGCGGCACACGTACCATTACAACGAACGACCTGCCCAGCCATGTCACGGGCGTGTTCCCCATCGCCAGTAACGACCCAGCCTATACCTATGACCGCAATCCGAACACCATCTCGGGCCAAACGCTCAGCTACGCTTTGAGCGCCAGTCCCACCTACAGCGCCACGCCCAACTGCATGGGCGGTGAAGTGGGCGTGATGCTAACGGGTGTGGCTCTGTTTAACGCCTTCGACGCTGGCGGCCGGGATGCCGGCGCCTGGGAAGTCCAGGACAACTGCGGCGGCCACCCGCAAAGCAGCGGCGAGTACCACTACCACACGCTTAGCAGCTGCATCAAAGACATCAGTGTCAAAACGGTGATTGGCTTTGCGCTAGATGGCTTCCCGATTACCGGCCCGCAGGTGGGCACCGGCAACATCCTAACCACGGACGACCTAGACGAGTGCCACGGCCTGACCAGCGCCATAACGCTGGACGGCAAAACCGTCACCACCTACCACTACGTAATGACCCAGGACTTCCCCTACAGCGCCAGCTGCTTCCGCAGCAAGGCGGCCAACCCGCCGGGCGCGCAGGAAGGCACCAGCGGCCAAAGCCAACCACCCCAGGGCGGCACCAAGCCGCCGGCTGGCAGCCAGCCCCCGCACTAAAACCTACGGACTGTAATTTACAAAACGCCACTTGTATGGTATTAACTATGCAATGGCAGATATCTATAACACCGAAGGCCTAGGTCCAGAGCAGGTTGCGGCACTAGACCGTATTGCTGCGGCACATAGTGCTGCCCAAAGGGAGGATGGCGCTCCGGTCGATCCCAGAATGGATCGGTTCACAAGCATAATCAAGGAACAGCTGGCTGGGTTGGGTGCCGACATCAGCGACCCAAGGACCCATTTCGCCGTACTAGCGGGTGCCTCCATTATGTATGAATACACGTTCCATATGGAAGAGCTTGACCCCTTGGTACAATCCAGCATGAACGTCCTTATAAAAGCAATTGTAAACGCGCGGCCCGTCCGCGACCTCGAATAGCACCTCAGTAGGGCGGTCCTACTGTTTTGGTCTCAGGGCGGACTTCACTTTTTCGACTGATTTCATAATCGCAGCTATTTCCTGCTCGCTCTTGTCGCTCAGTTCTTGTAACCGCTGTTGTAGACGCCGCTTTCGGGTTGCGGGGGTGTCCTTGGGGGTGATAAAACCTTTGGGATGCTTCTTCATAACTCTGTCGCCCAGCGAAATTCGGCTAAAAACCCTGGCATAAAGTTCAGATTTTGGGAGTTTAATCTTTCGCACGGGAAAGTGAGCGCTAGCTACTAGCTCACCCACCCAGTATACCATTTGTCCACATCCCCAAAAACGTGGGATTCGTCACAAACGTGGTCTGGGCAGGCCTTCCAGATGTCCCGTTTTCCAATCTGCGCAAATGCCGTAGAATTTGGTACCATAAGCACTAGCATGGCAAAAATACAGATACAAACAGTACGCCCCTTCAGCCGCCGTCAGCGTTTCTTCTGGTGGTTTGGCCGCCACAAGATTCTGACGGTATTCCTGGTTCTTGTTCTTGGGTTGAGCTTGTACGTTTTCGAAGGCTGGGTCAGCACCCAGCTCCAGGTTCGGGCTGAACGCAAGCGGTTTGTGGCCGCAGACCAGACCTTGTCCGTTCTCGAGAAGCTGGTGCCAGATACCAATTCACCCACCGTTAAACACTATCGCGAGTGTAGTTACACAAGTGATGGTGCTGTTTTTGGAAATCGATATCTTGGGTGTGGAATGGGCTTTAATATTGCGTACACTGGGATTTCGGAGACTGACGCCCAGAATGTAACAGACAGTGTAAGAACTGTTATGTCTCGAAGTGGCATTACACTGACCAAGAACGAGGGTGCATATGATGCGAATGATCTTGCTGTATATGTTTTTGAACTGCAGGGGATTAAATGCGCACTTTCATCTACTTACTACGATGCGAGCACCCCATCCAGCAGCAGAGACGTTAGTGCGCCAGATACCGGCACTGTAGACTTCATGGATATCGGATGCGGCGGAAGTGCGAAAGCAGAATACTTCCCGGTCGTTACAGATTGACCGAACTGCGGCAATACGGTAGAGTCACAGTGTAATTAGCTGGAGATTTGCTGTGCGGGTACGCCGTAATCGGGCGGTGGGGCTGCCTTTTTGCCTCATCTTGCTGCTAGGCGTACTGTACGCTAGTTTCTTGCCCACCTCCGCCCAGTCTGGCTCTACTTGGTTTAGTACGGACGCTCCAAGTCTTAGCAAAACCGCCGAACTTATCGCAAACCGGGAGCCAGGCTCCAACAACACCGACTGCTCCCCGCTCAACTACATACAAAAGGGCGATGTACTCTCGCAGATGACCTGCACGTTTATGTCGCCGCTTGGCACCGCCACAACGGACGGCAGGCTGCAAATCGGTAGCGACAACTTTGTGCGGCTGTCCGGCCCAACCAAACAGTCGGTTTTGATTCCGACGGTTGGTCCTACCTTGGCGTTGGTGTCGCTCACTGCACCAACTATTGGCAATAACATTGGCGTCTACCACAACCTTACCAAGAAATCGTTGCAGGCAAGCATCTTTGATGGGCCAGGGGAGTCTTACTACATCTCGGCACAGCCGGACGAGATAGTACGCAACCAGCAGACCAACGAGCCGTTGCAACTGAACACGCTGAACATTGGTTTTTCAGCAAATGGGCAATGGATGATTGCCAACATGCCCAAGGTGGGCCTGGTGCGTGTAAATATGACCGACTTCAATACGAAACTTTTTGCGGGGACGGTTGAGCCGGATTGGTATCTGGGTCTGGCGAACCCATCGCTCGCTATCAGCAACGACGGCCAGTATGCGGCCGCAAATACGGATATCTTCGGTACGGGCAATCTGAATGTGTATGACTTGTCGACCTGCGATGACCAATTGAACGTACCATCAACCAAACGTCACTACTGCACGAACAAGAACATATGGGCGGATTTGCTGAATCAACTGCCAGGTGTCGAATATCCAACGCATCTACGTTTTGTAAATGACGATAACATCAGCTTTAGTGCCCGGTATGACATTTCGGATGCTAGCTACAAAGCCGCGGCGTTTGTTGTAACAGCGCCTAGCGTAGCACAGCACAAGATTGGTCTGCTTGGCATGGGTGACTCATACATTTCAGGACAGGGTACTTTCATGTACCGTGACGGGACGGACACGGCCAACGACTTTTGCCACTTGTCCGAGCTCTCTTACCCGTTCATTCTTGGAAAGGCTGGCTTCAATTCTTATAACTCTATCGCGTGTTCGGGCGCCACAACAGATAATGTCATCGGCATCAACGATAAATATCTAGGACAGGTCAGGGACAAGATAAAGGAGAAAGACAGAGGAGATAAGGGTCTCATCTTTGCGAACTTCCTCCCGGGCTACCTCTACCAACAAGAATTCGCCGCAGCCTACACCCCCGAGGCAATAGTGCTCTCAGTGGGTGGGGACGACGTCCACTTCGCGGATATTGTGAAGAAGTGTGTGAATAGTCCCGGGGGCGGGACGTGTTACGACACGTATGAAGACCGGGCGGAATTGGTGGATGAGATTAACCGCACCTATCCAAAGCTGGTCAACACCTACACTACACTGCGGCAACAGTCAGGCGGTGCGCGGCTGTACGTGGTGGGGTACCCGCAGGTGGCAAAGCCGGACGGCGACTGCGGCCTGAATGTGCTACTGGACAACGACGAGCTTACATTCTCGGCCGCACTCGTGGATTACCTGGACGGTGTCATCCAAAAAGCCGCCCAAACCGCAGGGGTGTTTTACGTAGACGCCCAGCATGCGTTTGACGGCCACCGTTTGTGCGAAAGCGGCGCCAAGGCCATGAACGGCCTAACCGCCGGTAATGACGGTGGCGTGAACTTCCGGGGAAAAACCTATGGCATCGGCGCCGAAAGCTATCACCCCACAGTGCTGGGCTACCAGCTGCTGGCCGACACCATTGCCCAAGCAACCAGTAACCTGTCCGCACCCATGCCACCGCCCGCACCGTCCGCGGCGCCCAGGCTAGCTCCGGATGTCCCAATCCTAAAAGACATGCCCAAATCTGGCCGCGCCACTCGGCAAGTGACCAGCGATGGCTCAATTGCGGACGATGCGGCCGTGCGCGGTGACAAACTAGACGTGGCCGTAAATGGTAGCGGAGCGCAGCTAAAGCCGGGGAGCGGGTACCAAGTGGTGCTGCATTCCACGCCGGTGCTGCTAGACGAGGGCGGTGTGGATGCCGACGGCAACATCAGCGTCACGGTACATATTCCAGCTGGCACTGAACCTGGCTACCACACCTTGCACGTATACGCCACGGACATGGCTGGCGGGTCAGTCGACATCCAGAAGGTCATTTACATCGCGGCCAGTGTGGATGACTTAGACGGTGATGGCATCCCGGATGACACGGATTCGTGCCCGGCCATCCCGCCCAGTGGTCAAGATGCCGACAAGGATGGCGTTGATGATGCGTGCGATGGAGATATCACCATGAATTCCGCAAACGGCTCCGGCCAAACCACCATAAACCAAGGAACAGTTACCGCACAGCCGGCCACTGGCACCACAAACGAAGAGCCGGCGCCAACCGCGGTACTCGGTGATTCTGTAGGAGCCAACACCCAACTAGCTCCGCAGCCCAGCGCCAATCTTACCGTCGCCCCAATCATGCAAAAACTCTTTCGGCTGGACTGGATTACAGTGCTGGAAGCGGGGTTGGTGTTTACTGGTACGGGCACGGTGCTGTACGCTCTAGTGCGCCGGGCGTAAAAACTGCCTGCATAGGAAGGCGGGGGTATAATTATGCTCATGGGAAAAAGTCCTACCATCGGTACCTACGACGGCGACGAGCCGGACAAGCTGAACGAACACGTGGCGAACCCGGGCGACCCAGACAAAGTGGTCGAAGCGGAGCGCTGGGCGAAGTACGGCGACCCGAAGTTTGTGCCCGGCGTGCTGCCGCAGAAAAAATGGCCGTTTGTAGTGCTGGCGGTGCTGTTGGCATTCGTGGTGGGTACGGTGGCCTTTTGGTTCGGCACGCGCAACCATGCCCCGGCCAAACCGCAAACCGCCCAAGCCGAGGCCCGGAAAACAGATGATTCGGCGGCCGCCGCCAAACGCTACGACTCCACGGCGCACGCCCTCAGTTTTGACTACCCCGGCAATTGGGTAGTGGCCGACAGCCCTGCCAAACTCACCATTACCTCGCCCAACATGACCATGGCCGACCTAAACAAACAGGGTTCCGGCCGTGTGGTGGTGACGGTGCAAGACCAACAAACCAGTGTGCCGGGCTACCCGTCCGGCGGGGCGCTGGCCAACTTGGCGTCGGAAAAAATCACCTACAAACACCCGTCCACCGTGCAGCGCACCGAAACCTACCTAACGTACGTTACCTTCGGCAACCCGCACGGTATCGACGCGTTATTCCTAACCGGCGCCACGGCCTACAAACTGGACGACGCTGTGCCGATGGACGACATCATAAAGGGTAATCCGTTGGTGAGCGTGCGCTTCATCCACTGCGCCGACAGCAAGTGCGCCGACGGCAAGTCCGAATCAATCACGCTGCAGGCCAAAGACTGGCAAACCTCCAAACTCCACGACACAATCGTGGGCGTGCTGCAATCTTTGACTTTGAACTAAACCGCCGGAGTGTTGTCCAGCGACTGCCAGATGTACCAGCTGGCGATGGATTCGTAGGGCTGCCAATTGTTCCGCTTAGCTAACTCGATAATCTGCTCCGGCGTGGGCGCGTCGGCAAAGCCGTACAGTTTGCGGATGCCGTTGCGGATTCCTAAATCACCCACCGGCAGCACGTCCGACCGGCCCATGCAGAACATAAGGAATATGTGGGCCGTCCAGGTGCCGATGCCTTTTACTGGCGTCAGCTCGGCAATTACCGCATCGTTATCCAAAGCGTCCAGGAGGTCGAACCGCACCCGGCCGTCGGCGACGTGCTGCGCCAGGTCCAAAACGTAGGTTGCTTTGGCGCGGGAAAAACCCAGGCCGCGCAGTGTCTCGACATCTTTCGTCAAAATCTGTTCCGGGCTGGGGAACTTGCCGCCAAACAAATCCAGGAAGCGGTTTTCAATTGCCCGTGCCGCGTGGACGCTCAGCTGCTGGCTGATGATGGCTTCCACCAATTCCTGGTAGTAATTCCCGTGCGGGCGGATGGTGCAAATCCCGGCCTGTGCAATCACCGGCTTCAAGGCCGCGTCTTGCCCGGCCAGGTATTCGGCCGCCTTTTTAGCTACCGCAGCATTTATTTTCATACCCATCAATATATTCACTTAAGCCCCGGTTTGCTATAGTAACAACCAAAGAAGGACAAGCGAGATGGCAGAACAAGACGATTCGAAACGCCCCTATAAAATAACCATTTCCGACAAATCTGGAGATGACGGGCCCAAGAGCGCGCCGGAACTGGACGATGCCGAAATGGATGACTCCTATGAACCCAAGGACGACGCACCGAAGGAATCCAAGCCCAAAGACGGCAATGACGATGACCCCGACACCGACAAAGCCGTCGACGACATCATGAAGACCGACGGCGACGAGGTGTTAAAGAAACAAGACGAAGACGCCGAAAAGTCTGCGCCCGTAAAGGCCGGCTTCAAGGCCAAGCTGAAGCATTTCTTCGGCCAGTTCTGGTCCAATAAGAAACTGCGCTGGACAAGCATCGGCGTGTTGGTGGTGGCGCTTGGCGTGCTCTTTGGCCTGCCGGTGACGCGCTACAACATCCTGGGCGTGGTGCTGAAGGCCGACGTAACCGTACAGGCCGTGGACAGCAAAAGCGGCGCCCCGGTCAGCGGTGCGCTGGTAAAGGTTGGCACCAAAACCGCCACGACCGAAGCGGACGGCAAGGCCGTGCTGCACGTGCACCTCGGTACCCGCACCATTAAAGCCAGCAAAACGTACTACACCGGCTCTACCGAGCATGGACTGGTGGGCATGGTGGCCTCGCAGAACTCCTTTAAAGTAAAGTTGGTGGCGCTCGGCCGCCAGGTGAAGGTGAAGGTGGTCAACAAAGTCACCACCAAGCCGGTCGCGGGCGCGGAAGTGGCCGTGGGGACCTCCAAAGCCAAGACCGACAAAGACGGCTTGGCGACGGTAGTGGTTCCGTCTGGCGCAACTACGCAGGAGGCTAGCGTTGCACTTAGCGGCTTCAACACTGCCAAAGTCAGCATCGTCGCAACCGGCGACGTAACCAAAAACACTTTTGGCATCGTTCCAGCCGGCAAACTCTACTTCCTCTCGAACCTCAGCGGCAACCTAGACGTCGTTAAGACCGACCTAGACGGCAGCAACCGCCAAGTGGTGCTAGAAGGCACCGGTAGCGAAGACAAAACTCAGACTTCACTGCTGGCTTCACGTGACTGGAAATACCTGGCACTGCTGTCCAAGCGCTCCGGTGGCGACAATGCCAGCCTGTACCTCATCGACACCACGGCCGGTGACAAACTGACTACAATAGATGAAGGAAATGCCGACTTTAAATTGATTGGCTGGAGCGGCGACCGGTTCATCTACCAAGTAAACCGCCACATTGCTACCGGGCAAAAGAACCAGCAGGCGCTCAAATCATTCGACCCAACTAGTGGCCACACCTTGCTGCTAGACCAGACGGACGCTACTACCTATGCTGCTGCCAGCGGAAGCGGGCCCCAGCATGGTGCCTATTTTGAGGGTGACGCGACTGCAGGGTACATCACCCAGAATTTTGGAAACGCGTATCTTTCGGGTGGCAGTGTGGTGTATGTTAAGAACTGGCAAAGCACCGGATGGCATTTTACTGCTAATGGCAGGGAGAGCTACCTCAATGGGAAGTCTGCCGAGTTAGATAGTATCGGGGCAGATGGTGCTGAACACAAGGTGCTAAAAACGTTCGCGCCGAGTTCGATAATTCTTATGAACACATCTCCCGATGGCGCCATCGTGTATATCACGGTAGATACTGTTCCCTACGGACCCCAGGCGTTCTACCTAGTATTTACCGATAGCAGCACGGAGAAATTCTACGAATACGAAGACGGCAAGGTCAGCGATGCCACCGGCGTCACGGACGACACAGTCTACGGCATGCTGTACTACACCTACCTATTGTCACCGTCTGGCAGCAGCACCTTCTGGGCAGAGCCACGGGACGGTAAAAATACGCTCTTCACAGGTAATGTAAACGGCAAAAGCCCCAAGCAAGTTGCAGCGCTCAGCGAATACAACACCTACGGTTGGTACACTGACGACTACCTGCTAGTTTCCAAGAGCAGCAGCGAATTGTACATCATACCAGCCGTCGGCGGCACCCCACTAAAGATTACCGACTACTACAAGCCAGCCTATAGCTACTACGGCTACGGTGGCGGGTACGGCGGCCTGTAGGCTACACTGTAGTTAAATGGATTTGGGCAAACAGCAGCCGGCTGGGTTCTTAGAAACGCTTTGGGATTTTTATGCGCACCACGGGCGCGGTGGTTTGCCATGGCGGCAGGCTGAAACGGGCGGCGGGTTTGACCCCTACAAAATCATGGTCAGCGAGCTAATGCTGCAGCAGACCCAGGTGCCGCGGGTGGTTCCGAAGTACCGCACGTTTTTGGAGCGCTTCCCAACTGCCGCACGACTTGCGGAAGCCGAACTGGGCGATGTGCTGCGCGAGTGGCAAGGTCTGGGCTACAACCGGCGTGCGAAGTTCCTGTGGCAGGCGGCGCAAACGGTTGCAAAACTGGGGCATTTCCCAGACACCGCAGCGGAACTGGTGCAGCTCCCGGGCATCGGCCCAAACACCGCCGGCGCCGTCCTGGCCTATGCCTACAACCGGCCGGTGGTATTCGTGGAAACCAACGTGCGCACCGTTTACATCCACCACTTCTGCGGTGACCGCGAGGGCATTGGTGACACAGAAATCGCCCGCCTGGTGGAGCAAACGCTCGACCGCGAACAGCCAAGGGAGTTTTACTGGGCGCTCATGGACTACGGCAGCCACCTGAAAGCCACCGTCGGCAACCTAAATAAAGCCAGCAAGCACTACACCAAACAGTCCAAGTTCCACGGTTCGCGCCGCCAGGTCCGCGGGCAGGTCATCCGGCTGCTGGGCGCCAAGCACCATTCGCTGGCCGAACTGCAGGCGGCCATAGCGGACGGCCGGTTGGCTGCGGTGCTGCACGAACTAGAACAGGAAGGCCTGGTCCGCCAGTCGAAACATGGTACCTACGGCCTGTAGTGCTACAATAGAGTGCATGAATCCACAAACACCAAGCACACCAACAGAACCAACTAAAGACGCCCCGGCCACAGAAGCCCCGGCAACCGACCCAGCAGCGTCGGCAGCACCCGCTGCAGCTCCTGCAGGACCGACTGCAGCCGACACCTCGGCGCCAGCCGGCCCGGCCGTGCCGGATGCCAGCGCTGACGATACTGTCACCCCTGTCGCCAGCCCTACCCCGGAAGCCGCCCCGGTGGCCGAAGCCCCCAAAAAGTCCAAGATGGGCATGATGGTTGGCGCGGCCGTAGCCGTAGTAGTCCTGGCAGTCGCTGCCTACGTCTACCTGAAAATGAAGTAAGGCTCCCCGCTACCGCCTATGCAGACGTTCACGAGCCTGGCTGACCCAAAACTGGTTGAGCTGCTGCGGAATGGCGCAGTTGGCGTGTTGCCGTCCGATACGGTTTACGGCCTAGTTTGCCGTGCGGCCGACGAGCAGGCCGTCCAAAGGCTGTACGCGCTCAAAAGCCGTGACCACAAGCCCGGCACGCTGATTGCCGCAAATGTCGACCAGCTAGTCGAACTAGGCATAAAAGCACGCTACCTAAAGGCGGTCGAGCAATTTTGGCCGGGGGCGGTCAGCGTGGAAACGCCCCATTCCATCGAGTACCTAAATATGTCCACTGGCCGGCAGGGCATCCGCATCCCCGATGACAAACCTCTCCTAGAGCTTATGGAGCAAGTAGGCGCCCTGCAAACCACCAGCGCCAACCAGCCGGGCGAGCCGGTAGCCAACAATATTGCCGAGGCCCAGGCCTACTTTGGCGATTCGGTAGATTTTTACGTAGATGGCGGCGATCTCTCCAACCGGCCGCCCTCCACGCTCATCCGGGTAATCGACGATGCCATTGAAATCCTACGCGAAGGTGCAGTAAAAATAGACGAAGCCGGAAGGATAATCCAATGACATTCGACGACTACCAGAAACAAGCGCTCTCCACCAACCTAACCAAAGACGACCCGCTGCACGAACTCATGCAGCAGGTACTGGGTTTGGGCGATGAAGTTGGCGAGGTACTGGCAATTTTTAAAAAGTGGATTCGCGACAACGGTGCCGACCCGGCTTTGCTAAACAAACAAAACCTGTCCAAAGAACTCGGCGACATCTTGTGGTACATCGCCGTTGTGGCGCACGACTGCGGCATCTCCATGGATGACATCGCGGCTGCCAACATCGAAAAACTGCGCAGCCGTAAAGAGCGCGGCACGCTGATGGGCAGCGGGGACAACCGGTGAGGGGCACACTCCACATCCCGTGTGCGTACACGCTCTTCCGCCGTGACGGCAAGCTGCTGTTCGTCCTGCGCGAACACACCGGCTTCATGGACGGCAAATACTCGCTGCCAGCCGGCCATGTAGAGCCCGGCGAAAGCTTTTCCCAGGCCGCCATGCGCGAAGCCATGGAGGAAGTTGGGTTGGCGGTGCGGCCGGAAGATTTACGCCAGGTGTACACCCAGCACCGCTACCAGTCGGATGAAGATATCCGGATGGACGTGTTTTTTGAGGCGGCCAGCTGGACGGGCGAGCCCCGCAACATGGAGCCGGAACGGCACGGTGACATAGCCTGGCTGGACGCCGCGAATTTGCCGGAAACACTCATGAGCTTCCAACTACACGCCCTCCGGGAAATCCTGGCCGGTAAAACCTACGGCGAACTGGGGTGGATTGAAGAAAAAGGTCAAAAATTATAAAATATAGTTGAATATGAGCGAATTTGGCTGGCCAACGGCAGAAGAACCGGAAAAGCCAGCAGACGACGACAAGGACACCGACGGCACTACGTCAGCCAAAAGGGCCAAAGTCGCTTCTGCGGGCCGGTTCGGGGTCAACCAAGCCTCTAAAGCAGAAGGTGGCCCGGATGCAGACAAGTCCGACAAGCGCAGCGCGTTCGACAAACTGCTGGGCGAGCTTGCCGAAAAGCGGGTAAGGGCAGAGGAAGAACCGGAAAAGTCCAAGGACGATGCGGGCATCAAAACCGAGGCCGCCGAAGACAACGGCGGCTACGAGCCACTGCCTGGCTACGAACAGGCGGACAATGAACTAAACCGCGGCGAAGCTGTCTTGGAACTGAACGGTGACGAGCCAGTGGCCGAACGCGTCATCCTGCTGCACCCAGACGAAGCTGCCGAACCGCCCAAGTGGCGTACCCAGCCGGAACTGCAGCACCAGTCCAAAGACCAAACCGAGCCCGAGCCTGAAGAGCCAGGGGCAGGGGAGCAATCGGAATGGGAAGGTCCGCCTGCCGAACCGGCCGAAGCCGAGGCAGAACAGCCACCGGCGTATGGCGACATCATCCCGCCCGGACCACCTGGGCCGCCCGGCTCGCACTCATCTGAAGCCTTCCCGTCCGACGAACCGTTGGAACCGGCCGAAGCCTACCGCCGCTACGCCATGCGCCAAGCGGCCCAAGCGAACCAGCTCCTGCAAGCGCAGGGCGTCACCAAAGAGGAGCTAGACGACGCCATCTACCGCGCCACCAAGTCCGGCCTGGGCCGCGGCCTGGCCACCGGGCTATTGGTGGGCGGGGCCTACGAGCACTTCAAGCACAAACGCCGCGAGAAAAAGGCTGCCAAGAACCAGCGCGAACAAACCAAGAAAGCCGAACGCCTGCAACAGGACCAGAACTTCACCATCCAGGAGCAGGCCAGGCAGTACGCCGAAGCCACCACGCGATTGGGCGGCACCGAACGCCGCTTGAGCCAGGCCGAACAGCGCCTGGCCGCCCAGCGTGCCGAAAAGCCACCGCTGCAGCCCATGGAACAGCAGCCGCCAACTGTCCCGCCCGAACACCGGGTGGTGCAAAGCGCCTGGCACAGCATCGAAGTTGACGCCAAAACAGGGAAGCCGGTGGAGAACCCGGCGTTCGTCTACGGCCAGGAATACTACCGTGAACGCGCCGCCGAAGCCGCGCAGCACAGCACGGGCACTGGCGGGGCCGCCGCCCCCGGCGCGGTCGATGAAGCACAGGTTGCTATGGCCGGGCTCCAGGGCGGGGAAGAGCCGGGCAGCAGTACCCCCCTGCCCTCCGTGAACGTCCCAAGTGCGACTACCCGCGGCGTACCACCGTCGGCTCCGGGCCAGGGCGTCTCGGGCGGCAAGCAACCGGAGCCCACCATGCGCCTGTGGCCGTATGTGGTCACATTAGTTATCGTCGTAATCCTGCTGATTATTGTTTTGAGTTAGTGCCGCTAAATTCGCGGCGCAGCCATTCGTCCAGGCTGCCCCCGCCCCCGGCACTGATGCACACGACGGTGTCGCCAGCTTCCAGGTGGCGGATGATGGTTTCGCGCAGGTTGCCGTCTAACGCCGCCGTGTCGGTAACGGTCTGTGTTTGGGTGCTTAGCAGCAACTTCAAATCATCCGGGGTAAGCAGCTTCAGCGACTTGTCCTCGCGCGCCAGGTAACTGGGCACAATGTACAGCTTTTTGACACCGTCAAACAGGTTTTGCAGGTCATCACGTATGAAATGCTGGCGGGTGTTGTGCAGGCCTTCGTAAACGACCACGACGTTTTCGCCGGCCACTTCGTGGGCCAGCTGCAGGGCGCCGCGGATTTTGGGCGGCGTATGTGCATAGTCAGTGTACAGCCCGGGCACAATCTGTTCGAACCGGCGCGAAACACCCGGGAATTTGTCTAAACATTCAACCAAATGGTTAAATGATTCACCCAGTACCGGTTGCAGGGAATGGGCAACCTCCCAAGCGTTCTGGCGATTTACCAGCCCCGGCAAATGGAACGCGGTGTTAATGCCCGGGTCGGCTTCGTCCAGCACCTGCCCTACGTCCTCGGCCCGCAAGCCCAGGCGTTCAACATCAGCATTCCACAGCACGGTGTGCCGGCTTTGTTCTAGGAACTCACGGAAGGCGGCGTTGTAGTCTTCACGGGTGGGGTAGATGTCTGGGTGGTCCCAGTCGATGCCGGTTATTAGGCTTAAAAACGGTTCAAAGCTCAGGAAATTGCGGTCAAATTCATCGCACTCATATACGAAATATTCGGCACCCGGCTCGTAGGCGCCCATCTCGGCAAAGCTGCTTTTGGCGGGCAGTATGTACGCCAGGGGGATGCCTAGCTGTTTGAATAGCCAGACGGTCATAGCCGTAGTGGTGGTTTTACCGTGGGTGCCGGCGATGGCAATCAGTTTTAGCTTTTTGTCGTTGATGATTTCGTTGAGTAGTTCGTCGCGCTTGCTCATCTTGATGTCCTGCTCGCGGCAGTAGACGAACTCCGGCGCGTCGGGCTGCTCGATGGCCACGGCGGAGGAATAGACGTACCAGTCGATGGGCGATTTTTCGTGCACGGCCGCCAGGTCTTCGGCCGTCTGGCCGATGTGCACATCGGTGATTCCCTGCTTGGCCAGGTAGTCGATGTACTGCGAGTGCTGTTTGTCTGACCCCGAAACCTCGTAACCGGCTTGTTTTGCCACCAGCGCCAGCGGGCCGATGCCGGCGCCACCAATCCCCGAAAAGAAAATATGCATGCCTACAGTATAGCCCAAGCGGGCAGTCTGCTGGCCGGTAAGATGCTTCGTTGTGATTATTGGTTTCACGGCACCGCGCCCGCCCTGTCTCTTGTTGTAAATTTGTGAGGACTGTCCTCTAGATTTGGGGAAATGTGTTGAAATATTGTTTCCTTGGCATAGGGTATAATCATAACCAGCATGAACAAACGGCACCTGCACCATGTCTGGCGGCTGTACCGCCACATAAAGCCATGGTATTTCATCATTGGGGTGGTTGTTTTTGGCGCCACAGCATTGGTGGCGCTCAGGCACAATAACGAACAAATGGTGCACCTGCGGGATGACGTTTACGCGGCCGATTTGTCAAACGGCGACGTGGAGGGTGCGCTGCGTTCGCTCCGCCAGTACATCTACGGCCACATGAACACCAGCCTCAGTAGCGGCCCCAACGCCGTCCACCCGCCCATCCAGCTGAAGTACACCTACGAGCGCCTGCAGCAAGCCCAGCAAAGTGTGCTGGGCCAGGGTAACAGTTCGCTGTACCAACAGGCGCAAGATGCCTGTGAGGCGCAGACGGCCATTGGCAGCGAGGTCATCGCCTGCATCCAAAAATACGCTGCCGACCACGGTGCGCAGCTGGCGGTCATTCCGGACAGCCTGTACAAGTTCGACTTTACCTCGGCCAAATGGTCGCCCGACCTGGCCGGCTGGAGCCTGGTGCTGACGGCGATTTGTGCCCTGGGCTTCCTCATCAGTGCCCCTTACCACTGGTGGGCAAAAAAGTATTTGTAAGCTACGCCCTGCCTTTGGTTTACTTTTGGTATGACCTTGCAGTTCAACCCCGACGACTGGCATGCCTGTGATGGCGACTGGAAAACCTGCACCCAGAACTCAAACTGCTATGCTTACGCCCTCAACCGGCCGGACTACTACTGGGCGATGCCCGGCATGGGTTTCGCGAAGACCGGCACGCTCAATTTCTTGCAAAGCGCCGGAAAAGTCTTCGACAGCTTTGCGTCCGACAGCGCCTTTCGGCAAGCCTGCATTGACGGTGCGAAGTGGGATGGCCTGCTGCCGGTAGCCGAACCGGAACAGCGGGAGGGCTACTACACGGTGGCTTTATTTTTCTCGGCGGACGGCCAGGAGCGCGACCTCCACTGGTACCGCCAGGATGATGATGGCAGCTGGAGCAACAAGGACGGCCGGCATAACCCCAACCAGCTCGATGCCGATGGCAAGCCAATCCATGACCCCCGCCATATAACCACCACCGATTATCCGCTGTTTGGTGGCTTTTTTCTGGTGCCACGCGGCGGCGTTGCGCTTAAGCAAGATTTTCCGCTCATCAAAAAATAGAGCCCTCATTTTCTGGGGGCCCTATTGACGCAAACGCTAGCCTACGGTTTGGCGGTGCTGCCCTGGGTGTTGGTGCTGCTGGCTTGGGTTTGGCTGCTCACCTGCGAGCAGTCTGGGCCCTTGGGGTATTGTTCTTTGAACTTCTTGATGTTGGTGACCACCTGCCCATCGTTGCTCAGGTTCTCCCAGAAGGTGACCTGGGCACGGTTGATGACCATTTCGTCGAGCGGGTCGTGGATTTGCTGACAGCCCAGTTTTATGAGCGTGTAGCTGCTGTCTTTGCTGTCGCTGCTCTGGGTTAGGTAATAGATGTTCGACATGCGCAGGAAGTTGTTGTTTAGGTTAGTAATGTTACCGAAATACACTTGGCCGGTCTGCAGGAAGACGGCCTGGTATTTGGCCGGGTCGACATAGCGCGCTTCTTTGGTCACGCCGTTGTTGTTGTGTGTTAGTGCCAGGGCGACACTGCCTATCAGCAGGCCGATGCCGACGAGCATCACTAAGTTAAAGGCTTGCAGCAAGTTGCCGCTTTTTTTCCTAGCGCCCGAGTGTTTTTCCTCACGGTGCGCCGTAGCCGCCTCGGAATCTTGCACTGGCCGGCTACTGCTCGGTTGGGTTATCTGACGAAAATCCATCTGTTATCACCACCTCTTACAGTCACGTTAGTTACAAGCACAAGTGTAATACATCTACCCTTCTCCCGGCAAGCGGTTAGCTTACTCTAGCGGTAGGTTTTGGGCCTCGGCCTGTTGACAAACAAAAACCCAACAGAGTATGTTAGGGATACTAACATTAGTTATAAGGGGAGATATGCAAATGGCATACCAGCACACGAACTCAAAGGGTGTTACATACTACTTGAACTCGAAGGAAGTAACGCTCCGCGGCGGCAAGAAGCAGACTATCTACTACTTCTCGAAGGACCAGCGTCCTGAAGCTTGCGAGCTGCCGGCTGGATTCGTAGTACAAGAAAACCCACGCAACGGCTTCTTGACTGTTAAACGCGGCTAATACGGACCGAGCTTTTGTATAGGGCGCATTTTGCCCGAATGGCTCCAGTCCGCGCTCACCGTACCTAGGTACGGCTCGCTTGCGGGCTTCGCCCTTCAAACAAACTGCATCCCTATACAAAACCTGTTCATAGCACTCTGGGAACACCCCGGCATATGTCGGGGTGTTTTTGTTTGGGTGGGGGAATGTGGTAGGGTGGTAGGGTATGAGTTCCAAGAGTGATGTGATTTTAGACGTTAAAAATTTGCGGAAGCGGTACGGCGACACCGATGTCGTGAAGGGTATTAGCTTCCAAGTAAAGCGGGGCGAGGTCTTTGGCATATTGGGGCCAAACGGCGCCGGCAAGACCACTACGCTGGAAATGATAGAAACGCTGCGCCCCATCGACGGCGGCAGTGCCACCATCGATGGCATCGACGTGGCGAAAGACCCCTACGCCATCCGCAGCATCATCGGCGTTCAGCCCCAAACCCCCGGTTTCCAAGACAAAACCAAACTAACCGAGCTTATCCAAATGTTCGCTGCCGCCTACGGCACGCACGTTAACCCCAAGAAATTCCTGGACGAAGTCAACTTGGGTGAAAAGGCCGACAGCTTCATCGAACAGCTCTCCGGCGGCCAAAAACAGCGCTTCAGCATTGTAGCGGCGCTGGTTCACAACCCCAAGGTGTTCTTTTTGGACGAGCCGACAACCGGCCTGGACCCCCAGGCCCGCCGCAACCTGTGGGAGCTCATCGAGGAAGTCCGCGGCCGGGGCATCAGCGTCATCCTAACCACACACTACATGGACGAGGCCGAGGTGCTGTGCGACCGCATCGCCATCATGGACCGGGGTGAAATCATCAAATTGGATACACCCAAGAACCTCATCAAAGATTTGCTGGCCCGCGGGTTCAAAAAGGAACAGCACGTCGAGCAGGCCAACCTGGAGGATGTCTTCATCGACCTTACGGGGAAAGGGCTACGGAGCTAGGCCATGAAGAAAAAACTCTACACTGTCGGTGTATTCTTTACGGTTAACATGAAACGGCTGTTCCGTGACCGCCTAGCGCTGTTCTTTACCTTCCTGTTTCCGCTGATTTTCCTGTTTGTCTTCGGCGGTATCAACAGCGGCAAGAGCAGCGTCTCGTTCAATGTTGCGGTCATCAACCGGTCACAGGCACCGTTTGCCAAACAATTCGTGTCGCAAATGGAAAAGCAAAAAGCGCTCAAAGTCGACAAAAACATCACCACCTTTCCCGCTGCCAACGAAAAAATGAGCCGCGGCGAACTGGACGCCACCATCGAGCTGCCGCCCAGCTTCGGCGAAGTCAAACCGGGCGCCACCTACCCTAGCGGCCAGGCCGTCGTCCACTACACCCAGAACAACCAAAGCGCGGCCACCACCCTGGCGACGGTGCTGCAGGCCGAACTGCAAAATGTGAACATGCAGTTAGTGAAGGCACCGGCGCCGTTTTCGGTCACTAGCCAGCAAAGTAACGAACGCTCACTCAGCCGGTTTGATTACGCCTTTACCGGGCTGCTTGGCTTTGCCATCCTGGGCGCTGGCATTTTTGGCCCCATCAACATCTTCCCGGAACTCAAGAAGATGGGCATTTTGCGGCGCCTGCACACCACCCCTTTGCGCGTCTGGCAGTATTTCTTGAGCATCATGTTCGGCAACGCCGTGTCCGGCCTGCTGTCCATCGGCGTGATGTTCATCGTCGCTATCCTGGTGTTCCACCTAAAAGTCGTGGGCAATTACCTGGAACTGGCGCTGTTCCTGGCGCTTAGCATCATCACCGTGCTGGGCATCGGCCTGGCCATCGGCGGTTGGGCGAAAAACGAAC
The DNA here is from genome assembly GCA_035480095.1 of Saccharimonadales bacterium (SeqCode). GTDB lineage: Bacteria > Patescibacteriota > Saccharimonadia > Saccharimonadales > UBA4665 > JAJZCD01. Next base: position 36,853 of record DATIIC010000025.1, on the reverse strand, counting down.
GGCAAGCGGCACCGCTAGCCAACATCATAGTTTTTCCCATGATGTTTTTGAGTGGTACGTTCTTCCCGCGCTTCCTGATGCCCCATTGGCTGCAGGGCATTACTGCCTACCTGCCGCTGAGTCCCGTCATCGACGGCGCCCGGCTAATCACCGCCGAGGGCCAACACCTCTGGCAGCTTGGCCCGCAGCTGGGTGTCATGGCCTTCTGGCTCATAACTGTCTACTTCATCGCCTTCCGGGTCTTCCGCTGGGAATAGCATAACCGTAACATAGTATTGCATTTTAAGCATAAGTATGGTATATTGTTTATCATACAATTATGCCCCCGAAAAGAAAGCCCCAACCCGGACAAGAAGGCCTCTTCCCCGAAGAGCAGCCCAAACCAAGGCCGGCAGCGCCCCGGCTGAGGCCGAACCAGCTGAAGGGTCAGGGCGACCAAAGCATACAGAACAGGCGGCGGCTCAAGGGCGGGCTGGAGGGCCTGTACAAGCAAGGTAGCGACATGCAGCGCCGGACGCGAGCCATGCTGGAGCGTGCGAAAGCACTTGGCGCGCCGCCAGATGGGGATGCGGACGTTGAGCCCCCCGAAGAGGGTGGTGAACAGCGGCCATTGGCGGAACCAAACAGGCCTGTGGTCCCGCGTCCTCGCCAGCCCAATGAGGACGATGATCCCGCAGCTGACTGGCGGAACGTACCATGGCCAAATCGGTTTCCAGACGATGTGCAAGAGCAGCATTTGCGGGTGGGTTTGGCACAGGCCAAGGCGGCACTGGCTGGGCACCAGTCCGATGAAGATGGTCAGCCGGAAGACCGGCACGACGAAGCCTAACAGCACCATTAAGCATTTGTTTTAATCTGTCTATAATTATATAATATGCATCATTGATGCAGTATAAACAGTTGCCAAAGCCATTCTTCGTGTTGGCGCCGATGGACGATGTGACGGACACCGTGTTCCGCCAGATTGTGGCCGGCTGCGCACCGCCGGACTTATTCTTTACGGAGTTCGTGAATGTGGATGGGCTGATGAGCCCGGGCCGCGACAAGCTTCTTAAAAAGCTGCGCTTCGTTCCGGCAGAGCAGTCGCTGGTGGCGCAACTGTGGGGCCTGAAGCCCGAAAACTTCCGGGCGGTGGCGTCACAGATTGCGGACGGTACCTTGGCCCGCGAACTGGGTTTGCCGGAGGGCTGCAACTTCGTGGGCGTGGACCTGAACATGGGCTGCCCGGCGAAAAGTGAGGTGCAGAATGGGGCGTGCAGTGCGCTTATAAAATTGGAAAACCGGGAATTGGCTGGGGCTATCATCGACGCCACGCGCGAAGGCCTGGCGGGGCGATTGCCGCTGAGCGTGAAAACTCGCATCGGCTTCAGCGCGGTCGACATGACCTGGTTCGAGTTCCTGCTCACCAAAGACCTAGACATGCTGACGGTCCACGGCCGCACCCGCAAGGAAATGAGCAAGGTGCCGGCGCACTGGGACATCATCGGCCAGGTTCGCGAACTGCGCGACAAGTTGTCGCCCCGCACCCTGCTAGCCGGCAACGGCGATGTAACCAGCCGCGCCCAGGGCGAATCCCTAGCCGCCCAGTACAACCTAGACGGCATAATGGTCGGCCGCGGCATCTTCACCAACCCCTACCTCTTCCAGAAATCAAATCTAGAGGACAGTCCTCTAGATTGGGAGAATTATGTTAAAGCTGGAAAAATCAATCTGTACCGGAAGCAGGTGGAACTGTTTGCGGAGACGTGGAAGGCTAAAGAGCGGAACATCAAAACACTTAACCGTTTTTGTAAGGTTTACATTAATGGCTTCGACGGCGCCAAGGAACTTCGCGAGCGGCTGATGGAAGCCGGTAGCACCGATGAGCTCCTGAAACTCTTGGAATCCTGAGCCGCGCAGTAGTACAATGCGGTTATGTCTTTCCTGCTCTCTGCCCTGTCCAAATTCCTGGCAGGCATGCTTGTGGCCGTACTAACCGGTGCGATTTTTACGATGGTACTGAACCAGACGCTGCTGAACAGCAAATATCTGGAGCACCAGTTGGCGTCCGAGGATGCCTACAGCCGGCTCTCGGTGGCGCTGACCGACCAAATTACCAAACAGGCCGACAACCCTGAAGCCCCGGTTGACCCGGCCCAGGTCGAAAAGCTCAAAACCATCCTGACTCCCACGCTGCTTCAAACCAAAATCAACGCTACCCTCGACGCCTTCCAGGCCTACTATCGCGGCAACGGCCCGCAACCCACGCTGGACCTAACAGATGTCGTAGCGCAGGCGCAGGCCGCTGGCATTCCCATCCCGGCCGACAGCGACATCAACAAGCCTATCCCGCTGGGCAGCAGCAAAAACCAGAACGCCAAAAACTTCAGCAAAGGCTTCGACCAAGTGCGTACCGGCACGCTGATGACCAGCCTGCTGCTGGTGGTCGCCCTGCTGGCGGTTTCGTGGCGGCGGCACAAGTGGGCGGCGCTGCCGGATGTGCTGATTACCGTCGGCGTGCTGCTGGGGCTGTTTGCCGTGGCGTTCAGCGTGGCGTCTGGCATGGCTGGGCATTACGTAAAGTTTGATACGGCCAGTAACGCCTTCGTGCCCATCGGCCGCGATTTGGCCGCCGGCATCGCCCACGACTTGGCCAAACGCCTCGCTATCCTCGGTGCCGTTATCAGCATTACCGGCATCGCTACCCGCATCCTGGTCGCCCGCCTGCACAGCAACGAAAAAGTACCCCTAAAAACAGCTCTCAAAACCGGCTACCAGCAACCCATCAAGAACTAACGCACAGTCGGCTGGCTGAAGCACCGCTTCGTGCGGTATGATTAAGGGGTATGATTGTCGCCGCTAACCTGAGTAAGAAGTATCGCAAGAAACTAGCGGTCGATGATTTGAGCTTCAAGGTTGAAACCGGCAAGGTGACGGGCTTCCTGGGGCCGAACGGCGCCGGCAAGAGCACCACTATGCGCCTAATGTTGGGCCTGGACAACGGTGCGGGCAGTACCACGTTTGACGGTAAAAACCTGCACGCCTACGACCGGCCGTCGCAGATGGTGGGTGTGCTGTTGGAAGCTAAAGCCTTCCACCCCACCCGCAGCGCGCGGCAGCACCTGCGCATTTTGGCCGACGCGGGCGGTATCGCCCCGGCAAGGGTGAAGGAAGTGCTAGAAGAAGTTGGTCTGACCGATGTCGCCAAAGCCAAACCTGGCAAATTCAGCCTAGGCATGAGCCAGCGTCTCGGCATTGCCGCGGCCATTTTGGGCAAACCGAAATATCTGATTTTGGATGAGCCGGCGAACGGGTTAGACCCCGAAGGCATCGCCTGGCTGCGAGAATTCCTGAAAACCTACGCCGACCAAGGCAACGCTGTCTTCGTGTCCAGCCACCTGCTGAGCGAAATGTCGCAAATGGCCGACAACGTGGTGGTAATAGGCAAGGGAAAACTGATTGCCGACACCTCCATGGCCAAGTTGATTTCGGGCAGCAGCCACTCCGGCATCTTTGTGCGTTCGCCCAAACTGGCGCAGCTGCAGCGCATCCTGGCCGGCCGCAAAGCCGAAGTTAGCAAAATGGACAGCGGGCTGAAGGTAACCGGCCTGACCACCGATGAAATCGGTAAGCTGGCCTTCGAAAGCGGCATTCCGGTCTACGAACTGGCCCCGCAAGCTGCCTCGCTGGAGGAGGCTTTCCTGGAATTGACGGCTGGCAGCGAAGAATTTGCGGCCGGGAAGGGTGCAAAGCAATGATTCCCATCCTGAAAGCCGAGTTCCGCAAGCTGCTCACGGTGCGTTCGACTTATTTCATCGTACTCGCCAGCCTGGTAATTGTTGCCTTTTTTGCCGGGTTTACCGAGGGCATTCGCGGTGACGCGGCTAACCTGCATCGGCCAGATCTGCTGGTCAGTGAATCCACTAACGCCATCGTGTTCGTGGGGCTCATCCTGGCCTTCGCCGGTATGCTACTCGTCGGCCACGAATACCGTTACAACACCATCATGTACACGCTCACTGCTACCAACCGCCGCTACAAGGTGCTGCTGGCAAAGTTTGTGGCCATCAGCGTGTTTGCGGTTGCGGCTAGCGTGCTGGTGACGTTCTTTTCGCCGCTGTGCACCATCATCGGGGCGCATTTGGCGGGCAAGGTTATTGGGCCGCAAACGTACCCCATCTGGCACACGCTGTGGCACTGCGTGTTCTGCGGCTGGGGGTACGCCATGTATGCCTTTGTGCTCATTGCCATCCTGCGCAACCAGGTTGGCTCCATCGTTACCTTCCTGCTGTTCCCGCTCATCGGTGAAAACATCCTAAGCCTGCTGCTCAAAAACAACACCAAATACCTGCCCTTCAACGCCGTGCAGGCCGTTGCCAACCCCACCGGCCTCGGCAATCACACCAGCACCACCCAGGCTGCCCTAACAGTGCTAGCCTATGTGGCCGCCGGCTTGGCCATCAGCCTATTCCTCTTCCAAAAACGCGACGCAAACTAGCTAACTATAGACATATCTAAATAAATATGTTATTATGTATCCATAAAGGAGCTTTTGCTTTATGGTTTCGTTGTCCACCATCCGTTCATTCCTTATAGCTCGTAAGCTTAAGCTGGGCATCGGCCTGGCTGCTTTGGTTGTCCTTATCATTTGCGTGTTCTTGCTGATGCCAGGCGGTAAGCCGCAGAAACAGGCAGATGTCCAAACGCGTCACACCGCGACTGTAACGAAGGGGAATGTGCTGGGTGCGAACACCGCCACAAACGCGGATGAAGGCACGGCTACCGACGCAAGCACTACGCCTGTCAAAGATACACCTCACGGCAGCAATCCTTCCCAGTCCTCGGCACCGGCGCCGACGAACACCGACCCCGGTACCACCCCAAACCCAACCAAACCCGACCCCTGCGCTAGCGCCACAAACGGCGGTACGGTAACCCAGACTGAAACGAAAGTCTCATTTGTGGAGTCCGTTACCATACCAGTTGGCTGCACCACTGGTCCGTTTACACTCAAGACCACCGACGGCCGCACCGTTAACATCTATGGTTTTACAAACAAGCCGACCTCGCCGGTTAAGGCTGTGATGGCTTCCACTGGCGTGCTCAGCTCCGCTACCTACACGGTAGTAATCACCGATGCTGCGACCCCAGGCTACTACGAAGACTTCGCCATGGTCGAAGACCCCAGTTTTCCCGGCGGTGCGTTCGCGGTTACCATCAAAATCACCGTCATTGCCCGGCCGTAAACCGGCTGCAACAAACTAAAAATCCCATCCGTAGCGGTGGGATTTTTTAATTGTCTTTGGTGGGGGCACTTGGACTTGAACCAAGGACCAATCAGTTATGAGCCGACTGCTCTAACCACTGAGCTATGCCCCCGGACGCGTCTGGAGACACCCATTCTGGGTTTCTCCACGCGCGGGCAAAATCGAATAGATTTTGTCCGGCTCTCTTCCCAGCCGGTTGACGGCTGGGGGTGTGGTAACAGATACGAGTATAACAGATTAGGAGCGGTGTTATATACTGAAAGGTGAAAATGTTCGATAACATAAACATCCAAACTAAAATTGAACCGTATCTGGCCACGCTGAAGGCGTATGTGCTGAGCCTACGCGACATCCGGAACGTGGGGCTGTTGGTGTTTACTATCATCGTGCTGCTCATCAGCTGGAGCGGTGTTAAATCCATCCAGACTAACTACGGCCTGCAGAAGCAAATTGCACGGCTCAGCCAGGAAAACCAATTGCAGACGCTCAAAAACAACAACCAAGCGCTGCAAAACGATTATTTCAAAGCCCCGCAGTACCTGGAAGTTTCCGCCCGGCAGAACCTGGGCCTGGCCGCCCCCGGCGAGACCGAACTGCTGGTGCCCAAAAGCGTGGCGCTGGCCCACACCGTAAAACAGCCCGATGCCGAAAAGGTGGACTCCCAGGTACCCGAACAGCCATTCTACCAGCGCAATTTCCAGGCCTGGATGGATTTCTTCCTGCACCGCGGCTCGGCCGTGGATTGACAGCAGCGCTCTCTGTTGATACAATATAAGTAAGTTATGTTTCCTGGCCGCGGCCGGAAACCAATGATTCAATTGCCGCGGGATGGAGCAGCGGCAGCTCGCATGGCTCATCACCATGAGGTCCCAGGTTCGAGTCCTGGTCCCGCAACCAAAATAAGAACGTCACCAAAGGTGGCGTTTTTATTTTGGTTTTGGCCAAGACCCGAACCTGGGACCAGGAATTTTGCGGAGCAAAAGGCCGTAGGTCCCAGGTTCGGCAGAGCGAGGACGCGCGCAGGAACTCGTTCCGAGCACGCCGCAGTGGCGGAGCGAAGCAATCCTGGTCTGTCGAAGATTCGAGCCAAAAGGGTTTGGTAGTTAGTCACGGCCCCCAGCGAAGCAGGCGGCTGGATTGACGTGCGCTGTCCTGGTCCCGCAACCAAACAGTACGTCCGACCAAGGAGCGTCCTAACGCGACTTCAGGGCTGGGCTCTGACTCTCTGTGGCTAGATGGGCCAGCGAGCGTCCAGTAACGACATCGGCAAGGTATCCCGACGTGGTGGTAACCCTGCCGGATTGCACCGATGACTTTACGAGACGGTCTGCCAGTTCCAGGGCGAGCCCTATGGAGTGGGAGGCTTTTGTGGGGTTGATAGTGAAATAATTCGGCATGCCCGGGGTTCGTTCTACACGTTGTTGCCGCTTCATGTGCGGTTCGAAATTAAAACACACAGCCACACCGGGGTAGACAGTTCTTACTTTTGCATCCCCCAGTTCGGGCATGAACTTTTCGCGCGCCATGGCAACGGCGATGGAAGCCCTCTTCGCCGATCCGTGCACGCTACGTGCCTTAAGCTGCTGTCGCCACGAAACGGGGATGGACAACCGCTGGCCCTCCTCGACCTGTATGCTGCCAAGGGTATGCGAGAAACCGACCAGCGACGCAGTACCCCCTCCCAAAGGTACGTAATGCATGTGTACGGGCATGACCACAAAAGGAAATGGATAGCTGGCTTGGGCTTTACTGTTTAGCTCCACGTCTTGAAAGAACCTCAGGTCTAACCGGCGTTTAGGCATATGGCGTAACGTTTGTCCTATTGTGCGCGTTTGCGGACCGGCGGCATTGACCACTGTTTCTGCATGCAAGACTTCGACGACACCAGTTTTCAGGTTTCTAACCCGAATGCCATAACGGGCGCCTTCACCGTCATTCTTACTGACGCCTAAAACTTCCGTGGACGTGAGTAAAGTCACGCCCCTTGCCTTGAGAGTACGCAGGAGAACGGTCCTGACCCGGTCCATGTCAAAGCAAGCTTCTTGTGTTTCGATGCCTCCAGAGATTCCATGAAAGGCCTTAAGTTCCTCCGGCTCCAATATCCTGAAGAACTCTTCCGGCGGACCAAATACGTGGTCTTCCGCCGGTAACTGGCTGTAGTACTGCTGCAGCTTACGGTAGTGCTTTAGATAACGATCGAAACTCATGGGAGAATCATCGGCCATTAAGAAGCGTAGCTTACTGTCGCTGAACGCAAAGCCCATCAGCTTTTTCATCAGTATGCCCGAGTGTAAGCACTCCACGGCAGTTTTCCAGTCCTTCGGGTATCTGCCGCCCAGATGGATGCCGAGGGCGCCGATACTAGTGCTGGAAAATGGCATGTCCAACTGTTCGAGTATGGTTACGGCGTAACCCGCCTCTGATAATACCCACGCAGCGGTGCATCCGGCGATGCCTGATCCAATAACAAAAACGCGTTCATCTATAGCCGGTCTATCTGGTAGACTGGAAATCTCTTCTTGGGTTAGGGGTCTAAGCGGAAGAAAGTCATGACCCTGGTGTAGACGGTGCATAGTGTCGCTTCTATGGTTATAATACCATATGTACACGTATATTACAAGCGGAGCATATAACTAAATTTCCTAAGCTTGCCGGGCTAGAACCGTCCTCTTTTCCGCAAGCCGATACTTAAAAACCCCGCGTTCGCGGGGCTTTATATGCCGTAAGAATGTACTCGTACACTTGGCATACTCTTAGTATGTGCTTGTTTTGGGGAATAGCCTAAAGATAATCTGTTTAGGGCGTGACTTAGCTGAAAATCTGCCCCTAGCAAACAGAAGAGCTCAACTTATATGTTTTAATATGATATTAGGTATATGTCAAAAATAAGCGTATAGTTATGGTTAGTTAGACCACCCCAACACTAAATGCTTGCAGGGAGCCATCGTAAAGATTGTTGTTGGCCTATTTAAGCAATAATTCCTTATGAAAGGGCATCACGATGTCAGTATTTACACCTGCAAGAATCAACCAAAGTTACAAAGTCCGCAACTCGGATTACATCCACACCGAGAACAAACCGGACGATGGCACTACTAAGCCCGCCGAACCCGTGAGCCCGGCACAGCCAGGGACGAAGTAGCCCTCGGCCGCGTGGAGTTCTGCCCCGGCGGAGCTCCACGGGTGCTACTAACACTAAGGAGGGTGACATGTCCAAAGACAAAGGACGCAAAGAAACCAAGAAGCCCAAGCACGCGAAAACTTAGTACCGTAGCACGCATCTGTGCGGGTTCCACTCCCAACCGTACCTGAATAGCCAGAAAATACCCCAGTATTACCTGGGGTATTTTCAGCCTACATGTTGTTTACTGGCGCAGCGGTTCGTCCACCACGCGGACGGTGTCATACACCGCCAGGTCTTCGTCGGCACAGTAGCCCGATTTGCCCGTGGACTGCCAGTAGCTGTTGGAGCGTATCTTACCCTCGATGACGACTACTTCGCCGGGGTGTAGGTCTTGCGCCCCAATCTCACGGCCGTTGTCGTCATACACCTTGCCGACGGTTTGTTTGGCGCCGCAAATATCCCAAAAGCCACCCGTGCCGTCCTGACGGAAACCGTTCAGGAAGTCATACTCGGTGCCCAGGCCAAACCCCTCTTCACCCTCCTTGTGGGTGAACCAATCTTTGGCTTTGCCATTTGAGCTGAGCACCACAATCTCTTCATCCTCGACCTGCACCAGGCCGTCATTCTCGGAATCGCTGACGACGCCGCGGATTGTAAAAGTGTTAGCGCTGCCGTCATAATCTGCTTTCGAACATGCGGCCAGTGCGCCGCCACCAAGTATCACTAATCCTGCCGCGGCGATTGCACGCCGTAGCTTAAACGTTTCTTTGCCTTCGCGGGGCATAGTTGCTCCTCGGGGTCTGCAACACACAAAAAAACTGCAGACCCACAATAAATTGATAGATTTATTGCCTTAGTCTGCAGTTGCTTAGCTCTAACGCGGAGGCGCCTAGAATCTTCTATCCTAGAAACCGTTTCGTCTTGGGCAGCGCCCTTTCGGTGAACCGCACCATAGTCACTTGATGCTAACGGTGGGCCAGAACATGTTTGTTCCAATTATCATTATAGGACATTAACACAGCATGTCAAGTACCCATGGTACCAGTACCAGGAAGCTAAAATCTATAGTTGCGCCGAACAAAAGATAATCGTATTGTTAGTGCATTGCCAAAAAGAGGAGGGTAGCACGTGTCAGAATTTTATGCTGAAGCCGGTCATCTCGTAGACCAAGAACCAGTGAATACTATGGTAGTGGGCGGTGGCGGCCGCGAACAGGCGCTGTATTGGAAACTGGCGCAGTCGGCCAGGATTGGCGACCTGCACCTAGTGCCCGTGGCCGACGCCCTGGCATTTGCGGCGGACCCGGAAAATAATATTCACTTTGCAGTAATCGGGCCGGACGACGCACTGGCCGACGGCATGGTCGACAAGTTGACCGGCCTGGGTGTGCCCGCGTTCGGACCTTCTAAGAAGGCAGCGCAAATCGAAGCCTCCAAAGCTTTCGCCAAACAAGTAATGGACGAAAACGGTATCCCAACGGCCCAATTCGGAACCTTTACCGACCCGGCAGCAGCCCACGCCCACCTAGAAGCAAACCCGGGGCCAAAGTACGTCAAAGCTTCCGGCTTGGCACTGGGTAAGGGTGCGCTGGAGTGTTTGGACGACGCAGCTGCCCATACTGCCGTAGACGACCTGATGGTTCGCAGAATCTTCGGCGAGGCGGGCGATGAAGTAGTCATCGAGGACTACTTGCAAGGCCGGGAGTTGTCGCTGCACGCCCTGGCAGACGGCCAAAACTACCTTATGTTCCAATTGGCTGCCGACCACAAAAAAGCCCTGGAAGGCAACAAGGGCCTCAACACGGGCGGTATGGGGACGCTCTCCCCGGTGCCCGGTTTTAGCGAAGCAGACGTTACTGAGGCGGGGTTGGTTGTGGTCAAACCAACGCTGGCTGCTCTGGAGCGGGCGGGTGCTCCGTTCCAGGGGTTGCTATACCCCGGCGTCATCTTTAACGGACTGCATAGGGTACTGGAGTTTAATGGGCGCTTTGGCGACACCGAAACGCAGACCTACATGCGCCGGCTTGATTCTGACTTGCTGGAGGCACTTATTGCTACCGTGACACATCGCTTGGACAAAGTAAAACTGGACTGGTCCGACAAATTTGCGGTTTGCATCGTAGCGGCTTCAGGCGGCTACCCGGGCTCGTACGAAAAGGGCAAGCGCATAACCGGCGTCGACCGGGCGGAAGCTAAGCCGGGCATCAAAGTGTTCTTGGCTGGTGCCGCCGAGCAAAACGGGGAGCTCTTCACCAACGGCGGCCGGGTTCTCGGTGTGACCGCCATGGGCGACACCCTGGCTGAAGCCCTGGATGCCGGCTACGGCGCGATGGAAGAAATCCAGTTTGAGGGCAAGCACGTCCGAGGCGACATCGGCCAGACGTTTCTGACAGTCTAACCGTAGCCCCAAATCACACGCCACTCGTGACCGGTATCAAGGTAATCTAGCATTGCCGTGGTCATACTTATGGCTGGAAGGAATAGTGTGATGACTACGAAAATAGTGGGTGAATATGTCGAAACGGGCCGCACGAGGTTGCTCGACCTCGATGCGTTGTACGCAGAGGAGGCATGGCGGCTAAAAGCTAGGGCGCTGCAGGCGCGGCGTTGGCGACAGCTGTACCAGCTTGCAGGAATCTTGTAACGGCGCCGGTTGCCGCGTGCCCGGAATGAGTTTATAGTGATGGCATAAGGTGTGAGTGCCCTATGCCACCAGAGATTTCAGACAAAGTACACCAATATTTCTCCCAGTACCCCCTCCGCCATTATCCAAAGGGGCAGATTTTGGTGTTTCCAGACGAAAACCCGCCGCACATTTTTTACATTACCAAAGGCCGGGTGCGGCAGTATGATGTTTCGTACCGCGGTGACGAAATCGTTATAAATACTTTCAAGCCGCCCGCCTTTTTCCCGATGTCTTGGGCGCTGAACGCCACGCCAAACAAGTACTTCTACAAGGCTGAAACGGCAGTGGATTTGCACCTTGTACCCTGTGGGGATGCGGCTGCATTCCTGCAACAGAATCCCGATGTCACACTTGATTTACTGGGCCGCCTCTACCGTGGGCTGGAGGGTGTGTATGGCCGCCTGGCCCGCCTGATGTCCGGCACCGCCTACACCCGGCTGCTCCATGAGCTGCTGGTAGAAGCCCGTCGTTACGGCGAACCACTACCCGACGGCAGCGTACTGCTAAAGGTCAACGAGACTGACCTGGCCGCCTTCTCTGGCCTGTCACGCGAAACCATCAGCCGGGAAGTGCGCAAGCTAAAGGCCAAAGGCTGGGTTGGCCTGGATAAAGATGGCATGCGCGTCAAGGACGTGGCCGCAATCGAACGGGCGCTGGAAGCGGGCGACTAAGGGTCCGCCTCGAGCTCGAACGACTCTATCGAATCAAATAGCTCGTTGTAGTTACCGGAATCCGGCCGGGCGTAAATGGCCATGCGAATCTGCTTTGGCACTATCCGGAACGTGGTAAACGGGCCGGCATGCAGCTTCACAATGGGCGGCAGCCCGCTGGTGCTCGTCTGCAGGCTGGCACCAAATACGCCTCCGGCAACCTCATTGATGTTGGCGTTGCCGCCGCGTTCGAGCGCGATGCCGGTTACCTGGGCGGTGGTCTGTGTTTCGGGCTTGAAGATGGTGAGCATGACGTGGCCGTTGTGCGCGAGGTTGTCGTATTTGCGCGTCCCCTTTTTAGTCAGGATGTGGAATGTGAAGTCTGCATCGACCATGTAGTACACTACGGCTCCATGGGGGTTGCCATCCGGCGTTACGCTGGAAAGCACTGCGGTGTGATTTTCCTTCAGGAAATTGTAAATGCGGCGCTGGCGGTGGCCGAGCGTGTCCGTGGCGGTGTCTTTGTGGATTAGTCTGCTTAGCATAATTTTCTTCCTCCGTGCAACAGTGTGCCAGATTGCCGGTAAGACCGCTATGTACAGTGCTACAGCTGCTGTGTGAGTTTAATCAATGTTTGCGGCACTATCTGCAGGAATACACTGAATAGTCAGGGGCGATAAAACTATGGGCACTATGGTTATCAACACACAGCACGCAGCTTCCCGGCCTGCCCGCCCGATGCACGCGTGTTCGGCCGGTGCCGACTAAGCGCGGCGGGATAACACACCGCCGCCGTCACCGGGCGCGTAGCTGTCGCTTGCCGGTATGGCAGGGCTGTCTTTTTGCTCCCGTTTATTCTATGATGAATGGTAACGATGGGCGGCGACGAAACCAAGAACGACAAGATAGCGACGCGCCAGCATGAAGGCGTCACATGGGTGGACGTGCGCATACCGGACAGCACCACCTTCGCCGAGCTAGAGGAGCGCTACCACTTGCACCCCATCCACCTGACGGAAAGCGTGCAAAAGGTGCAGCACACCCAGGTGGAACGGGAGGAAGACTACCTGTTTTTGGCGCTGCACTTTCCGGTGTTTGAACCCCACACCGACAAAATTTTCGCCGGGCAAATCGGCGTGTTTTTGGGCAAAGATTTTTTGATTACCGTCCACGCCGAAGCCAGTGCTTCACTGCAAAACCTCTGGAACGACTCTGAACGGGCGCCGGAACATTACTACGCCCAAGGTTCGGCGTACCTGTTGTACGCGCTTATCAGCAACTTGCTTGGCAGCATTGCCGGCATGACCGAACTGGTGGAGGGCGAACTGGACGAAATCGAAAGCCTGGTGTTTGAAAACAGCACGTCCGACGCCATGCGCATCGGCAAACTGCGCCAGAAAATTGTGCGGCTAAAGCGGCTGATTGGCCCCAAGCGCACCCTGCTGCAAGACCTTTCGGAGGAAGTGCGCGACTTTTCACACAAAGACATTTCGAAGTACTACGGCAACAACGTCAAGATGGTCGACCGGCTGTGGGAGGTCATCGAGGAGGCGCAAGAAACCATCGAAATCTACAAGGACGCCGACTTCACGACCAGCACCGAAAAGACTAACAGTATCCTGGCCATCCTAACGTTGGTGTTTACCTTCACTATCCCGGTGACGGTAGTGGCAGGGCTCTACGGCATGAACGTGTTACTGCCCGGTGGCGACCTGGCCGGGTCGTGGATGTTCATGGGACGATACACGACGTTCATATTAGTGCTGGTGGTCTCGACGCTTGTGGCCGGGGGTATGTACGTATACTTCCGCCGCAACCGGTGGCTACGATAGCGAGAGCGTGCGGTGTTCACAGCGGGCAATAGCGCACCGTAGCATATGGTAAGCGGCAAGCTTGCGGCATTGTCAAAATGCTTACAGACTGATAGCCGTCCGAGGCAGATAGTGGGTATGCACAGGTAACCTACAGGAGGCTTCTGGATGAGTACAGCGGTAGAGGCGGACTTACAGCACCTGACGGGCGGGTTGGCGCTGCGCGGAGTCATCGCCATTTTATTTGGGATTGCGGCAGTGTTCTGGCCGGGGATTACGCTGCTGGTGCTGCTGTATTTGGTGAGCGCCTTTCTGTTAATCGGCGGTATTTTTGAGTTGGTCTTTGGCATTTCGCGGCTTGGGCAGGGTGGCGTTTCGGTACTTACCCGGGTGTTGCTGCCCATCATCGGCCTGCTGCAGGTAGGTGTGGGCGTATATTTCTTAAGACATCCGCATGTGGCTTTTGGTACATTCATTGCACTGCTGGGGTTCATCCTCATCATTCGTGGCGTGTTCGAGGTTGTCGACGGTTTGTTTGAAGAGGGCCCCAGCTTGTACCGGTTGGTGATGGCCATCGTGGGCTTATTGGCAGTGCTGGCAGGGATTTTGGTGCTGTTCCAGCCCAAAGCTGCGGGCGTGGCATTCGTGTGGATTTTGGGAATTTATGGGCTGATTGTCGGCCCGCTACTACTGGCAGCGGCCTACGAAACGCACCGCCTGGCCAAGGAAACGGTCGTCATAGAGACCGGCCACGGCCGCCGGACATAGCAGCTAAAATTTAGGACTTGACAAACCGTAAGCAGTTTGTTATACTATGCATTAGTTTTGAGATAAAGACAAAAACGTCTCGAAACACAAAAACTACAAAACAAAAAGAAAGGCAGCCGTACTATGCGACTAGCCATCAACCAAGCGCTAGCTTACGAGCTAGTGCCAACGGGTAACACCCAAATTCTTGCCGTCGACCGACGGTACCTGAAGAAACTACTCAAGTTTTAAAGGTGCCTTGAGCCACGGCGTTAGCCAAAACCACCCTAGTACGAGCAGGGTGGTTTTGCTTTAGTTTTTGCACCGGGTTCCAATCTGTACGCACCGGTCCGCTGCGCTTTATTCGGCCACTGTTTTCGCGTACAATACCGGAGAGTTATGCATCCGAAAAAGTACGATAGCTTCAGCCCGAAGCGAGCTACCAACATTGATGGGTTTTTCGCGAAGAACGTCGAAGACCGCCCGCGCCGCCCCGTCTTTAGCGCCCCTGCAGCTAAACCCCAGCCTGAGGCTGTTAAGCTAACGGACATGCCAAAGCGCAGCCAACCCCAAGCAGTCCTAAGCAGTGCAGTCGCAGTGCAAGCCCAAGCAGACAAGGGCTATTCGCTGGAAGGCGGTGCGCCGGGTGAACGCCGCCGCCGGCCGGTTGGGCCGGAAGAGCCGGAGGGCAAGGGCAAACGATCCAAAAAGGAGCGGAGGCCCCGGTCATGGAAGCGCATCGTCAAACGGACGGTGCTGATTGCTGGCGCGCTGGTGTTGATTGGCGGTGGCTGGTTCGGCTACCGGTTCTACCGTGATATTTCTAAGCTCACCGGCAACAGTAACCCGCTGAGTTTGCTGGGCGCATTCGTACCGGCACCGCTGCAGAACGATGAAGGCCGCGTCAACATCCTGGTGGCCGCAAACTCGGCCGATGACCCTGGCCACAACGGCGGCAACCTGACGGATTCCATTATGGTGCTGAGCGTCAACACCAAGAACAACACGGCTCTGATGCTCAGCATCCCCCGCGACCTGTGGGTGAACATTCCCGGCTCGGGCCACGCCAAAATCAACAGCGCCTTCACGCACGGCGGCATGAACACCCTGCAAGAGGTGGTACAAGACAGCCTGGGGCTGACCATCCACTATACGGCGCTGGTTAACTACGGCGCGTTCCGGGACTTGGTTGATGCCGTCGGCGGCATCACCATCACCATCAAAAGCGGTGACTCGCGCGGCATTTATGATCCCAGTTTGGACTACACTACGCGCCACTGCTGCGCCCTGGCCAAATACCCCAACGGCCCAGCGAACCTAAACGGCCACCAGGCACTGGACCTGGCCCGTGCCCGCGGCGACGCCTATGGCTCCTATGGCTACGACCAAGCCGACTTTACCCGCACTATGTACCAACGCAAGATGCTGCTTGCCGTTAAGGACAAATCGTCGCAGTCGTCGGTCATTGCCAACCCGTTCAAGGTGGCCAGTCTGGTCGATGCAGTCGGCAATAACGTCAAGACCGACCTGAAGGTGAACGAAATCGAAACCCTGTACACCTACATGAAGAAAATCGATGATAGCAAAGTTGATTCGTACAACCTAAATACCTTGAAGGGCCAAAATACCACCATGCTCGCTAACTACGCCACGCCCGACGGACAATCGGCACTCATCCCGGCTGCCGGCATCGATGATTTTACTGACATCCAAAAGCAGCTCAATAAAGTCTTCACGGCCGACCCGGTGAGTAAAGAGGGTGCTACCACGGTAGTTTTAAATGGCACGAGTACGTCCGGCCTGGCTCTGGCGCAGGAAAACAAACTGATTGGCAAGGGCATGACGGTCGCCATCGGCGATGCGCCAGTTGGGCAGCCCGCCACGACCATCATCGACAACTCAAACGGCGAAATGCCGAACACGCTTGCGTACCTAAAGCAGCAGTACAAAGCCACGGTCGTCACCAACGCCAGCCTAACCCGCACCTACTATGCCGCAGATTTCATTGTAATCCTTGGCGAGAGTTCGGTGCCCAAAACCACCGCCACCACGGCACAGTAGCGTTGGCAGGCATCTATCCCACCCGAAAAAGTAGTGCGTTTCGCGCCGGCCAGCCTTTGGGCGTAAGGCCGGTTGTTAGCCAGTGGTTTAGGCTGGTCGGGCTGCACTACGCTTGACCCTACTTTTTCGGGTGGGATAGATGCCCCCTCGCTTACGCTGGGTCTTTGGGAAGCAGGAAATGGAACGTCGAGCCGACGTCTTCGGTGCTCTCGAACCATAATTCGCCGCCCAATGATTCGGCGATGTTTTTAATGAGGTACAGGCCAAGCCCCGTCCCGCTAACATCTTTGTTCGTAATGTTTTCCGCCCGGAAGAATTTAAGGAAAATGTTCTTCTGCGACCCGGCCGGTATGCCGTAACCGTTGTCACTGACTTTCCAATGCAGATCCTTTGGTGTCTCAGTCAGGGAGAATTCTATGTGGCCACCCGGTGCGGTGTATTTGATGGCGTTACTAAGCAAGTTGCCGCAGATTTCTTTGATGAGCAGGCTGTCGGCATTGGTGGGCGCCATGTGCTCCGGTAAGTCAACCGTCAGGCTAATCGACTTGGCTTCGGCAGACGGGATGAATTCGGCCAAGACCTCCTGTGACAGTTCGTCCAACTGCAGCATAGATTTTTTAATGATGATGCCGCCAGCCTCGATGCGTGTGATGTTTAACAGTGTGTTGATGAGCGTGTTCATCCGTTTTACGGACAGCAGCACAGTGTCGATGTACGGCAGCTGTTCATCAGTAACCGGCCCGGCCAAGCCGTCGTGCAGCATGCGGGTATACATGTTGATGGCGCTAAGGGGCGTGCGCAACTGGTGCGAAGCAATCGAGATAAAATCCGACTTTAGTTTGTCGCTCTCAATCTCGTCCGTTAGGTCGCGGAAGACTTCGATGGCGCCAATCGGCCGGCCATGCAGGATAATGGGTGACACGGTGACCTGGACTGGCAGCAGCGTGCCATCCTTTTGGACGTAGAGGACGCGGGCGGTCACGGTCCGGCCGGTCTGAAAAGCCTTTACAATGGGCCGGTCATAGACGTCTAGCGGCGTGCCATTGTCGTGCACGGCAATGATGACGCTTAGGAAATGTTTGCGCATAACATCGCGCCGCTTTACCCCCAGCAGGTCGAGCGCTGCCTGGTTGATGCGGGTAATGATGCCCCGTTCGTTGGTGGCGATGACGCCCTCGCCGATACTTGCAAACAGCGCTTCCAGACGCGCACTGTCATGCTCTGGCGCCTCGGTGGCAGTAGCCGGCCGGGGCGGTACAGCGCGCCTAACGTCTGACTTTCTTGCCATGGGCCGCCGGTTTCTTAGATTGTGCCAGTGCTTCCAGGTCTGCAATATATTGGTCTATGGCATCGCTGTCGTTACTAATGAGCCGCATGGCCAGCTGAATCCAATCTATAAGTTGGCGCAGGTCTCTGCGCTGCAGTTCACCGGGATCCTTCTGCAGGTGGTTGCGGATTTGGCGTACCACAAAACGGTCCGCCGCCGGCCCCAAGTAGTCGTAAGTAATGGTGACAACTTCATCGTATAGACTTGTCATGACGCTTGGGCAATTCCCCCTAAGCCTCCTCAATAGCGGTCAGCCGCTGGGTACCCAACGCCACTACTATAAAGGCAGCGGTCAGGAGCAGCAGTAAGAGGAATAACAATGCTAGCAGCCAGCTGAGTGACAGCGAAGTCAGCCATGAATTAAGGGCCGTTAAGTACTGGATTATTATTGAAATCAAAATAATGCTGGCCAGCCCCGCGATGAACAGACGCCAGCTCTTGCGGTACACGATGCCCTTTAAGTGCAGGCTGTATTCGCGTAGCTGTGCTACGGTCAGCAGGCCAAGCGTCCAGATGTACATGAACGGTACGGCTAGCGTTAGCATGACCACCCACGGCGCCAAGTGGTACGTATTGCGCACTTCCGCGTGGCCGACATTGATGAGGGCACAGAGTGCGACGCCCAGGATGATGGATAGCAACAGCACAGCGTTAAGTACTGGTAGCGGCAGCCTTGTTTTGGCTGTGACGCTTAGCCCATACGCCCCTGCATTCAACCACAAAAACGCAACCGACGGCAGAATTAGCGAGGCATAATTCGTGATGACGACTGCTGTGTCACTAAAACCAGTGTAGTGCCGGGCCAGGAGCCCTAGTGTGAGGGATAATATAGTAGTAGTCGGCAGCGCAATGGCGAGTAGGAACAACCCTTTGCTGAGCTTTGTTATATGCCGGCCCTCCTTACTTTCTTTAATCATTTGGCCGTAGCGCTGCAGTTTGTAGGCGGCAAAAAACGCTGAGAACCAAATGACAGCATTGGGAATGGCGCCAGCGAAGTTAATCAAACGGAGCCCTGAAGCGCTCAAATGGTATTTCACCAGTGTAGCGTGGTCTGGGGTGGGTAAGAGCATGAGCGCTACATACGCAACCACGAGTGCGGCGTACCAATAAAATAACTTTGACCTGACTTCCACGCCTAACCTATTTCCCGCTAGATTCCGCACCTGCATGCTCTTAGCATAGCCCCATGCCGCGTACCGAATCAACTGCCTAGTCGCAAGTCCTTGTGGCTTTACGTCCAAACGGTAGCCTCTACTATACGGTTTTACGCGTTCTTGATTTGTAACAATTCCAACAGTGGCCTTGTGCTGCTGCCTGTGCGTACAGTAAGCTTATGGTAAATACTTCTTGAAAAAGGTGGGTTACATGCCAGCTGTCATCGAACTAAAAAATTTAACAAAAACGTACAAGCTTGGGGACGAAACGCTGAACGCGCTGGATGGTATCGATTGCACTATCCAGGCCGGCGAGTTCGTGGCGATTACCGGGCCGTCGGGCTCCGGCAAATCCACCCTGGCAAACATCGTCGGCGGACTGGATAAGCCGACTAGCGGCACGGTAGTCGTAGATGGCAGCGACCTGTCCCATGTGAACGACCGCCAACTGTCGGACTACCGCAACCACCACATCGGCCTGGTGTTCCAGTCGTTCAACCTGCAGGGCACGCAGACGGCGCTCGAAAATGTGATGCTGCCGTTAGTTTTCGCACGCATGAAGTCCAAAGACCGCAAAGCCCGGGCCAAGGAGTGTCTGGAGGCGGTGGGGCTGGGCGACCGGCTGAAGCACAAACCGAGCCAGCTTTCGGGCGGCCAGCGGCAGCGCGTGGCGATTGCCCGGGCGTTGGCGGTCAAACCCAGCATCATCCTGGCCGACGAACCGACCGGCAACCTGGACAGCGCCCGCGGCGAAGAAATCATGAAGCTGCTGAAGGATCTGAACAAGCAGGGCATCACGCTCATCATCATCACGCACGACAACTCGATTGCGCGCCAGGCCGGCCGCATCATCAACATCAAAGACGGCAAAGTGACGAGGGGCTAACGGCATGAGATTTATCGACTACATCGTAATTGCCCTGCGCAACATCAGCCGCCAGAAATTGCGCAGCGCGCTCACCATCTTCGCGGTGGTGATTGGTGCTACCAGCGTCACTATCATGCTCGCCGCCGTGTTTAGTTTGAAGGGCTTCATGACTAAGCAGTTCGAAGCCAACGGCACGTTCCAGCAGGTAGCGGTTTCGCCGCAGACGGACATTACCTGGAACGACCACAGCAACGGCGGCAACGACTGCGCCACCTGTACGAAACTGACGGATGACCTGGCTACCAAAATTGCCACCGTGCCGCACGTGGTGGGCGTGGCTCGCCAGACCCAGGTCGGCATGTTCCAATCACTAGACTACGGCACGCAGAAATTGCGGGTGCAGCAGGTGGTGGCCTACGACGCTAATGACATCATAAAGAGCACGGTCCTGGCCGGACGGGACATAAACACTACTGATACCACCGGCGTGCTAACCATCACTTCGGACTACGCGGACAAACTCGGGTTCAAACACAACTACGGAGCGCTGATTGGCAAGCAGGTTGGGCTGACCACCCGCAACTACTACTCCGGTGTTGGTTCCGACCCGCTGCAGGCATTCCAAGACCAGATGGCTTGGTTCCAGTCGCACCCGGGTGCGGACGGACGGGACTACCAGCCGGCACCGGTGACGCTTACCGGCAAAATTGTGGGCGTCACGGAAGCCAGCGACAATAGCTACGTCATCCGCGTACCGCTGGACTGGGCACGGGGCATGGAAGAAAGCCAGAACGCAACCGTCAGCCAGGCCGACCAAGATGCTGCGCAGGCCAAGTGCCGCGCCAGCCACAGCCCGAGCTGTAACTCACAGCCGGTGCCTTCCACAGTCACGGTGGTGGATGAACTGGCCAAGCAGGGCTACAACTCGTTCGTGGTCAAGGCGGACGAGGCCTCTAACGCGGCGAGCGTCGCTAAGACCATCAAGGACACGTACAAAGTGGGTGCGGTCGACGCCGAAACTGCCATCAAACAGCAGCTGGCTATCTTCAACATCTTGGGCTTGGTGCTTGGCGGTATCGGCGGCATCGCGCTAGTGGTGGCTGCCGTGGGTGTGGTTAACACGATGATAATGAGCATACTGGAGCGCACCCGCGAAATCGGTGTCATGCGCGCCGTCGGCGCCCGCCGCGGCACGGTCAGCCTGCTGTTTACCATCGAGGCCGCACTGCTGGGCTTCTTTGGCGGCGTGGTCGGCCTGGGGCTGGGCTACGGCGCGGTGCTGGTTGCCAACCCGCTGGTGAACCGGCAGCTGTCGGGCAATAACGTCACCGGCTCCAACATCTTTACTTTGCCCATTTGGCTCATCTTAGGTGTTGTAGGTCTTACAACACTAATCGGTGTCCTGGCCGGCCTGTACCCTGCCCGCCGCGCCGCCCACCTTGACCCCGTCGAAGCCCTGCGCTACGAATAAACCCACCACGTTAAAAAGGTTACCCAGCCGTAACCTTTTTAACTGCGCCTGCCCGAAGTGCCTGGCTATAGTACGTAGCGTAAGGCAAGGACACTAAGCGGACTTGGGAGGGCGCCCATGAATGGATATGACGGCATGGACAGGAAGGCGTACATTGCGCTGGGGGTTGTGGTCGGCACGTTGGCGGGTGTGGGGCTAGGCATACTGCTGGCACCCCGCAGCGGTGAAGAAACTCGGGCCCGGATGAGGCAGCGCGCCCAGTTGGCCAAACAAAAAGCCCAGGAACAGTTAGCTGCCAAGCGCGAAATGGCTATGGGTGTCCTGGGCCGCGGGGCGGGCAGGACTGGGGAAGTGGTCGAGGAAGTCGTGGAGGAACTGGACGAAACCGTCGCCCAACCCGCCGCCGGGCGCAGCACGGCTACCCGGCGCCGCCGTTCTGCAAGCTAGCGTGTCCGAAAAACCAATTCCGGAGGCACATCTAAATGGGACTACAAAACGCGTTTTACATCATCGCAATCGTGTATATGTCATTCATGTTTCTGGTGACGGTGGCGGTCATCGTCATCGCGTTCGTGGTGAAGGCCAAAGTGGACAGGGCACGGCGCATGGTGCGCCGCAAAGCAACTGCCCTGCGGGAACTTTTCGAGGCCACCTCCGGTTTCTTTGGCGCCCTGCGCTCTTTTGTGCGCAGTCCCCGGGTTCGGTGATGTGGCGCGAAACCCCCTTTTCGGCTATTTCAGCGTAAAGCCCGCGTCGACGTAAATGACTTGGCCGGTAATGGCGTCGTTCTTGGCCAAGAACAGGAACGCGTCGGCGATTTCATCGACGGTGACCCAGCGCTTCAGATAGGTTTGGTCTAGGAACCCCTGAACCTGCTCCGGCGACATGCTGTCGTATGACCTGGTTTTGGTGAAGCCGGGTGCGATGGCATTCACTTGTATGTCTGGGGCAACTTGTTTGGCAAGGGTTCTGGTGAAGCTGTTCACGGCAGCCTTTGCAGCGGCGTATACTGGCGCCCTGCCACCGTGCTCCCAGCCCCGGATTGAGCTGGTGTTCAGGATTTTCCCGCCGCCCTGCTTCTGCATGATTTTAACCGCCAGCTGCGAGCACATCAGCACGCTCGTCAGATCGGTGTCTATCATTTCCTTCATATCGTCGTAGCTGGCTTCCATGTAGGGGTGTTTGTCGGTGCCGATTGCGCCATTGTTGACCAGGATATCGACCCTGCCAAAAGCATCCGTTGTTTCCTTGAAAAGCCGTTCGACATCTGCCGATTTGCTGATGTCCGCCTGCACCAGGATACTCTCCGGACTCAGCTTTTGCACTTCGGCGAGTGTTTCGTCTCCGCCGTCTTTGTTGATGTGGTAGTTGATCACTACTTTGGCGCCTTCTTGGGCGAACAACAGCGCCGTCGCCCGGCCGATGCCGCTACTAGAACCAGTCACTACAACAACTTTGTCTTTCAGGATCATTCAGAACTCCTTAGCTCCACGGCTTGAATATTGCTTGGATAGTTTGTACGAACTAACTATACCAGAGGTGATGCAATTACTGCAGTGTGGCGTAGTGGATGCCGTTTTGGTCGTGCGGGCCGCCGTAGTACATGAACCACGTGCCGTCTATCTTGGCGGTGGTGGGGTCGCCGGGAGGCGCTCCGGTGAAGCCCATGTCGGTCTTTTTGGCTTCGCCAGCCAGGGCCAGCGTGGGTGCACCGAACTTGGCGCCGTCGAAGCTGAACTGGTACACGCCGGTGTAGGTTGTGGCGAACAGGCGGTAGCCGTCGTCCCATTTCACTAGGTCGGGGCCGTCCAGCTGGCCGTTGAGCGTGCTGGTGCGGCTGTCTACGGCGATGCCCTTTTGGGTGAACGTAAGCCCGTTCGCGGAAGTGGCCCACATCAGCAGCTGGGTGCTGGGGTTGGGGGTGTTGGCGGCGTAGCGGGTGTTTATGCTACCGCGGTAGACCATTACGAACGTGCCGTCGGCCTTTTGCACGACTGATGGCGCGGCCACATTGTCGAACACCAGGCCTTCGTCGTTGGCGGTGTCCATGCGCGTGCCGGCTTCGTCGGTAAAGCTAAGTCCGTCGGTGGAAATGGCGCTTTTCAGTACACCTGCACCCTGGTAGTACATGCGGTAGCGGCCGTCGGCCAGTTTCACCACTTCGGGGAAGGTGGCCCTGGTTTTCCGGGTGCCGGCTTCCTGTGTCCAGGTTTTGCCATCGGTGGAGGTCGCGGAGTAGACTTCCAGCTGGTTGCCTGCGACCTCGGGCTGGACGCCGTAGTACATGCGCCACTGTTTGTCGCCCACTTGCAGCACGCTGGCATCGGCGTAGGTGCCGGCTACGGCGAAGCCGCCTTCTTTCCAGGTTTGCTCTTTGGCGGTTTCGGTCGCGGCTGTGCTCGCAGCCGTCTTAGCCTTTGGCTTGTGGGATTGCACCACCCGGTACCCCACGAACCCGATTACGCCCAGGACCACCACAACCAGTAGGATCTCAATCGCTCCTGCCATACCCCGTTCATCTGTACGCATACCCCACCTTTCTAGTTATCTGCAGTATGACCCAAGCCGAACCAAATAAAAAGCCCCGCTCCAGCAGATATTTTGGTAGCAGGGGCGAGATTTGAACTCGCGACCCCAGGCTTATGAGTCCTGTGCTCTAACCAACTGAGCTACCCTGCCATACCCAAATATGTGCTGGAACGGGAGTATAACAGGGGAGATTGTAACAGATTTGCGCGTGGATGGCTAGTATTCCCGTACGCCGAGAGCGATGGCCGCGGCCAGGCCGATGACGATGATGCCCACGCGCAGCCATAGGCCGGAAACGCGCAGCGAGCCGCGGGCGCCGATGTAGCCGCCCAGCACCGAACCGACGGCCATCACCAGGCCGGTGCGCCACTGGATGAGGTGCGCGCTGAACAGGCAGATGATGGATGTGGCCGAAACGGCCGTGGCGGCGATGTTCTTCATGCCGTTTATCATGTGGGTGTCCTGCAGGTTGGTCAGGCCCAAAAAGGCGAGCATTATGAACCCGTAGCCGGCGCCAAAGTACCCGCCGTAAAAACTCAGCGGCAGCACGGCCAGGCCTATGAGCACGATGGGCAGCCACTGCTTGGTCCGCGCGGTTAGCTGGCTGTGCAGGTGAAAATGCAGCACCGGCTGGAAGGTAAACAGCGCCACGCCGAACAGCACCAGCAGCGGGACAAAGTGCGCGAAATCGCCAGCAGGGGTATGGCGCAGTGTAATAGCCCCGGCGGCCGCGCCCAGCACGCTAGGCAAAAGCAGCCAGGCGTAGCGCAGCGGCACACGCCGCAGGTAGCCCCGGTAGCCGATGGCCGAAGCCACCTGACCCGGCAGGGTTATGATGGGCCCCGTGGCATTCGCCAGTAGCGGCGGAATGCCCAGGCAAACCAGCACCGGAAACCCCACCAACATACCACCACCGGCAATGGCGTTCATGGCGCCCACGATGAACCCGGCCAGCAGCAGTACGATGTCTTTTTCCATGTTGATTTTGCTTTCTCTAAGAGAAGTATAGCAGGGTTATCCCTCGGCGAGGCGGATTACTCGAAGAATGTCTGCCCAGCCTTGTACGCTTGCAGGTAGTTAGCAGGTGATTCAAAAAGCGGCGAAGGGGCCGTGTCCAACGGGTACCACTCCCAACTTTCAATCTTGTCTGGTTCCATAACCTTCGGGTCTCCGCTGACCCAATGCGCTATCATCCCGATGTCAATGTAGTGTTTCGGCGCATACTTGCGGATGTTGCTAAGGCACAGGAACTTCGGTTCGGTAATTTGAATCTCGTCGCCGACTTCCTCCCGGAGTTCACGCATAATCGTCTCCGCGAATGTTTCGAGCCCCTCCATGTGGCCGCCGATTCCGGCATACTCGCCGTCGCCATGGGCGTTCTTACGCTTCCCAAACAGAACTAGCGAATCGTCCTTTATGAGCAGTAACCCTACGCCTACCTTCGGTCTGTCCTGTCCTATCTGCAAATTCATAAGTCCCCTTCTACGCTTCTAGTATGCGTGATGTTTCACCCAAACATTGTACTACGGTTACAGCACACAGGTAGACCCAGGCCTACTATGTATGTATGAAAGTGTTTGCGGACAGAAGGGAAGCGGGGAAGCTGCTGGGGGAGAGGCTCCAGCGCTACCGTGGTAAGGCGGTGGTGCTGGCATTGCCGCGGGGCGGGGTAGAGACAGGCGTGGAGGTGGCACGGGCGCTGGATGCGCCGCTGGGGCTGGTGATGGCGCGCAAAATCGGGCACCCCATGAACCCGGAGTATGCGGTGTGCGCGGTGACCGAAACCGGGCCGCTGGTGTGCGATGAGTTTGAACGCGCGGACGTGGACCCGGTGTGGCTGCGGCAGGCCGAAATGGCGGAGCGGCTGGAAGCGAAGCGCCGATACACAGTGTACCTGGAGGGCCGAGAGCCGATTGACCCGGCCGGGAAAGTCGCGGTCGTGGTAGACGACGGCATTGCTACCGGCCTGACCATGCAGGCAGCGTTGGCCGAGGTACGCGCCTGGAACCCGGAGCGGATCATCGTCGCGGTGCCGGTCGCCCCGCGGGAAGCGGCAAACGATTTGCTGGAAATCGCCGACGAAGCCGTTGTGCTGGAAAGCGGTGAACTGTTCCTGGGCGCCATTAGCGCGTATTACCAATCATTCCCGCAGCTCACCGACGAAGAAGTGCTGGCACTACTGGATGAACTAGAGCCTCCAGGCTAGTACAATATATATATGAATATCAAACTGCCGGCGGGCAAGTATGTGGTGGCGGTGAGCGGCGGCGTAGACAGCGTGGCACTGCTGCATATGCTGCGGCAGGTGCAGGGTCTGGAACTCACCGTGGCACACTACGACCATGGCATCCGGCCGGATTCGGCGCAGGACAGGGAACTAGTGGCGGCGCTGGCAAGTGAATACGGCCTGCCGTTTGTGCATGAAGCCGGCCGGCTGGGCCCGGGCACCAGCGAGGCGGTGGCGCGGAAAGCGCGGTACCACTTTCTGCACGGGGTGCGGCAGGCGAGCGGGGCAGGGGCGGTGGTGACGGCACACCACCAGGACGATTTGCTGGAAACCATCATTTTGAACTTGCTGCGGGGAACCGGCCGAAGGGGATTGAGTTCACTCAAATCAACGGACGTAGTGAAGCGGCCACTACTGCATGTACCTAAAAAGGAATTGCTGCGCTACGCTGAAAGGGAAGGGCTGCAATGGCGGGAAGACAGTACGAATAGTGACACGCGGTATTTGCGCAACCACATCCGGCACAATCTATTGCCGCGCTTCGCTGAAGCCGACAGGGAAGTGCTGCTGGCAATTGCCCGCCGCACCGCAAAACTGAACGTGGAAATTAACCGGCAGCTAGCGCACTATTTACATTTGCAACCAGGGGTACTAGCACTAGACCGCAGTGAGTTTAATACACTGCCCCAAGCTGTGGCGCGCGAAGTCATGGCCGAGTGGCTGCTCACCCATACGGACGCCGAACTGTCCAAGCTGCTACTGGAGCGCCTGGTCGCCGCTGCCAAATCTGGCCGAGATGGCAGCAAGGTAGATGTAAACCGTGGCCACTGGCTGCACATCCGCCGGGATGCCCTAGCACTCAAGCCCCGGGAGCGCTAGGCAGGCCGCCGGGTACGATGGTATACTAGAAAAACATGGATAAAAAACCTTTACGACCGAACGCCAAGAGGATTCCGGGAGGGCGCGGTTTTAAAAATGCCGGGTTTGTTGCGCTCATTGTCTTAGTAGCGTTAATATCGGTGGCGGCCTACCGCCAGCCAAGCGCCCTGAAGGAAATCCCGCTTACCCAAGTGCTGCAGCAAGCCAACGAAGGCCAGTACAAGAAAATTGTAGTTAGCGGCAACGAGCTGAACATCACCAAGCAAGGCCAAGGCCAGCCGACACTGAAAGCGTTCAAAGAGGACGGGACCAGCCTGAAGGCAGAGGGGCTGAACTACAACAAAGTTGAAGTCAGCGTTAAGCCGCCCAGTAGTACGGGCGCGGTCATCGGTAGCCTGGCGGTCAACTTGATTCCGGTCTTGCTCATTGGCGGGCTGTTGTATTTTATGCTACGGAGCGCGCAAGGGCAGGGGAACCAAGCGCTGTCGTTCGGCAAGAGCCGCGCCCGGCTGTATGGCAACGAAAAAGACAAGATTGCCTTTAAGAGCGTCGCCGGCCAGGCCGAAGCCAAGCAAGACTTACAAGAAGTCGTTGAATTTTTGAAGTTCCCGAAGAAATTCGCGGGGCTGGGTGCGCGCATACCCAAGGGTGTGTTGCTAGTGGGTCCTCCCGGCACTGGTAAGACCATGCTCGCCCGGGCAGTGGCCGGGGAAGCGGGTGTTCCCTTCTTTAGTATTTCCGGTTCCGAGTTTGTAGAGATGTTTGTGGGTGTGGGCGCTTCACGCGTGCGCGACCTGTTTGCGAAGGCCAAGAAGAACTCACCATGCATTATCTTCGTAGATGAAATCGACGCCGTCGGGCGCCGCCGCGGCAGTGGCATGGGCGGCGGGCACGACGAGCGCGAGCAAACCCTCAACCAGATTTTGGTTGAGATGGATGGGTTTGAGCAGGGTGAAAATGTGATTGTTCTGGCGGCGACCAACCGCGCAGATGTGCTTGACCCTGCCCTGCTCCGCCCCGGCCGCTTCGACCGCCGGGTGAACATCGGCTTGCCGGACCGGCCGGACCGCGAAGCCATCCTGAAGGTGCACTTCGAAAAGAAGCCGCTAGCTAGCGACGTCGACCTGGATGCCCTAGCCGCCAAGACTGCCGGTTCCAGCGGTGCGGACTTAGCCAACATTGCCAACGAAGCGGCCATCATAGCTGCCCGCAACAACCACAGCCAGATTTCGCAGGGCGACGTTACTGAAGCCTTCGAGCGCGTGGCCATCGGCCCCGAGCGCAAGAGCAAGGTAATGAACGACCACGAGAAGGAGCTGACGGCTTACCACGAAGCCGGCCACGCCATCGTTGGCCACGTGCTGCCAGACAGCGACGTCGTACACAAAGTTACCATCATCCCCCGCGGCGGTACCGGCGGCGTAACCTGGTTCATCCCGCCGGAAGACAAAAGCTACCACAGCATATTGGAGTACAAAGACATCCTGGCACGCATGTTGGGCGGGCGCATAGCCGAAGAAGTTGTCTACGGCAAAGAGCGGGTAACCACCGGTGCCGGCAATGACCTGCAAAAGGCTGCCGAACTGGCCCGCGACATGATTATAAACCAGGGTATGGGCACCAAGCTGCGCGACCAAGTCTTCCACGTAGAAGAAGGCATGATGATTGAGCGCATGGTGCACGAACGCGAATACAGCGACGACACCGCCAAGGTCATCGACCAAGAAGTTGAAGCCCTGATTACCGAAGCCGCCACCCGCGCCCGCGCTGTCATAAAGGCCAACCTGAAGTACGTCG
This sequence comes from Saccharimonadales bacterium (SeqCode), assembly GCA_035480095.1. Lineage (GTDB taxonomy): Bacteria > Patescibacteriota > Saccharimonadia > Saccharimonadales > UBA4665 > JAJZCD01. Next base: position 8,277 of record DATIIC010000025.1, on the reverse strand, counting down.
AAGCGCTCAAGGACAAACTACTGGACAAAGAAACCGTCGACGCCGACGAAGTCCACACCCTCTTCACCGGTTCCCACCTCCCCAAAGAAGCCGCACTGTACTAACCCTAGGAGCATTTTTATGGCAAAGCCGACCGCTAGTGACTTGCAGCGTTTAGTTCGCGACATCGTCATCCCCTTTTACCAAGTCGAACGGCACACGCCGCTGCTATTCGCGCCTGGCAAGTGGGAAAACGATGCCGAGCATTCGTGGTCGCTGGCGCTGCTGGCCTGTGCACTTGCCCCGCATATCGACTCCAAGCTGGACGTAGGCAAAGTCGCGCAGTTTGCTACCATCCATGATTTGGTAGAAGTTCACGCGGGCGATACATCAAATCTGGCACCGGACAACAAGAAGGTCGGCAAAGAAGCGCGTGAGGCCGCTGCCCTGCACAAACTGGAAGCAGACCTGGTTGCATTCCCGTGGATTCTCACAACCCTGCACGAGTACGAGGCCCAATTATTGGCGGAGGCAGTCTTCGTGCGGTCGGTAGATAAAATATTGCCGCTGTTGTTCGACTTGATCGACGAAGGCTGGCTCTACAAACAAGAAAAAATCACCAGGGAAGAATGGCAACGCCGGATGGCACTGCACCGGCAGAAGGCCAGCAAACACAGCGGGGTTTTTAAGTACTACGAGCAGCTCTGGGATGCCTTGCTGGCAAACCCCAAACACTTCCACCAGGAGTCCGAAGGCTAAACTGCACCCGAATTGGTATCCGCTAGTCTCGGTAGGCTTCGGTATCAATGGCTGTATCACCGAGGCGGATGGTGACACGGTGCGACAAAGGAAGCAGCCGGTGATAGGCTGTGCGACTGTCCCATACCTTGGACTGGCGGTTGTGAGTTAGCCATACACCATACGCCAGGCCGGGTACGAACAACTCGCCAGGCGCGTAAAAGGTTTGGCTGCCAAGCGTTACAAGTCCTTCGGTTGCGCCGGTAATGAGCGTAAACCAATGGGGGACCTCCTGGTTGTCGCTGGCATCGGTAAGTTCTACTCCATCAACAAGATGCGCCGACCGGACAAGGCGGCTTGGTTCGTAGACGGAAGCGTTGTTGGTGTAGCGTGCGACTACCACACTATCGCCTTCCTGGATTCCCACTTGCGGATCGGAAGGGTTGTTGTGTGAGGCGAGGTACAAAAAATCGCCCTCACTCATGTGGAGGCTGCCGGAGCGGATGCGCTCCTGACTTTCGGATGGAAAGGCATCGAATATCTCAGGGAGTAGTCGGACTTCGATGGAGGGGGTGTTACTCATGGGCTATATTCTATAACACGTTTTACACACAAACAACAATGCGCAAAAGATACTATTTGGGCGAGCCATGGGCCGCCAGTGGCCTAATCTGTATGACATCCGCTGTATTTGCACGGCCAGGTATGGGAGAATAAGCGTAAGCTGCTTGGTAAAAGCGGTTGTTTACACGCATGGCACGACTACATAACTCCAAGCAAGATTCGGTGGGCGACAGCGGCGTCGTACTCTTGCTGCAGGTGCCGCGGACGAACGACAAAAAAGAGCTGGCGGCAGAGCAGATGTTCGCGAGCTTGCACGGCTTGCTGACGATTCCGGTACCAGGCTTGCTGCACAATGTCCGGCGGGAGCGGGTGAGCTTCGAAATCGCTGTCCGGCAAAAACGCATTGGGTTTTATGTGTGGGTGCCGGACTACCTGAAAAGCTACGTGGAAGAGCAAATTTATGCCCAGTACCCTACGGTGCACATCAGCGAGGTGGAAGACTATGCAGCCTTCCGGCCGGAAGAACACCATGCGGTGCAGTTGGTGACTGAGCTGAAATTTACCAGTAACAATGCCCTGCCCATCAAAACCTTCCAAAATTTTGAAGTTGACCCACTGGCAGCCATCACTGCTACGCTGGCCAAATTCACCGATGATGAAGAAGCCTGGATCCAGCTGCTGGTGAAGCCAGCCGCCAGCCAGTGGCACCGCAACAACGAACGCTACGTGGCCAGCATGAAGGCTGGCGGCAATAAAACCATGGGGCTAATGAGCGCGCTGTGGAAACCGCCGGAAGTGAAAGCCGAAACCGCCAAACTAAGCGACCACGAAACAACTCGGGTGAGCGCGGCAGAGGAAAAAGCCCAGAAGCTAGCCTTCGAAACCCAGTTGCGCATCGTCTACCGCGGCAACGCGCCAAAGCAGCAGGCGCAACTGCAGATGCAGTCTATCATTGCCAGTTACAAGCAGTTCAACAGCACGTACTTAAATGGGTTTGAGGCCAAGCGGGTGCAGGACGACCAGTTTTTGGTGGCACATTTCCGCAGCCGTGCCTTCAACCGTGCCGGGTTCATTTGCAACATCGAAGAAATCGCTACACTGTACCACCTGCCCCACACCAACGTCGAAACGCCGTTCATTTTGTGGGCTACCAGCCAGACGGCGGAGCCGCCGGCCAACTTGCCGCTAGTCACACCAGAAACGCAGGGCGAGTTAAGCCCGATTGCCGCCACCAACTTCCGCGGCCACAACACCATGTTTGGTATGCCACGCTCCGACCGGGGGCGGCACTTGTACATCATCGGCCAGACGGGCACCGGTAAATCCGGCCTGCTGGAGCTGCTGACCATTTCCGATGTCTACAGCCCGTATGGCTTTGCGGTCATCGACCCGCACGGTGATTACGCCCAGGCGATGTTAAGGCGCATCCCGGCTGAGCGTGCCGCGGACGTCGTCTACTTCAACCCCGCCGACACCGATTTTCCGATGGGCTTCAACCCGTTGGAAGTCTACGACCCCAAGCTCAAAACGCACACCTGCAGCGAGCTCATCGGCGTCATCAAACGTATGTTCGAAGCCAGTTGGGGGCCGCGGCTGGAGTACATTCTGCGTTATTCCATCTTAGCGCTGCTGGACTTCCCGGATGCCACCATGCTCGACATCACCCGTATCCTGACCGAGAAAAAATTCCGCCAGGAAGTCTTGCGGCACGTGAATGACCCAGTGGTGCGTAACTTCTGGACCATGGAGTTCGCCAGCTGGAACGACAAATTTATGACTGAAGCTGTGGCGCCCATTTTGAACAAAGTCGGGGCGTTTACAGCCAATCCCTTGGTGCGCAATATTATTGGCCAGCCCAAAAGTAGCTTCAATGTGCGGCAAATTATGGATGAACGCAAAATCTTAATCGTGAATCTAAGCCGCGGCCTGGTCGGTGAGGACAACGCCGCTTTGCTGGGAGCGCTGCTTGTCACCAAAGTGCAAATGGCTGCCATGAGCCGGGCTGACACTCCCGGCGAGTACCGGACGCCATTCTATTTGTACGTGGACGAGTTCCAAAACTTCGCGACTGATTCGTTCGCGACCATTCTAAGCGAAGCCCGCAAGTATGGCCTGTGCCTAACGGTGGCAAACCAATACACCGCGCAGATGATGCAAGAGGTAAAAGACGCGGTGTTCGGGAACGTGGGATCCATCATAGCCTTCCGCACCAGTGCCGACGACGCGCGCAGCATGATGAAGTACTTCGAGCCCAAGTTCGACGAACACTCCATGGTGCATATGCACAATCGCCACTTCGCCATCAGCATGACGATTGGCGGGGAAAAGGTGCCGGCGTTTTCGGCCATCAGCCTAAACCTGCCGCCGTTTACGGCCGACTATGGCCCGCAAATCATCGAACATTCCCGGGCGCGCTACACCCAGCCGCGTGAACATGTCGAACGGTACATGGCGGAGCGCTATGCACCGCCAGCCGAAAACTCGTCGCCAGCCAAACAATCGCAGCCACGTCCGGTGCGGCCGGCCCAACCCGAAGCGAGGCCCGTGGACTTCCCGGCTGCCGCCCTGTCCCGCGCCGCGCTAGCCCAGCCTGTTGCCGACGAACCTGCCAAACCAAAACGCAAACGCACTCGCCGCCGCAAAAAGAAGACAGCCGTCGGCAATGATGGCAGCGTGACAGTCGAACAAGTGGCGCGGGCCATCGAAGAGGGCGTTATTCATTTGAAATAGGGAGTTGGGCGGTTCGGGGGTTCGCGCAAGCGTGGCACTGCGCTACAGGCGCTGCCCGGCGTGGAACTTTGGGCGCGAAGCGTTCCTGCAGCGCAGTGCCACGCTTGCCCGATGGATGACAATGGATGAAGCTTTCGTGAAGGGGCTAGCCTGCTGCGACGTCACAGTCAACTCTGTTTTCAAACAAGTAAGCGGTTTATACTATGGGCAGCCCGTATGCAAATGAAGATTCCCCGCACCAGCAAGCACATCTCCCTGGGGGGCGTAGCTGTTTTGCTTGTGGCCAGTTCCCTGCTGGCCCAGGTGTTGGGTTTTTTGCGTACCAAGCTAGTAAACGCCAACTTCTTGGCTGTCGGGCACCACAGTACCGATAGCTACTTCGCCGCCTTTACCATCCCAGACTTTTTCTTTTTCACGATAGCTGCCGGGGCGTTGGGCGTAGCCTTCATGCCGGTGCTGGCGGACCATCTCGCGCGCGGCGACCGGAAGGGGATGTGGCGGCTTACCGGTAGCTTGCTGAACATGCTGTGCATCATCATGCTGTTCGTGGCGGTCATCATGTTCGTCTTCGCGGAGCCGCTGCTGCACCACATTGTGGCGCCCAAGCTGGGGGCGCAGCAACTGCACGACGCTGTGGTCATCATGCGCTTCCTCAGCCTGAACCCGCTGCTGTTCACCATTTCCGGTATTTTGGCGGCCACGCAGCAGTCGCTTGGCCGGTTCTTTTTTTACGCCACCGCGCCGCTGTTTTATAACGGCAGCATCATACTTTCGGCCATCATCTTTAGTGACGTTTCGCCGCACAATGGCGGGCCGGGGCACTTAGGCATCACGGGCCTGGGTATCGGCGCGTTAGTCGGTGCGGTGTTGCAGCTACTGGTGGTGCTGGTGGGCGTGTACGGTACGGGTTTCGTGTGGCGGCCAAAGATTGACTGGGGCCATGCCGACTTCCGCCAGGTGGTGCGCAACCTGCCGCCGCGCTCGCTGGACCAAGGTATCGACCAGCTGGAATCCATCGTCGAAACCAACTTCGCAACGCGGCTGGGGCCGGGCAGTGTGTCGTACTACAGCAACGCCTATACGTTGCAATTAGCGCCGGTGCTGCTCATCGGCACGGCCATTTCAACCGCAGTCTTTCCGCGTCTTAATAACCGTTTGAGCCAGGGCCGGCCGGACCTATTTCGCCAGGACTTCCTCAGGTTCCTGCGGCTCATCATCTGGATTGCGCTGCCCGTCGTCGTGGTGGCGTTCTTTGGTCGTGGCTACCTGGCGCGTCTTATCTTTAGCCGCAACAGCGGCGACATCGCCAACATCTTCGGCTTTTTGACGGTTGCCATTCTATTCCGCACCATTTACACATTCATTTCGCGCTGGTTCTATGCCCAAAAAGACACCCGCACGCCACTCTACGTGTCCATCTTTACCATTTCGTTCAACATCTTGCTGGCCTATTTGCTGACGCGCCCCGGCGGCTACGGTTTGCCGGGGCTGGCGCTGGCGCAGTCGATTACGGCAGCGGTGGAGGTGGCGATTTTGGGCAGCATCATGCTGGCGCGCGACCCGCAGCTGTTCGACCAAACGTTCTGGAGCGGGGTTTGGCGCACTATATCAGTCACGGGCTTTAGTTTGGTGGCGGGGTACATCACGGTCAGCTATGCGCCGTTGGGTGCGGAAGACCGCGGTTTCGTTACGCTGGGCAGTAAGTTCTTGCTGATTGCCGGCGTTACCATTGCCACGCACTTCGCGGTCTCTGGCCTGTTCGGTTTGGAAGAAGCCCAGCCGTTCTGGCGCTGGCTGCGGAAATTTACGCTGCGCCCCGTCAAAGTCGATTATTAAAAAATCTTAAAACCAAGTTGTAAATTCCGCTCCAGTTGGCCCATGGATTCGCTGCGAAGCTTTTGGTTATACTAGTACCTGCATGTAAGGGAGGGTAGCCTGTGTCGTACCGTTTGCTGGATAACGATGTCCTGTTAGATGCCAAGAGCACACAGTATGTGCTCCGTGTAAAAGATTTACCAAACCACGACCGTCCGCGCGAAAAAATGCTTGCCGCCGGTGCTGCCAGCCTAAGCCAGGCGGAATTGGTCGCCGTGCTGTGGGGCGTGGGTACCCGCAGCGAAGAAGTTCTGGCCATGGCCAAACGCACCCTGCAGGAGTACGGCGCCAAAGCACTGCTGCACGAAACCAACGCCGCGCAGCTTTCCGAAACGCTGGGCATCCCCATCACCAAGGCCTGCCAGCTGGTTGCCGCTATGGAGCTGGGCCGCCGCTCCTACGCTACTGGCCGGGGCGGGGAACCATTGCAAGTGCGCACCGCCGACCAAGCCTACCATTTCTTCAGGTCCATGGGCGGCCACAGCAAAGAGCAGCTGCGCGGCCTGTACCTGGGCAGCCACTACCAGGTTATTTACGATGAAGTCATTTCCATCGGCAGCCTGACGTCCAATGTCGTGCACCCGCGCGAGGTGTTCCAGCCAGCCATTTCGCATGGCGCTGTTGCCGTCATCATCGCCCACAACCACCCGTCCGGTTCGTTGGAGCCCAGCACTGCGGACGTAGAAGTCACGCGGCAACTGGTAGGGGCGGGGAAAATACTCGGCATAGACTTGCTGGACCACATCATCGTGACTGCTGAATCTTATAAAAGCATACTGGAGGACCTATGAGCACAACCTACGCTATAACTGATTCCAACACGGTACTCAGCCACGGTTTTGCCGCTGCGCTGCTACGCGACTTACCCAAAAACCCGGACAATTGGCGCATCGAAGCCCTGGTTGCTTCAGGTGATTTCTGCGAAATGCTGGCCGTTACGCTGGAGCAGATTGCGTCGGCCCTGCCCGAAGCCAGCGTGGAGCAGTACCAAGCGCAAGACGCCATCGGCAACCTGCTGTATGTACAGCGCAACTTCAAACTCGTCCGCCGAAACTCCACGTTCTACACCCGCCCGAACCAGCGCCCCGACTCCAACGATTAGCAAGCCGTCAAGACTGGCACATATGCTATAATTGTTGCATGATTATAGCCCTGATTGGCTCACACGGCACCGGCAAGACCACGGTGTTTGAGAAGCTGCGCGGTGAGTTGCCAGAATCCCACTTCTTTACCGAGCAGGTGCGCCACCAAATGCCGAAGTTCGGCTATAAAAACCCGTACCAGTTCATAGACCAGTATGGCATTGCCGCGTTCGAGCTGATGAACATGAACAACTGGAACGTCATCGACCCAACAGTAAACACCGCCCTCACGGGGGCACGGCTCATAACCGAACGCAGCGCCATCGACAACTACGCCTACTACCTTGCCCTGCGCTCCAGCGAGTTCGACTACAAGGCTGAAGCGGTGCTCAAAAACATGGCGCAGTACTACGCGTCGCTGGTGGATCTATTCATCTATTTCCCTGTCGGCGTCATTCCGCTGAAGGCCGACGCCATGCGCAAGAAAGACAAAACCTACCAGCTGGAAGTCGACCGGCACATCCGCGAGACACTCGACCGGTTCGGCATCGGCGGCAACAAAATCTATCAGGTTCACACCACGAGCGTCGCGGACAGAACTAAGGAAATTTTGAACCTGTTAGAATCGTATGGCTACATACCCGAAGCTTCTGTACACGGTGCGCGCGGCACATTGTGGGGCGTAGAACTGCCCGCACTTGTCCCGAGCACATAGGTACTCTGGTCTACCCCTGTTATTTTTGGTATAATAGCTCGTAATGACTCAGGATCACATCCGCAATTTCTGTATTATCGCGCACATCGACCATGGTAAAAGTACCCTGGCCGACCGTTTGCTGGAGCTTACCGGCACGGTAGAAAAGCGCAACATGAAGGCCCAGTTGCTGGACCGGATGGATTTGGAGCGCGAAAAGGGTATTACGATTAAACTCGCCCCTGTTCGCATGGAGTACAAAGGCTACGAGTTGAACCTCATTGACACCCCCGGACACGTCGATTTCTCGTACGAAGTGTCTAGGAGCCTTCAGGCCTGCGAAGGCGCGTTACTGGTGGTGGATGCCTCTCAGGGCATCCAAGCCCAAACGCTGGCCAATGTGTACCTGGCTATGGCAGCCGACCTGCAGATTATCCCTGTCCTGAACAAGATCGACCTGCCGGCGGCCGATGTTGAGCGCGTGGGGGCCGAAATCGTTAGCCTGCTGGGTTGTAAATTTGAGGACATCCTCCAGATAAGCGCCAAGACCGGACAAGGCGTAGAAGCCGTCCTAGAGCGCATAATTACAGATATACCTTCGCCAAACCAAACATC
>DATIIC010000024.1:0-19243 GCA_035480095.1 Saccharimonadales bacterium (SeqCode) | reverse complement strand
GCAGACTGCAACCCCGCTGCAACAGGATGGCTATTTCGCTCCGCTCTGCGTCGCTCAAGCCAACGAACTTCTTCCGTTTCTCCATCCCCTTACTGTATCTGAGGAGTTAGGTGGGTGTCCTAATATATTCCGGAATTGCCGTGGGGTGGGCCATAAACGCAAGGCTTGGGCACATTGGTCCCGCTTTGACAGAAGCAGTCCGGTTTTATTATGCTTACGGTATGCGCATCATACGTCTACTACTACCCGTTTTAGTTATCAGTCTTGTGCTTACCGGCTTGTCTACGCTACCCGTCAACGCACTCGGTCAGTGGTCGCTTACCGGCTCACTCAATACCCCGCACTGGCAAGTTAGCATGACCAAGCTTTTGGATGGTCGAGTTATGGTGGTGAGCGGCGGGGGCGGCGTTGCCAGTTCGGAGATTTACGACCCGGCTACCGGCGTTTGGGCATACAGCGGCAATGTAAACCTTCCGCGCGACGAGTTTAACCCCGTTACCTTGGATAATGGCAAGGTACTCATCGCTGGTGGCGTAACGGCCAGCGGTAGCGTAACCGACACGACAGAATTGTGGAATCCCGCAACGGGTACTTGGTCATACTCTGACAATCTGAACGTTGCTAGAACCATCACCGGATTTGTCAAATTGCTGGATGGCAGAGTCCTAGCCATCGGTGGATATAATACCGACACTACTGAAACGTTCGACCCCGCTACTGAACAATGGACGTTAGCTGGCTCAACTCATGTCCGCCGTTCGGGTACCGAAAGAGATGCTATGGTGTTGAATGACGGCAAGGTGCTTGCGATCGGAGCTCTCGGCTCTGCCACTACATCTACAGAGCTGTTTGATCCCACCACAAACACCTGGTCACTTACCGGCAACCTGAACCATGCCTTACGAAATGGCCTACTCACCAAACTGCAGGATGGGCGGGTGCTGATGGTGGCTGACAACGTTGGGTCGCTTTCGACGGTGGAAATCTACAATCCCACGACAGGCGTCTGGACCGAGGCCGCCCCACTCAACTTTGCACGGCACCAAACCAATGGGCAATTACTTGCTGATGGCCGGGTTTTAGTGGCCGGAGGCGTCGATGACAGCTCGGCTGTTTTGCAGACCGAACTATATGACCCTGCTACAAACACATGGGCTGTCGATGCCTCGTTGAACACGGGTCATCAAGCATCGGCTATGACCACGCTTGCGTCTGGCAAAATCCTAATCGTCGGCGGGTTTAATAATGGCCCTCAAACCACGGTATCTGAACTGTACACGCCTTCACTCGCACCGACCGATAAGAGCCAGTGCAAAGATGGCGGCTGGCAAAACTTTCCCGGTCTTGGGTTCGAGAATCAGGGCGACTGCCTTAAATATTTCAATCACAGCTAACCACGCTCGATGGTACTAACCGTCTCAAGTTTGGGCTGAACACTATCTTCTCGGGTGATACAAAAGCGTCCCTGGGTGAGTGATTTTTATGACTCGGAACTAACTAGTCGATGCCGAAAGAGGCCAGAAGCTTGTTGAACGTGTCCCAATAGGTTGAGACAGCCGTAGCGTCGGTAGAGTCCAGCGTGCCACGGACTTCGAATGTCTTGTCACCGTCGTCGACCAGGTAAACCACGGTGCGGGTGTCGCCCTCGTAGAAGTACTGCACGCTCTCGTGGCCATGCAAGGAACCTGTCTGTACGGTAGGTGTAGCGGTGAATGGCCCGGTAGTGGCGGCGGCCTGGGCGGCAGTATTCACAGAGAATTTGCTGTCGTATACCGTTACACGGGCGTATTCCAGCGGGATGCCAGCCTGGTTATAGGACAGTTGCAGCATAAATTCGGGGTAGCGCGGCTGGACGGCGTGGGTTTGGGGGATTTCATCTATCTTCAGGTTCGGCGGGATGTTCACCGAAAAACCGAGGTCGGTGTGGTGGTACTGGGTCCAGCCGGCGTAGTCGCCGCTGGGGATGGATTCACGCGTGGACTGCGGCGGGGTGTAGGGCGGGTTACCAGAAAAGCTGTTCTGGCTGGTTTGGTCGGACTGGGAAAAGAACGGGGTGAACTTCTGGACGGCACCGGTCGCCATCAGGACTGGCAACAGGACTATCACTAAAACACCGGCCATGAAGCCGATGTGTGCCGTGTCTTGTGCCAGCCGTGGAAAAGACATGGGCTACACAATAACACATAATCGCCCTAAAGGCAACACTACCAGAGGTAATCATAAGCATAATAGATAATATACTTTACAAACAAGCACAATCATGTATAATATGCCTCAACAGTTACGGCGTGTAGAGGGTACACGTACTCTTCTGTAAGAGTGCCTGTACCGTTCCAACACCCTGCGGCTGCGTTAAAGTAAGGGAGAGACCTGCAATGTATGGTAAAGGCGCAGTGGCCCCAGTGGTGGCTACTACAACAACAGTCGGTGTGCTAACACTTCCAAACACCGGTGGCAACATCGTCATTTCTTTGGCGATTGCGGTTGCTTCGGGCTTGGTCGTTTGGGGCGTTTTGTACGCCCGCAGCGCACGCTAAGGTTTTAGCAATCTATGAAGAGAGGTGTGGCCAAATTCCGCATGCCCAAGGGTTTCCTGGGCTACGTACTGACTTGTGCAATCATACTGGTTGTGCCTGTTTGGTCGTTGGTGGAACTTACCGGGTTTTTCCGGTACGACACCGGGCGGAAGGCCGCACCCCTTCCCGCATTCCAGGTCCGTGTTGCCGATGCCGGCAAGCCGGACCCGGTGTTATTTAACGAGCCGCTCCTAAGCGTTACGTTCGACGACGGTTGGGAATCAATCTACACCCAGGCCATGCCCGTCCTGCAGCGCGACGGCATCCACACTACCCAGTACGTACTTTCCGGCGTGGAGAAAGAAGCTGCCTACATGAGCTGGGAACAGATTGCCGCCATGCAGAAGGCCGGCCACGAAATTGCCTGCCACAGCGTGTCCCACCCCGACCTGACGACGCTAAACGACTCCAAACTGATGGAGCAGCTAAAGGGCTGCAAAACCACACTGACCCAACATTACGGTAGTGTGACTAACTTTGCCAGCCCTTACGGCGCCGAGACCGGCCACACCGTGAACGAGATTTCCAAAGTGTTTACTTCGCAGCGCAACTCCAACGGCGAACTGGGCGACGGCATAACTGCCGACGACGTCAACACCGCCGACAACTTTAGCCGCTACGACATCATCGGCATCACCGTACGTGGTGACACCACAATAGCCCAGCTACAAGCTGCACTGGACTACGCAAAAGCCCACAATGCTTGGGTGGTTCTGACGTACCACCAGGCTGACGACGAAAATTCCAAATTTGCCCTAGACATCACCAAGATGACCGAGCAGCTGAACTACCTCAACAAGTCCGACATGCGCATCGTTACCGTTAACCAAGCTCTGGCCTCACTAAGCCGCAAAGGAGTTAAGTAGATGAAAACTGCATCGAAAGCCGTTATATCGAAAAGTGTAAAAACTGGCCGCGCCAAGACCGCTGCTAAGGCTGTTAAGGCCGCTCCGAAGGCTGCGGTGAAGGCCAGGGCCGTCCGGAAGGCCCAGCCGAAGCGCACCCGCAAAGCCATGCTGGCCCTGCTCATCGCCGGCCACAACGAAAAGCTGGTGATTGAAAAAACTTTGCGCTCCGCCATCAAGGCCGGCATGCCCAAGGAGCACATCTACGTCGTGGACGACAACTCCGACGACGGCACCCGCGCCATCGCAGCCCGCGTGATTGGCCTTAAAAACACCACCCGCGTGCAGCGCAGCGGCAAGGGCCTGGCGCTCACCAAGGCTGCCAAGAAATTCGAGCTTACCAAGCGCTACCAGTGGATTCACATCGCCGACGCCGACGGTGGCTTCGCGCCGGGTTATTTCCAGACTTTCCGCGAGAAGCTGAACCCCAAGTTTGCCGCCGCTACCGGCTACGTGCGCAGCCTGCCGGGCGAAAGTGTCAGCCAGTACCGCGTGCTGGAATACACCATCGGCATGGAAATCCACCGCCGTTTCCAGGCGCTGGCTAACACCGTTAGCGTCATCCCCGGCCCAACCTCCTGCTTCCGTTCTGACGTCTTCGACCAAGTCAACTTTGCCAACAAATCGCTCACCGAAGACTTCGACGTCACCATCCAAATCCACCGCCAGAAGCTCGGCCGCGTCCAGTTCATCCCGCAAGCCGTGGTGTACACCCAGGATCCCCGTAACTTGAAGGACTTCACGAAGCAAATCACCCGCTGGAACCGCGGCACCATGCAGGGCGTCCGCCGCCACCGCATTGGTTTCCGCCCGCAGAAGATTGACATCTACCTGTCCTACCAGATTGTGCAGAACCTGATGCTGGCTGCCAACTACTTCGGCCTGCTGCCGTACCTGGCCATCCGCCACCACTCGGTTGGCGTGCTGGCCGTAACGTTCCTGTACGACGTCGCCATGATGTTCATCCTGACGAGCTTGGTCGCCCTGAAGGCCGATCGCAAGGACATCCTGAGCGCCTTCCCGCAAATCTACCTCTACCGTTGGGTAACTATGTACGTCTTCATGAAGGCGCTCTTCGAGGTAATCATCCTGCGCAAATACCGCGCCGCCCCCGGCCACTGGGAAAGCCGCCGCTACAAGTCGGCTATGACTGTCTAGCACTTCCCTGGAGCTCCTGGAACGACCTTGACTTTCTAAGCAATAGTTTTATGGTTTTGAACCCAAAACCCGTCAAATAGGCCTCTGCGTACGTCAGAGGCCTTATTTGGTATGGTTATATCCTGAAAATAACGTGTGCCAAGAGCCTACCGGGGGAGGGCGGTGGCGGAACCGATGCCAGCAGGGACGTCCGCACGGGTGGCGGTAGAGGGGGCGGGGCTGATTTGGACGCCGTGCAGCACCAGGCGGTGGGTACTGACGCCAACCGGGGTGCAGGTGATGAGCGTGAGGTCCGGGGTGTCGGTAGACTGGTCCAGCACGCCGACGTCTTCTGGTTCCACGACTTCGCTGGAAGTTATGCGGTAGATGTAGCGCGCACCCCTGTAGTCGATGTAGACCAGCGCCTTTTCGGGCACTTTGTTCAGCAGGGTGAAGGCGTATTTGTAGTGGCCGGGCGCCCAGATGGCCTCGCTGGAGTGGCCGATGATGACCATGTTGCCGATTTGGCCGGGCAGGGCGGTGGTACCGAAGTGGACCACGCCGCCGCGCAGGGCAGTTTGGACCTTGTCGACGTCGTAGCTGCTTTCGGTGGTGATGTAGGGGACGTCGATGCCGACGCTGGGGATAATCAAGCGGGGTTGGGCTTTGGGGTCAAGCGACAGGGGCGGCACGGTGCCGCGGCTTTTGGTGTGCAGCGGTGTAAAGTGGTACTGCATCTGCGCGACCACCCACTGGCCGTTCAGGAAACCGAGTACGCCTAAGAACATCAGGACGCCCATGATGGGCGGTAAGAAGTTGTGGCGGAAGGTGATGGTGGCCTTGGGGTGGGTGACTTTAGCCGGCTTGGTTTGCTTGGCGGCAGCGTTAGCGGCTTGCTTGGCCTGTTTTTTTGCCGCTTTTTTAGCGGGCGCAACAGGGGTTTTGGCGATGGCCTTACGGGCGGGCTTCGCAGCGGCCCTAAGTACCGGCTTTTTGGCAGGCTTGACGGCCGGCTTTTTGCCGACGGTGGGCTTAGTGGTTTTCGCACTTCGCTTCATTTGCATAATTATAGCACTTTATAGACTAAAAGGCAATACTTCGCAATCTGGCCCGGCTGTATGCCAGCCGTCTTGCCTTTTGTGCCACAGATGGTAAAATAGCGAAATCAACACAACATCTTAGTCGAGGAGATTGCTTATGCCCCCGAGAGCTAAAAAACCTGCCGAGCCAAGTGCATTTGAACTTGCCCAAACGGCGTACGATAACCTAGTCGCAGCAGAACCCATTGTGCGGGACGAGCTGGTAGCGGCGCTAGACGGGCTGAAGCAGGCCGGCCAGGAAGCTTTGACGGCAAAGCAAGTGACGGGTGGTGGGCTGGCACGGGTGCTTCGGAACCGCTACGCTGTTGCACTGGAGCAGAATGAGGCAGGCAATGTCCGGCCGCCACTAGAGGATGCGGATGTCCAGGGTTGGGGCGCACAGGTTGCGGCCTGGGAAATGGTAGCTGGCCAGGAACCGGATGACACGCCTCCAAAACCCAGCCGGCCGGAAAAAACCGACGACCGCAAGAAGTCCTAGCCGGCAAGCGGCCTTAACACACCTATGTCAGAACTCCGGACCGTCGAAGCCTTTGTTGTGGGTACGGTTAAAGACGTAGAGGTGCTGCGCGACATACCGGGCTGCCCGCTGGATGCGGCGGCGGTGGAACGGCTGCTGGCTCATTGCCCGGCGTATGTCATCGACCCCAACGGCGAGACACCAAACTACCTACAGTACACCGAACCGCGGCCGTCTGGCCTAACGGACATGCCCGGCCTGTGGCTGTGGCAGCCGGGACCGGCGCATAACCGCTCGTTTGTGTTGGGTGGGCCAGGGCTGGACGAACCCTGGTCCGATGAATATGGCAACCGGTACGGGGCATTTACGCTGAAGGGGATTAACTTTACCAACCCGGGCATCATGGAGCATCCGGTGTCGACGGACGGGGTGGTGGCCTGGGGGTTGCAAGAAAGCAAAATCATTGGCCGGGTGCTGAAGGCGTCGGAGGTGCTGGCGCGCCGCGGGGTGGACACGGAGCGCATCATCGGCCTGGCTGAACCCAAGGAGTTCCCGTGGCCCATCATCGACGGCCATACCGAGGCACACGAGTACATAGGCCTGCGCGAATACAAGCAGCGGATAGTCGAGGACTACTGGCGGGAGTTGCCAGACGCGGCGCGTACGGTTGAAAGTTATACCGAGCTAGTCAGGATATTCAGCGACACGACGTTTTACGTTTCGCTGCGGGCAACGGGCACGGCCTACCGGCTGTACGACCTGACGGACCTGACGGCGCTTGCCAACTGTTTCGATGAGCTGAACCGGCACCACCTGCAGCCAGGGGAACAACCGTTTGACGCCGCAAGCCCCGATGACCGGCAGCGCTATGTAACGGAGTTCTTTGCGCCGCGCGTGGGCAGGAACCTGGCGCGCCTGCACGAAGACCTGGCGCATGGCTATCCGAACAGTTTGAATCTGACGGCGCTGGGCGGCATTGTTGACCTGGACAGTGTGCACGGCGAGAGTTTGGGGTTGGGCGACGCGCCTGTGACGCACGAAGAGCGCGCCCAGGACATTGTGGATGTGCTGAGTGCTATCCAGGGTTCGTTCTCGGACCGCTTGGTGTATACAAAACCTAGTGAGCGCGCCAGAGACGCCATTATGAACTTTTTGCAGAGCTATTTCACCGAGACTATCGAGCGGCTAGGGAGCGAGCAGGCGGCCAGCGAGTACCTGGGTGAAATCATCTGCTGGCTTGGGCCGGCCATCGACCGCAAGGGCCGTAGCGACAATGACCCGTACGACAATGCGATGGTCCAGCTGGCCTGCGACGCCTACTACGACCGGTTTTATGTGCAGCGTTACCCCGGCCAATTCGCGGAGGCACGGGACGCGATGAGCACTAGCGCCGCGGACATGCTGCAAACGGACGCCGGACTGGCCGCCCGGCTCGACGCCCGGCTAGCCGGTAGCTTGGACATCTATTCGGGCCTGGTGGTCGAAGACCGCATCGGCGATTTGGCCGACCCGGCGTTTGACGCGGTGGCTGCGTTCATGGCAGAACCCCGCAACACCACCGCTTGGGATGCGATATTGGGCGACATCTCCCAGGAAATCTTGGCACACTGCATGCAGTCGGCAAGCTTGCGGCAGTATCTGCCGCGTTGCATCCAGCAAATCGAGTCTCCGATTGTCCGGGAAATGATGATAACTGGCTTTATAGGCCACTTCCTACAGGACATCGGCCAACATGCGGCGGGTGTTGCCGAGGCCAGGTTGGCCGCACTGGAGCCGGGCCTGCGTGACGGCTGTGCCTACACTAGGCCGGAATCAGTGCTGCCCGGCCATAATTCGCAGCCGTATGTTGGCCTTGAACCGAAGCAGTTCCTGCTGGATACCCAGGGCGTCAGCTTGCAGGAAGTACTGGCCTTCCTAAAGACTGCCAACGGGACGATTACTATCGGCAGGTTACTGCACCCGCCGCGGGAGGGTGTGACGGTGCGCATCGGCGCCTCGGATGCCGTGACAGAAATAGTGAGCCTGGAAGGGACGGACGGCGCGGCCGTGGATACCACGGGCAACGAGCTGGTTATGGATCTGTTTTTTGGCGGCCGGGACGTGGACTATGTGCTGCTAGTTGGCAAAACCCCGGGAGGGCTAGCCACGTTTAAGCTGCTGCTGCGTGACCCGGCAGGCTTCCATGCCGCCAATGACCCCACGCGGTATGTGCAAGATGCGCTGGAACTATAGCGCGTAACCTTGGCTGGTGGTGACGTGGGTTTTCCAGGGGCCGTCCGGTACGTCGTTGGCATGGATGAACGACCACGTGGTGTAGTTGTCACCGTCCAGGCCTAAGTAGTCGCGCACGGCGGGTGATACGTCCAGGCCGGCCCTGGCCTCGAAGGTGTTTTTGGGTGCGGCGGTACCGAACACATAGGCTACGTCATCCTCTTGGTTCGGGCCGACGTCTTCCCACTGGGCGTAGACGGTCTTACCTTTGTAAACGATGGCAATCCAGGTGTTTTTGCACCACGAATGGTGGTCGTCGGTGGCGGGGCTGTAGGCCAGGCAGTTCTCGCCGGTGCTTTTACGGGCGCCGTTTTCATCTAGGTCGTTGTAGGGCAGGGCGAAGTAGAAGGGGTTCTCTCTGGGCGTGAACTTGGCGGGGGCGTAGCCGCTGCGGTGGTCAGGGTCGTCCAGGCCGCCGTAGTGGGTCTGCCACTCGCCGTCCCAGGCGCTGGGGACGTTGCTGATGTAGTCGTTCTCGCCAGTGGCGCCTTCACCCACCCAGAAAACAGTGGTCATTACGGCTTTGCGCACCGGCCCGTGGCCGTCCGGCAGGGCGCTTACCTGGGCGGTTTCGGCTGCCCGGCCCTTTGGCGGGAACACATGGTGGCGGAGTGTCAGTGCGGCTCCGGCCAAAAATGGTACAGCCAGGATGGCCACCGGAAATAGCCACGCCCTGAAAGAGCGGGATTCGTGCGGGGTCCGAGGGGTACGTGCATGCATGATGTAGTAAGTATTAAAACATTTATCACAGGGTAATGCAACCATCGGTGGCAACGGGAAGTCGTCCACAGGTTGGCTGAAAATCCGCACGATTATTTGTTGCTGGCGCCACAAGTCTATGTCAGAATACGTCAAGTTATCGTGCTGGGCGGCGGAGCTCGAATTATTTATCCAATTATCCGGAAAGGTGTACATGCAGAAACTCGGTAGGGCCACGGTCCGGGGTGCACGCAGCGTAACTGGCTGGGTGGGCAACCTCATTTCGTCATCAATCATCCTAGGCATCCTGTTCTTCATCGTGGTGAGTTTCTATGTGTTCTCGTCCCTCATCACGCTTAATTCGTTTTTCTATGTGTTTCTGCTGCTGTCGCTGCTGACGGACGGGCTGTTCATATTTATCCATCTGCATCGGCGGCGCAGCCGTGACCGGCACGTATCGTTCAACCCCAAGAAACTTACCGTGGTAATTGCCTGCTACAACGGCGAGAAAATCATCAAAGAGACCATCCAAAATGCCAAGGTGCATGTGCCGGCGAAACAGATTATCGTCGTGTCGGATGCTTCGACCGACCGGACGGCGGCCATTGCGCGAACCACGGGGGTACAGGTGTTGGAAAACCCCAAGAACCTGCACAAGGTGGGCAGCATAAACGCGGCGATGTCGTTGGTAGACACGCCCTACGTGCTCATCTTGGATGATGACACGCTCATCGGCAAAACGTTCATACCCACCAGCCTGCTCGACGATGGCTACTCGGCGGTAGCCTTCAACGTCATGCCAGTCGAGGAAAACACGCTCATCAACAAATTCCAGCGGTTTGAGTACCGCATCAGTATGCAGGTCAGCAAAAACCTGCGGGCGACTAAGGGTGCGATTGGCAATGTGTCGGGGGCAATTGGCTTGTACCACACCAAGGATCTGCTGCAACAGGTTGCGTTGCACTCCGGGCAGTTTGCCGGCGAGGACGAACAGCGGACGCTGCTTGCCCACCTCTATGGTTCGGGCAAAGGAATCACCTACACTGACTCGCTGGTTATTACCAGGCCGCCAGAAACCTACAAACAGCTGTTTCGCCAACGGGCCTTCAACTGGGACCCGGCCATTCCTGAACTGTTCACGCTGTATTGGCGGGTGCTGCTGTCGCCACGCTTCCATTACATGCTGAAGGCCGACAAAGCCTACCTGCTGTACATCTACCTGACCGACCCCTTGCGCATCCTCTTTATGTGGGCCATGTTTATGCGCCCGGCAAACGCGCTTCTAGCCTACGGTTTCTACTTTGCAGTCAACACACTCATCTGGCTGCGGTTGGGCTGTAAGGATTCGTTCGGGGTAATCATCCTGATGCCGTTCTATACGCTGGGGCTGACCTTCTGCCGGTTCATCGGCCATCTGTACTGGCTCAAGGTAAAAAGTAAATATCTGCTGCGCCGGCTGCACCGCCCGGTCAGCGGTCGCCGACTGTTAATTGAATACGCCTTGGTGCTGTTGGTGATTACTGGTTCCTGGACGTACAGCATCAAGCACTTCATGGATGATGTGCATCTGTTCCAAAAAATCCAGAGCGAGCAGCTGACTAGCAACGACACGACGTTCCAATACGACTCTACTTCGGGCCTGGGGATAATCGCGGAGGCTCCGCCCGGTGCCGCATACTTAGTTGTCTCGGTTGAAAAGGGCGATAACCGCCGGGCGATTGCCCACAAAGCGGTGACGGAGTTGGCGGTGGACCATCCCGAAATCCTTACCACGGTGATGGACGACACCAAGCGTTGGAAGATTGACGCCTGGCTGGAACAACGACTCCCCCCATATGACTTGAGCGTGGAAACGACCGGTTTGAAAGTAAACAAGGATTTGATTATGCAAGCAGTAGCGTCGGTACAGGTTAAGCGGTCATGATTCGGCGGGTTGCCCGCAGGCTTGGCTTGCTGATTACTGCCGTACTGATATTGTGCCTGGGTGCCGGCGTGGCTTGGGGGATGTACTACGGCACCAACCGGCTGCCCATCAAGCGGTACTTTTCCACTGACTACACCAACGCAGTGTGGGACTGGTCAAACATCTTGGACAAGCAGCCGGCAGAACTACGCGGCATAGGCAGCTTTATGCATCTGCACCAGCTAAATACGGTCTATATTGATGTGGGTAGGTATGCGGACATCCTAAATGACAAAGACAAAGCGCAGGCGGCGGTGGACAGGCAAGATTTGGCGATGGCCATAGAGCGCTATGTGACGGCGCTACAAACCCGCGGCATAAAAGTCTACGCTGCGGCCGGGGACACCAACTGGAGTGACCGAGACAAACACTACCTGCCACTTGGCATCCTTGCGTTCGTGCAGGAGTACAACGCCGCCTACCCTGAAGCGAAACTGGCGGGCGTGGAATTCGACGTAGAGGCCTACAACCAACCGGGTTTCGCTGACGGTTCGCTGACGGTAAAGAGCCTGGTGCTGACCGATTACCTTAGCATGGTCCAGGAACTGGTGCAGGCACAGCAAACATACACCCACAAGACCACCAAGCAGTTGGAAATTGGCTTCGCCATACCGTACTGGCTCGACAACGAAAATGGCAACATCCCATCAGTAAACTGGCACGAGAAGACGGGTCCGACGCTATTCCATCTGCTGGACCAGCTAAACGCTCTGCCCAAAAGCAATGTAGTGGTGATGGCCTACCGCAATGCCGCCCGGGGCAACGACGGTGTGATTGCGCACTCGCGGACCGAGGTTGACTATGCGCATGCCAAGGCCCCGCACGTGCGGGTGATAATCGGCCAGGAAGTCACTGATGTGGAGCCGGCAAAGATAACCTACTTCGGCAGCTCCAAAACCGACCTGTCTGCCCAGTTCGGGTATGTACGTGATGAATTCAAGACGAGCGGGACATTCGGCGGTATCGCCATCAACGACCTGACGGGATACGAGTCAATGCTGGAGGGGGACTAGGCCTCCAGCCCGAGTAGCTGGCTAGTTTTGCCGGCTACGGCTGTAACGGAGGTAGTAATGTCATCCTGGCCGTCCACGGAAATGACGTTGAACCCCTGGTCTGCGAAACTAGTATAGTCGCGCAGGAAGCGTTCAAAGTTCTCATTGTCCACGCCGTGGCCGCCACCAACTTCGCGTTTGGCCACACGCTCTTTTGCGACTGCCGGGTCGATGGCTACTTCCACGATGAGTACCGGCAGGCGGGTGCCGTTGGTTTCGGCGTGGGCCTCCAGCCGGCCAATCATACGCTGGAACATTTCCAAATTAGTGAAGGCTTGGTTCCAAATGATGATTTTGTGTGCCTCTATGCCGGCATAAGCCCTGTTTTGCGAAAAGCGGAACGGAAAGACTTTGGGGTCGTCGCCGGCCGGCTGGGCGGCCACGTGGTCTTTGTAGGCCTTGCTTTCAAAGTCGATGGCGTCTGGGTCGAGCAACACGGTGTTGTCCGCGCCAAACGCTTTCTGGAGGGCATCTGCCAGGTATGATTTGCCGCTGCCTGGGAGTCCGCGGATGATGATAAGCAACGGCTGTTCGAGGTTGTCGTAAGCGTGGGGTACCATGCCGCCAGCATACAGGCTTTCGCAGCAAAAAACCACCGGTGGCTTGGTCGTACGCCCTGGCGCTTTCGTGCTACACTGGAACCTAAGTATTCGCTCCGTAGCACGAAAAGGAAAGTTCAAATGGTAACGCTCGAACAGTTCACCGACAAAACAACCGCCGCGCTCTTACTCAGCCTGGTGTCGTTCTGTGTGGCAATGTTGCTGACACCCCTCTACACTCATTTTGCTTACAAATACAAATGGTGGAAACGCAGCCGCACCCACTCGACGACTGGCGAGGCACTGGAGGTCATCGCGTCCTTACGCATTAAGCGCCAGGTGCCGCTGATGGCCGGGCTGGTGGTCGTTGCGTCCGTAGTGGCCGTTACATTCGCACTTAACCTTAGCCGCGCCCAGACATGGTTGCCGCTGGCGGCGCTCATTGGCGGCGCGGTGGTCGGGCTGATAGACGACGTCATCAACATCATGGGCAAGGGGGGCAAGGTGGCAGGCCTTCGCGCGCCGCTAAAGTTTGCCATGATCACGGTGGTGGCGGCGGTTAGCGCCTGGTTCTTCTTTAGCAAGCTTGGTTATACATCGTTGCATGTGCCTTTTGCGGGCGACTTTACGGTCGGCTGGTGGCTGATTCCGCTGTTTATTTTGGTGGTAGTAAGCACGGGTAACGCTGTAAACATCAGCGATGGCATGGATGGCCTGGCCGGTGGGTTGCTGGCTAGTGCTTACGGCGCTTTTGGCGTGATTGCGCTGTTCCAGCACAACTTCGGCATTGCCGGCTTCTGCCTGACGGTAGTCGGCGCACTGCTGTCGTACCTGTGGTTCAACATCCCGCCAGCGCGGTTTTTTATGGGTGATGTGGGGTCGTTTGCGCTCGGTACGGCGCTCGGGGTGGTAGCTATGCTCACGGACACGCTATTCTTGCTGCCCATCATCGGCCTGGTGTTTGTGGCCGAAGCCGGCTCAAGCTTGTTGCAGATTAGTTCTAAGAAGTTTTTCAAACGCAAGATTTTCATCGCGGCGCCAGTACACCACCACGTAGAAGCCCTGGGCTGGCCCAAAACCAAAGTGACTATGCGCTTTTGCCTCATCGGCCAGATGTGCGCCGTTTTGGGCGTCATCTTGGCACTATTGGGTGGCTACGTTTAGATTTAGGGTGGCTACCCCTACCTAATAAGTAGTGCGTTACACGCCGGCCAGCCTCTGGGCTGGACTCCTGTCAGTACCTAGTGGCTTAGGCTGGTCGGGTTGCACTACGCTTGACCCTACTTTAGGTAGGGGTAGCCACCCCCGAACGCCTAGTGGATGTCGTGGAAGACGGTGATGTGGGCGCCAAGGCTGTTGAGCCGCTCGGCCAGGTCTTCGTAACCGCGCTGGATGGTGTAGATGTTGCGCAGGGTGCTGACGCCGTCTGCCACCATCATGCCGATGAGCAGTAGCGAGGCCGGGCGCAGGGCGGGCGGGCAGACTACGTCGGCGCGGCTGAATTTGGCCGGGCCAAGTACGTACAAACGGTGCGGGTCGGCCAGTTCCACCTGGGCGCCAATTTTGGTGAGCTCGGTGTAGTAAATTGCCCGGTTTTCGTACATCCAGTCGTGGATGAGGGTGCGGCCTTTGGCCATGCAGGCGATGAGCACAAAGTACGGCAAGTTGTCCGGGTTCATGCCGGGGTAGAGGTTCGGGTGGAGTTTGTCGGTGAGGGCCCACAGCTGGCCGTTGTGTTTGTGGATGGTTAAGTCGGCAAGGTCGACGTATCCGTTGGCCGCCTTGTACGGCTTGCCAAGGGTATACTTCAGTCCCATCTTCTTTAGTTTGAGCAGCTCTAGGGCGACCCAACGGAACGGTACGCGTTCGATGGTAATTTCGGAGTTGGTAACGACGGCCGCAGAAATGAAGAACATGGCTTCAATCGGGTCTTCGGTGGGGGCGTAGGTGATGTTTTTCTTGATGTGCGGGACGCCGGTAACGCGCACGAACGGCGTGCCGATGCCCTCGATTTTTACGCCCAGCTTCTGCAGGAAGTAGCATAAATCTTGCACCATGTAGTCGCCACTGACGGCGTTAATTTGCACTGTGCCCTTGGAGCGGGCGGCGGCCATCAGGGCGTTGTTAGTGGCGGTGTTGCTCTGTTCGTACATCGTCAGTTCTTCCGGTGTTTTTTTGTCGACCGTGACGTTGTAGTGGCCTTGGGTGGCTACAATGCCAACGCCGAATTCTTCCAGTGCGAACAGGTGCGGTTCCACGGTCCGCTCGCCCAGCTTGCAGCCGCCGGCGTAAGGGATTTTGAACTCATGGTAGTCGTGCATCAGGCTGCCCATCAGCATCAGGACGCTGCGGGTTTTGCGGGCAGCGTCTTTGTCCATATGTTCCAGCTGCAGGTGTTGTGGCCGGCGGACTTCTAGGTCGCTGCCGTTCAGCCAGCGGGTTTGGACGCCAATGCTATTCAGGACCTCGATGATGCGGTTGACTTCCTCGATGTGCGGGAAGTTTTGGAACTTCGTGACGCCGTAGTTCAGCAAGGATGCGCACAGCAGTGCTACGGCTGCGTTTTTACTGGTTTTGAGCTGGATGTTGCCCTTCAGTTCGTGTCCGCCCTCGATGCGCAGGTTCACGCTGCCGCTGCCCAGGGAAATAATCTGTTTGTTGAGGGCTTCGCTCAGGCGTCCCAGGGTTTCCAGGCTAAGGTTCTGCTTTCCCTTTTCGATGCGGTTGACGGCTGATTGGGACGTGCCCAAGCGGGTGGCAAACTCCGCCTGCGTCATACCGCGTTCTTGACGCACCCGGGCTATAAAATCACCTATTTTTTCGTTCGTTGTAGACATAACAGTGTCTAATTATATCACCAAATGGATAAGCAAATGTTTTTTGTGTTGTGGTTTTGTGTTAACGGCTGCTGCCAGTATAGGCCTGTCCGGAATGGAATGCTAGACTAGACGCATGGTTTAATTTCTGCTTCAGACTGGCTTATACTGAAATGTAACAAAGAGGAGTGGAAATGGTTGATGAGGAAATTGCACGGCTGATTGCCGCCGAAGAGAGGCGCCAGCGCGAGGGGTTGGAGATGATTCCCTCCGAAAATCACACGTCGGGCGAGGTTCTGAAGGCACTTGGCTCACGGCTGACAGATAAATATTCGGAAGGCTATCCCGGCAAACGCTACTACGGTGGCTGCGAAATAGTCGACCAGGTGGAGAACCTGGCACGCGACCGTGCTAAAGCACTGTTTGGGGTTACGCACGCCAATGTCCAGCCCTACTCCGGCAGTCCAGCGAATATGGCGGTTTATTTCGCTCTGGCTGACCCTGGCGACACAGTCATGGGCATGGCGCTGTACTTCGGGGGCCACATGACCCACGGCCTCAAAGTGAACTTTTCGGGCAAGTGGTTCAACAGCGTGCAGTACACCACCGGTAAAGATGGCTATCTGGACTACGAAGCCATGGCGGCAATGGCCAAGGAGCACAAGCCTAAGCTAATCTTCGTGGGTGCCACCGCCTACCCGCGTGTTTTTGACTGGCAGCGTTTACGGCAAATTGCGGATTCGGTGGACGCCTACTTGGTGGCTGATATTTCGCACATCGCCGGTCTGGTTGTAGCCGGAGCGCACCCATCTCCAGTCGGTATCGCCGATGTGGTTACGACCACTACGCACAAAACGCTGCGTGGCCCGCGCGGTGCCATCATCCTCTGTAACGGCAACCCGTCGAACCCGCTAAAGGGCGTAGAGCGGAGCCGTGAAAACCTGCCGACGCTTATCGACCGAGCCATCATCCCGGGACTGCAGGGCGGCCCACACAACCACCAGACGGCGGCTATCGCTGTGGCGTTGCGTGAAGCCGCACAGCCCGCATTCAAAGAATATGGCCAGCAAATCGTCAAAAATGCCAAGCGCCTGGCCGACCAACTGATGAGCAAGGGATACGAACTGGTTACCGGCGGCACCGATAACCATATGCTGCTCATCGACCTGACGAACAAGGGTATCATCGGCGCCGATGCCGAGAAAGCGCTGGGCTTGGCCGGCATCACGGTCAACAAAAACACCGTGCCGTTTGACCCGCGGCCGCCATTCAGCCCGAGCGGTATTCGTATGGGTACGCCGGCTCTGACGACTCGTGGGCTCAAAGAAGCCGAAATGGACCAGGTGGCAAACTGGATAGACCGTGTCATCGTCGCCAATGGCCAGGAGGCCAAATTAGCGGCCATCCACAATGAAATCCGCGAGTTTACCCTCAAGTATCCCCTCCCGAGCGACAAATAATGGCTGAAGAACGTTTTACCACCCGAGTCGCGGTCTTTGTAATCGTGCGGAATGACAAGGGTGAGATTTTGCTGCATCAGCGTGCACCTGGCAGGTATCTGGCGGGCTACTGGGATTTTCCGAGCGGGCACGGCGAGCGCGATGAGTCGCTCGTGCAAAGCGCCGTCCGCGAGCTAAAAGAAGAAGTTGATTTAGACGGCCGGGTTGAAGATTTGCGGCTGGTGCACATCGAACAATATTTTGTGGAGGTCAATTACCTCAACTTCGTATTTGCGCTTGACAAGTGGAGCGGTACGCCCAGAATTTGCGAGCCGGATAAGTGCTCCGCCATTGGCTGGTTTGCGCCGGACGCTTTACCCGAAAAGTGCGTCAATGCCGTCCAGGCCGCAGCAATGTCCGGCTTTACAGACCAACTCACCTATTCGATAACCGATAGGAAGACGTACGAGCAGACCATGGGCCTGCCAAAACAGGCGGCTTAGCTTTCTGCTGAACCTCTCAATGCGTGCTGGGTGACGTATGGGGAATATTCTGCGGCGACAGGTAGCGGTACTATTCTTCGGCGGGCGGCCGGAAACTATCCTGAGGGGTGTCTCGCATCTCTTGCAGGCTGTCGGCAATGGCTTCTTCCTGCTCGAGTTCGTTTTCGGCACGCTGGCGCTCCCTTCGCGCCCTAGCCTCTTCGGCTACAAGCTGGTCGGCTTCCAGGCGGGTTTTCCCGGAGTAAGGGCAGGGAGGGCAAACCGCAGTCATGGCTAGGGATCTCAGTGAGGCTACAGCCTTTGCTCTTCCGGTTTGGGAATCGGTTACGATATCGCCGTCACTCCTTGGACAATACAGCTCCGCGCCGATACCAACGTCGTATTCTTCGGTGTCTTCTGGCGGCTCTTGCGTCCAACGGTTGGCCTGGCGGTCGAGAGGCTTGTAGTACGTTACAAAGCCTATGTCTTTGACGTCACAGAGCTCAAATTTGGTCAGCTGAGGCTCGTCAGGTCTTCTTCCGCGAAAAAACATACACGCCCACTATAGACTAGTCTGGAATTTTAGCAATGAAGTAACAATAAAAGGCCGTTAGCTAGTGCGTTTGGCTAGCCATGTCATGATGGCTACGGCGGCTACCCAGTTGGGCACTACGAATAAGATGGCGCGGCTGGGGCTGCCCTCGGCCAGCTGCCAGCCCATTAGTACTGCAAATACCAGGTAGGCGGTGAAGGGCAGGTACGTTAGCCAACCCTGCCAGCTAACGGGGATGTAGCTACCGCGGATGGCCACGAACCAAGCGCCCTTTTTAATTTTGAGTTTTTTGCGTGTGTGGAACATAGTCTTGCTTCGCTCCGTTTTTTAAAGAGATTGTAACGAACCTAAGCTTGATTGTATCACTTCTTCCGGCGCAGGAACTTCAAACCGGACCAGGTGTCGTCGACTGCGGCGACTTTTACGTCTACCCAGCCAAGTGGCAGCACGGCGGCGCGGATTTCATCCTCGCCCAGGTCGGTCTGCATGCCGCTCGATTTTTTCGGCCACGAAATCCAGAGTGATTTTTCCAGGTCGTGTAGGTCGTTGTTTTCCAGGAAATCCACTAGCTCGGCTTCGTGTTCGCAGAAAATGTGGGCGTGGGTGGCTGGCAGCCCGGGTTCCATGTCCAGCCCGGCGGCGTCTATGAAGTCGCTGTACCAGTCCGGCGTGGTTTCCACGTACACGGTGTCGCCCGGTTCGAACCCTAGCTTGCTTGCCAAACTTTTGTCAGCGTTTGTTGCCATGGTAGCCCTCCTTAAAATTCACCGAGGAAGCGTACCTCGGGTTTTAGCTCTACTCCCAACTTTTCTTGCACGGTCCGCACAATCTCCATTGCTACATCGTAGATGTCCTGTGCGCTAGCGCCGCCGGTGTTTTCTAACTTCAAAATATGGTCGGGATGCAGGCGCACCTTGCCCCAGGTTTGGCCGCGGTTGAACCCGGCGGCCAGCAGCACGTGGGCAGCCGAAACACGGGTTCCGGAGCCGCCGTGGACTTGGTTCATTTTCGTTAGCAGCTCCAGGGAGCGGCCGGTTTCGTCCATGGCCATTAAGCGTTCGGCGGTGGCGGCATCGACCGTGGGGTTACGGAAAAATGAGCCGGCAGTGTGCTGGAAATCATCCGGGCTGCGGTAATCCCACAGCGAACCGGCACGCTTTCGTGTTTCGACGATGGCTTTGCGCCGCCCGTCAAGGGTGGCGATGTCGAATTTGTGGGCTTCGGCGACGTCTAGCGCGGCCTGGTACTCTACAT
>DATIIC010000023.1:0-11081 GCA_035480095.1 Saccharimonadales bacterium (SeqCode) | reverse complement strand
TTTAAAGTTAGACACCCTTTAATCCGTTTACTTCATTCTACACTTCTTTTAGCTGCGCCGCGAATGGTTTGTTGGGGATTTGGGCTGGGTTTGGTGCAGGGAGAGGGTTTCGAACCCCCGTAGGCATAAGCCACCTGATTTACAGTCAGGCACGATTGACCACTCCGTCATCCCTGCAGGGATATCTGGAGACACCCATTCTGGGTTTCTCCACGCGCAGGGCAAATGGAATACATTTGCTCTGGCTCTCTTCCCGGGCGGCATACCCGGATATGAGAATCTGTTGTTAATGTGGAGCCGACAGAGGGATTCGAACCCACGACCCGCTGTTTACAAAACAGCCGCTCTAGCCACTGAGCTATGTCGGCACTCTGTTAGCTACCCAGAGATTTTACCAAAACAGGGGTTGAATGACAACCTGGTATACTGATTTGCATGACGCACGAATTACTCACTTGGGATGTTTACGACATTGGCCACGTCGATGAATCATTGATTGGCATTTCCCTGCGCGGCAGACTCCGGAAACATGCCGTCCGCGAAGGGCTGAACCTTTTGGTCGACAATGCTACCCATGCAGAAAACTGCGTCCGGTTCGCGGTGTTGGCAGATGAAAGCATCGCGGCGCAACAAGGCTTTGTAGAACAAGCCGTCCCGGGCGCAACTATCGAGCGGCGCCTGCAGGGCGTAGTCAATCCGGTGTTAAGCAAGCTGTCCATCGTCACCAACGAAGCCAAATACTAGTGCAGCAATGCTACGGTGGCATTGGCGCGCATGTCTTCAATTTCGCCGGGGGTTATGGCATCTTTCAACGCATGCCAGGAAGACAGGATCTGCTTCTTAGCGCGCGGTTCTGGTACCCGCTGCGCTTCCATGAATTCACCCACAATATCTTGATGTTTGTCGGCCAGCGGCAAGGCATCCCGGGCAATCATCTGGAGTTCCGGCGGTAGTTGGCTGGCGAAATCTTTGCGTTCTCCTTCCGTGAGACGCCGCGCCAGGCTGTCCACCATCTGTTCCAGTGCCATCTGTGACTCCTGGTCCGAAAACCCCGAGTACAGCTGCACCTTTTTCACTAATTCGCGTGTCCCCATAGCCATTTCCCCTTATCACCACCATAGTAAGCGCCGCACACCATGGGCGCAGCAAAGAACCATACAAATGGGTGCTAAATAACGACTTTGCGGGGACGGAGGATGCGGCGTGGGCGGCCGGCGGGGACGATGAGGCGTTTTAGCTTTTCGGCAATCATGTCGGCCTGGGACTGCATGCCGCGCTCTTCGTAGGCTTGCATCAGCAAGGTGTAGGTTTCCTTGTTTGGTTCGAGCTCGACGGCACGCTCCAGGGCCTGGAACATCAGTTTTTCGTTGCCGAGCTTTTCGTTCACCTTGGCGTAGGCCACATGGCGGGCAGCCAGGCCCTCTTCTAGTTTCAATGCGGCTTCGAAGGCGATGCCAGCCTTGGCGTAATTTTCGGTTTCGTAATAAATGAGCCCCAGGTTATGGAGGCTCGAAGGGGTGGCTTCAATGCTGCTGGCGATTTCAAAACAGTCGATGGCGTCGCGGTACTCTTTTTGCTTGGCGTAGAGGATACCCAGGCGGTTGTAGGCGGCGGCGTTCTTTTCGTCGATTTTCAGGATGGTCAGCAGAGCTTTCTCGGCGCGCAAAAAGCGGTTTTCGCGCATGCCTTTGTGTGCAATGTCCCAAAGTTTGCCCATGCGGTCACCAACCTTGCGTGACACATCGTTGAATTCGTCGGCGTGGAGCCTGGTGCTGGCAATGCCCAAGATGCCAAAAACCGCGACGATGATTAGCTCATACATATGGAGTGTCCTTTTAGTATAGCACCGGGTTTTTGCTTAAGCGAGACGATTTACTGCGAAAATTCTCACAATTTTACAGCTCCAGCATCAACTCCGTTAGCACCAGCTTTGCATTGCCGCTTTGGCTTAGGGCATTCTGGGCTGTGTGCGCGGCCTGCAAGACGTCTTTCCAGCGGCTGACAGATGCGGCACCCTTGCCGACGGCAGCTTCCAGGCTGGCCATAGCGACTGTTGCTAGGGTGTCGACGAAGGTACGGAGTTCTTCTTTTTGTTTGCTCAATGCGTCTACCAGCAGCAGCCGGTCGTAAGCGGTGCCGCCAAGGGCTTGTTTGACCAACTGTACCGCCGTATCTGGCGCATCGGTCCCGGCAACTAGGATCCGCTCAGCCGCGGCGACGCTGGTGCCGGCACGCAAGAGTGCCGCCGACACAACCGCTTCATTGTGGCCAGCTTCAGCAAAATGTTTCTGCAGGTCGGCCGGTGTGGGCGCCGGTAAGTGCAGCTTCTGCAAACGCGAACGTATGGTGGGCAGCAGGCGCTCCGGCTGCGAGCTGGTCAGGATGAGGACTGCATCGGCCGGCGGTTCTTCCAAGAGTTTTAGGAGGGCGTTTTGGGCTTCGGTGCCCATGCGTTCGGCGTCTTCGATGATGACTACCCGTTTTACGGCGGCCGTCCCGGGCACTTTGAGCGCAAAAAAGCCGTTCAGTTCCCGGATTTGCTCGATACCGATGCTCTCACCTACCGCCGTCACAGTCCTCAGGTGCGCTTCCTTGCCGCCCAATAGTTCAAGCGCCGCCGCATGTGCCAGCTGGACTTTGCCCGTCCCGGCCGGCCCGCCAAACAGCACGGCGTGCGCCGGGGAGGCTAGGAAGCCGTCCAGCCGCTTTTCTGCGGTAGGGTGCAGGACTAGCCTAGAAACTCTCATGCCACTAGTGTACTAAATTCGTCCGGGATGGGCGCGGTAAATACTTTGCGCTCGTGGCCTTTTAGGATGGTGATTTCGAGTATTTCGGCATGCAGGTACAGCCGCTCGGCCGGCTCGCCGCCGTACAGCACGTCGCCTACAATGGGGTGGTGCTGGTGTGCTAGGTGTACGCGCAGCTGGTGGGTACGGCCGGTTTCGGGCTTTAATTCTACCAGGCTATGCGTTTCGTTCGACCTAACAGTTTGGTAAGCCGTTTTGGCGGGTTTACCTTGAACATCTACTCTAAAGGTGGCCGGCGCCTTGGGATTCCGGCCAATCGGCATGTCGATGATGGCCTCGGCCGGCTCCATCCGTCCCGAAATCACCGCCGCATATGTCTTTTTAACGTTCCGGGTCGCAAACTGTTTCTGCAACCAACTCAGCGCCTTCGACGTCTTGGCACAAATCATAACCCCGCTCGTAGCCCTATCCAACCGATGCACTATCCCCGCCCGATTACTTACCACACCATCTTTCTCCGCATCTAGAGGACTGTCGTCTAGATTGGAGTTTTTATGGTCTGCTAGACGTTTTCGGAGCCAGGTGGCTACGGTGGCTTCGGGGTTGTAGGTGCCCTTGCTGTGGCTGAGAACACCGACGGGTTTATAGATGACTACACAGTCGTCGTCTTCGTACAGTACTGGCAGGTCGATGTCCGGAATCTGTCCTAGTTCCGATACATCAAAATCCACTGCAACGTCATCGCCCACACGCAGCTTGTACCCTGGTTTGGTCTGGGCGGCACCATTCACCGTCACTTTGCCCTCTTCGACCAGCCGCGCGGCATAGCCCCGGCTGAGTTCCGGCACTAACTCCACTACCTTTTGGTCCAGCCGCTGGGCTCTGCTAACTTCCAAATTCGACATTTACTTACTATTCTAACAGAGGTGCTAGAATGTAGCCATGCTAACTGTTGCCAGACTACGGCCTGTAATTGAAGCAAGCTGGTCTGCCGAGACGGCTTTCGAGGCAGACAAATGGTCGCCCGAGAACCCCGCCCGCGGCCATTGTGTCGTCACTTCGTTAGTTGTCCAACACTTACTGGGTGGTGCTTTGCGCAAGCTGGAAACAGTGTTCGATGGCCAGCCCGAGTCACACTACCATAACGTGCTTCCCGATGCATCGGAACTAGATCTCACCCGGCAGCAATATCCAGCCGGCCAGGAGTTTGCCCCATCAGAGGTAAACCTACATGGTTATGCCGATGTGCGGGAGAAAATGATGCACGAACCGGAGACCCGGCAACGGTACGAGCTGCTCCTGGCACGCGTGCAACAGAAGCTACGCGCGTAACCCAACTGCTTTTTGGACGTTCAGGAGCGTGGCGTTCGCGATGTCGTTCATCTGTTTTTCGTCGGCTTCCAGCTTGGCCATTAGGGCGGTTTCGTCGACGCTCGCTAAACGTCCCTGGAAATCAGCCAGGAATTCTTTAACCTGTTCGGCGACTTCCTTTTTAAGGTCGCCGTAGCTCTGCTGCCCATCGTGCTTGTCGATGACAGCCTGCAGCGGTTCGCCCGCCAGCAGCGCGTGAATCTGCAACAGGTTGCTGATGCCCGGCTGTTTTTCCATGTCGTAGTGCACGATGCCCACGGAATCGGTCGTTGCTCCCATGACTTTCTTTGCCGCTTCTTCGGGGTTGTCACCCATGAAGATGATGCCCTTGCCGGTTTCGTCGCTCTTACTCATTTTCTTGGTGGGGTCTTGCAGGTCTTTGATGCGCAGGCCTTGGTCCTTGCCGAAGAACTCATGCTGTTCCTTGACCGGTTTCGGCACCGTAAATAGTTCGCCAAACTTGTTATTTAAGCGCTCAGCGATATCGCGCGCAAACTCTAGGTGTTGGCTCTGGTCGTCGCCGACAGGTACGTAGCTTGCACCGTACAGCAAGATGTCGCAGGCCATCAATACCGGGTAATTAAACAGCCCTACACTTACTCGGTCTTCTCTTTGCCAGTCATCTATAAGTTTGTCTAAAAAGTCGTAGTGTTGCTCGCTTCTTTCGAGCAGGTACTCTATCTTTTTTTCGTCACTAACGATATCGGGGAAAGTCTCGTGCTGTGATTTAAAAACTTGCTCTAGTTGTTCGCCGACTGCAGACTTTATGTCCTGCAGTCCTGATTTGTCCTTGAACTGTGTCATCCTACGCATCTCACCAAAGCCGGTAAAGCAATCAAGAATCCAAGTCAGCTCACTGTGGGCGGGTACGTAGCTCTGGCGGTAGACGTGGATGTTCGGGTGGTCTAGTGGCAGACCGGCGGCCGCGAACAGGCGTAAGTTGTGCATGATTTGGCCGTGCAATTGGCTATGGTCGATAGGCGTGGTGAAGCTATGCAGGTCGGGCACGAACAGGTTGATTTCAAAGTCATCAGCACGGTTTTTGGCCATGTCGATGAGCGGCAGCAGCGCGCCGAAGTAATTACCGATGTGTAGGTCGTTATTGGCCCGAAGGCCCGTTAAAATGACTGGTTTACTCATGATGGTTCGTATTATACCTTATGGGCGGCTCGAAACCGCCTTTGCTAACTGTTCTAACAACCGCTCGGTTTCCACCAGGTCGATGCACTCGTCCGTGACGCTCTGGCCGTAGACCAGGTCGCCCTTGGCGGACAGCTTTTGGTTGCCGGCGACCAAGTTGGATTCGAGCATCACACCCTTCACAACGTCCTCGCCGCGCCTGATTTGCCCGGCCAGGTTATGGATGACAATAGCCTGGTTGGCGGCAATTTTGCCGCTGTTGGCGTGTGAAGCGTCGACGATGATAGCCGGCAGCAATCCCTTCTCGGCCAGCGCATCTTTGGTCTGCTGGATGTGCCGGGTGCTGTAATTGGGCCCGTTTTTACCGCCACGCAGGATGATGTGCGCTAAATGGTTGCCGGTGGTGCGCACCATGGCCGACATGCCGCTGACACTGATGCCGAGGAACGTGTGTGCGCCATTGGCCGACACAATGGCCGAAACCGCGTCGTCCAGCCGGCCGTCCTGTCCATTCTTGAAACCAACTGGCGACGATGTGCCGGAGGCATACTCGCGCGACTTCTGGTCGGCCACGTTCCGCGCACCGATGGCGTCGTAGGCCACCAGGCCATTGACGTACTGGGGCGTCAGGGCGTTCAGGCGCTCCATGGCAATCGGCACACCTAGCTCGGTGATTTTGAGTGCCAAGAGGCGCGTTAGCGTCAGCCCCAGGTTGATGTCGTCCGAGCCATCCAGCCGAGGGTCGTACACCATGCCCTTCCAGCCTAGTTCCGACCGGGGTTTTTCGGGGTAAGCACGCATGACAATCTCCAGCCGGTCGCCGTAGCGCTCGCGCCATACCGCCACGTTTTCGGCGTATTCCAGCGCGGCGTCGGCGTCATGGATAGAGCAAGGGCCGGTGATTACCAACAGCCGGTCATCTAACCCTGTCAGGATGTCGCTACTGGCCGCCCGTGCTTCACGGGTGGTTTCTGCGGCCGCTTTCACTAGCGGCAGCGCTTCCTCTAGCAGCTGCGGCGAAATCACCGGCTCTTTGCTGGCGATGCGCATGTCTACTAGTCCCGCCGATACTGCCGACCCATCCTGCCCCAGCAGTTTTTGCAGCCGCTCCCTGGCCTGCCGCTCTGCTACCAAAGCAATTTGCTCGATGTTTTTCTGTTCGTCCAAGGTGGCCCGGGCAATCTTTTGGGCCTGCGCCATCACCCGGGTCTTTGCTAATTCTTTGACTGTCATCTGTTTTTCCTTCGTTAGAGTATTAAAAAACCGCCTGGGTGGCGGTTTCATGATTTGCTTGGTTTCGTTTGCTTAGCGCACAAGGAACAGACCGCCACGGGAAGTGCCAGTAAACCAATACTGGTTGTTTACGCTTAAACGCATGGTTTGGACTATAGCACACTACCCGCGGCGCCGGCAAGCTCCTCGCCGTTAAAAAGCACATCTGTGATGACACACAGAGGGTCGATGAACTCGCCGGCCGCATGGTCTGCCATCAGCACCGAAAGCTCGGTGCAGCCCAGCAGCACTTTTTCGGCGCCAGCCCGGCGCAAGCGATGGGCAATCCTAAGCAGACGCTTTGTAGCCGGTTTCTTACCGGCAATCACACTGCGTATCAGCAGCTCTACTTCATGCTGCTCGGCTTTGGTGGGCAGCAGGCACACGGTGCCGATGCGTGCCAGGGCCGTTTCGTACAGCTTGCTTTGAATGGTAGTGGGTGACGCTAGCAGGCCAACCGTGTGCAAACCCTGCCGCCGAATGGTTTCGACTGTGGTATCGACTAGCGAGATAACGGGGTGCCGGAACAGCACCTGGATGTCATCTACCAGCAGATGAGCAGTGTTGCAAGCTATGACGAATTGGGAGCCTTCGCCAAAGATAAAGCCGTCCCGCAGCCTCAGCCATCAACCCTAGTGCGCGGCCAGTTGCCGCACGGTCACTTATGAAGTCCTCTATGGGCAGTGACATATGCAGGATTGACGGAAAATCATTCCCGTTCTTAGCACCTAACTGCGTTGCCTTTGCGAGCACCTTGCGGTGCAGCTCCAAACTGGCCTGCGGGCCCATGCCGCCTAAAATTACAATCTGTTTATTCATACAATGTCTCCTTATTTATACTAAAAAAACCGCCTTCGGTAGTGGCGGTTTTTTCAATAAGTTCGAGAAAAGTGTTTAGAGCGCACAGAACAAACCGCCACGTTGGATGCCGGCCTGCCAATATGAATCGTTCTGTGATTCTTTACGCATAAGCGGAATTATAGCATAGTTTCTTTTTTGCCGGCAAGTTTTTTTAGACTGCAGACGAAGAAGGCTTCTAAAAGCGGGTGGGGGCGCAGCCGAAGACAGCCTTGTAAATTGGACTTGTAGGGGCGGCCATTCCAGGACGTAACCGCTGGGACGCGGCTCTGGACTGCAAACGTGATTGGTTCAATGGCGGCGTCGGGTGCCTTGCGCAGCAAATAGTCCACAATGGCTTCGTTTTCCTCCGGAGCCATGGTGCAAGTGCTGTAGACTAGCGTGCCGCCGGGCTTTAGCAGCTGCCAGGCCTGCAAAATAATCTGCTTCTGCAGGCTTTCCAGCCGCTTGATGTGGGCTACCGACCACGTCGCAAAATCTTTGTCGTTCGAATAGCGCATCATGCCCTCGCCGCTGCACGGTGCGTCCAGCAGGATTTTGTCGAACTGGCGGCCTTCGAACTTGCGGGCTAGCTGGCGAGCATCAAACAGGTTGTATTCGGCGGCCACACCCAGGCGGCTTAGGTTTGACTGTAATTTGGCGAGGCGGGCACGGGAATTGTCGTTGACGGCCAGCGCTGCCTCGTTGCCAGTGATGGCAGCGATGTGGCTGGCCTTACCGCCCGGGGCTGCGCAGACATCTAGGATGGCCTCGCCTGGTTGCGGTTCTAACATCAACACCGGCAGCCAGCTCGCGGCGTTCTGGATATAGACCGCGCCGGATTCGACCAGTTCGCTGTCACGTACTGCTTCCAGGCCGGCTTCGGCCGAATAGCAATTTGGCGCCCACACGAATGGCCTGCCCTGCCAGCCCAGTTTGTTAAGCCATTCCAGTGTGTCTTCCGGCGCCGCCACTAGAGGGTTCAAGCGGATGCTTTGCTGCCGGGTCTGGTCCAACAGTTTCAGCGTTTCGGTTTCGTCCGTACCCAGCGCGCGCATGGTGCGCTCCAGCCACGCCGCCCGCTTGGCGGCTAGTTTATCCGCCGGTTTTTTACTCATATCTCTAGCATACCCTACCTCTTGACAAGTTCACTACATGCATCCGTTGTCAAGCTTGCTGCCAAACCGCTCCGGCAGCCTCGAATATCGCCCACTTAGCTTCTTCCACCGCACTGAAGTGACCTTGGGATGAGCCGACAGTAAGGGTGGCGTTATGCAGCTGACGCGCCATGGCACGTATTTGTTCGACAGGCGCAAATACATCGTCTTCTCCTGCCCAGATATGAATCGGCACGCCGTTGGCGTTGATATCGTTGAGGCTAACGCCCCACGGACGCGTTAGTGCCACGGCATCGTCAATCCACCCGCCAGCCTCCTCGCCCCTGTCTTGTCCTACTGAGGCAGCGTAGCAGCGCAAGAGCTCCTGTCGCAGACCGCCGGAACCAAGAAGCTTCCGGTCGGCCAGCGGCAGTTCGTCCTCCAGCATTCGCAGCAACGAGCTAGGGTCATTGCTAACCCTGTCGGCTCGAAGTTGTATGAGTGCGGCAATCCGTGCATCGTCGTCCGTGTCGTACACCACTTGGTTCGATGCAGCCATATTGGCCGTCCATAGACCACGGTCGGGTGGTGTTGGTGGTGCCAGAGCATAGACCACTGCCAATTCCTCTGGTGGAATGAGCGCCGCGCAGGCCAATGCGTGTGCTGCGCCCACCGAACGCCCGACCAACGCGTACCTGCCAAGGTCTAGCTCTGCAGCAATGGCGCGAACATCATTTGCGGCATCAGCTACATTGCGGCCTTTCCGCCTGGTGGACCCAGGATACCCAGGGCGGCTGTAGGCCACCAGCCGAATGCCGCCACGGTACAAAGACTGACCAGAGGGTTTCAGATTCCCATTGTGGCCGGGCATGCCATGCTGTAACACGACGGCCGCACCGGACGAATCGCCAGTTTCTTCAATCTCTAACTGGTAACCTTCGCGGTCGGCGTATTTGACTCGCCTTGGCGGCTCTCGTCGCTTCATGTGTACATACCATTTTATCTCACTACTGCCCTAGTATACTCTACTCCTTGACAAGGCCACTATATACACCCTATGTCAAGAGCCTCCTCCGGCGGTACGGGGACAGTGGATAGCTCCGTAAAGTCAACCGTGCCATCCCTGAGCAGCTCTGCCAGCATATCAATGCCATCCACCACACCAGGCGTCAGAAAGAGCCTGCAGGTACCTCTGGCACCAGGCTCCTTGTCGCACACCGGGTAGACATGGATGCCTCGCTGACCGCCAAGCACCACTCTGCCGATTTGCGCCGAACTTGCGCCCAACTGCTTTAATTCTCCAAGCGGACACTCTCCGGATGTCGTTTCCCTTGAATCACTTGCCATACTTTTCTCCTTCACATAATAAAAACAGAGCCCTTGTTGGGCTCTGTTTTGGTTTAATACCGTTTGGCCAACAAGCGCTTGTCTAGCGCTTGGTAAACTGGCGTTGCTTGCGGGCGCCTTTGAGGCCGAACTTCTTGCGTTCGCGCTCACGTGGGTCGCGGCTAAGCAGGTCGGCGCGCTTCAGCGTGCCCTTTAGGTTTTCGTCTTGTTCGACGAGTGCCTTGGCAATGCCCAGGCGGATGGCGTCAACCTGGCCGGCGTGGCCGCCGCCGCTGACGACGACGGAAACGTCGTACTTGCTAACGGGCAGTTCCAGCACGGTGAACGGCTTCTGCAGTTCAGCCAGCAGGGTTTTGCTGTCCGCAAAGTATTCGTTAGCCGGCTTGCCGTTAACAGTCAGGTTGCCTTTACCGTTCTGTACGCGCACGCGAGCGGTTGAGCTCTTGCGGCGGCCGAGGGCGTAGTAATAGTTGGGGGCTTTTGCTTCAGCCATTATTTGCTTCCTTTCACCGAAATAGCCTCGGGCTTCTGGGCGGCGTGGTTGTGCTCGGCACCAGCGTAAATTTTTAGCCGGGCCAGGCGCTGGTCGCGCAGCTTATTGACTGGCAGCATGCCGCGGACGGCTTCAAACAGAGCACGCTCTGGGGTTTTAGCCAGGACGTCCTTTAGCTTGGTTTCCTTTAGGCCACCGGGGTAGCCACTGTGGTGGTAGTACATTTTGTCTTCCAGCTTGTTGCCGGTAACCGGCACGCTGGCAGCGTTGATGACGACTACGAAGTCGCCGCAGTCGATGTGCTGGGTAAACTGTGGTTTGCCCTTACCGGTGAGCAGCGTGGCTACCTTGGTAGCGGTGCGACCCAGGGTGGCTTCGGTAGCGTCAATGACGTACCACTTACGGGTAACGTCGGATGGTTTAGCGCTGTAAGTAGTCATTATTTGGTCTCCTTGGCGGCAGCCTTCTTGGCCGGAGCCTTGGCTTCAGCCGGTTTTGCGGCGGCCTTGGGCTTCTCGGCTTCAGCGGCCTTAGCAACCGGAGCTTCCTTCAGGTCGTCTACAAAGCTAACCTTGGCCATTTCGGCGTTGTCGCCGCGGCGGTTGTCAGTCTTCACGATGCGGAAATGGCCGCTGGTGCGCCCCATTAGCTTCGGTGCAATCTCGTCGACCAGCTTGTGAGCAGCGTCGAGCGTTTGCAGGGCCGCAATTACTTGGCGTCGGTTGTGCAGGTCGCCCTTCTTAGCCTTGGTGACCAGTTTTTCTACGTAAGGCACAA
>DATIIC010000022.1:0-35817 GCA_035480095.1 Saccharimonadales bacterium (SeqCode) | reverse complement strand
TTGGGGTCGTTTGGGCTGCGGAAGTCTTGGGTGCCAAAGTCGGCGAAGATGACGTGGCCGCCGCCAGACAGGTCGTGGTCTTCGTGGGTAAACACCATGTCGCCAGCGTGGTTGGTTGCGGCGTCGTAGTAGCCTAGGTTGAAGCCGATGCTTTTCAGCAGCAGCGGCTGGTCGGATTGTGTCTGCTTCTGCGCGGCGCTTGCGTCCCTGGATTTGTGCTGCGCTTTTTGCACTCTCCATCCGGCAAATCCGACGGCCGCCAAGACTAGCACTGCAACAACAACGACGCCCAAATGCGCGAAGCCAGTCTGTTTCTTAAGCATAAGCTTTATTCTACGCTAGTTGCACCAAAACAAGGCCAAATACACCGTGGGCTGTCAAAACCCGTGTCGGATTTTGCTTACAGAGCAGCGGCGAGTTTTTTAGCGAGTTTCTCGGGGGTGAAGCCAAACTCGTCGTCGAGCTTGGTGTATGGTGCGCTGAAGCCAAAGTGTTCCAGGCTATGGATGCGCGCCACGTCGCCCACCAGGCCTAGCAGGTTGACGGCCAGTCCGGCCGTGACACCGTAGCGCGGTACGTCCGTCGGCAGGACTGATTCCTGGTATTCGGCGGATTGCTCGCGGAACAGACCTTCACTTGGCACCGAAACCAGCCGAATCTTGTGCTCGGGTAGCAGCTTGATGGCTTCCATGGCGGTGCCTACTTCGCTACCGTTGGCGACAACGACTAGTTCTGGCTTGCCTTCGGGCTCGTAGGCCACGAACGCACCCTTTTTGGCGCCCTGGGCCTGCGTAAAGTCACTTACGTCCACGATGTTCTGGCGGGTGAAGATGAGGCCAGTTGGTGACGACGTGTTTTCGAGTGCCATCTGCCAGGCCACGGTCGTTTCGGCAGCATCAGCCGGCCGCAAGGCTAGTAAGCCTGGTTTGCCGGCGTGGTTGTGAACCTTTTCGAGCAAGCGCAGCTGGGTTTCCTGCTCAATCGGCTGGTGGGTGGGGCCGTCTTCGCCGACGCGGAAGGCATCGTGCGTCCACATGAACTTAACGGGTACTTGCATGATGGCGGCTAAACGCAGCGCCGGCTTTTGGTAATCGGAAAACGCGAAGAATGTGGCACAGACCGGGATGACACCGCCGTGCAGGGCGACACCAATGGCTAGGTCAGCCATCGAAAACTCGCTAACGCCAGCGTGCAAGAAAGCACCGCTGAAATCGCCGGGCTCGAATGCTTTGGATTTCTTTAAGAACGCGTCGGTCTTGTCGCTGTTAGCTAGGTCGGCGCTCATTACAATCATATTGCCGACTTGTTCGGCGAAGTTACCAAGCACAAAGGCGCTGCTGGCGCGGGTGGCGACATTTTGGCCTTGGCCAGCGGCGATGGCTTCCCAGTCCAGTTTCGGCGCTGCGCCAGACAAGTAGCCGTCCAGGGTCTTAGCCTGCTCTGGGTTGGCCTTCCGCCATTCGGTTTCAGCGGCTTTGCGCTCGGCTACGTCCTGGCGCTTGCGCTCGGCAGACTGCTTGTACAGTTCCTGAACAGCGGCCGGAATGACAAACGGGTCTGCAGGGTCGCCGCCCAAGCTTTCGACGGTCTTTTCGAACGAACCGCCGGCTTCGGTGGTCGGCTGGCCGTGCATGCTCACTTGGCCTTCAAACGGTTTGCCTTCGGGGTCGAGGGCGCCCTTGCCCATGACGGTCTTGCCGATGATGAGCGTCGGACGCTTGGTTTCTGCCTTGGCGGTCTTCAACGCTTCACGGATGGCGTCTCGGTCGTTACCATTGATGGTAATAACATGCCAGTTCCAGGCCTCATATTTTTTAGCCGTGTCCTCACTGATGGTAGCAGCGGTCTTAGTGGAAAGCTGCACGTCGTTCGAGTCGTAGAACATGGTCAGGTTGCCGAGGCCCAAGTGCCCGGCGATGCGGCCGATGCCCTGGCTGACTTCTTCCTCAATGCCGCCGTCACTAATGAACGCGTAAATGTCGTGCGCCATCCAATCACCAAAGCGGGCTTCCAGGAATTTAGCGGCTAGCGCCGCGCCAGCGCCAAAACCATGGCCTTGGCCCAACGGGCCGCTGGTGTTTTCGATGCCGTGAACCAAATCAACTTCAGGGTGACCAGGGGTGTGCGAGCCCCACTGGCGGAACTTTGCCAGTTCCTCTACCGGCATACGGCCGGTCAGTGCCAAGATGCTATACAGCATCGCGCTCATGTGGCCGGGGTCTAGGAAAAAGCGGTCCCGCAGGTGCCACTTGGGGTCGTCGGGGTCTTCAACCAAAAATTCACTAAATAATATATGGATGAAATCAGCCGCGCCCATGGCGCCGCCGGGGTGGCCGCTCTTGGCTTTTTCCGGCTGGGCGGCCGAAAGAATGCGAATGGTGTTGACTGCTTGCTGGTCGGGGTCCAAAGAAGACATGTCGGCCATTACTTCTGGCTCGCTTCGTGGTCGGCAATGAACTTCGCCAGGCTGCTGTCGGTCAAGGGGTGCTTGAACAGCTGCTCGATGACGGCGAATGGAATGGTGGCGACATCGGCGCCCAGGCGGGCAGCTTCCACCATGTGCATGGGGTGGCGCACGCTGGCTACCAGGATTTCGGTTTCGAACTGGTAGTTTTCGAAGATGGTGACGAGGTCGGCAATCAGCTGCATGCCGTCGGTAGAGATATCATCGAGGCGGCCAACGAAGGGGCTGACGTAAGCAGCGCCGGCCTTGGCGGCGATGACGGCCTGCATGGGCTGGAAAATCAAAGTACAGTTGGTACGGATGCCTTCTTCATGCAATGACTTGATAGCGCGCACCCCGTCCGGGATGAAGGGGATTTTGACTACGATTTTCGGGTCGATAGCGGCCAGCTCGTGGGCTTCTTTCATCATGCCCTCGTAGTCGGTGGCAATCACTTCGGCGCTCACGTTTCCAGGCACTAGGTCGCAGATGGCTTTGTAGTGCTTCAGGATGTTGACGCGACCCTTCACGCCTACCTTGGCCATCAAGCTCGGGTTGGTAGTTACGCCGTCGAGCACACCCATGTCGGCCGCCTTCTTAATTTCGTCTAACACCGCAGTATCGATAAAAAACTTCACGTCGAGAGTCCCCTTATTTATATATTCAACACACCCAGTGTAGCAGATAGGGCAAGAGAGTGTGATAAATATCACGTTCCGGCTTGCATTAACACCTAAGGCGGACTACACTGGCGGCATATGAAGATAGCAGTTACCACCGACCATACCGGCCTGGCGTACGGGGATATGTACGAGACATTTAAGGCATACATTGCCGAACTTGGGCATGAAGTTGTTGACTTTGGCCCCAAGGAACTCGACATGGATGATGACTACCCAGACTTTATGTTTCCGGCTGCGCACGCTGTTGCAAACGGCGACTGCGACGCCGGCGTAATTATGGGCGGCAGCGGCCAGGGCGAGGGCATGGCAGTGAACCGTGTGAAGGGCATTCGCTGCACCGTCTTCTACGCTCCCGCGCTTGCCAAGCAGCCCATCGATGCCGAAGGCAACATGAGCACCGACCCCTATGAAATTTTGCGCTTAAGCCGCCAGCACAACCACGCAAACATGCTTAGCCTGTCGGCCCGTTTCCTAACGGCTGACGAAATGAAGCAGGCAATTAAAACTTGGCTCGAAACGCCGTACAGCGATGTCGAGCGCCACGCTCGCCGCGTACGTAAATTAGACGAGGATATGTAAATATGGCAATTGTATGCCCGACCGTTACCGCTTTCGACACCGACCAATATAAAGCCCAAACCGAACTGATTGCTGGCTTCGCCAAGCGCATGCACATCGACCTAATGGACGGCGAGTTCGCGCCGACCTCATCACCCGCGCTCAAAGATTTATGGCCGATTGAGGGCATGGTGGTTGATTTGCACGTGATGTACCAACGCCCCATGGACCACCTAGAAGAAATGCTGGCACTAAAGCCGCACATGGTGGTTTGGCACGTTGAGGCCGACGTGGACCATGCAGCCTTTGCGGCTGCCTTGCATGCCGCGGGCGTCAAGGCTGGCATTGCCCTGCTACAAAAAACACCGTTTAGCGAAGCGGAGCACCTGCTACACGACTGCGACCACTTGCTAGTATTTAGCGGTAACTTAGGCTACCACGGCGGCAGCGCGGTTGATTTTAGCCTGCTTTCGAAAGCCAAAGATGCGTTGAGTGCCAAGCCCGGCATCGAAATTGGTTGGGACGGCGGCATCAGCGACGAAAACGCGGTCCAGCTAGTACGGGGCGGTGTTGAAGTCCTGAACACCGGCGGCTTCATCCACAAAAGTCCCGACCCGGCAGGCGCGTTTGCTCGCCTGCAAAACATGGTCAGGTAACGTGTAAGTATTTGTGAAAATTATTGCAGCCGCATGGCCAAAAGCTTGGTAGCGTAGGCTTGAAACAGGGGGTGCCAAGCAATTTTGGTTGACCCCGGCTCGTTCATAACTAATGTAAGAAAGGCAGGCAGGCCAAACAACAAATTCCGGCGTTCGTGGATAGATCTTCCTTAAATAACTAGAAGGGAATGAACGTATGCGGCTCAAAGCAAAACTGTTCGGATTGGTATCTGTGGTGAGCATCATTACACTTGGGTTAGCGCAGCACGCCGGGGCGGCGGTGAACTTGGACCCGACCTTTGGGTTGGCCGGAGTAACTGGCCGTCAATTCGGCAATGATGCCAGTGTGGCAATTGGCGGCATGGCGCTGCAGCCTGACGGCAAAATCGTGGTTGTCGGCACTGCCTCGAACGGCAGCAACACAGACTGGGAAATTGCACGCTACGAAAGCGATGGCACGCCAGACTTTGGCTTTGGCGACGGTGGCGTGGTAACGCGTGACTTCGGTGGCGACGACGGTTTGGGCGCCGTGGCCATTCAAGGCGACGGTAAAATTGTGGTGGGTGGCTACAGCCGCATAGCCCCGGGCAATGCCCGTTGGACGCTGGGTCGCTTCAACAGCGATGGTTCACCCGACTTCACCTTCGGCACGCTTGGACTGTCGCTGTCATTTCTGTCCAACAGCTCCAACGTAACGGGTCTAAAGATACGCGGCGACTTGATTATAGCGTCTGGTTACACTAATGGCCCGGGCACCGTTTCTGATGACATCGTCCTTGCTGGGTACAAACCCGATGGCACGCCAGATGTAACATTCGGCTTCGGTGGTGCAACAATTACTGGTGTAAATGCTGGTAGTACACCTAACGACCGTGGCAACGCCATTGCCTTCGGGGCCAATGGTCACATCTTTGTTTATGGCGACTATGACACCGGCCAACATGTCGACCATGTGGTGCTAGCGCGTTATGTTGCCATCGGTGTCCCAGACACCAACTTTGGCAATAACGGTTTTGTAACCGACAACTTTTCGTCCCATAACGGTGGCCGGGCTATCGCCGCCCAGTTCGACGGCAAGCTGGTGGTAACCGGTACGACTTGCGCCAGCGGCAGTGGCAGTTGTAATACCTATGTAGCGCGTTATCTTGACGATGGCAGCCGGGACCCTAATTTCGGGTCGAATGGCGTAACGATACGATCATTTGCGAGCGGTGACGATGGTGGCAACGCGGTGGCTATCCAGCCCGACCCCGGCCAGCCAACCGGCAAAATTTTGGTAGTCGGCTCCGGGCAGGATGGTACCGGTAGTAGAAGCATCATCAGCCGGTTCAACAGCGACGGCACTATCGACACCAGTTTTGGCACCAACGGCTCGTTCGTACCCACCCTGGGCGCGGACGGCGACGGCCTGAGTGCGGCGGCCATGCAATCGAACGGAAAACTGGTCGTGGCAGGCGCTAAGTCGAACGGCTCATACAATGACTGGGTGCTAGCCAGGACGAACATCTTAAACAACGATCGGCCCCAGGTGTTCATATTGCTGCAAGGCATCAACACGGAGCTGCGGAAGGACCAGATAACGACGCACACTACGCCCGAGTTTGGTTCGGTCCAGGATGCCATCACTCAGGTGGTGCCCAATGCGCAGTTCGTTACCTATAGCTACATGGGCCCGGCCAAGAAGAAAGACCCCACACCCA
This sequence comes from Saccharimonadales bacterium (SeqCode), assembly GCA_035480095.1. Classification (GTDB taxonomy): domain Bacteria; phylum Patescibacteriota; class Saccharimonadia; order Saccharimonadales; family UBA4665; genus JAJZCD01. Next base: position 29,777 of record DATIIC010000022.1, on the reverse strand, counting down.
AGGCATACGGGTGCCTTGATACGCATACACAGACTATCAACCAAGACATCCAGGCGCTCGACAAGCAAATCCAGGCGGTGCTCAGTACGCAGCCTAATGCCCAGATATACCTAGTTGGCCACAGCTTGGGCGGGGTGGTCGCATACGGTTACATAGCGGCACTCCAGGCGCAGGGCATTGTGACGCCACTACACAGCAGTAACATTGCCGGAGTCGTCTTGTTCGATTCGCCGTTTGGTGGCGTGTCTGACGATTCCTCGTACCGGGACTACGAAACGCTCTACTTTGAAAACAGCTGCGATGGCTATACGGCCGCCCAGGATAACGCGGTGCGTAACCTAGAGACAATTTTTAGGTCAGTACCTTCGAGCAGTGCAACGCCCTTTGGCGGAAGGGCCAGCGTGCTGTCAATCCCATTCGACAAGAAAGCGGTCCTGCCCAACCCGTTGCCAAACAACCAGACGCTGGCCGCGTATGCGCACTTTGGCTCGCAGCAAACCAATGTGCTCACCATCGGTAACACGCTCGACAGGTTGTGGCTACCCGACACCTGTGGCATCCCGGTGACGCAGTTCCGGCACACCCAGTGGCTAGTGGACGAGGGCGATAACTCGGGCGTTTATGGCAGGGCCATCAGTGCCGGCTTCCCCGATTGCAATGCCGATGTACTGCTGAATCGTGCCAATCATTTCGAGTCACTCTCCCACCCGAGCTCGCTCCACGGTTTACAGGAGTTCGTGACAGGGGAGACGCCGTTAGCGATTGATCCGGCTCCAGGCGAGAGCTAGATGTCTGTCAGCTTGTTTTCAGGAGGGGAACGGTTCCCCTCCTGGGTAACCGCACATCGTGAATGGGCAGGCTAGATAGTTTCTGAGTAGCCTTACTATAGTGCTTACGCTAAAACTGTAAAGTATTTCGCAGCGCTATGCCGCTGGAGCTTTACTATAGGTGCGTAACGTAATTGGAGGGCACCGCATGACATATACCAACATAACCCATGCCATCAGGAGAAACTGGCGCATTATTGCAGCCAGTGTTCTTTTTTTGGCGCCGGGCATACCGCAGCTGACCTCAGCTGCAACGCCGAGTGGGCTGACGCTGACGAGCGACAGCCAAATATTGCAATGGACCGGCACAGTCACCAGTGACGGTCCGCGCATGCCGGAAGTTCCGGAGTGTGTGAATACCGGCTGTGACAAACTAAACCTAACCGTCAATCTCCCGCGTGACGTACTAAGCAAGACCGGGGAAGTAGTAGTCGGCATACGGTTTAATAACGAGTTGCTCGACAGAAGCTTGGGACTGGTGGCTTACAACGCTAACGGCGTCAGGGTTGACAGCTCGACCGCAAGTGTCGGTACATCCCAGGCCGTTGCCTTGCCGCTTACCAAGTACACCGTAAGCAGCAGCTACAGCATATATATAGTGGACGAAGTTGCCTTCGGTAACACCGACCCAGCACCGAGCATTGACTACCAGGGCATCACCCAGGTGCACTACGAGCCGGTTAACAAGCCCAAGCGTGATTTGCTGCCAGACCTAATTGCTCTGCCGCAGACCAACATCACCCTGGACGCGCCGTTTGATATCTTCAACGACCACGCGCCTGCCGGCTCCAACTGCTTCCAGAGTGAAATCGACGAAAGCGGTGCGCACGACTGCCGGCGCTTCGACCAGAACCTGGCGAACATCGGTGAGGGCGCACTCGACCTGCGCTTTAAGACGCCAACCGGCATTACGCCGACTGACGGCCAAGAGTTCCCGGTTTCCCAGCGCATCTACCGTTCCGATGGCACATCGCACGACGTAGCTGCCGGCTCGGTTGAATGGCACGCCATCCACCAGCACTACCACTTCGAAGGCTTCGCCCAGTCCAAGCTATGGGCAACTGATGCCAGCGGCAACAACCGCGTCGGTACCAGCCCGGTGGCGACTGGTAACAAAGTCAGCTTCTGCATCGCCGACACCAACATCAACCCAAGCTACTGGGGCGTCAAAGCATTCCCGCGCCAGGCCTACCCGGCCCCGAACTGCCTCACCCCAGACAGCACTAGCGGCGGTTTTGACTTCTTCAAGCAGGGCATGTCCGCTGGTTGGAGCGATGAGTACAACTGGTTCCTGCCCGGACAGTACGTGGAAGTCACCGGTGTAACGGATGGTACCTACATCCTTGACACAACGGTTGACCCAACTGGCCGTTTGCAAGAAGCCAACAAAAACAACAACTGTGGCTCAGTCCGTGTCCAACTAACGGGCATGGGTACAGCCTCCAAGCACGCCGAAATCCTCGGCGTCGGCCCGGCCTGCGCAGTGTAGCGTAGGTTAGCCGTACCTAAAGCGCCCCGTCCCAAGGGGCGCTTTTAATTGGCCGGCAAAAGGTGGCCCAAGCTGGGATTTTAAGCGCCAGTGGTTTATGCTGGAACTAAGGCACGGAACGGAAGCAGTATCGATAGTTCGTTCCCCATGTGCCATGGGTAACTAATGGCATAAGGCAGGATGGCGATAGTGAACCACGAAGAGCATCTTACCCAAGCGGGCGTACGGCAACTGAAGGTCATACAACTCTATGTATATATAGCTTGGTTGTACTTGGCGCTGTTTTTGCCGTTGTTCACCTTTGTTGCGAAGAACTATTCGCTGAGCCTGGTGCTGTGTATAGATGTATTGGTACTGATATGGGTGCAAGTCTCTTTGCACAAGCGGTCGGCCGAGCAGATTACGCTGGCGCTGGCGAACATCGCTGGTTTGACTGTTGCCGCTATGGTGATAACGGGCGGCATACAGAATACCGGCGTACTACTAAGTTTCCCATACATCCCGTTTATAGTATTTCTGCGCGAGCGGCGCAGCGCCCAGCGTTGGCTGTTCGGCATGATGTTCTTCATGATGGCGCTGCTAGCATTGTCGCTGACGAATGTTATCTCACTGCCCTATACCGATACCGGCTTTTCGCTGGTCATCTTCATGTACCTGCTAACGCTACTGCTGACACTTGCGTATCTGCACGAAAAGAACGTGGTAGATGAGCGGCTCAGCAGCAATACCAAAGAATTGGTACGCATGAACCACCGGCTGTCGGCGTCGGCGCAGTCACACAAGCAAGCGGTCGCTAAATATGATGCCATGCTGCGCAGCATCGGTGAAGGCGTAATTGTCTTCGACGCTGCCGGCCGGGTCGAGGCAGCCAACCGGGTGGCCGAGAAGCTGTTTGGTTACAGTGAGGAACAACTGGTGGGCAGTGAATTCACTGAGTTGGTCAAAGCCATGGATGACGATGGGGCAATCATCATGCCCGGAGACCGGCCGCTCAGCCGGGTGGTGGCTACCAACAAGGCAGTTTCGACCAGCCTGTACTATTCACGCAAAAACGGCACCATGTTCCCGGCGCAGGTGACCATTGCCCCCATCATCATGGACGACCAGTTGAAGGGTGCCATCGAGGTCTTCCGCGACATCTACCGCGAAAAAGAAGTCGACCGTTCCAAGACCGAGTTTGTGTCGCTAGCCTCGCACCAGTTGCGCACGCCGCTTTCAACCATTAGCTGGTATGCCGAAATGCTGCTAGCGGGTGATGCCGGCAAAATCACCAAAGAGCAGGCCCGCTACGTCGACGAAATCTACCAAAGCAACCGGCGGATGACAGAGCTAGTCGGCTCGCTGCTAAACGTGTCACGCATCGAGCTTGGGACGTTCTCGGTGGAGCCGCAACCGACTGACCTCGTCAAGCTGGCGGGGGACACGGTCAAAGACCTGGAGCCCCAGATTTTTGCCCGAAAGATTAACTTTAGTGAAGATTACGACTCCGGCATCCCGCTTATCAATGTCGACCCCAAGCTCATGCGTATGGTAATCGAAAACTTGTCCTCGAACGCCATTAAGTACACACCGGCGGCGGGCAAGGTCACGCTGCACCTAAAACACCATGGCAGAGAAACGCACATCATTGTTGAGGACAGTGGTTTGGGGATACCGCAGCGCCAGCAAGACAAAATCTTCACCAAACTCTTCCGGGCGGATAACGTTAAGACACATGATACTGAGGGCACCGGGCTGGGGCTGTACCTGGTGAAGTCCATCGTCGATTATTCCGGTGGCAAAATTTGGTTTAAGTCCAAGGAAAACAAGGGGACGACATTCTACGTGAGCATGCCTGACGCCGGTATGAAGCACAAGCGGGGTACTAAAGAACTGGGCTAGGTGTTACCATGGAACATATGGCCCGCACCGTCACTGCCGCAAAGAAGCAAAAGCCGAGCTCGCTACTAGCGTATGGCAGCCTCTGCTTGCTGTGGGCAGGGGCTACCGGCCTGTCGGTCGTAACGACCACCGGCGTGACGGCGGCGCGCATCAGGCTGTCGGCAGCGCAGGTGCGCATCGTCGACATTGTGTTTGCGGCACCGCAGTTGCTCATTTGGCTGGCGGTTTTGTTTGCGGCGCTCAGCATGTGGCGATATTCCCGTATGATTGCCGGCGCCAAGGAGAGCGCAGGTTTCCGCTACCTGTCGTACGGTATTTTTGTGCTGCTCGCCGGGCTGATAGCCGGTAGCTACTTGGGGGGGTTGCAGCAACTGGTCAGCCGGCATGCCAGTGACCCGCAAGCGGTTAAGACGGCCTATGTGGTCATTAATAACTATGTGTCCGTGGTGTCGGCGCTTGCCATGTATGCCCTGTTGCTGCACGGCAGCCAGTTACTGCTCAAGACATTGGGCAAGCACATCTCTGTTGGCAAAAAACTGGTACCAATCGTTGCCGGGTTCGTGGCCTTAACGGCCGCGTACCTGTGGCTCATCCACAGCAACCCGGTGAGCCGGGTGTCGTTGAGCCCGGGCACTAACCCCACCTTCGGGCTGCCATATTGGCTCATTGTGCTCACCGTAGCACTGCCACTGGTAATTTCATGGGTGCTCGGTGTGGCGGCACTCATCGGCCTCTACCAGTACGGCCGTAGGACGCCGGGCATCGTGTACCAGATACTGTTCAAAAAGCTGGTAGTCGGCATGACACTGCTGATTGGCCTTACCATCGCGCTCCAGCTGTTTACGCAGCTGTATACGCTCTATGCTGACAGTACCCTGTCAGTACTGCTCGCCATCATCGTAGTAATTTACCTGCTGCTTACCTATGCATTCCTGTTGATAGCACAGGGTGCCGCTAAACTTAATGCCATAGAAACGCTAGTAAGCTAACGTGATTGCCGTCATGAAACACTTACACTACTATCACCAGGTCGTACGTGTTACCGAGGATTACCTCGGCCCCGCTGCCGAACGGTTCGTGAAACGGCAGATTGAATTCCGGTTGGGTAAGGAGCCCGAAGACATAGGCCTAGAGGACATTCCCAAGCTTAAGGAAGCTATCGGTGCCGCCCTGGGTGTGCTGGTGAAAGACAAAGCCATCGTGGACGAAGCCATGCAAAAGTTCGACGTAATCACAAAGGAGTAAGCCGCATGTCACAAACCGCACTGGTCGTGGAAGATGATTTGTCCCTAGCGGGCGCCATCAACAAAAAGCTGCAGCTAAGCGGCTTCACTACCCTAAATGCCCGCTCGGTAGACGAGGCGCTCAGGCTAATGGATGAGCACCAACCCATTGGCGTCATTTGGCTGGACCACTACCTGCTGGGCGGCAAAGATGGCCTGGCGTTTACGGCCGTGGTCCGGGCACGCGACGATTGGAAAGCCATCCCTATCTATATTGTTTCTAACACCGCTAGCAACGACAAGGTGGCGTCGTACAACAAACTCGGTATCAGCCGCTACTACGTCAAAGCCGACCACCGGTTGGATGAAATTATTGCCGACATCAAAACTAATATGGCCCCCGCCTGAAGGTAGTATGGGTACAAAAGCTAAAAAGATTGTCATCATCGAGGACGAAAAGCCCATTGCCCGGGCTTTGGAGCTAAAGCTCAAAAAGGAGGGCTACGAAGTGGCCGTAGCCCACGACGGCAAGGCCGGGCTAGATATAATCACCAAGGGTACATACGATGTTGTGCTGCTAGACCTAATGATGCCTGTCATGGACGGCTTTGAAGTGCTGGCGGTCGCCCAGAAACTGCCCGCTGCCCCCGTGTTTATAGTGATGTCCAACTTTACCCAGCCCGAGGACGCCGAACGCTGCTTAAGCCTAGGCGCCCGTAAATTCCTGGTAAAGTCCGAAACGCCGCTGGCGTCGATACTACAAGAAATCGAAGCCGTGTGAGACACCTAGCCCGCAAGGCCGCTACGCTTTAGATTGGTCGATGAGCTCAATGAACCGGCTGACGGTGTCGTCTAAACGCACTTCGGCCTTAATAATCCATTCCTTGGCGCCGAGTTCGATAGTTTGCCGGATGAGGTCCGGGTTGCCGGTGTTGCTCACAATCAGGACTGGGCAGCCCTGCCAGTTGGGGAATTTTATGAACCGCTCCATGAATTGCAGCCCGTTGATGCCGCGGACATCGAAGTCCAGCCAGATGCCGTCAAATTGTTTGCCACGGGCGTCGATGGCATCGAGTGCCAGTTGGCCGTCGTCGAACACGGTCGGTTTAAGCCCGGCTCCTTCCAGCTTGGTGGCAATTGCCGCCTTCAGGCTGGGTTCGTCCTCAATGACTAGTACTTGGTAGTTCGGCTGTTTTTCCATCAGTTGCTACTGTAACACCCTTAAGCGGTATGGTAAACCAGAATGTGCTGCCTTTCCCCGGTTCGCTTTCGAACCAAATATCGCCGCCTGAGCGGTGGGCGATGATACGGCACAGGTGCAGCCCCAGGCCGGTACCGTCCGGGTCGTGCTGGACGGCGCTTGGGTCGCGGTAAAACTTCTCGAAAATTAAGTGCTGGTGGTCGCGCGGGATGCCGATGCCGGAATCGGTCACCTGCATCAGGAGAACATCCTGTAATTTAGACAGGAACACCGTGACATCCGAACCTGGCTTGGAATATTTAATGGCGTTTGCAATCAGGTTCTCGAAGACATAGCCGATGAGCGTGCCGTCCAGGAAGACTTCCGGCAGGCTCTGGTGGACACTGGTAATGAGCTCTATCTTGCGTTCTTTGGCATGGGCGGTCTGGGCCTGGATGACTTCTTGCAGCAGGCTGTGCACCTCAACCTGGCGGGGTTTGAGCTTGAGCGAGCCGGTTTCGATGCGTGACAGCTGCAGCAGGGCGCTAATGAGCGCGCCCATGCGGTCAACGCTTTGCATGGCGTTGTCTAAAATGTGCAGCTGCTCCTCGCTGAGCTGTGTTTTGTACCGGCGCAGGAACAGCCCAATGCTCCAACGGATGCCAGCCAGCGGCGTGCGCAGCTCGTGCGAGGCCATAGTTACGAAGTCGCTGCGGGAGCGCATCGATGATTCGATGTCGGTTTTGTCAACCACGATGACAGCCCACAGCCGTGACCCGTCCCGCGGTTTGATGATGTGGAATTCCAGGTAGCGTTCACTACTGTCCTCTTGGTCGGTGTACTGCAGTTGTTCGATGCGTTCGGTGTCGGCTTGCAACGGTGTGTCTTTACGGATGAGCCAGAAGGGCGCCATATCCAGGTTCGGCGGCACGTTTGCTAGTGCCAAGATGCCCGGCCAGGCAATGCCGGTCAGGCCGGCTTTTAGTTTAAAGAAATTAATGCCGGCCTGGTTGATGGTGATGACTTCGGTTGAATCGGCGTCCACCAGTAACACCGGGCGGTCGATGTACTGGACGATGCCCTTAAGGTCATCCGGCAGCTCAAGCATTAGCTCCATATGTAGCCATAATAACACCAGAAGTTACACGTTTGCACATTTTGGGCGAAAACTTCCGCTCCTCACTCCACCGTACTCCTAGTACGGCTCCGTTCCGGTGCTCAGTTTTCATCCCAAACTGCACTAAACGCGTAACTTCCGTGCTTTTGCTTTGTTGCATTGAAGTGCTACAATCGCTTTATGGCTAAAAAAATCTTGATTGTCGAAGACGACAAAGTACTGGCAGAGACGCTCCAGGCCATCCTAACGGATACGGGGCTGTATGAAATCGCCCAGGCCAACGACGGCGACACTGGTGCGAAACTGGCCGACGAGTTCGGCCCAGACCTCATTATCCTAGACCTGCTGATGGCCGGCACTACCGGCATGGATTTACTAAAGAAATGGCAGGAATCAGGCCTAAGCAAGCATGTACCTGTCATTGTGGCGACTAATGTGGACCAGCTGCAGCTTATGAACCACGCCCTCAACATGGGTGTGCACAACTACTTTTTGAAGAGCGAAATGTCGCCTGAGGCCATTGTGAGCCACTGTGCCAAGGTCCTGGCCGAAGCCGAGCACCCTGAAACCTTGCAGATGCCGCCCGACGCGCCCGCACCTGCGGCGTAAACGCTTTGCAATATAAGAAACGCCTGGCCATGTAACACGGCCAGGCGTTTATTTACTTGTTTGGCTGGAGTATGCTGACGCGGTTGCCTTCGGTGTCGGTGAATGACACCCACTTGCCGATGCCCGGGATGTCTTGCGGTTCGCCCAACAGCTTGCCGCCGGCGGCCTCAACATCTTTCATGGCTTGGTCGAGGTCGTCGACCGAAATTACCACTGATGGCTGTGTGGACTGCGGCGACATACTGAGCGGGTAAAACCCACCATTAATGGCGCCTGGCGTTTTCACCATGCGGTTTTCATCGGTTTCGGCAGTTGCGGCAGTGATGTAATTACCCATTTCCTTGCCAATATCGACCATGTCCCAGCCGAAAGCTTGGGTGTAGAACTTACTGACGCGCGCGGCGTCTTTGTACGGCATTTCAAAGTGGACGACTGGATGTTTGCTCATGAACCCTCCTTTAGTTACACCATCCAGTATACATGCTACGCCTGGGTAGTGGCTGCAGCTGGCCGCCTAGCGCAGGGATTTGAAGGCGGCTTGGAGCTCATCGGCAAAAATTTCCGGCTGTTCCCAGGCCGCAAAGTGGCCGCCCTTTTCCGGGCGGTTGTAGTAGATGAGGTTATGGTAGGCGCGTTCTGCCCAGCTGCGCGGGGCCTCATAGATTTCATTTGGGAAGACGCTGATGGCTGCCGGGGCAGAAATGTCGATGGCTTTGAATAGCGGACCTTTACTTTCCCAGTAGATGCGGGCAGCCGAGGCGGCAGTGCCAGTTAGCCAGTACAGGGTGATGTTGTCTAGGATGTCATCCCGCGTCACGGCGCTCGAAGTGTCGCCCTGCAATATCTGACCCATCAGTCCCGGCTGGCCGGAGCCGTCACCGTGGTCGATAATCCAAGCCGCCAGGCCAACTGGCGAATCGGCCAGCGCGTAGCCAAGCGTCTGCGGGCGTGTGTTCATCTCCAGTGCGTAGGCGGCGTGCTTGCCGAAGAACCGGCCGACCTGTTCAAATGCTCGTTTTTCATCGTCCGTAAGGCTTGCCGGCGGCGTTGCGCCCGGCTGGGTGATGAGCGGCATGATGTCCGCCGGCACGGTAAACGGCAGGTTGATGTGGATGCCGGCAAGTTCGGGCGGCGCCTGGGCGCCCATCAAGTTGCTGATGAGTGCGCCGATATCGCCGCCTTGTGCCACGAACCGTGTGTAGCCTAGCCGTTTCATCAGTTCGGTCCAGGCACGGCCGACCTGGGCGTGGTCCCAGCCGGTTGCCCCCGGTTTGTCGGAAAAACCATAGCCGGGGACGGACGGGATTACCACGTGGAAGGCGTCCTTGGCGCTGCCGCCGAACGCTGTCGGGTTAGTGAGCGGCTCAATTATTTTCAGCTGCTCGATGATGGAGCCTGGCCAGCCGTGTGTAACAATCAGCGGCAGGGCGTCTTCGTGCGGTGAACGGGCGTGGATGAAGTGGATGTCTAGCCCGCCGATGTTGGTCACGAACATCGGCAGTGCGTTCAGCCGGGCCTCCACATTGCGCCAGTCGTAGCCGGTGGCCCAGTACCGGGCGAGTTCCTGCATGGTGGCGAGTGGCACGCCCTGCGAGTCATCAGCCACTGTCTCTTTATCGGGCCAGCGGGTGGCTTTGATGCGACTGCGCAGGTCATCTAGGATGTCTTCCGAGATGTCAACTAAAAATGGCTGGATTTGGTTGGTTTGCATACGCTAGCTCCTCTCGTTATGCGCGTTAGGTGGGGCGCGCCTGGTGGTGCCGCGAAAAGCGCGGGGCAGTTGCTACCGCCAAATGGTATACCGTTTAAGGACCGAGTGTCTGTAAAAAACCCGAGAGAGCGGCGCGCAAGCCGTAACAATATTTACGGAGCGCCCGTGCCTGCGGGCGCATACTGGGTTTCAGCAAACGGATGCGGAGGATGTATGGCCAAGGCTGCTGTCGGCGAAGGTTCCAACCAATCGGGTACGAGCATCATCTTGCCACTGGCGTTGGCGCAGTTCATTTGTAGTTTTGCGGCTACCAACATGAATGTGGCCATCAGCAGCATTTCGCATGATTTAGGTACGACGGTGTTGGGTGTGCAGACTGCCATTACGCTGTTTACGTTGGTCATGGCTGCACTGATGATTCCGGGCAGTAAACTGACGGACATCTGGGGCCGAAAGTTTTGTTTAATCTTGGGCCTAAGTATCTACGGCGTCGGGGCGGTGCTGGGGGCGCTGGCTTTGCAACTAGGGTTGCTCATCGTGGGCTACTCCATATTTGAGGGGGTTGGTTCGGCGCTGCTGATACCGCCGGTGTACATTCTGACCACAGTTCTATTTACGAGCGTAACCGAGCGGGCAAAGAATTTCGGCATCATCAGTGCGGCAGCGGGAATCGGTGCGGCGGCCGGGCCGCTGATTGGCGGGCTGATTACCAGTGCCATCAGCTGGCGGGCGTCGTTCCTGCTGCAGGCGCTGGTGGTGGCCTATGTGATTTATTTAGGGCTTAAGCTGCACGATCCGGGTCTGGAGGGCGAACGGCCGAAGTTTGACTTGGGCGGCGCGGTGCTGTCAGCTATAGGGCTGGTGATGATTGTGATTGGCATCCTGCTTTCACGCAGTTACGGCTGGTTTAAGTCACGGGCGGACTTTGATTTGTTTGGCACCACTATTGTGCACCAGGGCAGTTTGTCGCCGGTTTGGTTGTTCATCGCCGTTGGTGCGGTGTTTTTGGTGTGGTTTTTCAGACACATCCGGCGGCGTGAGCGGGAAGGTAAAGAGCCGCTGCTGTCGACCAGTTTATTTCATAACCATGTGTCGAACGCCGGGCTGGTCACGCAGCTGGTACAGTGGCTAACCATACAGGGTTCATTCTTTGTGACATCAGTGTTCCTGCAGACGGTACGCGGCTATAGTGCGGTTGAAACGGGGCTTATCATCACGCCGGCCACGGTGGGCATCTTGCTAACTTCGGCCATGGCCGGCCGGTTTGCCCGGCGCCGGCCACAGGCGCAGCTGATTCGCTGGGGGTTTCTGGTAACCATTGCCGGCCTATTGCTCTTGCTACTACTGGTGCGGGCTAGTTCGGGCATCTGGACATTCATACCGGGCCTGTTCGTGGCAGGTGTGGGCCTAGGTGTTATGTTAACGTCATCAGTCAATGTGGTGCAGTCCAGCTTTTCCGAAAACCAGCAGGGTGAAATTTCCGGGCTGTCCCGCAGTGTTTCGAACCTAGGCTCGTCGCTCGGTACGGCGCTGGCCGGCTCGGTGTTGGTTTCGCCGCTTATCATTGGCAACAAGCACTTCGCGCTAGCCTTGCTGGTGCTGTTGGCGGCAGATGTGTTGGGCTTACTCGCTGCTTTTCGCATTCCCGCTCGCATCACCGCCGAATAGAAAGGAGAGCCCTTTAACCAAGGACTCTCCTAACGCGGTGCGGACCGGGCGACTAGTTAATCGCGCCAGGACCTGCGAAGTCTTCCGTAGCAGCAACGTGCTGGCCAACTGGTTGTCGGCTCAGGTTGCTGAGGGTCAGGCTTTGCAGTTCTGGTGAAAAGTCGGGTGCTGCGAAGGTTAGCACAAGCAACTTACTGCCGTCTGGGTACCACGCCGCAGGGCGAGTCGAGCGCGTGCCGTCGGCGCCGGCGTTGGTGATTTGCTGCACGTTCGAGCCATCAGCATTGCAGAGGTAGGTCTGTTCGTGGTCGCCCGCGGTTGTAGGCAATTTGCTAAACGCAATCTTGGTCATGTCGGGTGACCACACGCCAGCAAACGCGCCGGGGAGCAGCAGTGTGGAAGTACCGGTGGCTAGATTGTACACGTAGCGGTCGATGGTGCCACTAAACAAGGTGTACATGATTTTGGTGCCGTCGGGTGACCAAACGGGCTGTTCAACCGACTGCCGTTGGTTGATGTCCCCACAAACCAGTGTGGTCTGGGCACCGGTGGCAACCGTCAGTACGCCGATGCAGCTTTGCCTGGAGGCGTCGCTAGTCTGGAACACAACCTTGGTGCCATCTGGTGAGTACATCGGCGTGCTGTAGACAAAGTCAGGGTTGTTGGTTAGCTGGGTTACCATCTTGTTGGGCATGGTCATGATGTACAGCTGGGCCGCGGTGCCGGCCGAGTAGCGGCGGAACACAAAGGCGTTGCCGTCCGGCCGCCAAGCAGGCATTTCGTCCTGCATGTTGTTGTCAGTCAGCTGCTGGACGCTGCCGCCCGGCTTTTGCATGTAGAGTTCATTGTCGCCAGCGCGGTCGCTGTAGAACAATATGTTTTGGCCAGTGTTGGTTTGGAAACTCGGACTAGCCGCACTGGCTGGTACGGCAAATGCTAGTGCGCCAACCGCCAGTGGGGTAGCGGCAAGTAGCCGGACTATTTTTTTGATATGCATAGGGCCCTCCTCTAATAGTTACTATTACAGCGAACCGCAGCGCATTAAACCACAAGCATCATGTGCCGCCAATAGACAACCTTACAGCACTACCAGGCCGGGTATGATATAAATTCACCCCAATACTAGCCTAGTACAGACAGCGGCCGTCCGGGTTTTATATAAGTGATGTAGTAATGTCCGCAAAGGCCGGCCGCGAGCCGGGGTCAGTTGTGAGGCAGGCATCCCGGAGGCTGGTTAGGGCAGCTGGCGGGGCGGGGCAGCGCGCCAGTAAATCATCGAGCAAATTGCCGAAGCCGCGGACCTCAATCCGCTCGCGCAGCAGTCCGGCCTGGCTGCCCGGTGTGTACAGCGAGGCGGCGCCGAAGTCACCCAGGTAACTGTTGCCTTGTGCGTCGGAGAGAATGTTGTGGGCGTAGATGTCGCCGTGCGTGATGCCCTGTTGGGTTAGGTGGAGCAGGGCCTGGGCTACATCGTTTGCGGCCTGGCGGATAAAATCGCCGCTAAACGTTTGCCCGTCGGCAAATACGTCCCGCGTGAGCGTCACAAGGTCCGGCGGTAAACCGAGCTGTGCATATGCGTTGGGTATGAGGGGCATAACGAAGCCCTCTTGTCCATTTGGCGTGCCTGCAAGCTGCCCTATGCCCCCAATGAGATTCGGGTGCTTGCCTGCGAGCAAACTGGCTCTCATGTCATCCAGTGGCGAGCCGTCGGTGATTATGCTGTTTCCAAATAGTTTTACAGCGACATCCTTGCCATCCAGCCGGGCGGCGTACACTTTGTTGTTGGTGGACTTGCCAATCATGTCCAAGATTTCCAAATCTTCCCAGCGTATCTTTGGGGCATTCACGTGCAGCGGCGCATCGCTGTGCCGAAATGTGTTTGTCGAATCGCCGTACCAGGCCAGCCGCGGTAGTTCGAACAGCCAGTCCGGCGAAGCCTCCAGCTGGTTTAGTGAAACTCGTAGTAGCTCCAACCGCTCACAGCCGAGCAGGGAATGCGGCAGGCTTGTTAGCTGGTTGCCGGCCAGCATCAGCTTCTGCAGCTGCGTCAGCTTACCAATGTCTTCCGGTAGTTCACTGATTTGGTTATCGGTAACAATCAAGCCCCGCAGTTTTGGCGGCAGTGCACTTACGTGTATGGTGCGTAGCCCGCACGATCTAAACCCAACCATTTCCAGCTTTGGGCATGAAGCCAGCACTGCGGGAATTGACTCGAACGGGTTAGACGAAAAGAACGCAATCCGCAGGTTCTTAAGATCGCCAAGATTGTCGGACAAGGCACTAAGTGAGCCTTCCGACGCATCCAGAATCTCAATCTCATCATGGATATCAAAAATTTCGCGCGGCAATTCCCGTGCGCCGCGCACGGTGCACTTCTTTTGTACCGGATCGAATCGGTAGGGTGTTTGCCGCATAGGCAAAGTGTATCACCGCGGCTTGCCGCAAAGAAGCCGCCCTACGGGCGGCTTCTTTAGGCGAGCAACTAGCTAGTGGCTGGGGTGCGGTTGTGAGACCTGGAAGCAGGCGACATCGTACTGCGACGGTGCGCCGGCCGCCTCGTAGGCTTGGTTGCCTTTGCCGCCGTCCGGGCTGTTGACTCCGGGTTCGTTAAAAATGGAGCCTGGTGAAGCGCTGGAGTGCCCAGGCGCCCGCCCGCCGGCCGCTTCAATCCCGACGCAGTCTTGGTTGGGGCGTCCGGTGCCGCTTGGATTTGGCGCTGCCAGTGCGGTGGCGCCGGCAGCCAGGCTAACCGTGCTGACAAGCGTTGCAAATAGTAGTGATAATTTCTTCATATGCTTCTTCCTCCATATGTTATGGACGAGCGAAGTGTAGCCTTAGTGCTGCCGCCAGTCAGTGGAAAATTTTACGGCAGCGGACCAATCAACCAAACAAAACGTGTCCTGGCACCGCTAGGCCATGTTGCACAAGCGGGATGGCCATGAACATACTAGAGCGGTAAGTAGCAAAAGAGGAGGTTCGCCTATGCGGGTAAGACAGGTACTGGCTGGCGCGGTATTTATGGTGGCTGGGTTAGCCGTTGTCTTGACGCCTCACCTCTAGGCAAGCGTCTTAGTCTGCCGCTTCCCCAAACCGGACAACCATGTACAGTGCATCTTCCGGGACGGCAGTTTGCTCGTAGTAATCTTCCACCCTCTCTTCAGCGGCAAAATTGAATTCGGCAGCCAAACCCTGCATAGCCAGATTGCTTACCCGTGTATAGAGGTCTATGCCGGTGGGTTTATCCTTTTGCATCTCGGTGACCATTTCGCCCAGCAGCAACCTGCCCACACCTTGGCGGCGATGGCCTTCTGCGACGCCAAGTGACACGATGCTGCCGTCAGGCCGTTCTGGATTAACATGGGATGGCTGCATGGTGCCACGCACACACCCTACGATTTCGTCACCTAGCATTGCCAGCTTTATGCCCGGGGCATAGTGTTCAATGGCGGCCTGCATACGCCAGAGGCCGGGCGTGCCCCCTTCGGGGAAAATCCCTTTTTCTAGTTCGACGATGGCTAGTGCATCATCCATGCTAGCGTCGCGGACGGTGTACAGTGTTTCGGCAGTAGCCACAAGGAATCCTCCTAAATTTGACATGCAGTATATATCGTTCCATAGGAAATGCAACAGGACTATCGGCTTAGCGGAGCGAGAAGCAAGCTAACGTTTCCTACTGGAAGAGGCCATGAGCATTCTGGCTGCAAGGGCAAGGAAATATTGCGCCTACGGCTTTTTAGGTTACTATGAACCTACTATGCCACACATCACCAACCCAGAAGCTTTCGGTGGGCCATCTAATGAAATTAGTTTGGTCCCCGGCCTGCCGCCCGAAATTACTACTCCCTATCCCTGCATTGCCATTGGCGATTTGTATGAGGTTGCGCACAGCCTTGGCACTGATGTAGCCCAAGCAGAAGTCGACGCGTTTGAATTGCGGCTGGACACGCTCCGGCGTGTCATTGCTCCGGTAGATAACGCCACATTTTACTACACTAGTGCTGGCGGCCTGTCGGCTCCACTGGAAGCATTGGCCGGGCAGGAAACGGCCAGGGCCGACAGGGCTGTTGATGTCATCCACCTGGACAAATACATCGGGCAGGGCAGCGAGAACTCAGCATTCTTTAGGCTGAACGTCTCACGCGACAGCGACGACAAGCTCGTGTCCCGGGTGGACACGGCTGCGACCGTGGATGAGCAGCTGGCGGCGTTGGCCGACTGGGCAAAAACGGGCGCTTACCAGGAATTGGTGCTGGTGGACGATGTGCTGGCGTTTGGTTCAACCATCCCCCAATTGGTCGAAAAGCTGCGGCAGGACCTGCCGGGTGTAGATTTCCGGCTGCTGGTCGGGCTGGCTGCGACAGGTGGTGAGTGGCGGGGCATTGAAAACATCCAGGAGAAAACAGGTATCCAGCCCGAAAACCTGGTCAAAATCCACGCCAGCCCGGCGGTGCCAAACAGCACCAAGGGCATGTCCATACCAGTTTCGCGCGATATGACCATTTTTGGCGGCAAGGCCGGGACGGCTGCTTCCGGCGCGCGGCTGTCGTACCCGTACCTCTTGCCATTTAGTAAACCGATGCGAAGCCTGTTTCACACCGACAAGCGGGTGGAGAACTCACTGCAGCTGCTGGAATTTAACGACGGCTTCGTCCGTGCCATCGAAACTGGGCTGGGCCGGCCACTCACCATCGGCGATATGCTTGCGGCCGGCTATGCCGTCCCAGGTTCAACCCTAAAGTGCCTGGAAGGCAAGTTGGAGCTCCCATCGCCCACCACCACGCTCACCGATTTCATCGCCCATGCCCGCGATGTTGTGGAGCAAAACGCCCAGGTCATCATGGCCGAATTGGCTGCGGATGATACGCCGTCCGTGGAAGAGACGATTGGTGCGGCTGTGGTGCAAGATACTACGGTTATAACGTAATCTGTTGTTGTTCCATGCATACTCAAGACAGCGGGCAAGAATCGTATAGGTGGGAATTTAGCGTTGGCCAGGGCAGTGCACCTTCACCGGAGATATTACAGGGTGTCCTTGCCGTATTCAGGGATGGGTTTGCCCGCGAAGGTTGGAGTGAGGCGGGCATCGCAGAAACAATCGCGCGTAGCGAGGTGGTCGGCCTGCTGCGAAACGGGGAAAATGGTATCGATGGCTATGCTTTCTATGTCTCACCAGAAGCGCGTTTGCTTGGCAGGGAGCTTCTGTGGGAAGACGCCATCTGTCTCAAGAAGAAAGTACATGGGCGGGGTCTTTCGGGCGCAGCTATCAGGGGGGCGCTTGGTATAGTTGGCGAGGATGTAGGGTGGATTGGCGGCCGTACCCAGAATCCCATCGTGATGAAGCGCTACGGAAGGTTTGGTCTGGCATATCCGCTAGATAACACCTATGGCGAGGCCGATGGACCTGCTATAGCCGATTATGTGGCGACAAACATCGAAGAAGTTCGTGAAGTCACTTTCGACCCAGAGCACGGCATCTGCAAAAATGCCTACCGTGGGATGACGCTGGGTGACCATGCCTGGAATCCGGACGGGGAGCTGGAGAGTCGCTTGATTGCCCAGGGGTTTGACCACGGGCGGGGTGACGCACTGTGTGTAGTGGTTAAATTAGCCGTTGATACTAGTCGAGACAACCGGAGATAGTCTAAGCCGGGCGGCATTGCAAAATGCTGCGGCAGGATTATAATGCCTCCTTGCTATGAGTAGTGTGAATGTTGCTATCCATGCCCATCATCAACTAACCTAAAGGGGAGAGGCGCCGGCGTGCGCCCTTTTTTATAATATGCTCACCATCAACAACCAAGACCTTACCTTCGAAGATGTGTACCGCGTGGCCACGGGCAAAGAAAAAGTAGCTTTAGGTAAGACTGCCCGGCAAAAGGTGGAACGCACCCGTACTGCTATCGAAAAAGCAGTAGACAACAACGAAATCATTTACGGCGTGACGACGGGGTTCGGCGCGTTTAAAAACACTGCCATTTCACCGCAGGACGTTGCGAAGCTGCAAGAAAACCTCATCAAGTCGCACGCAGTTGGTGTGGGGCCACTGCTGGAAGAAGCGGTGGTGCGCGGCATGATGTTCCTGATGGCGAACTACTTGTCCAAAGGGTATTCCGGTGTCCGGCCGGTGGTGATTGAGACGCTCATCGAACTGCTGAACAAAGGCGTCTGCCCGGCCGTGCCGGAACAGGGTTCGGTTGGCAGCAGTGGCGACCTGGCTCCCAGCGCGCACGTCATTTTGGTATTGATTGGCCTGGGCGAAGTGGTTGTGGACGGGAAAACCGTGAGTTGTGCGCCGGTGCTTAAAAAAGCCGGCATCAAACCCGTCCAGCTGCAGGCCAAGGAAGGCCTGGCGCTCATCAACAACACCTCGTGCATGACTGCCGTCGGTTGTGTTGCCATGCACGAAGCCACCCGCCTACTAGAAGTTGCCGACGAGGCCGGTGCGCTTTCGGCCGAAGCGCTGCGTGCTACCACTAAGGCGTTCGACGCCGATATCCACCGCATCAAACCGCACGCCGGCCAAATTGCCACCGCCGCCCGCTTACGCGAACTGCTAAAGGGCAGCACCATGGTCAATAACGACAAAACCCAAGACCAATATTCGCTGCGCTGCATGCCGCAAATCCATGGTGCGGTGCGCGAAGCGTACGCCTACGTCAAAAAAGTGGTGAACACCGAAATCAACAGCGTTACGGACAACCCACTGATTTTCTTTGATGCCAAAAACAACGTGAAAGTGATTTCTGGCGGCAACTTCCACGGCGAAGCCATGGCGGTCGCCATGGACACGCTGGGTCACGCCATGAGTGAGCTGGCTAATGTGTCGGACCGCCGGATTGCTTCCATTGTCGACCCAGCCACCAGCAATGGACTGCCGGCTTTCTTGGTTGAAAAGGGCGGTTTGAACTCTGGTTTCATGATTTTGCAGTACACCACGGCCGCGTTAGTTTCCGAAAACAAGGTGTTGTCACATCCGGCCTCGGTCGACTCGGTGCCGACCTCGGCCAACATCGAAGACCTGGTGTCGATGGGCACCATCGCCGCCCGCAAGGCCCGCAGCATTTTGCGCAACATCACCAACGTGCTGGCAATCGAGCTGCTGACGGCCTGCCAGGCGATAGATTTCCGCCTGAAAGAGGGCTACAAGCTAGGCAAACAGACGTCCGGGCATTACAAAGCCGTCCGCAAACTAGCACCGTACTTCCCGGAGGACGCCGTTTACTACCCCTACGTTAACAAACTCGCCGAGCAAGTAGTGCGCAATGGCTAACAGCGGGTTGAACCTACTGTGGGAGGAGGCAATCAGCCACCCCCACTATGGAGACTACACCCAACGTGTATACGAAGATGTTGAAGATGCCGGCCACTTGCCGCTGGCGACCGGTGGTACGTATGGCTGGGGGATGCCCAATGACCCGCCGACAGCGGAATTCGTAGGCGACGCAGCCGGCAAAGTCCTGATGGACGTAGGCACAGGCCTTGGCCATGCCACCGTCCTGCCAGCGCTAGAAAACGGAGCGGCAGCGGTGTATGCCACTGATGTCAGTGAGGGTAACTTTGCCGACATGCGGCAAAGGGCCGAAGCCATGGGCTGCGGTGATGCGCTCCACAAGCAACTTCTGGACGCTGGCTGGTGGGACCGGCCGCTGTCCAAACGGCCGACGGTAGCGACAGTACTAGGTGCACTCGCAACTGCCGACCTGCCTGCCGATGGCAGCGTCGACCTGTTGGTTGCCCGCCATTCCCTGCAATTTGGCGACCCTTCGACTGTACTGCGGTTCTTCGACCTCGCGGCCGCCGCGCTGAAACCGGGCGGCCAGGCCATGGCCATTAACTTTACGCCCTTCACCCACTACATGCACCAGTTCGATAATGGCCGCACCATGCGGCGCATTGCTGACCTAAACTGGGACTACGCGGCTGGCGACAGCGACCTGCCTGGCGGCTACCTGCATCCTACCGAAGGGTATATGCACCATTCCTTGGCGGAACTAATGGGCAAGGCAGAGCTAGCAACCGGCCAAGACTACCGATTTTTGTTTTTCGATGAACACACGGTAGTGGGGCTGCTGCGCGATTGGGTCCGTAGCCGGCAGGAACGGGGGCTCGACGCGCCGCTTGTGATTGCCGGACGGAATTTCTTTGCGCCATCATCGATTGCCAAGGTCAACAAGCTGGTGGAAGACGACGCACATGCCAATAAAGAGAACTTTGTCTTCACCCTGCAAAAACAGTCATAGCTGGAATCAATGCAATTTAGAGCTTGAAGTTTTTTTGCGATAAGACCGGCACAGTGCCAGTGTACGTACTAACTACCGTTTCACTGTTGCCGCCTGGTATGTGGGCAGTGGCAACACCTTGCTCCACTTTGAAGTAGACCGGGCGGTCGTTGTCGTTCAACTCTAAGTGCCCCGAGCAGTCATGCCCGCGGGAGAGCATCAAGACAGTGTTTAGGATGACTGCCGGTGTATGTTCGTTTTGGTCAACGGTCAAACGAGCCAAATAGGTCGTGTGGCGCGGAAAGCCTAGGTAGCCGTAAGCCTGGATAGCCGGACTATCCGGATGGTGGCGTGCCCAAGCACCCGACATCATGGGATTTAATACTGACGGCTCGATTGCCAAATGTTGGTCGCAAATGACGGCGGTCGTTGTGCCATGCACCGTCGCAACATTGACGCGCTTTAGAGCTTTTTCACGGGTGTCTTCGCCAGACAGCGGCAGGAACAATGAAATCCGTTCATCCACTTCCAGGCCGCCGTGTTGCCGCCGTTGGGAGACGAGTTCGCTCGTCGGCTCTAGTGTAAAACCCTCCGAACGGTAAAGGTTGGCGGCGCGATTCGATGGGTCGGCCGAGGTCTTAAGCTCCAAGAGCTGGATGTCCCGTCGCCGGGCAGCGGCAATTAGGCCCCGTAGTGTCAGGCGGCCCAGCCCAGAACCCTGCACGTTCGGATTAACCGCCAGCTCCTCGATGTGGTACACGCCGCCAGGCTTCTGGTAGCCGCCGGCCAGGGACACGACCCGTCCGTCGAGCTCCCCCAGTACTAAATCGCCCTGCAAGTCTAGAAGTTCCTGCATGTTGCCTCGGGCTTCGCTGTCGGTAAACAGTTCGTTGTAAGGGGGGTTCGCGAAAGCTCCTTGGTATGTGGCGATAGCTTGCCGTTGCTGGTCGGGCTCTAGCTGGTCGAACTGCGGCACCTCTATGATTCTAAACTCACTACTGGCTTCCATTGTAGGCATATCCGGCTCCTTTATGGGTTGTAAGTTGTTATACGCGACCGCCAAGCATGATGTCAACTGACGTGCAGTAAGCGGACGGGTTGACACACATCTGTTTACACGGTTATACTTGCCACCAGAAAGCACTTGAGCCCCAGTCACGCCGGGGCGAGCTGAGCGCCAAAATGCGCTACGGGAACCAAGCCGTAAAGTCAGGTAACCGAAGTCGCGTTTATCCGTGGAGCCGGTACCGAGTGCCCCTTAGTAGTAATACTGTGGGGAATAAGGATGGGACCGCGGGAGGTCCTTTTTTAATTGGCAAACCTCCCGTTCCTTACAGAACCATAAACTATACCATTTTTATGTTCTATAAGGAGGCTCCCATGCCCAATACATTCGGTCCGGCGCTAGCCCGCAACCCCAACTTCGTCGACCTGGACGGCAGCGCAGAAACACTCTCCCAGCTGGAAAGTTTCCGCCTCGCACCTACGAAGGTCGCCATCCAAAAAGATGGTGCCTTGACTGACATTGCCCGTACCATTTTACTTGATGGGTACGGCTTGGTGGTACCGGCACGGCCCGAAAAAACGCGGCTCGACATCGGTGTCTCGGATGATGGCCAGACAGGTTTTGTGCACGCCCGCAATAAGGCCATTTGCGGCCTGGTGGCCAGTGGCGCCGTACACATGGCAATCGTCGGCACCGACCGGCTTATAGAAGATGAGGTGGAGGACCGGGTGGACATCGTGGCGTCATTCCGGGATCAGTTTTCGTGGTCTTTGGTGTTGGCAACTCCTGCTTCCAGCTCCATAACGTCACCTGAACAGATATCCCGTGTAGCCACACAGTATCCGGTCATAACCCAGCGTTTCTTTGGTAGCCTTGGCTGCAACGATGTTGAAATCATCCCAAGTGCCGGCGGCACCGAACTGTACCCATATCTGGACTATGACGGCAAGCCGGTTGACGCAATTGTCGACCTAGTGTCGACCGGCCAGACTATGGCCGCACACAACCTCATCCCCTGGAAACCGGCCATCGGCACCATCTACCCTGTTTTAATTCGGGCCCGACAATCGTAATATAGTGCCATAAGGAGAAAAAATGCGTAAGTTTCAAATCGGTGTCATGGGGTCTATGGCCGACCTCAATTATTCTAAAGAGTTCGAGGCTGCCGCCGAACGAGTTGGGGAGTTAATAGCCGAACGCCAGGGCATACTGTTTTTTGGCGCGGAAAAGGACGCTGATTCGCTGTCTACGGCCGCTTGCCGCGGTGCTAAGAAAAACGGCGGCATGACTGTTGGCGTGACGTACGGCAAGCACAAAGACATCATGCAGGACGATGCCGACGTCATCATACCGTGCGGGCTAGAGCGCGGCGGTGGCCGGGAGTTCGTGTTGGTGCTGGGCTGCGACGCAGTCATTGCTATTAGCGGCGGGTCGGGCACCCTCAACGAACTGAGTGTGGCCTACCAAGCGGATATCCCCATGATTGCTGTCACCGGCTTTGGCGGCTGGGCAGATAAATTGGCCGACCAGTATTTCGACGGCCGTAACCGCCGCAAGGTAATTGCCGCCAAAACGCCTGAAGAGGCAGTCGAAATCGCTTTCCGCGAAGCCGAAGAATACCGCAAAAAATATGCGTAACATCCTGTTCATAGCCGCTACGCACGGGAACGAAGAATTTTCCATACCGGTGCTAGAAAGGTTGGGCGAACAATATCCCAAGGCCGAGTACGGCTATGACTGGGTGGTGGGCAACCCCAGGGCGCTAGAAGCAGGTGTACGCTACACCGAAAAGGATTTAAACCGCAGCGCCCCGGGTGACAAAGATAGCCCGTACTATGAAGAGCGGCGGGCTGCCGAACTGGTGGAATTGAGCCACGATTACGACGTAGTAATCGACCTGCATGGTTCTGTGGCTGACTGTGGTGTAGTGACGCTCATCCCGTTGCCGACGCGCGCCAACATCCAGCTGGCACGTTCCATACCGCTCGAGCGCAACGTCATCTGGTACTCCGAAAAGTCGCAAACCGCCGGCCCTACCGTCCAGCACGCCGCCTGCGCAGCCCTGGAAATAGAGTGCGGCCTGAAGGCCGAACCGGCCACTGCCGAAAAGCTCTATAAAGTACTGGCACAAATAGTCACCGCCAACGCGGCCGGCACCTTTTTTGACGAACCAACAACCATGGGGCAGGAATTCTACGAAGTGTATGGTGTCATCGAAGGCGAGCAGGACCCTGGCATCAGCGATTCGGCAGAAGCCACAGTGGACGGCGAAACGTTCATGCCTTTCATGGCTAACCAGTACGCCGGTACTTTGTGCTACAAAATGAAGCGCATCAACCAAGACGAAATCGACTACAAAGGCTAATTATGGACTCACCGACACTCGCGCTCCTCGACATTGACGGCACACTCCTCGACCCGTCGTATGGCTCCAACGACACTTCAC
This sequence comes from Saccharimonadales bacterium (SeqCode), assembly GCA_035480095.1. Lineage (GTDB taxonomy): Bacteria > Patescibacteriota > Saccharimonadia > Saccharimonadales > UBA4665 > JAJZCD01. The sequence goes on along the minus strand of DATIIC010000022.1, from coordinate 6,401 downwards.
TAAAAGAGTTTATTGGTATGCAACGCCAGGCCGGGCTAACTTGCGGCCTGAACTCTAACCGCGCCTTGCACGACCTGCTGCCCATCGCCGTGCAATTTGGCATACAAGGCCCAATTGTCGGCGAAAACGGCTTGTTTGTGTATTACCCGGAAACTAAGCGTACGGTATTCCTTATGGAACAGCCTGAACTTGAGGCCCTAAAACGCGTGAAGCATGACATGGAGCGTTGTTTGCAAGATACTCTCGCCTCGTTCTTTCCGGAAAAGCAGGTCGTCTGGCAAGATGTCGATACTGTCCAGGCAGTGCAACAGCCGGCGAGTGATTATCCGGAGGGCACCATCGTTGTGCTGAACAACAAATATCGCAGCTGGACCATCAGCGCCCACGTAAAAGTGTGTCAAGATGGCCGGCTGGTTGCATTTCCCGAGGCCTTGCCCCGTGTAGTTCAGACACTACAGGAGAGTGAGGTAGCAAAAAATGTTACTGTGGCATCTTCCCCCGACTTCGCAAATGTTCTGGTATACTCAACATCAAGTTCAAAGAGAGCGGCGGTTGAGTATCTGCTGGAACACGATTATAGCCAGCACCGACTGCTCGTCATCGGCGACGAACAAAGTGACGTCAACATGGCAAAAGGCATCGGCGAATTTATGACCACCGCCAACTCCCCGGACGCAATCAAAGCGCAGGCTTCAGCCGTAGCGAGCGAACCCTACGCCAAAGGCGTCCACGAGCTCTTAAAACGGAGTCTTAGCACGGCATGAGTAGCACATACGAGCACGACCAAACGCTTCCCCCAATCGTCACGGCGGTGCAGGCGGAGCATAGCATTACCAACGTGACACCGTTCACCGCTGGCCATACTGGCGCGCTTCTCTATAGATGCACGCGTGAAGATGGTACGGCCGGCGTGCTCAAGGCAGGCATAGACGAAGGCTCACGAGCGGAGGTTCAGGCAAATGTCTATGGTTACGAATCGATTGCCGCAAGCGGTGGCGGTGGGCTGCTGCCGGACGGTATGGTGTTTGGCGCGCGTCAAGACGGCTCGTACATCCTGATGCCATATCTTGGCCAAAATTTCGTCGAAGCAGCCCGCGCTGGCCAGGCTGGCCTATATCGAAGCTTGCTTGACGCAGTGACGGATGTGGCCGGTGCGACGCTGCGCGATGAAGCGGACGCGCAAGCTAAGGGCCTGCACGAATTTCGCAAACAGGTTGTGCGTTGGTACCGCGAACTGTATGCCCGGGGCATGGTGGGTTCGGCGGCAGTGGAACAAGCCACCCTGTTGCCGGCTGACGCACTGGCTTCAGACAAGGCCTCACTCATGTTACTAGACTTTACGCCGGACAACTTGTTTGTAGAGTCCGAGAACGACAAAGTAACATTCATTGATCCTTGGCGCCAAGCCACCTACCTTGGTTCACTAATCCCAGCGCTTTCTCAATTTGCTACGCTTGCTGCCGATGTTTACAACTTACCTGGCGCGGCGGAAAGCCAGCAGCTATTTGCGGAGTGCGCTGACTCGGTCGGTAAACAACTCGGTCTTACCGAGGCGCAGGTACGCAAGCAAGAACTGCTGGGCCGGTGCTTGCAGTTTGCGCTGTCCGGCTACGTACGCATTGACACAGACCATGAGCGGGCTGCCGACTATGTCGGGCGAAGCCTGGCGTACATCAACCAATTAACGGAGGATAATCGATGACAACTCAGCCTAACTTCGAGGCATCCGGGCCCGAAGCGGTTAAAGCATTCCCGATGCCAGATAGGGAAATTGCCCTGCTTGATGTTGACGGTACGCTGATTGATGCGCGCTACGAGGTTACGGATCCGGCCATTTACCCCACCATTGCTGCGGCCCAAGACGAAGGCTGGACCATTGGGCTTAACTCCGAACTCCCTACGAGCGGCTAGTCCGGCTGCGCGGACAGTTTGGTGCCAATGGCCCGATTGTGGCCGAGCGGGGCGCGCTGGTTGAAGTGGACGGCGAACTTCAGTATGACGCCGAAACCGCAGCAGCCTTCGCTACGGCCCGCAGTGCCGTGGAAGATGGTCTGCGCGAGCGTGGCTTTCGGGTGGTGCACAGCTATCCAGACGACTTTGCGGCGCAGGAGGGGTACGAGGCCGGGGAGCCGGGCCGGCTGGCATTTTTCGTCAACCCCCTCCGGCTGTGTAGTGTGGGGTTGTGGGTGCGTCGTTTCGGGCATCTGGGCGAACTAGTGACAGACGATGACCTCACCCACCAACTGGCTCGGTTTGCCCGCCCGCACATGCCAGACACCGAATTATTCTGGGACCTAAACCTTGGGCACGGCATGCTGATTGCGGCCGCTAACGCCGTCAGCAAGCGTGTTGGCGCCCAGCGGCTTATGGGGCACGCCGGGCTGTCCGGGCGCCTGGCCATGGTCGGCGACACCATGTCCGACTTCCTGGGCGGGGACGTGGCGGTGCACTATGCGGTCGGCGACGCCAAACCTGAATTCAAGCGAGTTGCCGATTATGTAGCTACTGCGCCCGTCACCAGCGGTGCCGTCGAAATCTTGCAGCGCCTTACGCGCGGCGGATAACGGCCCATCTGCAGACTAGTGGTCTTGCAAATGCTCTGGCAACTTGCCGGTGTCTAGGTAATGCCGGAGGTCGGGCTCGGTAACGCGCAGATTGCCGCTGGGCAAGATGCGAGCCTTGTATCCCTGGTACGCCGTGGCACTAAGTGCGGCGCCGGCTAGTGCCCGTGCTCGTTCGGCAAGGGTGTTGTCTGCTTGCTCGGCAGCGAGTTCGGCGAACGCATGCAGGGCGGTAGCGCCGTACAGGCGAAGGCTGGGGTTGTCGCTGCGCAGCAAAGCTTCATGCTCCCGCAGGAAGTTCTGGGTGCTTGCTGCCAAGTGCCGGTAGTCGTAGGCAAACTGGCCCCTGGCGACACCACTGGTCACGGCATTCCGTGGGGCTAGGGTTAGAATTTCAGACAAGTGTGCTACCATAGCGTCCCGTTGTTCGGCAGTCAACCGCAGGTCGTTCTGTGCCATGTCAGTCGCTGCTACCGGTTGCCCGAAGTCGCCCAGCTCGATGTCGCTAAACTGCTCAATCGGGTAAAAACGCCCATCCTGCAGGACGTACTGCGGGATGTCGTAGGGCGCCAATAGGTCGAACAGGGCTTTCGAGGGCAAATCTTGGTCGGATGATTGGCCCTGTCCCAGGCAGTAAAATATGCCGGCCACGCCGTCGACACTGACGTTGATTTCGTTGTAATGTCCAGGGCGCGCATACAGGGCCTGGTGAATCTGCTCGGTCGGACGCATGCCACTTAAACGTGTCAAAAACGGGGAGTGCACCTGGCCGTCACTGACGCTAGAAGTGGCGTCATACGGGAATGCTTGGTGGACTTTGCCCTGGCCAACGATGACGCCCCAGCTGCCATACACGTTAGCTACGGTGTCGCCCGGCATGACGGTTGAGCAGCAGGCAATCTGGCCGGGGCGCAGCAGGATGTCGAACACACGTACGCCCTTAAAATCTTCTCGGTTTTGCGGGCGGAATGGCCCTAGGTTGCCGTAGGTGCGGACGGCCGTTACGACCGTGGCGCCATGGTCTTCTGCTAGCGCCTGGACATCGAAAGCTCGTGCGTCTTGCTCGGCGGCCTCAGCCGCTGTGGCGTAGAAATCATTCATAACCTTGGAGGACTGTTCGGTTTCGCCTGCGGCCCACAGGTCGTGCGCCTGTGCGGCAGCCTCTGCCCGTTGATGGGGCAGATACTGGCGGCTGTAGGCGATGAGATTGTTCCGGTTCATGGCCGTCCCTCAGTATACCGCGCGGCGATGGCTGCAACTACTTTCCTGGGGCTGTCTTCGACCATGGCGGCAGGCACAATGTGCGGCCCATGGTTTCGCGCTGGGTAAAAAATACGCAGTGTACCGATGAGCGGATCCAATGCCGACCACGGCAGTTCATGCCCGGCAGCCTGCTCGAGCCTTGACCAAAACTCAACGGCCGTCTGCACGCTGAACGCGCCCAACCGGCGCATGAAGCCACTGCTGACAAGTTCCGGCCTGATGTCGGACTGGCGCGGGTAGCGCCCATACACGGCGTCGGCTGCCATGGGCAGCTCAAGCAACCCGCTGGTTACGGTGCGAAGCGCGGGCACGCGGCTGGCAACATTGTCGGCTATCACCCGGCCGCCTAGCGTCGGTACCAAGTCATCTGCGTCGATATGCTGGACGTTTTCACCAGGCGCCGACCTAACCAGTGTCGTGATGGTAGCCCGTCCGCGAAAAACATTGTAGGCTTGGTCGTTGGCTAGCCCCGTGATGATGGTCGTGTCGATTGCGGGGTCGTCCAGAAAGCTACCGAAGCGTTCGGTAATGCTGCTGCCCGAGTTCACGAAATCTTCGACGAGTGCCAAGGCGACCGGTCCTTCAATCCCGGCGATTCGTGCCCGCACCTCAGCCAACTGGGCAACTAACGGTTTGCCGGCGCCGTTGGCGGGTTCGGCCACCAGGCGGGTAAAACGGTTGGCGTGGCTGCGGGGAGTGTGTTCGATGTCGATGGCCGGCTTGGTCGGATCAATCACCACAACACGTGTTTCCTGGAAGGTGTAATCCGCAAGCTTTGGGTCTAAAAACACTGGGTCAACCGACACGACGAACGGAGTCCTGCCCTGCAGGATGGCCCGCTGCCGGAAAGCATCTACTGCTTCAGTAATGCCCTTGGCTGTTTCGGCTGCATCCATGACAATCACTCGCGAGCCGTATTCTTCATACATCAGCGAAGTTAGGGACTCATGTTGGGCTTGATGCCAGGCGGCATCGGCCTCAGAGAGCTCCAGGCCAAGGCAGCGGGCCGCGATTACATGCCGCAAGGCAATGTCTGAACTGACTACTAACAGGGGCGGCTCAAAACCGGTCGAAGGCAGGACGAGGGGTTCGGCCTCAGCGTAATTCATAACTAGTATATTATAAATTTTTATGGCTAAAATGGCAAAAAATTATAATAAACATTTTTCTACTTGATGAAACTGTTGCGCTGCGTGTTATAATGCGCTCACTATGAGTACACCTGCTTCTACCCCCGAGTCAGCACCAGAAAAACTAACGTACGTCGTGTCGGCGGACGTAGCCGGTTTAATGGGCCGCTGGGCAGCCCAAAACGGGCTGGTTGTGCCCGACGACGCCTATTTTGCAAACATGACCCACGACCTAGCCGTTAAATTGGCGGAAGTCACCGAGGGGCCAGTACAAATCATCACGCAAAAGGAAATGTTTGATGGCATGGACAAGCTGGTTTCCGAGAGCCCCTACCCGGTGGTGTCGTTGGACCGCGCCTACTTTGACGCAGACCACCCAACCATCGCGGGCTTTGTAGATGTGACGCGTGCTGTGCAGGAGACAACCGATGAAAATGGCGTGAAGTCGTTTGAGTCCATAGAGGGTCTGACGCCTCGTCCCGGCGCCCCGTCTGTAGAAGAACAAGTTGCCCGCCTGAAAGAAACCCTGGGCTCAACGCCCGTAACATTGGTGGATGATGTTGTCTTCTCTGGCGAAACCCCCGCCATGGTGGTTGAGGCATTGGAGGCAGCGGGTATTCCGGTGGCCAGGTTCATCACCGGCATTGGCATCAAGGAAGGCGTTGAGAGGCTGACTGCGTTAGGCGTAGAAGTCGTCTGCGTAAAGGCTTACGACGATGTTGCCGATGAGGTCTGTGAACGTGACTTCCTGGCAGGCGTGCCGATGTCTGGCCGCACCGTTGTGGGCGAGGATGGAACGCATTGGAGCGCGCCTTACGTTGAGCCTTACGGCAACACTAAAAAATGGGCGTCCATTCCTGATGCTGGGGCACGGGCACTCTCCCAATTTTGTTTGGGCCAATCATTCGACCTTTGGCGCAAAGTTGAGGAGCTCAACGGCCAGCTGATACCCAGCCACATGGTGCCTCGTCCGCTTAAGGACGCCAGGAGCGACCAATCGATCGTTGACCGTATCTGGCACGACTATTTTAATTACTAGCCGTCCGTTACAATAACTGCAGCGTAAAAGGAGGAAGATTTATGGCCGAAAAAGGACCTATGTCTGGGTTCCCCGACTTGTTAGCGGAGGAAGTAATCCCTCGTACAGAAATGCTTGACACAATCCGTGGGCAATTTGGTGACCATGGTTTTGTCCCCTTGGAAACACCAATCTTGGAACGGCTTGCGACCTTACGGGGCAAGTATGGCGACGAGGGCGAAGGCCTAATCTACACCCTAAAAGACCACGGTGGCCGTGATTTGGCCATGCGCTATGACCACACGGTGCCTCTGGCCAGGGTGGTCGGCCAGCACCGCCACCGCCTGCCAATGCCGTATAAGCGTTGGGTCATCGGGCCGGTCTTCCGCGGCGAAAGCCCGCAAGCAGGGCGCTACCGCCAATTCACCC
>DATIIC010000021.1:0-12052 GCA_035480095.1 Saccharimonadales bacterium (SeqCode) | reverse complement strand
CTACGACCAAAACACCGACACCCTGCGCTCCGAATCCGAACCGCCGCGCAAGTTGAGTCTAAAATTCCCCGGCGGCGACACCAAGCCAGCCGACTACGCCGCGTTGTTTGACGCCGAAGCCGAGGGCGAAGCCAAAGCGTTCCAAGATTTTGTGATGGGGTACGACATAATTGCTATAAAGTCTTGCTACACCGCTTCAAACATCAAAAGCGACGCGGAGCTAGAAGCCATCAAAAACAACTACCACGCCATGGCCGAGTTCTTCGTACTGCACCCCGAAAAACAGTTGGTGATTCTAACCACCCCGCCGCTCCGGCATTTTCGCACCACACCAGATGCCGCTTTGCGTGCCCGGCAGATTGCCACCTGGCTAGCCACTGAGCGTTTTGCATCAGAGGTAGAACCAAACATTAGTGTGTTTAATTTCTTTGACCTGCTGGCCAACCCACAGGACTCGGTCAACCCCCATACCCTGTACGCAAAATATTGCAGGTGGTGGCCGTACGATTCACACCCCAACGCCGCCGCCTCTGCAGCAATCGCCCCGTTGTTTGTGGAGTTTCTGGCCGCCGAAGCCACCTTACTATAAATCTTTAGCGTGCCAGCAAAAGGTTGTAGAGCAAAAACTGCCGGTACGTCTTGAACCCGCCGCTACGCCGCCGGCGCGCCGCCCATTGCTCAAACAGCAAGGTGCCGTAGGGTGGCACACTAAACGCTAGTGCAAACAGCGCCCGCAGGCGTGACCACCCCAAACTGGGGTACAGCACTAGCGCCGCCGCCAAATAGCCAAAAAACAGCATGCCGTGCAACTGGCCGGTGATGATAACTGCCGTGTCGTTCCCGGGCGTAATGTAGCGGCTAATGCCCATGCCGACGAGCAGCAACGTCCAGCCCACCGCCTCGCCGTAGGCCGCGATGCGGAAGACCAGCCAGGCATCGGCCTCGGTAAACGGCCGCGCCGCTTCGAATTTTTGTAGGAGCCGTAAAATCACGCTAGTAATGATACTCTGGTGCAGGCCAACAAAAAAGCCGAACGCCCTATTGGGGTCGGCCTTTTGTTTAGACGGGTGAGACGCCTAGTACTCCAGGAATTGCTGCCACACGGGCCGCCTCACGCGGACCTGCACGGCTTCCGGCGCACTCTTGGCGCTACGAACTGGTATGGACACTTTAGTGCTCCCGGTCTCGAAACCGCTCTTTGCCGATATGCAAAGAATAGGTTGCTAGAGACCAATTTTATTTTTGATTTTTGTCTCTTACGGGCGCTCTCGCCTGCGCTTTCAGATAGGTTGAATATAACAAAGCTTGTGCTTAGCCGTCAAGAGGGAATTTTCTAGGAGCTGTGCCGGCGGACAGTTGGTACGTACAGCCATTGTTTGCGGGCATAGCGCCAAACGCTGGGCAGCAGTCCCCGTACCCGTTTGCCGGTGCGCAAGCCCGCCCGTACGCTGGCCGAGCTGATGTGCTCTTTGCCAATGTCCACGAACGTCACGCTCCCAAGCGGCCGGTCTTCGCTGCACAACCGCGCCAGCACTTCGGCCATTTGGGCATGGGAGGTCACCGCCACCACCAAGTGAAGTTTGCGGTACAGCGCCGGCAGTTCGCCCTCGTACCACAGCAACTCGCTGGCCGTGGTCAGCAGGCTGTAGGACGCCTTCGGCAGGGTGCTGAACACCCGCGCCAAGCTACGCGTAGTTAGCCGGGCGTCCGGCAAATCAAAAATGGAGAACTGCTTGTAGGGCTGCAGGGCACGGCTGAGCATCACGCTGCGGTGCACGTAGTGTTCGGGTTCGCCGCCATGCTGCGGCCGCCGTTCCGGCACAAAGTAGATTTGGTCCAGCCCGGCAATTTTTTGGCCTTTGAGCGCAAACACAATGTGCCCGGCGTGCACGGGGTCAAAACTGCCACTGTAGATGCCGATGCGCGGCAGTTTGGGCTCGGCCACCACCACCGGGTCGGTGCCGGCTTCGAACGCGTAGCGGACTTCTGGTTGCGCCTTAGCTTTGCGGTGCATCTTGGACCTCCATTGATACTTCTAGCGGCATACCTTCGCAGCATTTAGTCACACTCCGGCAGCTGGGGCACATGAAATGCCCGTGCACCGGCTCGATAGGATAGTACATGCAGACGTCACAAAACAGCAGCGGGGAACGTTCCCGCACCAGTTCCGCATAGGGGTCGTAATCGCCCACCACATCGTCTACCATACATAACCATTATAACCTGGCTGCCAAGGCCGCCTGTAAAAAAACTGCCTAATCCTGCCCACTACGCGACCTTCACGCCATCGACCTTCGACTCGAACGCTCCACAACTTTCACAGAGCTTATTAACCTTCTTCTTGTTGTATGCATACAGCACACTCTTACTGCCACACTTGCAGGCGCGTACTTTGTCCCGGAGAACCGTGTCGCCCGGTCCAGCCTGCAACCTCTCCGCAGCAGACCTGCCGGCGTCGCTGTGCAGGTCGATACCCTCCAAGCCACAACTCCCCGACCCGCAGTATCCGTCGCCCGGCGCAGCAGCTTCCACTTCCTGCATGCGACGGAACGCTTCTTTGTGCCGTCCTTGGGTTTCCAGCGCGACGACTTCTTGCAGGCCTTGGGCCGTAGCTTCGTCGAACATTTGTTCTGCAATTTCTGGATTTTCTTGCACATGGTCCTTGGCCAAGTTTAGGAGCAACTTCTTCACGAACTCCTCAACCAGCACCAGTGCCTCGCGTCTGTCCACGCCATCTGCAGCTAAGTCCAGCACAAAGGTGGCGACCGTTTCGGCCATGCCGCCCAAGCTTTCCTGACGGTGCAGGGCTTCTGCCCGGAACCCGGCGTAGTCTTTCACAAAACCCTGCGGCACCTCTTCGCCCATGAAGATGTTCGTGCACCATTCCTCGCTGGCGACTTGGTCGAGCAGGGCTACAAACTCCATTAGGCTGTCACCCGCCAGGAACTGGCTGCCATGCCGCTGGGTTTTGCTTAGCGCATCAATGTTTGCGTTGCGGCGCTGCATTGCCTCCCGAAAGATGCTGTCCGTAATCCATTCACCGGGCAGCCCAATTTGCTCTTCAAGCCTGTCGTCCGTTTCGGTGTCCAGCCACATGTCACGGACCATCACCTTTGCTATTTCCGGCACGTAGCCGCCATATCCGGTGCCCTTGCGGCCCTCCCGCGCATCCGCTTGATATTTGCCGATTGCCCAGTCGGTGCATTCCGAAACAGTGCGGATGACTTGCCCGCCAAGCGCAGCCCGCCCTAATGTCCGGCGCAGAATTTCCGGCGTGGCGTCTTCGACGCGTTCGTTCACGCGGCGGCCTTCTTCCTCGGCGTTGCCGGGCATGGGCACCAAGGCGTTTTCGGTCATCTGACGGATTGACAGGCCGTGCGAGAAGAAGTCTTGGACACCAGGGTCATACGTATGGCGCAGCGGTTCGAAATACTCCGGCTTGCGTTTGCGGTACCACTCGCCCACCAGCCGGCGACAGTCCAGCACCAGGCCGTTCCAACGTTCCGTGCGCTCGGCACTATCCTGTCCATACTGCCGCCCGGCTTCGAGCACGTGGTGGGCGGTCGAGAGGGCATCGACTGGAATCAGCTCGGAGATGCCGCTGCCCATGTCCTCGCCGTTTCGCCGCCGATCGAGCATCGCCCAAGCGGATGCGCGTACGGCTTCGCGTTCGGCTGCAACTTCCGGGATGTCATCTACTAACCGGTAGATGGACGGACCATTTGTGTCTGTTTCGGCTGCGACGGCCATAAAAGAAAAACCCTCTGATGTCCGAGCGGCAGAGGGGCTTTGAATAAAGCGTGCTTCTGCGCGGAAGACTTTTAGTTTGAGCAGTGTCGGACTGATTGCGGCTAAGCGCAAATTACCGTTGCGGCACAGTTCCCGGTTTGCACGGGATTCCAGCTCTTGTTTTGTTAAATACCATTAGTAGTGTAGCAGCCGGCCGGTACGCTAGATATAGTATTTTTGTATACAATCTAAACGCTAGGCGGTGGGGGAGCCACCGGTGTTTTGAGTTTAGCTTTCAGTACCGTCATCCGCTCCATAAAACTCTGGGCGGCGCCGTCCAGGCCAAGCACGCGCAGGGCTCCAAGCAATACATAGAGGTTGTCCAGATGGGTTTGGGCAAGTGCTGGTTCGGCTTCGGCTTCGGCCATGAACTGCTCTATCTTCCCCACCAGCCATTTCTCTTCGGCTTCCTTGACTTCGTTGGTTTTCAGTGGCGCAGGCAAGGGCATGTCGCTGTGCGTCACAACCTCCAGCGAACGGGCGCTGTGGTCGCGTTTGCGCAAATGCCCACGTTTAATCAAATTCCCCACGTGCAGCGCCACCGTCGCTACGGAAGTGTACTGCAGCCCGTTCATAATCTCGCGGTAGCTGGGGCTGTAGCCATGCTCGTTTATAAACGCTTCGATGTACGCCAGCAACTCTTTTTGCTTCTTCGTCGGCCGCACCGTAGGCTCTGTTGTTACAACCGGAACCTGCGGCCCCTTTGCAGATGTTTGCTTTTCGTTCATACACCCATTGTACCCCACACCTAGAGGACAGTCCTCACAAAATTACAACGGTGGTAGCGTGGTATACTCCCGCCATGATTAGCGCGATTATCTTCGACGCCGACGGCGTGCTGGTAAATGGCGACGCGTTCTCGACCAGGCTGGCCAGGGACTATGACGTCGACCGCGACAAAGAAAAGGAGTTCTTTACGGGTGCCTTCCAGGACTGCCTGGTCGGCAAAGCAGATTTGAAGGAATCGATAGCCCCGTACCTCTCACATTTTGGCTGGAAGGAAACCGTTGAAGAGCTGTTGGACTACTGGTTCAAGGTTGAATATGAACTAAACGAAGACCTGATTGCCTACATCCAAAAACTCCGCCAATCCGGCATGCCCATCGTGCTGGCGACCAACCAGGAAAAATACCGCACCGAATACATGCTGGAACACATGGGTTTCAAAGACGTCTTCGACAGGATTTACTCCTCTGCCCACCTTGGCCTCAAAAAGCCGGCCGTCGAGTTCTTCGCCAAGGTGGTCGACGACCTGGGCGTACCGAAGCAAGAAGTGCTGTTTTGGGACGACGACCAGCAGAACATAGACGGCGCCAACCAGTACGGCATCCACGCCGAATTTTACACCGGCTACACTTCGTTCCTCACCACGATGTCCACCAAGTACGACCTATAGAAGCGTTTGGAGGACAAGTGGGACAGCTGTAGCACGCGAACGGGCGGACTTTCCACAGAGTTTATGTGATTAAGATTACAGACCAAATGTATATATTTTGCTTATGCTACGTTATGTTAAGCAAAGGAGGGGGTATGGGTATTACAACTTTTAAAGCGCTGGGTTTCGGGACACTTCTGAGGCACGGGCGTATCGGTATTTACGTGCTTGCCATTGGACTGATGGCTGCAGTATTTGCCGGCATATCAACCAAGCCAGCATATGCCTCTCAGTCTGATTGCTACGGCTCCGGCTGGCTGTGTGCCTGGCAAGATATCAACTACAGCGGCAATATGATTCAGATCTTAAATCCGTCGTATGGCTGTCACAACCTGCCTAGCGCCTGGTGGGACAAAATAAGCTCAGCCTCAAACTGGACTACCCACAACGTTAGATTTTACTCCGGTACGGACTGCTTCAGTGTCTTCATAACCTACACCTTCCCGCCGAACTATAGCGTACAAAGCTTTGCGGGCTACGCCCAAAACGACCAGTTCCGCAGCTACTATGTTTGGGACAGTTAACCTGCCCACTAGAGGGTCGCAGCAATTAAGGCAGTCGCCTTTTGGGAGCGGGGAACACCCAGTACTTGTACCACAGCCAGCTCCAGACGGTGAAGAAGCCGGCGGAGAGGAAGAAGCCAATGTAGGGGGTGATGCCGATGGCGTTCAGGCCGGCTATGATGAGGTAGTCCAATACAAAGCCGATTGACTCTATGAACACATAGCGGCCGGCATGCTGCATTTCACTGAGGTGGATTTGGTCCTTGAAGGCCCAGAAGCGCTGCACTATGTAATTAGCCGTCCAGCCGATGGCGTCGGCCGCGATTTTGGCAGGCAACCACCACCAGTGCAGGCCGCTGTAACACACCGCAAACACCAGGTACCCAACCCAAAAGTACAGGCTGCCGCCGGCCATATACTTAGCGAATTGGAAGATGTTCCGCTTCGACAGCAACGATTTCACGGAAAATTTCACGCGGCTTGTCTAATCTTTGCCACAGCCGTCTTCCCGGGTGGCACGGCAATAGCCACCGCAGCCAAGCCCCACCACGTGAACGCCAGCGTATCATCCGCCCAAACATGGGAAAGCAACCCCACGAACGAAATACCGATGAGCGCTGCAAACATAGCGAGCGCCAAGCGTGACTGCCGAGCCTGTTGGTACAGCTCAAAAGCCGCCAGCACCAAAATGGCCGCAAACAGCGCCAACCCCAGCCAGCCTGTTTCCTGTGCCACCTGTACGTAATAGTTTTCGGGGAGACGGGTTCCGTGGCCGGTATTGTGCACACTAGCCGGGCCGGATGTGCCCGGGCCAGCGCCAAGCGGTTGGTACCACACATCCTTGATGCCGTTTTCCAGCGCGTCCACATGAAGGTCGTTGGAACTTACCGAAACCACTGAGTTCTTCTGGGTGTGCAGCACGTGGTTTTGCAACGCAACATTACCCCTTAGCGCAAAGAGCAGGGAACCGGCCGCAACCACCGCTCCCAGCGCGATACCGCCGACCAGCAACCGGGCACGCCTGGTTTGCAACTGGAAGCAAGCGACTACCGCTAGACTAGCCACCGCGCCAATCCACGCACTGCGCGACCCGCTGGCATACAGTGCAAACAGCGCCACCGCCCCGAACGCCGCACAGACCAACCGCCGCTTACCCCTGGCAAACAGCACCCCCAACGCCGAAAGCACCACCACTAGGTACGCCCCTAGCGGGTTGGCGCCGCGCAAAGTCGATTGGACGCGGATGTAATTTGAGTTATGGTTAATGGTCTCGATGGGTGCAATGTTCTGTGCGGCGTTATACCCAAAGTGCGCCAGGAAATCATGCGGCAAAATCGTGTATTGTAATGTTGCAAAAATTACAACTAACAGGGCAGGGGCGAGCAGTAGCCGCGGCCACCACCGCCCGAGAAACGACGACCGCTGCGCCACCAGCAGCACGGCCAAAAACCAGGCCAAGAACCGCAAATTCACGAGCAGCCCGTATACTAGCGCCGGCGCGGTCACCTCCCCTTTCAAAAGCGCCACCAGCCCCAGCAGCAAGCTAAGCGCCGCATACAGCAGTATTAGTCGCACCAACAAACTATTGGCCAGCCAGGCGCGCAGGGCTGCGTCGCGCACCAGCCATACACCCGTCACCGTGAGCAGCACTAGCAACAGTGCGTCGTCCCCCAACCGGAGCGCCGTATAGCCGCCAATGAGCGAAGAGCCCCACACCGTCAGGAACCCCTGCAGCGGCACCAGTGCGAGGACGGCCGCAACCAGCCAACTAGCCAAGTTTACCGAAGATATGGAGCGAAGTTTCATAAGTGCTACAATCATTATAAATGAAGAGCAATGCATCCCTGGTTTACAACATGTTTTTAGTGGCCGGAGATTTCCTGGCACTCATCGCCGCGTTTGTAGGTGCATACTTCATCCGCGCCCAGAGTCTAGTGCCGGTGGCCCACCCCATTAGCGGCCACACCTACGTGTACATTTTTCTAGCGGTCCTCCCCTTCTGGATTTTAATTTTCGCTTTGCTGGGACTGTACAACAGCAACATTTACGAACGGCGTTTCAGCGAGTTCGGACGCTTGCTCATCGGCTCGTTCATCGGCATGATGTTCGTGGTTTTTTGGAACTTTGTGAGTGTAAACCCCATCTTCCCCGCCAAGCTCGTACCAATATATGGTTTTATACTGGGCTTTTTGTTCTTGGTGTTGTTCCGGAACGTGGCGCGGCTAATCCGTACCGAACTGTTCGGCTTTAACGTCGGCTTAACGCATGTGGCGCTGGTAGGCACCAACCCGGCCACGCGCGAACTCGTGTCCTCCCTGGCAGACAGCCGCCAGTCCGGCTACAAAATTGTGGCCGTAGTAGGCGACAAACGCCAGGTGGACGGCCGGGCCATCCCCACCTACGCAAATTTCCGGCAATTTCTGTCAGCTTCCACCGCGACCGTGCACGGCATTGTCCAGACCGAACTCTACGCCGATGAAAGCCGCAACGCCGAAATTTTAGCCTATGCCCAGGAAAACCACATCGGCTACCGGTTTGTGCCGGGCAACACGGAACTGTTTGTGGGTAACATCGATGTTGAGCTGTTCCGAAACTCCGTCCCAGTAATTGCAGTGCGCCAAACGGCGCTGTTCGGTTGGGGGCGTGTGGCCAAGAGGCTGTTCGACATAGGTTTTGGCGGATTAGCGCTGCTAGTAGCCTCCCCGGTGCTGTTTATCATTGCTGCCATCCAGAAAATGAGTGACCCGAAGGCCTCAATTTGGTATAAACCGAAGCGCCTCGGCCGGTTTGGTAACACTATCACACTCTATAAGTTCCGCAGTATGCACTCGGCTTACACCGACATGTCACCGGAGGAGGGCTTTGCCAAGATGGGTCGCCCGGAACTTTCAAGAGCGTACCGTGAGGGTGGGGACTGGATACGAAATGACCCGCGCATCACCCCCCTGGGCTGGCTACTGCGCAAAACTAGCTTGGATGAACTGCCGCAGCTGATAAATGTGGTGCGGGGTGACATCAGCCTGGTCGGCCCCCGGCCGCTCGACCCATTCGAGATGGATCAGCACCCCAAGCGCAATTTAATTCTGGCCGTCAAAACCGGCCTGACCGGCCTTGCCCAGGTATCTGGCCGGCGCGATATCAGCTTTGAGGAGCGCCGTAAGCTGGACTTGTACTACGTTCAGAACTGGACGTTCTGGATGGACATCGTTATCATCATCAAAACAATTCGGGTGGTGCTGGGTGGGCGGGGCACCAATGCCTAACGTTCCGCAAAAATCTAAACCACGGGCACTCAAAGTCGCGATTGTACACGACTGGCTGTACGGTGGCGGTGCCGAACTGGTCGTTGAGCAACTGCATAAGTTATACCCTGACGCGCCAATCTACACTTCGTTTGCCACGCGCGAGTGGCGCGACCGCTTAGATAATAGGGTCGTAACCGGGTTCTTGCAGTGGTACCCATTCCGCAAATTATATAAAGTGCTCTTCCCTTTGCGCATCTGGTGGTTCGCACGCCTTAAGTTTGATGGCTACGACTTAGTCATCAGCAGCTCCGGCCACGAAGCCAAGGGCATCAAGGTCCCCCAGGGCACCATCCACATCAACTACTGCCATGCACCTACGCACCACTACTGGAGTCGAGTTGATGAGTATAAGCAACAGCCCGGGTTCGGCAAATTCGACTGGCTGGCTAAAACACTGGGGCTGCGGATTGTGGTGCCCATCATGCGCAAATGGGACTATAAAGCCGCCCAACGGCCAGATTTCATAATCGCCAATTCGCGTCACATCCAGTCGGAAATTAAAAAATACTATGACCGTGAAAGCACCGTCATCCACCCGCCCGTCTACATGGAGCGCTTCCAGAAACCAGAAAACCAAAAGCTACCGCGCCAAGGCTTTTTGATTGCCGGCCGCCAGACGCCGTATAAGCGGTTCGACGTAGCCGTTGAAGCTTGCAACCAAACTGAGCAGTTGCTGACAGTGGTTGGCGACGGACCCGACCACGGACGCCTGCGCAAACTGGCCGGGCATGACATTACGTTCTTGGGCAGAGTCTCCGAAGCTGTGGTGGAGCACGAGTTTGCCAGCGCCGATGCATTTTTGTTCCCCGGTGTCGATGACTTTGGCATTGTAGCGGTTGAAGCCATGGCGTCCGGCACACCGGTCATCGCCTACAAAGCCGGTGGTGCGTTTGATTACATCATCCCGGGAAAAACCGGCGAATTCTTCGACGAGCAGACACCGGAATCGCTGGCTAAAGTTTTGGAAAGCTTCAAGCCCGAACGCTACAGCCACCCTTCCATCGCCGTCTTTGCGCAGCGCTTTTCACGCGAGCGCTTCCAGCGCGCCATGGCCCGTTACATTGCCGGCGTCCTAGACAAGCGCGGACGCTAGCGCACCAGCTGGCGCATCAGCACTTCGTACTGCCAGGCGGTCTTGGCCCAGCTGTAGTTAGCCAGTGTGTAGTCACGGACCTTATGGGCCGGCAGGCTGCGGCGCTTCAGCTCGCGCTGAATGGTGTGCGTGTACGCTGCAGCATCGCCGGGCGACACCAGGAAGCCGTTCTGCCGGTTCACGATGGCATCCTGGATGCCTTCCAGCTCGGAAGCTACTACCGTTCGGCCGCACGAAGCCGCCTCCAGCGCCACCAGTCCGAAGCCTTCCATGTCATTCGGCACCCGCACGTTCGGCATCACGAACACATCGGCGGCATTGTACAGTGCATCGCGCAGTTCGTCCGATGCCAGCCCGAGCAGTATCACATGTGTCTCCAGTTTCTTTTTCGTAATCGCCGCCTCTATCGCCTGCCGGTCTTTGCCCTCCCCCGACACAAAGTACAGCACCGGCAGCTTGGCTTTTACCAACCTCGGCAGCACGTTCTCCACAAACCATAACACGCCCTTGCGCCGCACCAGTCGGCCGTTGGTGTGCAGCAGCTTGGAGCGCTGCAGCTCCTCCAGGGGCACGCTGGTCTCAGCCGCAATCACTGCCAAATGTTCTTTGCGGCTGAGCGGGCTGTAAAAACTGTCGGTAATGCCATTAAAAATGACGACTGGCCTACTGCCAGGCAGATTCTTCTCTATCGTTTGCTTCGTTTCGTTGCTTGCTGCCACCAGCTGTGCTTGACGGTTGATGTACGGTGTAACCATCACACGGTACAACGGGTTTTTATTGCTATAAGTAGCCTCCAGCCCGTGCACAGTCATGACCGTCGGGCGACGCAGCAAACCTTTCAGCAGCCAGCCAAGCGGTGCCATCATGCCGTCCTGTAGATAGATGATGTCAGGACGCTCGTAAAGGCCCAGACAAAATGACTTCAGGAACAGCCAGGTGTACACCACCGGCAGCAGCGCATTACTGCCACCCCACTTCACCAGTGTGACATCGTTCTCAGCAGCCAACGCCGCGTGCAGTTCAAAGGCCGCGTTTTCCATGCCACCGGTGCTCGGCGGGTACTTTCTGGTCACGAACAATATGCGCATCAGTCGGTCAAAACTCTTTCCGTTCGTCCCATTGTACCAAACGTACCCTGCCTTTGACTGGCTTGCTGTAAAATATATGGCATGTTGCAGCTGCTAAAGTCACCACGGTTCCGGGTGTGGGCCGGCCGTTTGGTGCCGGTTGTGTTTTACACGCTGCTGTTGATTTTCCTGGCGCTATACCTGCGCAGCATCGACTTTTCCAAGCTCGCAGACCTCACGCTGAATTGGTGGTACTTGGCACTGGCCAGCGTGCTGGCTCTCAGCAAAAACTTCGTCGGCACCTTCACCTGGTTCGTCATTTTGCGCTCGCTCGGTGCGCGCGACCTGCATTTGCAGCGCCCACTCATCTACGTCTACGCCAAGGCTTGGCTGGGCCGCTACATCCCCGGCACCGCGCCGTGGATTCTGGGTAAAATCTACTTTGCATCTCAGCACGGCATCTCGAAGCAGAAGCTGGCCGTCAGTTCGCTGCTAGAGGGCGGCCTGCAAATCGTAACTATGCTGGTATTTTCGCTGGCGCTGCTGGTTTTCGACAGCCGGCTGGATGTACTGGGCGACGGCTTTAAGGTTTTGATGCTGGCAGTCGCCGCAGTTGGGATTGTGGTGCTCACGCCTGCTATTTACAACCGCTTGGTGAATGTCGCCTACAAATTCATGCGTGGTAAACGCATCGATGCCGAGAACCAGGCGACGCGGAAAACGGTCTTCCAAGGCGCCACGCTGTATTTAGCAGATGCAATTATCAACGGTTTGTCGCTCTTTTTCATCGCCAAAGCCGTCGACCCCAGCCTGGCCTACAGTAACATCATCTTCGCCATGGGCGCCGGCAGCCTGGCCGG
>DATIIC010000020.1:0-33950 GCA_035480095.1 Saccharimonadales bacterium (SeqCode) | reverse complement strand
CGCGCCACAGGCGCGCTTCGCGCTCGGGTTCTACGCCGGGCAGCCCCTGTGGCGCGACCTGCTCTGGCGGCCCGTCAGTGGTAAGGAGTGGTATACTTAGCAGGACTGAAGGGGTAATGGTATGGCGGGTATGAGGCTGTTTAATTCGGTGCCGACGGTGGGTGATGACCAGCAAGTGCGCCGGCACCGGCCTGACTACTGGCTGGTGATAATTGCGCTGTTCCTGGTGGTGATTGGCCTGACGGTGGTGTATGCGATTACCCCGGCGCTGTCGGCCACCAGTGGCGGGTCGGGGGCGCACTATGTGTCCAGGCAGCTGCTGGCGATTGGTTTGAGCATCGTTGCTTTTCTTACAACAGCACGAATCCCGCTGCGTATTTGGCACAAATGGCAGGTACCACTGCTGGTTGTGGCGGCCACCGGGACGCTCATTGCCCTGGTGACGCCGGTGATTGCGCAGTACCCGGCACACCGGTGGATACGGCTGGGTGGATTTTCGCTTCAGTCGGTGGAGGTGCTGAAGTTCGCATTGCTCATCTGGCTGGCAAGTTTCCTGACTGGCCGGGCCCGCCAGGGTATGCTAGCCGACGGCAAGCTGACGTTACGACCATTACTGATGGTGCTGGTGGTGGTCGGCGTGGTGGTGGCGGGCGTGCAGAGTGACTTGGGCTCGACTGGGGTCATTGTGGCGATGATGGCGGCGATGGCGTTCATTGCTGGATTGCCGCTGCGTAAAGTGTTGCTGATTGGCGGCATCGTGGCCATCGGCCTGGTGCTGGCAGTGTCAGCCATCCCATACCGCCGCGAGCGGCTGTTTACCTTCCTGCACCCGGAAAGTAACTGCCTGACGACGGGCTACCAGGCCTGCCAGGCGCTGATTGCGGTTGGTTCGGGCGGCATCAGCGGGCTGGGGCTGGGACGGAGCGTGCAGGCGTATGGGTACCTGCCGGAAGCCCAGAACGACTCGATTTTTGCCATTTATGCTGAAAAGTTCGGTTTTCTGGGAGTGATGGTGCTGCTGGGGTTGTTTGGGGCGCTGTTTGCGCGGCTGCGCATCGTCATCGAACGGACGCAGGATATGTTCAGCCGGCTGGTGGTGGCGGGCATCTTGGCCTGGTTTAGTACGCAGATGATTATCAACGTAGGTGCGATGGTTGGACTGCTGCCGCTAAAGGGGATTACGCTGCCGTTTGTGAGCTACGGCGGCACCAGTGTGCTGTTTGTGGGTGCCGCGCTTGGCCTAGTTTTCCAGATTTCGCATTATACTAGTTTTAGCGCCCGGAATGTGCAAAAGAGCAGTAACGGGCAATCAAGGACAAATAATGAAAATAGTAATGACAGGCGGCGGGTCGGGCGGGCATATCACCCCGATTCTAGCAGTCGCACATGAACTGAAACGGCTGCGCCCGGACGCGGAAATCATCTACATCGGCCAAAAGGGCGACAAGCTGTCTGACATACCGGCGGGCGACCCAAATATCGATGTAGTGCACGAGGTTTCGGCCGGCAAGCTGCGCCGCTACGACGACGAAGGCTGGCGGCAGTGGCTGAACCTGCGGGTGCAGTTTTTGAACGTGCGCGACGTATTCCGGGTGCTCGCCGGCATCTGGCAGAGCTACTGGCTGCTGCGGAAGGAAAGACCGGCGGTGATTTTTACACGCGGAGGGTTCGTGAGCGTGCCGGTGGCCATCGGCGGGCATCTGAACGGCATTCCGTTCGTCACGCACGACAGCGACAGCGTGCCGAGCCTGGCAAACCGGTTGATAGCCCGCTGGGCGCACACCCATGCCGTGGCGCTGCCGGTGGAGCTGTACCCGTACCCTAAAAGTAAAACGGTGATGGTCGGTGTACCAGTCAGTGCCAAATATGAACCCGTGGATGACAAGCTGCGCCGGGAGTACCGCGAGGCGTTGGGGCTAGAGTACAAACAAATCGTCTTCCTGACCGGCGGCGGCAATGGCGCGCGGATGCTCAACGAGGCACTGGCGGCCAATGCCCGCTATCTGTTGGGGACGTTCCCGGACCTGGCACTGGTGCATGTCGCCGGCCGGGCGCTGGAGGCCGAAACCAACGCGGCGTATGATGCGCTGAAGCTGGGCGCGGCCCGCGGCCGGGTGTTTGTGCACGGTTTTGTGACCGACCTCTACCGCTACAGCGGTGCGGCCGATGTGGTGATTGCCCGCGGCGGCGCGACCAACCTGGCGGAGTTTGCCCAACAGGGGGCAGCCTGCTTGATTGTGCCTTCGAAGCAACTGGGGTGGAACGTGAAGAACGCGGCGGCATTGGCCTCCCGCGGTGCGGTGTTACAGCTGAGCGAAGACCAAGCCGAGCAGCCGGAACGGTTGGGGCGCACCATCGGTGAGCTGCTGGAGGATGACGGTAAGCGGGCGGCGCTGGGCCGCAAGCTGGCCGCCTATGCCCATCCGTTAGCGGCGGTGGAGCTGGCTGGGCTGGTGCTGAACGTGGCCGACGGTGGGGCAGGGCATGCTGTTCCGGAAAAATAAAGCCGGCACAGGGCAGGGGGACGGACGCCGTAATTCGACTGGCGCCGGGCCATCCAAAGCCTTTTCGTATTACACCTACCGTTCAGGCGACACGCCGCCAGACCGAATCCAGATGCATCCAGAGCACGCTAGGGAAGGGGAAGCAAAGGCCAGGCTCAACCTGCACATCTCCCGGCTGCCCTACTGGGGCTTGGTAGCCATCGCCCTGGTGTGCCTGGTGAAAGTGCTGTACCTGACCACTACACCGAAGGTGATTGTACTGGGCAAGACTGATGTTTCGGCGGTTTATCTGCAGCCCAACGATGTCTATACCGCGGCCGGCCGCAAACTGCTCACCAGCAGCATCACCAACCGCAGCAAACTCACTGCGGACCTCACCGGCACTGCTAAGGCCATGCAGGGACAGTTTCCGGAGCTCCAGGCGGTCTCACTCAGCCTGCCGCTGATGGGCAACCGGCCAATTATGTACGTACAGGTAGCCCAGCCCAGCCTGGTGCTGCGCACTGCGCGCGGCGACTACGCCCTGAACGGCTCTGGCGTAGTACTGGCGCGCTTGCACACGCTGCCAACGGGCGTCCCGACAGCTGTAGACCAGTCTGCGGCCATCCCTAGGCCCGGCAAGCAGTTTCTGCCCGGCAGCACGGTATCGTTTATGCGAACGGTCGCTTACCAGCTTGACACTGCCCATCTGAAGCTAGCGACCTTTACGCTGCCTCCTGACGCTCCGTATGAGGTAGATGTGCGGCTAGAAGGTGCTGCCTACTACATCCGTTGCAACCTGCAGGAGGATGCCCTGGAACAGAGCGGGGCAATCGTGGCGACCTTGCAGAAACTGGGCGGTGGCACCCCGGGGAGTTATCTGGACGTCCGGGTGCCTGGCCGAGTTTACTATAAGTAGCTTCCTGGCCAGGTCCTCAAATGTCGGGGGACTCCTCCCCGCACCCCTCCTCCTGTTCGTAAAATGTTCATGAATGCATACTATGTTTGGGTCTGGGAAAATATATAAAAAAATATATTGCGACACGTTTGTCAAATAATAGGGCAGAGGGGTAGGAAAGGGAGGGAATAGTTATAGGAAATAAATGTCGTGAAAAAGCAAATGTTTTCACGACAATCCTGTGGATAAGTCAAATGCGTCTAGTGTCCGGGTGAAAATTCTAACACTAGAGAGCTGCCGGTGGCGGGCTCGTACGTGCAAACATATACCACAGTGCACATAGAACTATCGAAATAAAAGCATCTACGCACGCGCAGAAACGTAAACCATGCATTCTGTGCGCTAAGCCAGACACTATCCCCTGCAGAAGAGGTATGCGCATATGTCTTTTGACAGTATATTTAAGTCGCAAAATATACATTGTGCGACTTATAGTCACTATGCATTTTGCAGTACTCTGCCGCCCGGATTCCCGCGGTTTTGGCCCCCGCCGCCATGTTTGCTTTCCAAAAATCCATTGCCCTGCGCCTACCGCTGCCATCCTGAGCCCGCCCATGCCATTCCGGCCTATTTTGCCCGCACTCACGTCCATGCCACTTTGTTCGCAAATTGTTTATTACCAATACGAACAAACTCTGTTCGCATTTTGTACAGGTTTGTTTTAGCACTTGCTCCCTGCCCAGCCAGGGCATGCCAGGGCTAGCACAGCCGAGGTTCGAAATCGGCCAGCCAACCCTGCAGGGCGTGCTGCCCTGCCAGTTGGAACAGAACATGTCGAGTAGTTAGGTCTTCTATGCCGTAGCCGCAAACCTTTGGCAGCCGCACCATCCGCTCGGCCAGGCGGGCTTCGGTACATGCATCTGGCTCCACGATTGGTTTAACGGCGTCCACCTCTGCCACCAGGCTGTAGCCATCCGGTAACGAGGGGTGTCGGCTAGAGTCGTAGTCTGGCTCAGTTTGGGGCGTACGGCCCTTAAAGAGCCCCCACTCGTGGCGAACCACCTGTACGCCTAGCTTGGCTGCGGTTTCGTCTAGGACATCGTCTGCTAGCCTGAGGGCGGCCTTGAGGTTACCTGGCGTCGTAGGTTAGCACGGTACGCCGGACGAACGGCTTGCCCAGGCGCGCTTTTCGCTGGATGTCTGGATATGTCCAGGCCACTTCGTAGTACTCGGGCAATGCAAGACCCAGGTTATGTATTAGATTCATGGGTATTTATTACTTACTAGCTGCTAATTCAATTGGTACATTGTACAGCCAATTGCTTGGTTGGCAAGCTATTCCCACCGCCAGGGGAGCGCCCTTCTGCAAAACGGCTCTGCTAGTGGGTCAAGGTCGACCATGTACAGTCCTCTGCCCTGTTCACCGGCGGGGTCTCTGCTCGGCAACGGTGCTCCTAGAACGAACTGGCGACGGTTGCCCGGTTCACGTAGTGCGTAGGGCCTTCTAAATGGTGGCCAGCGTCGGTCGGCCCATCGGTAGTAGCTGTCAAAGGCAGTTTGAGCAGTGGCCTCGTATTCATCGAAGAGTGGGTCATTCGGACGTGGTATGGGCACATCATCTCTGGTCAGGGGCATGGGCTCACCGTCGATGAAGTCAGCAACCACAACTGCCCGCTCGGTCTTTTTGTCGTAATAGAAGTCGGCCTGTGGTATTTTAAGGCCAAACTTACGAAGTATATCAAAATGTTCTTCGGCGCGGCCGACATATGTCCCGCCGACCACTGTTACATTGGTAATAAAACGACTAACATACAGAGACCTCACGACTCGGTCGGGTAATTCCGGTGGCCGCATGATGATTTTTTGGTCCGGGTGGGCTGCCAGGACTTCCCTAACTTCGGCCGGGATTTGGGTGCGCACCTTACAGCTCTCGGAACGGGCCGTTGCCGTCTTTACGGTGTTTCAGCCGGGGGTCGATGTCTATACGCGTGGCCGTTACTAAGTCGCCAACTTTACGGTAGCGGTACTGGCCGGCGTTGTCGTCCCGGATGCGGCAACCGCGCACGGGCTTGCGGTGGCGTAGCAGTAGTTCCATTTCGTTAAAGAACGGGTTTGAGGAATCTGCTGGCAACTCGCCGTCGGTGGGTGCTACTTCAACCTCGGCCACCAAGTAGTAGCCGTCAGGTACGAGGCTACCCCGGGAAACGAAGTGGTAGTTCATGGCTGGTAGTTTGCCGCCGTATAGCCTGTATTTGTGGCCGACCACATCAACCTGCATGCCAGATGTGCCAGAGGCGGCCTCGGTAATTGCGGCTGCGGTTTCGGTAAATACTTCGTCGGCTATTTCGACGAGTTCATCAAGGTCGCGCGCCCGAACCGATTCGGTACGTTCAGGGGTGGCACGCCGGAAGAAGGTGCCTCCCACTCCGGCCTCTAGGGCTGCCTGCTGCATAGCTTGCTTCGTACAAGCGATGGGCGTGTCAGCCGGAACTTCTGGCATATTCAGTCCGTGGTAACGCACTAGACTGGGCGCTTCACGGTAGGCTAACATGGCTATCTCGGTTCCTGGGAGGGGTTCTATTCGGCCAGTTCGTAGGTGGCCTTGGCCACACGCTTGAACTGCGGCTTGCTCTGCAGGTTCAGCAGAATGGTGGTTTCTTTGACGAAACGGCTCTTTAGTACGCGCTTGACGATTTCGTCCCGGTGCAGGGGCTCCCCTGCCTCGCGCAGAACTTCGCTGATGATGTCAGCGACGGTGCCCTTCGCATAGCCCCACTCTTTTAGGGCATAAATGCCGCGGCCAATGAGCACGAAGCGCTTGTCTTTAATCAGTTCGTTGTGGATGGCCTGGGTTGTAACATCCTTGCGCTTGAAGTCGCTGCCCTTGATGGCTTCGGCGATTTCGTTGAAGTGCATGTGCTTGCCGTTTTCGCTTAAGATAACGTAGATTTTGTCGCGGATGTTCTTGGGGTTGACCGTTGGCCACTTGACGAGGCCCCAGCGGCCGTTCAGGGTGGCCAGCAGCTTGGAGGTGCTGGCTAGTGCCGTGGTGTAGGCGTCGCTGGCCATGCCGGCGGCTTTGGTAAGCTCTTTAGTTTCCAGCGGCTTGCCGGCCTTGGAAACGGCCTCAACCAGCTTGGCTGCTTCGGCCTTGATGGCAGCTTCGTCGTGTACGCTAGCGTTACCCGCAGCCTGGTAGAAGTTGTCGTCTTCGGTGATAACGCTGATGCCAGGGGCTAGTTCGGTCAGGAAGGCCAAGCGGGACTGGTCGGTGCGGCTGTTTTCGGCGGTTAGTTCGGCACCCAGGGCGGTCACGCGGGCGGTCTGCCCGGCCGCTTCGATGGCGCCTAGCAAGGTAGCTTCAACTTCGGCGATATGGGGTAGCTCTGCACTGCCGGCCCGCAAACGGGTCATGACTGATTTTTCCAGCTGGCGGACGCGCTCACGGGTGATGCCCAGGAGTTCGCCAATCTGTTCCAGAGTTTCTTTGCGGTCAAACAGGCCGAAGCGGCGGGCGATAATTTCGCGCTCACGCTCACGTTCGATGCTAGCCAGGATGTCTTTGACAACGGCTTCTGTGTCCACTACGGCTTTGGTTGCGTTCATAGTACCCCTTACTATAAAACTATTGTTTGTAAAAGTCAACACCCATTCTTTAGGAAGATGTAAATATAGTAGCATAAACTAAACGCTTGTGCCTAGTTTATGTTGTAAAAACTAACTATCACACATCTTGTACAGAGACAAAATGGTGGAAAAGTTCTAAAAGGTGCTGCCCCGCCCCACTACTTTAAGCGCCGCGCTGAACCCGGCGGCGGCTCCAGCCCCGGCGCTTGGCTTCAGGGGCTTCGGCCAGCATTTTTTTGGCTTGTTCGTGGGTGATTTTCTTGGGGTTAACTTCTTTGGGGATTTTGGCGTTTTTGGTGCCGTCGGTCACATAGGGGCCAAACCGGCCGTTTAACACCTTTACCCCGTCACCGAAGTCGGCGATATTCTTTTCTTTCTCGGCCTTCAACTTGGCGGCGTAAAGCTCCAGAGCCTGCTTGTGGGTGATGTCGTGCGGGTCGAGCGGTTTAATGCTGACGAACAGCTTGCCTACCTGAATGTATGGGCCAAAACGACCGATGTTAGCCTTGATGTCCTGCCCGTCATCGGTCTGCCCCACCATACGCGGCAACTTGAACATCTCCAGTGCCTGTTCCAGCGTAACGGTGTCCAGATTCGCCCCTGTTGGCAAGGGGGCAAAATCCGGCTTGGGGTCGTCGGACTGCTCGCCTTTTTGCAACATTGGCCCATAGCGGCCAAAGCGGGCGTAAATGGGCGCGCCAGTTTTGGGGTCTTTGCCCAGCAGACGGGCCTGGGTGGCTTCGGCACGCGTCACGTCGGCGCTGGCCTTCACTAGCTTGCTAAAGGGGTCGTAGAACTCGTGCAGTACCTCTACGCGGTCCTTTTTGGCCCGGGCAATCTCATCCAACTCTTCTTCGATGTCTTTGGTGAAGCCGTAGTCCATAACTTCGGCGAAGTACTTTACGAGGAAGTCCGTCACCACCTTACCCGTATCTGTTGGGAAGAGTTTGTTGCTATCCCGGCCGTACATCAGCGGTTCGGTGGTTTCCAAGACTTTGCCTTTTTCCAGGGTGAGCTTCCGAATTTGCTTCTCGACGCCCTCCAGGTCGCCCCGCTGGACGTACTCGCGGGTCTGGATGGTGTTGATGGTGCTGGCGTAAGTGCTCGGCCGGCCGATGCCCATTTCCTCCAGTTTTTTCACCAGGGTGGCTTCGGTGTAGCGGGCGGGGCCGCGCGAGAGGTTTTCGAGCGCTTCGGCGCGCTGCAGGTTCAGTTTGTCGCCAGCGGCCAGTTCGGGTAAAATCGCGTCCTCTTTGCTGCGGCCGTAGACTTTCAGGAAGCCGTCGAACAGCACCACTTGCCCCTTGGCCTCCAACTTTTCTTTACTCTTGCTGGCAGCGATGGTAACGGTGGTGTTCTCCATCTGGGCCGGCGCCATCTGGCTGGCCAGAGTGCGGCGCCAGATCAGGTTGTAGAGTTTCTGCTGTTGGTCGTCCTCGCCGGCTGTTTTTGTCCGTACATTCGTGGGACGGATGGCCTCGTGGGCCTCCTGGGCGCTGTCGTCCTTGGTTTTGAAGGTGCGGTATTGATGATACTTCTCGCCGTACTCTTCCTTGATGTAGCTGGTCATGGCGCCCAGGGACTGGGCGGACAGGTTCAGCGAGTCGGTACGCATGT
Source organism: Saccharimonadales bacterium (SeqCode) (assembly GCA_035480095.1). Taxonomy (GTDB): domain Bacteria; phylum Patescibacteriota; class Saccharimonadia; order Saccharimonadales; family UBA4665; genus JAJZCD01. The sequence goes on along the minus strand of DATIIC010000020.1, from coordinate 25,325 downwards.
AGGTGATGTGCCCGGCTTCATACAGCTTCTGGGCGGCGCGCATGGTGCCGCGCGGGCTGTAACCTAGCTTGGACGACGCTTCCTGCTGCAGGGTGCTGGTGGTAAACGGCGCGCTGGGGTTGCGGGTGCCGGGGCTCTGGGAGACGTCTGCCACGGTAAAGTCGCTGCCGGCGAAGGCCTCCAACACTTTTTTAACAGAGGCGTGGGTAGTAAATTTGGTGGCGCTGGCTGCTTGCAGGACCGTACCGTTCTTGAGCTTGAATTCGGCAGTCAGCTTAAAGGTACTTTCGGCCTTGTGGCCGCTGATTTCCTCTTCGCGTTCCACCACGAGCCGTACGGCCACGCTCTGGACGCGCCCGGCGCTCAGGCCCGCCCGGACCTTGCGCCACAACACCGGTGACAGTTCAAACCCCACTAGATAATCGAGCGATTGCCGGGCCTGTTGGGCTTCCACCAAGTTCATGTCTATATGGCGCGGGTTGGCGACGGCTTCGTCTAGCGCGTCTTTGGTGATTTCGTGGAAGACGATGCGCTTGGTGGTCTTGGGGTCTAACTTAAGTACTTCGGCGATGTGCCAGGCAATGGCTTCCCCTTCGCGGTCTTCATCGCTTGCCAGCCAGACGGTCTTGGCAGTCTTGGCGGCCTTGCGCAGTTCGGCGATTACCTTCGTCTTCTCTGGGTCGACTTCATACACGGGTTTGAATTTGTTATGTACGTCCACACTGCCGTTCTTGCTCGGCAGCCCCCGGATGTGCCCGATGGAACTCTTGACGATAAAATCACTACCCAGGTATTTCTCGATAGTTTTTGCTTTTGCTGGTGACTCTACAATTACTAAATTTTTTGCCATATTTCTTACAAACTAGTTTGCGATACTCGGAAAGCATAAGCAAGCTTACCTTTCCTAAAGTTTCTTAACTATAAGTATTTACGTAGTATAACGCGTTCGCCGCGAATACGAAGCCCAAGCTTACCGCAAAGCGCTATACAAATGCAAGTGTCAGAATAATTCTGTAAGAAAAATTACAAAAACCATTGACTCACCACTAGTGCGGGCGTATAACAATAAACAGTAAAACGTAACTGGCAAGACGCCCGCACAACAAGGCCGCTACCACCTCCGGTACGGTTTTTTTAATTTGGTGTTTTCTGGTGGAAAGGATTGTAGTAACAATGGCAAACAAAATAGACATCTCCCCTGAGGTGCAGGCAGCGAACCGGATTCTGTACCATGACTATGCGAAATCTGTCGCCGATGAGGCCGACTGGCATGCGCAGATGACGACGGCGCAGGAGCTGGGCCACCCATTTGCGGCGCCGGCTCCTAGTGATGCGGAGGGTGTAGACCAAGGGGCGTTAGAGGCCGGCCACATGAATGATGTCGGTGAGGACGTGCTGTATGTAGATCGGAAGCGCCGAGCAGAATGCCTGGAGATTGCCGGGCATATGATTGGCGGGATGCTAACTACCTACGACAACGAGATAATCTCGGAGGCATATTTGAGCGGCCAACCTATCCCGCGGCTTTACTAGATTTGCTAGAATCTATAAAAGTATATGAGTTTCACTGGAAGTGATGCAGAGCGGTTGTACACAGCCCGGCAGCTGCAGCTATGGCGGGCGACGGATGGCACGGACTGCCGCACCGACGATGAGCGGCGGGCGGCCGAGGTGGCTGGCCATGTCATTAACGACCGTCTGCGAACAGCAGAAAGCCTCAGGGAATGCGGACGGGCCGCCGTGTTCCCGTGGGTTGATGCATTTCGTGGGTACGCTGAACGGGACGGTTGGACAATATAAAAATCAGCCCTCTGGGGCGGCTGTTTTACAGGTAATTTTTGCCGATTTTGTAGCCTAGCCAGATGCCGGCCAGTGAGCCAACCAGGCTGCCCAGGATGCTCCAGCCGCCTAGCCAGTTGCCGTGGTCCGGGATTGCCCCCAGCCATGCCCCCACCGTGCCGCCGATGCCGATGCCCAGGTAGATGAGCTTTTTCATAGTGCTTATTGTAACATTCCCTTCCAGACCTAGGGCTGCACTTGGGGTGGCTACGCTAACGCTCGCCGCGCCTCTCATTACTCTAAAGGGGAACCTTCCGGGTTCCCCTTACGCGTACGCCGGCTAGCCGGCTAGCTATCCCCTCCACCGGACGTCGGTGGAAGAGTGAGAAGCTGGTGTTATCACTTCCAGATGCGGGACTGGACACCGGTGGTGTGCGGATGCTTACTTGAGGCCCCAGTGGTTGGCGCCGAGCGGGCGGATTTTGCCGCTGATTTCGAGCATGGTGAGCACTTGGTTGAACTGAATTGCTGGCAGCTCACTCTGCACTAGCAAGGTGTGGCCATCGGAGACGCCGCCATACAACAGGTCTAAGACGGCCTGTTCTTCGGCGTTGCTGCCCCGCCGCCGGACGGGCTCGGCCGGCAGATGGTCGGCCTTTAGCACATACAAAATGTCCTCGACGGACGTAACGGGGGTGGCGCCGGTCTTGATGAGGTTGTTCGTGCCGCCGCTGGTGGGGCTAAAGATGTTGCCCGGCACCGCCAAAACGTCCCTGCCCTGTTCGAGGGCGAAACGGGCGGTGTGCAGCGTGCCGCTGCGCTCGGTGGCTTCGGTGATGAGCAGTGCATCGCTCAACCCCGCTACGATGCGGTTGCGGGCGATGAAGTTCGACTTGAACCCGGGCATGCCGGTCTCGTATTCGCTGATGATGGTACCGCCCTGCTCTAGTATCCGTTTGGCCAGCTGGGCGTGGCTGGCGGGATAGACGGTGTCCAGGCCGCAGGCCAGTACCGCCACGGTTAGGCCGCCGGCGTCCAGGCAGGCGGCGTGGGCGATGCCGTCCACCCCAAGCGCTAGCCCGCTGATGATGACTACTCCGTGCTGCGCCAATTCCCCGCTGAGCCTTGTCGTCGCCAGCTTGCCGTAAGGGGTTACGCTCCGGCTGCCGACTACCGCGACACGGGGTCGGCCCAGCCACTCGCTAGGGTCGGCGCCCAAGTAGAATATCTCCTTTGGTGGCGACGGGATGTCCCGCAGCGGCAAAGGATAAGCATCATCCTGCAGTGTAAGCTTTTTTACTTCCATACAATTTTATGAAAAGGTATTGACATCAGGGCATGTTTTTGCTAGAATAGCAACCTGTAAGTCGCTTTCAGAGCCTCTTACGCACCTTATATCCCCCATTCTAACATTTGTTAGATTGTTTTAGAGCGTGCCACCTGGAACAGTTGTTACCCTCCACTTTTCTCAATCGGCGCCGCGGGGTTTCCCCTGCAACATGCGTTCTAAAACAAACTAACCCCTTTAACGAGAGTTTTGCAGTTGGTCTCCCGAGACCGGCCGCGAACGTCCCGGTATCCAGTGAGCCTAAACGGTAGCTTACGCTGACACACATCTTATTTGATTATGATGCTGATGTTTCACTTCCGTGGTGGGTTGAAGGGTGGACGGAGACAATCCTTCGGGATTGCCTCCATAAATAGGCTCTCAGCGGTGCCCACCCCCTCTGAGAGCCTTTTTATATCTGTCGGAGAGGTGCCCAGCCGCATTCTGCGGCCCCGGAATTTCGCGGTTGCAAACAAGTTTGCACCGGAAAGTTCCCTTGCGAACTGCCACTGGCAGTCCTTACCCTCTTACTGGCAACAGTTACTTAACTATGAAGATTGAACCAGGCGAAGGTATTTACCGGACCTATCCTGACGAGTCGGCGTTAATAGGCCAGCCACCCATAACGTTAACGTGGAAGAGGCCCGAAGATTTACTTCGGGCAATCCGCGTTGCGATTGGATGGAATGACGGGCCGGCAAAGAGCCCTAACCCAGCGGCGTCCCTGGAACAGATGAGCAAACTCCTTGCCCTGCAGGCAATGGAGCGCGACTTCCTCGACCTGCACGAGGGGCTGACTGGTGATGACGTCACTGCCCTGTTCGCACCGGACGGGCCAGGCGAATAGTTTATAAGCAACTGCGGGTGTTAGGATTGGTGGAAATCGTTTCCGGAGCCTTCGCTTTGGGTTTTGCGGCGCAGCACTTCGGCTTGTAGGACTTCGCTAGGGATTGCGTATGGGGGTGTTGGCTCGCCGCTTTCGCGGTTCTGGCGGGCGAGCATTGACCGTTCGTGTAGTTCGGCTCTGATGTCACCGATGCTCATATTGGCGGCGAGCTCCTGGGGTGATGGTTGTTCGGCTGCGCCTGGGGCTGCATTTGGGGACTCGTGCATAGTTGTGGCTCCTGTCTATATAAAGTTCGTATCTACACAGTAGCACAATGCTGGGTCGGTCCCTTTGGCAAGCGCTATCTACAAGAAGCTGCGGGTTTCGGGGGTGAAGGAGCTGCCGTAGGAATATTCGCTGAGGATGGCGCCGACCTCGCGCAGCATGGCCGGCAGGTGCTCGCGCTCTTTGGCGCTGAAATCTTCCAGTACAAAATCGGCGCTGTCCATCTGCTCGTGGGTTTTGGGGCCGATGCCGATGCGTACCCGGGCGTAGTCCTCGCCGATGTGCTTGGTAACGGACTTTATGCCGTTGTTGCCGGCCGAGCTGCCGCCCACGCGCATGCGGATTTGGCCGAAGTTGACGTCTATGTCGTCGTGCACCACAACCAGCTGCTTTAGGTTCAGTTTATAAAAATGCATCACCGCCTGCACGGCTTCCCCGCTCAGGTTCATGAAGGTCTGCGGTTTGCACAGGATGACGCGGGTGTCGCCCAACGTGGCCTGCGTAAGTTCGCACTTAAAATCTTTCTTGGCCACCCAGGGGTCGAAGCTGTTGCGCTTGGCAAAATCATCTAGGCACAGGAAGCCGGCGTTGTGCCGGGTACGGGCGTACTCCGCCCCAGGGTTGCCTAAGCCCACTATCAGCAGTGATTTATTGAGCCCCACCGTAGCGTACTGCACGGGGTTACTCACCTGTGGTCGTTTTTGGAAGAGTGCCATGGCCACCAGTATAGCTAACTACCCCTAATATTGACAAATGTGGTATAATGTTCTAATGAAAAGATTTTCCCCTCTGGAGGAAATGGTCGATTGGGCAATAGAGACGGCACCGCATGAGGAAGATATGCCACGCCTGTTCCCGGCCGAGCCCGAAGCCGCTGCCGGGGATGTCCAGGTACAGCCTGTAGATGACGGCCATATGCACTACCTTCCCCTGCTCGATGACGACCTGGAGTTGCCGCCAGGGTACATCGAAGTACGTAGCCATGAACTGCCCCGCCTGATGGAAATTCTGCGGGAGAAACGGGTGGTGCGCACGAATGACCGATTAGTGCGCAGCATCGAAGAGCACGAAGCTGACCATGTGAAGTGGCTCAAGCACTTCCGGGCTAAGCGTGCAACCTGTGCCACCCAGTTACAGTACTATGGCCGCTGCATTGGCGACATCGAGGTTGGCTACTACGTTACGCGGGGTGAGGGGTTGGCCATACCCACGCTCGGCATGGCCGCCATAGCCGCGGCACCGCTGGAAGGCGACGCTATGGGCAAAAAAGGTCCGTCCTGGGGTGATTTGCAGGTTCTGGCCAGGCTGGGTTATCGGGGCGGGGTGCAAGAGGTTGGCCAGCGCATCGAGGCCTGGAATGCGGCCGGCCGGAAACCGTACATTCCCTTGCCCCGGACATATGTCTTAGGTGGGCAAATTTTTGACAGAGCTACTGCGGTAGCGCTACAGCGCCGTCGTGATTAGGAATATGCCCGAGATGGCCATCAGGGCTAGCAGCATGTTCATGGCGAATTTGTCACCCTTGCGGGTGGCGATGTGGCCGCCGATGTAGCCACCGAGCGTGTTGGTAAACACGCCAATTATCACGACCGGCCAATAAATCAGCCCACTACCAAAGACGCCGAAGATGATGGTGGTATTCAGCACCAACTGCGACCAACGCTTGGTGATGTGGGCTTCGTTGGCGCTCTGGCCGAGCAGACCCATTAGCACCACATTCACCAGCGTGCCCAGGCCGCCGCTGAAGGCGCCCTGCAGGAACAGGCTGGCCGTTAGCAGCAAACCACCTAGGCCTTTCTGGAAGTCGTTGGGCGTGTGGGTAGTGTGGCCGACTTTTTTGAGATGCAACACGGGTATCATGCCCAGGATGAGCGCGCCCAAAATAACCTGGTACAGCGTATTGTCGAGCGCTTTGATGACGAACGGCACCAGCAGGCCGACGATGAATGCCAGCGCCATAATGGCTGCCACCCGGCTCTTTTTGATGGTGCCCTTGGTGCGCAGGCTGCCCAGCGTGCCAATGGTGACCGCCAGGCCGTTGAATTTGCCGCTGGCGACTGCCTGCCCGGGTGTAAGCCCCAAAAATATGGCGAGCGGCGTCATAATGAACCCGCCGCCTGCCCCGGCGATGCCGCTAAACACCGACATACCGAAACCGGCCGTGCCGTAAATTACCAATTGCCACCACTGCATATCGCTCTATTCTACCGTTTCGCTGGGTATTTGGCGATGGTATGGCTGCGGAGACTTGCCTGCGAGTGCGGCTAAGGTGCGGCTTGGGCGGACATGCGGGCGGCGTTGGTGACGATGTCGCGGGCTTCGTCGATAGCCATCGTGGCGACCACTTCCTGCGCCTCGGGGCCGAGGCTACGGATTTTGATTTTGCTGAAGGTGTCGCCGAACACCTCTCCCCTGTCCGCCGGCGGCACGCTGAGGAACGAGGGCCGTATGGCAGCCATCTCGGTTATGTCATGTACCTGCACTATGGTCTGGCCCCGCGGGACCCGGTGCATGATATATCCGTGCGGGAGCTTGCGGTCGGTGGTCGTACACGCCGCCACAAGCGTGCCCGCACCGGTTACTATTGCCGGGGTGCCGGTTGTGCCGCAGATTGCGGACTCCGCCAGCAGCAGCGTTGAGGCTATGGTGTCGCTTTTGCGCAGGCCGACAACCCCTTCTTCTCCCACAATGATTTGATAATCGTGCTCGCCCGCAGCTTTTTTGGGCTCCCGCATGGCATGCAGCAACCTGGCGAACCGCAAATCGGCTTTGGCGCAGACATCTATGTCACGGGTTGACCTGGCGAACCTTGGGATGCCGGGGCCGATGTCCACGGGTTGGACGGTGGCATTTAGGATGGCCGCCAACATACGCTCCAGGCTAGACGGTTCGCTGCCGTCCTCCCATTGTTCGGGCAGCGAGAGCGGTGTGCCAATGAGTTGTGCGCGCGGGGCACGCTGCAATTTAAGCCAAGCCGCCTCGATGGCGCCCAAGAAGCTGTTTGGCATGGGCCAGAACGAAACCTCGCGGGCGGTAATTTTGCCAGTGTCCAGCTCTGCGCCGTTACTAACGGCACGGTCCAGGCCCTCGCAGTGTCCTGCGAAACGGGTAAAGGCTGCTTGGGTGTAGGACATGGCTCTTATGCGCCCCGGGGAATGTTGCCCGGCTAGCGGCCCTTGGGTTGGCCGGATTTGGTAGTACGCGGCGCCTTTTTCTTGATGATGCTGCGCTGCACCGGCGAGCGGTCCGGCCTGGTGGGGCTGTTGCCGTGCTTGTGGGTGACGTGCTTTTCTATAAACCACAGTTCTAGGGCGGTGCCTTCGAAGCCGAAGGCGGCACGCAGTTCTTTTTCCAGGTAGCGGCGGTAGCTCCAGTGAACGAATTTGGTGTGGGCGCCGAAGATTTTGAAGGCCGGCGTGGGGTTGTCGTCCTCCTGCACCATGTAGTTGAGCTTTGGCGCGCGGTTTTTGAGGCCGGCCGGCGGGTGCTTGACGGTGACAGCGGTGAGCCAGGTGTTGAGGGCGCGGGTGGAAACACGCGCCTTGCGCGCCTGACTTATCTGCAGTACCAGGTCGAACAGCTTGGTGACGTTCTGGCCGGTGATGGCGCTCGTAAAAATCAGCGGCGCCCAGGCGACGAAGTCGTAGTCGCCCGCTAGGCGTGCGGCCAGCGCGTCGCGGGTGAAGGCGGTGCGCTCCACGGTCCCCTGTTCGGTGTAGTTGATGGCGGCCGCCCGGCGCTTCTTTTCGCTCTTGCTGATGCCCTTGGTGGCCTCAATTTCCTCGGCCTGTGCGGCCAACTTGGCTTCGGTGCGGGCACTGCGGGCTTCGACTGCCCCCACCATTTCGTCGTCCCATTTGCTGACGACCAGGATGAGCCCCTTGCCCGCCTCTTTAATCATGCCGGCAATCTTCTGGTCCAGCGCTACGCCCAGCTCGTTCGTGTCCATTAGTAACAAACAAACATCAGATTGCTCGATGGCACTTAGTGTACGCACTACACTGAAGTGCTCTATGCCGGTGCCAATCTTGCCGGAGCGGCGGATGCCGGCGGTGTCCATTAGTTCGATGTCCTGGCCCTCTACCCGCACGTTGGCGCGGTTGATGTCCCGGGTGGTCCCGGCCCGGTCGGCCACGATGGCCTGCTGCTTCTTGGCGAGAGCGTTAAACAGCGCGCTTTTGCCCACGTTCGGGCGGCCCAGCAGCGCAATCCGGATGCGGTCGTCGTTCACGCGGATGGTGGCCTTGGGCAGCTGCTCCACCGTGGTGTCCAACAGGTCGCCGATGCCGCGGTGCTGCGTCGCGGCCGTCTGGATGATGGGCTTGATGCCCAGGCGCTGGAAAACGTCTAGGTCGTGCCCCTTGGCCCGGTCGGCTTTGTTGATAATCAAAAACACCGGTTTGCGGCTTTTAAGCGCCAGTTTGGCGACCCGGCGGTCTTCTTCTACGATGGGCACATCGGCTTCCACGACCACCCAAATTAGGTCGGCGCTGTCGGCCGCCTGCAGGATTTGTTCCTGGATGGTAAATTCGAAATCATCGGTGGCGTCCTTCATGCCGGCGGTGTCGACCAGCCAGAAGTCTTGCCCGTTCCAGGACGCCTTGGCGGTGATGCTGTCGCGCGTGGTGCCGGCCTCTTTGGCAACAATCGCCTCCCGCCGGTTCAGGACGGCGTTAAACAGGGACGATTTGCCAACATTGGCCCGTCCGACGATGGCGACGATGGGGACTTTTCCAGAACTCATTGAGCCTATTATATCAGAGGTAGGGGGATTGACAAAATAATAACACGATATTAAAACAGGCTCGTTTGTGCTAAAATGGCGCTTGGCTTTCCCGCCCCGGGATAGTCGAACGACAGATGGGAGTTGGCCATGGGAGTCAGCGCTTGGGCGATAGCCCTAAGTGGTGCCGTGCCTTCAATCTGCATAATGCTCGTCTTCGTCGTGCCGGAGGTACTCAGTCACTTCCGGAAGTCGAAGGAGCTGAAGGTCCAGGAGCTGCGTGAGCGGCGCCTGCTGATCGAGGCTGAACGAGGAGTGCAGACTGCAGGGGACGACACCCAAGCGTAACTGCCGGCTGGCGATGAGGGGACGAGCTTAACCGCTCGGTGGTCTTTGGGCCTAAAACCCAACAGCACCTTTACCCTTCATCGCCCCAACCCAACTCATCTATCCATCTGTCGTCTTCCTGAGTCTTCAAACATGGGTTGAGGCTTCGGGAAGGTTTACCGTTCTGGGTGTTCTTGACACGGCCACCGAACGGGGGTAAGGTATACGTCCCATGGCAGACCCGGAGAACTCAGGACGGCTCAGTGAACATGAGCAGCGGCTGGCGCGCAGCTTTACGCAGTCCGAGCATGGGCTTCGGCAACTGCTCAACCGGACACTTGGGACTGCCGGCCTGAACGGGGGTGAGTACAGCAGTTGGGAGGAGAACGGCCTGCAGGTTACTTCCCGGCTGGAGTGGTCCCACCCGATTTATATGGTTTACGAGGGCCAACCCGCCTGGGTTATCTTGAGCCGGAGCGAACAAGGCCCGATTGTCTTCCCCGGCGATAACTGTCTATCTGTAGTGTCGAGCGTCGGCATGGAGTTCCAGCTTGGCGATGCGGAAACCGAACACACGTACCGGGAAGATATGTACCGCTCTGTGACATCAGAAGGTGTCTGCAGGTGGTACGCCGACAATGAATACCTGGTAAGGGTGCTTGCAGACCCTGCCCCGCACTTTGCGGAGCTGGGCCGCTTTCGTGACCTGCTGGATGCCTGTGCCGAGGCCAAGCCGTATCCGGGTGCCGCCCGGGTTGGTTTTGTGCCCGTATTTCGCCTGCCAAATCTGGGTGGCCCAACGGAATAGCTCTGTCACTCAGGCCGCAACGGCGACCCAATTTTTGACACATTGCCGGGAACAACACACCCAGCCGTTTAACGACGCCGCCTAAAGCGTTTTGTGGCCGCCCGGCTTGAGGTTTGGCGGGAGGGCGTACGGGCCGATGTGGGTGCGGTGGAGGTGGGTGACGCGGTAGCCCAGGCTCTCGAACGTGCGGCGGATTTGGCGGTTACGGCCTTCGTGCATGGTGACTACCCAGGCTATGTCGTCGCCTTCTTTTTGCCGGTCCAGTTGGAGTTTGCTCACGCCATCCTCGAGCGTTATACCGTGGTCGGAAATCATCTGCCGGTGCAGCGGCTGGAGCGGTTTGTCGAGCAGGATTTCGTAGATTTTGACCTTTTGGCGGCTGGGATGAGTCAGCTCTTGGGCGAGCTGGCCGTCGTTGGTCAGTAGCAGGAGACCGCTGCTGTATTTGTCGAGCCGGCCAATGGGGTTCAGGCGGTGGTACTCCGGCGGCAACAGGTCGTAGATGGTTTTGGCCCCCTGCCCGTCCCGGCTGACGACGATTCCGGGCGGTTTATTGAGCATAAGCGTAAGGGGCTTGACAGAGGGTGTAATACGCTGGTTGTCAAGGGTTACGCTGTCGGTCTCGGTGATGTCTTGGCCGGGGGTGGGTTTTTGGCCGTTTACCTGTACCCTGCCCTGGGCGATGGCATCGTCGGCAGCGCGGCGCGAGAGGTCGGTGCCGCTGGCGATAAACTTATTTAAGCGCATGGACTTAGTTTACCACTGACTCCCGGTCGCAGCCTGGAAGTGCCAGCACTCGCCTCCCACTCCTCCACCGACGTCCGCTGGAGGGGATAGCTAGCCGGGCTTGCCCGGCGTAAGCGTAAGGGGAACCCGGAAGGTTCCCCTTTAGATTGATGAGAGGCGCGGCGAGCAGGCCAGCGGCCTGCGTCAGCCGCCCCAAGTGCAGCCCTCCCCGGTTTACAGCGCCTTGCTCGGGTCAAACGATTGGCCGGGCAGGTGCGCCGGTTCGGCCGGTGCGGCCGTGGGTGCCGCGGCCGGGGCGATGGGCGCACCAGGTGCCGGAGGAGGCGGCGGAGGCGGCGTAGCGCCACCAACCACTGGTGTGGCCGGCGGGGCTGGTTCGTTGGCTGCTTCTTTGGCGAGGAGTTCGTCTAGGCTGGGTTTGCCAGGGTCGGCAGCCGTCAGCGGCTGGATGACTTTCTTGCCGGCGACCATCGCAGGCCCGTCGGCGGGCGGTTCGGCCGCAGCTGGTGTATCGGGCGTGGCAGCTGGAGCTGCGGCGGCTGGGACTTCAGGGACGGCTGGCGGAGTAGCGAGGGGCGTAGGTGTGGTTGGCTCGGCCGGAGTCGCAACCGATTGGATAACGGGCGGGTCTGCTGGTGCGCTTGGGGCTGGGTCTGGGGCTTCCGGTGCGTTGGCGACACTGGGCGGTTCGATGGGCGTGGGCTCGCTGGCACTGTTCAATTGCTGTACGGCGCCGGCCATGGTGGCATCGTTACTGGCGGTTACCGGATCCGCCGGCGGAGTGGCTGGCGCTTCGGCAAAGCTGGCTATCTGGGCTTGGACGGCACTGCCTTCAGAGGCTATGGTTTCGTGGGCAGCTTCCGCTGCGGCCGCACTAGAGGCCGTGGCGTCTGGCACGGTTGAAGTTGGTGCGCCGGCTGGTGCCGGGTCGGGAGCGGGGAGCGTAGTAGGCGGTTCCGGTGCGGGTGGATTGGCCACAGGGGCTGGGTCGGGTGTAGCTGGCGGGTCTGCCGGTGCGCTTGGGGCTGGGTCTGGGGCTGGTGGCGGCGTCATGGGCGCGGTAGCAGCGGCTACGGGGTCAACAACGGTTGGCGCCGGTGCTGGGTCGGGAGCTGGTGCGGCCGGTGGTTCGGGCGCGGGCATGGCGGCCGGAGTGCTCAACGGGTCGGCGGCCGGCGGCGCGGCCGGGACGGCCGCAACATCACCATCCTCGCCCAGTAACTCCTTGGCGGCGTTGACGATGTCTTCTAGTGTAACTTGCGATTTCACCAGGTATTTGTCGGCGCCCAAGTTGTTGGCGCGCTTCTGGTCTTCGGCCTGGCCGAGGGCGGTCAGCATGATGACTTTGGTGCTCTTCAGCTCGTCGGTGTTGCGCAAAATGTCGAGCATCTCGAAGCCGGAAATGCGCGGCATCATTACATCAGAAATAATCAGGTCGGGCTTGTTCTGTTTGGCGACCACCAGGGCCTCTTCCCCGTTCTGGGCGGCCACAATGTCGTAGCCTTCGGCCATTAGGCGGGCTTGGTAGATTTCTCGCAGGTTGTTATCGTCTTCGACCAGTAGTACTTTTGCCACGTTTATTCTCTTTTAATTGGTTATGGTTATATATTGCCCAGTATATCACGGTGCCGCCGCGGTGGGTACCGGAGCCCCGGGGGTGGCTATGGGTGCGGGAGCCACCGGGGCTGGTGCAGGTACGGCGGGTGCCGGCGCTGGTGGTGGCGGAGGTATGGCTGGAGTGGCCACAGGTGTTGGGACTGGGGCTGGGGCGACAGCCACTGGAGCTGGTGTTGGGGCTGGTGCCGGTGCGGTGGCTAATACTGGGGTTGGCGGAGGTGGAGCCACCGGGACGGCAGGGGCGGCTGGCACGGGTGTTACAGTCGGAGCTGGTGCCGGAGCCGGAGCCGAAGCTGGGGCGGCTGGCGCCGGTTCGGCAATTGGCGTTGGGGCTGGTGCCGGGTCAGGCAGCGGTACGGGTGCCGGTTCGGCGCTGGACGCAGCGGTGGTTTGCGGCATGATGACCGTCTCGCCCGGTACCACTGCCCCTGTCCCGCTGGTGCCCTGTGCAGCCGCAGCCGCGGCCTGGGCTTTTTGCTTTTCGGCTTCGGCGGCACTCAGGCGCGGCAGGTTGATGTAGAACGTACTGCCCTGCCCTAGCGTGCTTTCTACCCAGATGCGCCCCTTGTAAAGCTCGATAATTTTGCGGCAAATGAACAACCCCAGCCCGGTGCCGCCAATGGTACGCGTGGCGCTGTTGTCCACCCGGTAAAACTTCTGGAACAGGTGCCCAATGTCTTCCGGCGGGATGCCATGGCCGGTGTCACGGACGTACACCTGCACCACGTCGTCGTTGCCGGTCAGCCCCAGGCCGATTTTGCCTTGGTCGGTGTATTTACAGGCGTTGTCGAACAAGTTGGTGATAACTTCACGGAGCCGGTCCGGGTCGACCAGGACGTAGTACAGCGGCCGGATGACCTTAGTGGGTGCTAGTGACACCGGTGCGCTGGCGTCAATGACGCTGTTGTTCATGACGCTGTTGTCGCCAATCATGAACTCCAGCGCCAGGTTCTTCTTCTGCGCCGCAAAGTGTAAGTCGGAAGTCAGCTGCTCCATAAACTCGCCAATTTCGACTACCTCTGGGTGGTTGGTGATGCGGCCGTCCTCGGCCTTGGCGCTGGTCAGCAAGTCTTGGAATAATTCACCCAGGTGCTTGGTGGCGGCGTGGGCCTTGTCTAGGTAGTCTTTCGCCCGACGGTCGATGGTGGCGACTTTCTCATTCAGCGCCAGGCTTAGGTAGCCCTCGATGGCGGCCACCGGCGTGCGCATTTCGTGGCTGGCGGTGCTGATGAACTCGGCCCGCTGGCTTTCCTCCTGCCGCTCCTCGCTGACGTCGCGGAAAATGGCCACCATGCCCTTCACCTGCCCGTCCTGGCCGTCTTTGCCGGCATCGTCCACAATGGGCTGCACGCTAAAGTTAGTCGCAATTGGCTGGTTGGATTTGCTGGAGATGTTGGCGCCGTTGTCACGGACGGATTGCTTGGTACGGAGCGCTTTGGCAAACGGCGTCTCGGTTTCGGCCATGGCCTCGCCCTTTTTGTCCAAAAACACAAACACCGACTTCCAGTCGAGCCCCACGGCGTCTTCTTGGGTCCAGCCGGTGATGGTATTCGCCCCGGGGTTAAACAGCTGGATGGTGCCCTGCTCGTCCACGTACACCACGCCGTCCTCGATGGACTTTAGGATGATTTCACTGCGCGCTTTTTCGTCGCGCAGGCTGCTAGCCAGCTTGCTGTTGCTGGACGAGTTTTTGCGCCGGCCGCGCCGGTACGCCACGAACCAGACCACCCCGGCAACGAGTGCAACACCAGCTAATCCCTCACCGATCATTGAAATGCTTTGCATATAGAGTGAGCCGCAGCTTATGCTTATTATCTGTTTTCGCCAAGGATTTTGCAACGGTGTAATGTGGGTTTGCGCCACCCTGTTCAAGAAGGGCTAGATGTGATACTATTAGCCGGTCAAATTTCTGATGGTTTATCTTAGGTTTGGCCGCCGGCAGGGTTTTCTAAAAGATGGCCCCACGATTGCCTTCGGCAATCGCCGGTCCGAATGCTCGGAAAAGGATTTTATGCAAGCACAAAATCGCTTTTCCTCCGCTTCGGCCCCGTCGTCTAGTGGTCCAGGACGTCAGGTTCTCATCCTGAAGATCAGGGGTTCGACTCCCCTCGGGGTCACCACAATGAATTTAACAGAGGTGAAGCTGCATTATCATAGCTTCACCTTTTGTTTTGAGCTGAAATCTTCACCTCTGCTATTGGGTGTGAACTCTCGTAGGCCTACAGGTGCGGTGCAATTGCACTTACCACTGCTCTGCCAATGGACTCTCGGACGGCAATGATTGCACTATTCGCCCCATCTTCAAATGTTCGCGGGCTGCCATCGGTGGCGCTGACGAAGTGGCCTAGATTGTTGGCGATAGCGATCACACCGGCAACGTCCCAGTTCTTGGCGGTGCGCATAGCTACTCCTACGATGGGGTCACCCCCTAGCTCTCCAGGCCTTAAACGTTCAAAGAGGCCTGGGTCCATAGCGCAGAGGGCGGCCGCCACGGCTGACTTGAGTTTGAGTACTCGGTAGCCCGCGTCTTGCAGTGGACCACCAAAGAGGCGCTCGGCTGAATCGGAGGCTACCAGAATTACACCGCCGGTTTCTGGGCTCGAGAGCTCGTGGGCTGATGGGAGATTGTGCTGGCTTCCATCTGGTTCAATGCGTACGGCTGGCACTCCAGGACCAACATTCCAGCGAACTATGCCATCTGGCTCAACGAACGGTGCCACGATTGCGGCCCATTCTGGCGTATTGCTGTCTGGGCGTACACCGCCCGCCGATACCATCGAACCACACGTTGGACGCGGGGGTCGGTCGGCTTTGGGCAGCTGAGCCCACTCGAACAGCTGCTGGACGTATTCGACAAACAATTCGGTGCCATCGATGGGGTCGACATGTATATCAAGTGTAGAGACTTTGTCCACGGGCCATCCGGTTACTCCTTCCTCGCCCTTGATGCGAACGGACGTGCCCACGTAAGCGGCACCTATCCTCTCTTCTGTTTCCTGGTCCTGTCGTGTTACGGGTGAGGTTGCGCCACGGGGGTCGGTTTTTATCTGAACAAGCAACGATGGCTCGGCGCTGGCCGCCAGTTCATCAACCTCTATCCGCAAAGTATCGGCGGCCTGGGCTACTACGGCGTCGCCGTACGCGAGCGACTCAGGGCCAAACGGTGGTTGGAATAATTGCTTGGACATGGGCAACCTCCTTAGGTTAGAGATAGTGTAACATTATTGTCTAACAGCACAGACTATTATGCTGGGTGCGTATACTGCATGGGAGTATGGCTACTCCTATCGGAGCTACGCTGGTCATATACTGTCGCGATGATTTCCCTCCAGCGGGTGGCTTCATCCTTCAGCTGGTGTAAACTTTTTTGCACACGGGTCACCAAAGTAAAAGACTCAGCTGAAAAGCTGGGTCTTTTACTTTGTGCCCCAGGGAGTCGAACGGGAGTGCCAGTGGCACTCCCCGGCACCCGAAGCCCCGGAGCGTGAGCGGAGGGGTGGCCTGGCAAATTTTGCTTTTAATTTGCCGGCCAGGCGACTCCCCTCGGGGTCACCAAATAGAAAAAATTAGGCTCTTCGGAGCCTTTTTGTTTGCACCAGTACTGTCCGTATTGTGGTATATACGTGCATATGATATAATATTGATTATGTTGATAGATAACGAGATGGCCCACAGCCTTGCAGAACAGCAGGCGTTGTTGGGCTTAGAGCTTGCCTTCCAGGCAAATGATGCCTATGGCCATGCCATAGCATTGGCTGCTTCTCGGCGGGCCGTCCTAGATGCAGGCAGCGGCCGTGCCGACTGGTACGAGGCAGTGTTCCTGCCGCAAGAGGAAGTAAGGGTCGAGATACAGGCATACGAAGCCCGGCATATGGGGCTTCGGAATGCGGCTGGCGCGCTGCTTGGCAGGTACACCCTTGGCGGTGAATTTATATCTGTGCAGAACGGTAATGACCCCGTTTTGTACAATGACGGCTCGTATGTATCTGGCTCGGCTCAGTAGCCTGCCGGATATTGACAGATTAGTGTATTTATGCTAATGTTAATGATGCTCCGTTGAGCTGTACTGCTCCGGGGTACATTGACAAGCAGACATGTACGAAGTGGGAAGCCAAGCCATACGACCGGTATGGGCTGGCTCCCCACTTTGTGGGTGAGTATAAGAAGGGAGTACGACCATGCCTAGTGTCGTGCTCAGGGCGCTCTTTTTCATCGCCGGCTGGACTATGGCCAACTTCGCCTACCAGGGTCTCCGCGGCCTGTTCGGGAAACCGTACAGTTGGTCGAAGGCGTTCAAGAGGAGCTACTTTCAAGCAGTAGCAGTTCTCATTTTCGCTATCCTCCTCGCGGTGTTGCCCCAGTAGGTGTAAGTGTTGGTAGTGGTTAGGCTGCGTTAGGGCTAGGGCGTTCGGGCGAACATGACAAGCTAGAGAGGATAAGAGCCTTAAGGTTGTCGTGGGTGCCATTACCATGAGTTTTCTCCCTTATTTTTCTTATTTTGTCTGCTTGTCATGTTCGTCCCCTTTTAGGCCATTGTAAGCTGGCTGCGGCGAGCTTAGATAGTCGGGATGAACGGCCTTACGATTTAAAAATAATCTTCCATAGTTCGCCACAAAGTGGTATGTTACGGTAACTATGGAATTTTTCCCCGGAAGCAGGGTGGAGCTGGCGGCTGGCGAGCAGCTAACCATCGACGAAGAGTTGGCCTTGGCGGCGCGGCGGGTGGCCGGGCTGCAGGCCGAGGCTGCTGCCGGGGCCTTCGGGGAGCCACTGCACTTCCTGACGGCCCGCGAGCTGGAAACCATTGCCTCGATTGGCATCCTACCGGTTTTTGGGTCGCTGATGCTTCGGGCTGACAGCGACGTACAGCCCCTGCCCGAAGACCGTCGCGAAGCCAGGATGGCCGAGCTTCGCCTGGAAGCCAAGGCGTACATTAGCGCCCTGGAGCCAAAGAACGGGCAGGAGGCGGCCAAACGCCAGGCGTGGCTTGCGGAGATTGACCGATTTAGCGCGGCTGACCTAGTGAACTTTCAGCTGTACCGCGAATTTTCTACCCCTACCCTTGGCGACACAAAACCCCCAGTAGACGCCCCATACGGCGAAATGCTGGCTTACAGTGAGGCTATGGGCTGGCTGGAGTTCCGGTTCGGCCAGGGCATCCTGCAGGAGGGTTACTACGATGGTGGGGACAGCGTGTGTGAGCTGCGCCTGACCCCCTGCCTGCCTAGTGAACTGCGCGACCGTGAGGCGAAGGTGCTACTGCGCCTGTATGAACTAGGCAGAGAGCTGGACGTGGAGTTCGTGGTGCCGTATGCCCATCTTAGCCTAGGCATCTATGCCGAGACAGGCGAAACTGGCGGCGCGGCTGAGGCGGTTCCGGTCATTGGCCTGGACGAGGCACACGAGGAGCGGACGCTAGATGTCGTTTCGGGCATTGGCGCAGCCATCGAGGATGCAGTGTTCATGCGTGCCGGACAGGCGCGGCACAGGCGCACCTACGGCGCGCAGCCTGCCATGAGCCAGCCGCGCATCACTACCCACCGTACCGATGTACGGATACATAAAAATTATCTTGAGCTTCGGGCAAACACAAAACTGAATGCCGGCACCGACCACGGGTTGCTTTGGATGATGGCTGCGGCGGGTGTTGGTATGCAGTTGGGCCGCGGAGCCTTGGCCGAACAGGGCCATACAGTTGCCACGGTTGGCCCGAGTTTGCGCATCGAGCCGACCGCCACATACGCTAAGGAACGTGATATTGAGCTCCACCGGGCAATTGAAGATTTACGGGTATGCCCGGACGGCCAACTAGACGTCTGGCCAAGTTACCTCAGTGAGCGCGGCATGCGGCTGACCGAGCGGCTGACCGACTTTACATTCCCAAACAGAGAGACCCCAAAAATTTTCGCGGCCATCTTCTTACACAGTTTGTCCTTGGGTGAAGCTGGCCAGCTGCAGTTCAAACGCGAGGTGTACCACCTCTTACTTACTAGGTTCCAGCAGGCAACGCCAGATTTCGATTTGGCGGCACTGCATGATGACGCGGTGGTGGACCGTTTGGAGGCCTACATCAGCCAGGACGTACTCCGTGCCCATGTGGCGCAGACTATCGGCGTAAACCCTGCCTATCCTGGCTTGACGCCGGAGGGGCGCTATGAGCGGTGGGTAGCTTCACCATTCATGCGGGCGGCCTATGGTGCGGACACTGAGTGCTACGCTGGTCATCTGGCCCGGATTGCGGCAGAGGCCGAAGCGGTCGTGGCGGAGGCCAATACGCTCCTAGCCGCCGCCTAGACCTGCCCGCTCTGTTATGATGGTGGCATGGCGCAGCGGATCATACTATACGGCGGCAGTTTTAACCCACCGACGATTGCACACGAAGCAATCATACGGGCGTGCCTGGCGCTGCCTGGGTTTGACGAAGTGTGGGTGATGCCCTCGCGGACACGGGAAGACAAAGAGATTACTGTTTCGGATGACAATCGCTTACAAATGTTGTATATCTTACAACAATATGCCTTTGCCGGCGAACGGCGCCTCAAAATCACCGATTTCGAACTGAAGCTCCCTGCCCCCACCCGTACTGCCCGCACGCTCCCCGCCCTGGCGGCCGCCTACCCCGGCACGGAATTTTGGTTGGCGCTGGGCGGTGACAGCTACCGCAGCCTGCCGGAATGGCCGGACGCGGCATCGTTTATGCACGATATCCGGGTGGTACTGTTTAGCGAAGATGGCGAGGGCCTCGCCGAAAACGACCACCTGGTGCACCTACACTTGCCGCAAGAGGTCTGGACGGTGTCGTCCACCGAAGCCCGGGCTTTGCTGTCGGCTGGCCAAGATGCTCGCGCAGTGGTGCGGCAGCCAGTGCTCGACTATATTGCCAGGCACCATCTGTACTAGCGGTGGTACGGCAGGCCGGCATTGATGGTGCTGGCGCGGTAGAGTGCTTCCAGGGTGACGACCATGGCGAGGTCGTGCGGGAGGGTTAGGCCGCCAAGGCTCCAGCGGAAATCTGCACTGCCCCGCGTTTCGGCCGGCAGGCCGTCTGGGCCGCCAATGATGAAGCTGACTTCCCGGGCTTCTAGCTCGCGGGTTTTTAGAAATTCGGCCAGGTTGGGGCTGCTGAAGTTCGTGCCCTCGATTTCGAGTGCCACGGTGTAAGTACCCGCAGTAACTTCTTTGAGTTTAGCCGCGTCGTTAGCATATTTGTCGCCCAGTTGGGTAACGCGTACGGTGTGCAGCCGCTGCAATCTCCCCAGGTACTCTTCCCAGCCAGCCGCGGCGTAGGCCAGCTTGGGTTTGCCGATGGTTACGATGTGCAGTTTCATGGGTGTACGATTCCTAGGTTGTGGGCAGTAGTGATTTGCCTGCCCGGCAGTAGTTCGTGCACGGCCTTTGCGGCGCCGGGGAGGGCTTCGCGGGCGTAGTCGTCGATGATGATGACCCCACCCTGTTGCATGCGCGGCAGTACCAGTTTAAGCGAGTCGCGGATGCTTTCGTAGAAGTCGCCGTCTAGGAACGCAAAGGCGATTTTTTCAGGCACATCGGCGACCGTCAAATCTTTGAACCAACCCTTATGGACGATTGGTGGCCGCAGGCCGGCCTTTTGAAACTGCTGCAAAAACTGCTTTTTGCTGACGGCTAATTCGCCGGCCTGGAATTGCTCCCCTGCCCGGCTTTCGTCCGCAGCGGTTTTGGGCGGCAGGCCTTCGAATGAATCGTATACGTGGAACTCACGGGCGTCTCCGCACGCATCTAGCAACCGGCGGACGAACAAACTAGTCGTACCGATGTAACAACCAAATTCCACTACTGCCCCGTCTAGCTTTGGCAGTACCCGTTCCAGTTCGGCCAGAATCACCCCCACCTGGTCTTTGCTGACTTGGTCGGAGACAAGCGGATATTTGGCTAGAAGGTCGGCGGCGGCCATAACGTGCGCCTAATTATATAGGCTTTTTAAGCCCAACGCCGCTTGCGGAACTCGTAACCCATAATGGCTACGGCGTAGAAGATGATGTCGGAAGCAATCTTGCCGGCCAAGATGCCAAGGACGAAGTTCGGGAAAAACTGGGTGCCCAGGTACATAAAGACCGGGCGGACGAACATGGTGTCCAGTAGCTCGGCCGGCCCAAATTCCACCAGCATGTCCCGGATGGTTTTGAAGACGGTTAGGGCGACGCGCTTAAACGGCGCGTGGTTTTTGTGGCGTTTAAAGTGCCGGGCGGTGTCGGTGACGCCGAAGTACGTGTAATAGCCGATGAACTCGCCGATGTCACCGGCAACCGCAGCGGCCACCAATGAACCGGTTGTTTCATAGCAAATAAGCGCGCCGACGATGGCGGTGGCAGTGCCGATAATTTCGGCTGGCACATAGCGCCGAAGCCACTCGCCTGCTTTGCGCCGCCATTTGGGATGTGCCATGTTGCTAGTAATTGTAGGTAAGCATGATGCTTATGTCTATCCTGCGTGGTAAGAAAATGGCTTGCGGTCTGTGCCCAGGTGCGGTATGGTAAATGGCATTATGGTTACTAACGTGGTGATTGCGATTATTTTCCTCAGCTTTACGGGGCTGTGCTTCACCATGTTGGAGCCTGAGCGTTAGACAAACGCACCGCACAGCCCTAACAATCAGGCTCCGGCAGGAACCTGATTGTTAATTTTAGAGAGGATTTTTGAACATGTACACGAATCAACTAGACCGCGCTCCAATGCCTGGGGCGGAAACTGCACGAAGCCGGGCCGCAGAACCCCTTGGCGCGGTGGCTACGGGTTTGACGGCAGAGGCGGCAGTGTCCGCCGACGTGGTTGACGAGTCCGAACGCGACGCCGTATTGTCGCGCGAGACTGCCAAACAGGCGCTGCAACTATCGATGAACCGGCGGTGGTAGGCCCTGATGCCCGGTGAATCACCTGCCGCAATGACCGTCAAGGACTTTGCCGTCCGCTACATTGGTGCGGTGGCCGCTGGCCACGAGGACTGGGTGCGCCAGCTGGATGCCCGTGCCCCCATGCTAGCCGCCCGGCTGGCGCTGCTGGGCCCGGAACTGGGCGGCCCGGAGTTACAGCCGACCGGTCGGGTGCGGGTACTGAGCCAACAGTCTTTGCGGCGGATAATGTCCGGCGGCCAGACGGCCTAGTGCACGCGGGCCTCGGGGAGTTCGTCCCAAGCGGAGGTGTAGCGGGGGCTCATCAGGCGCTTGCGGGGTTGCCAGGAGTGGCTGAGGTGTTCGGCGGCGAATTTGACGGTGCCCTTGCCGTGGCGCAGGTTCAGCTGGTCCACCGCGTGCATCTTGCGGCTGCTTTTGGTGTCTGCGGCCAGGTCGACTAGCCCAAGCAAGTCGGTTTGCAGGCCGGTTTCGGGCACGAAGTCGTGCAGCAGCACATCGGCGCGGTGGTAGTCCAGCCCGCCGCGCCAGCCGCTGGCTAACATGCGCGTTAGCTGGCTGGTGATGATGCCGGTGTCGGCCGTGGGCGTGTAGAACTGCACGCTTTCGCTCACCTGCTGGTAGCCGGGCTTGTGGCGGTTGGTGCGCAGCACCACCGCCGCTTGCCTGGCCAGCTGGTGTTCGCGGCGGAGTGCGGCGGCCGCCCGGGCGGCTAGACTAGCAATGGCTGATTCGATGACGTAAAACTCCCGGGTGTCTTCGCCGAACTGGCGGCCGCGCATAATCATTTGCTGGGGTTTTTGCTCTTTTTGCAACGGAAAGCAGGCGGTACCATTTAGCTCTTCGACCATCTGGCGGCCGCGGATGCCCATTAGTTGCTGGGCATGGTGCGGGTTCATGTGCCTAAGGTCCAGCGCGGTGTGTATGCCTTCGGCCTTGAGCTTGGGGGCCAGCTTCCAGCCGACGCCCCAGATGTCGGCCACCGGTGTGCCGGCCAGTACGGTAGTGGCTGCCTGTGGCTCCAGCGCGGCCATGCTGCCGCCGGTTCCTAGGTGCTTTTTGGCCCAGTGGTTGGCAGCTTTGGCGAGGGTTTTGCTGCCGGCCACGCCGATGCTGACCGGCACGCCAACGTGCTTTAGGATGTGGGCGCGCACCATGTGCCCCCAGGCGGTGTAGTTCGGAATGTCTAACTCACCGAGGTCCAGGAACGATTCGTCCACGCTGTAGACTTCTATGCGCGGCGTGATGCTGGCCAGTAGGTTGGTGATGCGCTCAGATACATCACCGTAAAGTTCGAAGTTGGCGCTGAATGCAATAACACCGTGCTGTTTGAAGAACTCGCGGAACTTGAAGTGCGGCGCGCCCATGGGTATGCCGAGGTCTTTGGCTTCCTGGCTACGGCTGACCGCGCAACCGTCGTTGCTGCTGAGTACCACCACCGGCCGGCCATTCAGCTCCGGCCGGAACAGCCGCTCGCAGCTAACGAAAAAGTTGTTGCAGTCGATGAGGGCGTAGGTTGTAGTAGTGTGCATTGCAAATTTATACCAATTATGCCATAATATAATTATGAGTGAGAACATTCTGGATTTTGATGCGTTTTTCGTGCCCCTGGTTGGTACGCCAGAGAAAACGCAGGTATTTCACAACCGCTTGGTCGGCGCTGTGCGAAACGAACAGCACGACTCCGCATTGCCGGACGACCCATATCTTCGGCTTAGAGCAGGTCTGATGGCCGTAGTTGCAGAACGCGCGCCAGCCATGGTAATACGTTCGGTGGGCCGGGACTTTAACGAAAGAGTAGAAAACAACATAAACAATGGTGGCACTGAGCTTACGGTGCAGGCCTTG
The DNA here is from genome assembly GCA_035480095.1 of Saccharimonadales bacterium (SeqCode). GTDB lineage: Bacteria > Patescibacteriota > Saccharimonadia > Saccharimonadales > UBA4665 > JAJZCD01. Next base: position 2,153 of record DATIIC010000020.1, on the reverse strand, counting down.
AGGGCGATTGGCGGATGGTATGCTCGGAACGCGCGTGACAAGTCCGGCGAACTTATACCACAGCGCCGGTCGGGTGTGGAGCGGGACGTTGCGCATGCGCTTGGTTTTATGCTGAGCTTGGCTAACCGCGACAACTGGGCCGCGAGCGTAACCGCAAATTCCATCATGCTGGGCTATAATCCGCACCGCGTCGACAGCAGGTGGCACCGAGTTATGGCTAGGGTCAAACGTTTTGTGGGTTTGCAGCCTTACCCCGATGGCCTGGACTATGCTTTTGCGGCAACTCAACCTGACGTCGAAGGACAAATACGCGTGTCCCCAAAATATCGGCCGTTGCCGGCTACGAATGAGAGGCGCTGCCCCGCCCTGGGCGAGCGGTTGCCCGATGGCCGGCATAGCCTGTGGGAATACGTGAACGTGATTGGCGATGTGGCAATAAACGAAATTTTCCAGCATCAATTCCCAATTATCGACGATGCCGAACCCCGAGAGGCTTCCTGCCCGGCTCCGCCGGTTGCGGCGTAGCAGTTCAAGCGATAGGTTACTGTCCCTCTCCATTCTCGCAAAGGTGGGAATCCATGCTCCACGCGGCAATGTCGGGTTTTGGGGAGGATGGATTCCCACCTTTGCGAGAATGGCAGATGTTGGGGTGGCCTTCACCCTTCCCCGCCCTCGAACGGGTGGATGATGGCGGTGATGGTACCCCAGGTGTTCTGGCGGGCAGAACGGTCGAAGCGGCTGACGGCGAATTCGCCGCTCTCCTGCCACCAGACCACTAGGTCACCGCCGCGTGGGTTGATGGCGCGGTCGATGACCGCCAGGTCGCCGTCGAACACGCCGTAGCGGTGCCAGTTGTGGCCGCGGATGCGGAAGAAGTAGGTGCTGCTAGGGTGCTTCACCAGTAATTTGTCCAGGCTAAGCGGCGCTCCGGTGCGTTCGGCGGCGGGGTTGGGAAAACCAGTGTGCACGGCCACGCTGGTGCCGGTGTGGCTGCTGGCGCTGTAGGCCCGTGCCCCGCCGTCCTCATTTAGTTCATCCACAGTATGCCGCCCTTCCAGCCGCCGCGTGGGTTATCGCCGGCCCGGTAGCTGTCTGGTGCTAACCGCGGCAGCCGGACGGCTTTGCCCCGGGTGAGGTCGAATGGCGTCCGTACGGTAACTGCTTTGGCGCCCGGGAAATATTTTTGGATGAGCTCAATGTCTTCTTCCAGGTATGTTCGCTTCATTAGAATGCTCCTTTGGTTCCTAATAGTGTCCAGCTGTCGCCGGTTTGCTGCAAGCGGTAGGTTAGGCCGTCGGTGCTGGACATGTCGAACAGTTTGACGACTCCCTGCTGGCCGCGCTGTACCAAATACCGCAGGCCGCTCATAAAGGTGACGGCTTCGCCGCCGAATTCGATTTCTTTCGGGAAGGTTTTCATTTCGCGGCCGGCGAAGTAGTACGCGCTAACATTTACTGGTGCGTTGATAGTCTGAGTCATAGAGGTGTCTCCTACAAATTGGGGTTAATAAAAGAGAGCCGATTACTAGTTGTTAGTTTCGGGAACGGAGACGAAGAGAGGTTTTTATCACCGATTTGGCCGTTCACCGCAGTCGATGTATCTAAAAAACCTGATTTGTAGGGTTGGCGCACAGGGACCGAAGTGTGATTGCCGAATGTATAGTCTGCGAGGTAAAGTGCTGGTAAACCAGCCAGTCCTCACATGGCTAAGCACTACTATACGCTTTTGCTTAACCCGTGCAACGTGTTTTTCACCACAATTTATAGGGTGTTATCTAGGAAAGCTCATATAGCCTGTAGACTCGTGCTCCGTCCGCGCTTGCTCGAGAATCGATTATCTTGGAGCTCCATTTATTGGCGGCTAACAAATCTTCGAATTGGCTAAGCAATCCCCATTCCGCATAGGTAATCAAAACCTTGCCCGAGGCATTCAGGTGGGCTCGGGCACCCGAGAGGAATTCCTGCAGGAAGTGGGTCGTGCCATGGACTGCGTAATCCAAGGGGTTTTCTATCGGTCCGTCCAGATACGGCGGTGTAGCTAATATGAGGTCGAACGTGGCATCTGCCGTCAGTGCTTTAAAAGCGTCGCTTTGTAAGGCTCTGAAGCCTATGCCCTTAAGTTCAAAATTGTGGTTGGAGTTTTCGACGGCGGTC
>DATIIC010000019.1:0-118043 GCA_035480095.1 Saccharimonadales bacterium (SeqCode) | reverse complement strand
GCTGCTCCTGACTTACCAGGGCTTGTTTTTCATCATCGACGGCTCCATCATCGTCGGCGCACTGATGTACGGCTACTCGCTGTAGCAAGAGGCCGTCCTAAAACCCCATTCCGGCTAAAAACCGCAGCCACGGCCGTCCATGGCACTTGCATCACTCGTCTCCGTAACCACGGTTACGCCTCCTCCCGCTGCAAGCACCCTGGCCACCAATCTGCAATTTTTAGCTCGAAAGCGGGTTCTAGGACGGCCTCTAGGCGACTTCGTGCAGGGCGGCCACGTACATGCTCTCGGACCAGCCGAGGGGCGTGTTTTCGTTAGCCTCGTTGGAGTTACTGAAGTACAATTCCGGCACCTTGCCGTCCTTGGTGACGGTGGCAGTTGCTTTGTCTAGGTACTCCTTGGCTTTCGCGGTGTCACCCATTTGCTGGTAAATGATGGCCAGCCAACTTAGGCCGAAGCACCACTCGGCTTCTTCGCTGTAGCCGTCCGGGTTTTTGTTGTAGTACTGGTCGAATTTGTAGCGCAGGACGCCTTTGTCACGTTCCAGGTGGTACACCAGGTTGTCGACTATCTGCTGGGCCATGTCTTTGTCGACTACGTTATACGGGTAGATGAGCGACAACAGCGCCAGGTCGGTGAATTTGGTTTCGCTTTCGCGCGGCAGCAGTTTCTTAAGCGCCGCTTCGCCGCGGTCCACGGCGTCTTGGTCGACATCCATACCGCCGACTTCCTGCCATTTTTTCAGCCCCGCAACTACCGCGCCGATGGAACTAGCGTGGACTTCCTCGGCCTCTTCCCACATGCCGTTGTCGGCGTCGTGCCAGTACTCGACATTGCAGATGTAATAAATCAGTGTCTGGACGGTGCGGCGGTCCTTTTCGTTCCGCAGCATGCTGTGCCCTTTTTGCTCAAAATCGGCCAGTTTAAACAAGACTGCGCCGATGGCGTCGTGCTGCTTGTTGCCCCAGCTTTCCCAAAATTCTTCGAGCGTTTCGGGGTTGAAGCGGGCGTGGATGTACTGCCAGCTTTCAAACGGTTTGTTGGTGGTGGCCCAGTCGATTTTGTCGATGTGTTGGTCGAAGATGTCGAGCAGCGTGTGGTAGTCCTTGGTCACCACGTCCCACTCGCCGGCGTACTCGAACGCGATGGCTTCATAGACGTTGTCGCGTATCCAGGCTTTGTCGTAGCCGGTGGTGACGGCTTGGTCGCTGGCCAGAAACAGGCCGCGCGGCGTAATCAGTTTGCGCAGGTTGTCCAGGTGGCGCTTAATCCGTGCGTCTTTGGACTGGTCTGGTTCGTCACTCATTCGATACCCCCATGGTGGCTGTGCTGGTAGGTTTCGCCGATGTGCCGTTCAAAGTCGTAGCCCAGCAAGCGGTTCAGGATGTTTTCGGTGCCGTGGCCGTTGTGGAACTCGGCGCGGATGGTGGCGGCCTCGGCCTCTTTCTTTAGCAAGTCGGCGGCCAATGTCAGATGTTCTTTAACGGTTTCGTCGTCCAGCTTGGCAGCGCGTTCGCGCAGGGCCTTTTCGGCCGTCTGGGCCTCGGCAATCGGCGTGGTGCAGTAGGTGCACACGTCGTATTCTCCCAGTTTCAGTTCGTGCCCGCCGTAATCAAAACTAGCAGCCTTGGGTAAATCTGCCAGGACTTCGTTAATTATATCCAGCGCCTTGCCCGCGGCCTCAGCCACATCAGGGTCGTCGGAATGGGATTTAATCATGTTTGTTTGAGTCCGTTTATAAACGGATTATAGCATAAGCGTTTCTGCCCCCCTACTTGTAGCTACTCGGGGACAAGATCATTAAATGTAAGCGGTGCCCTGTCTGGGATTGCTGCATTCAGTATCGCTCGCATCATGCCATTGTTACCGCCACTGCGCAGATAGGCGCGCATACGGAGAATATCCGGAGTAAACATCGGTATGACAATGCGGGACTCAAGTCTCCGACCTTGTGCTTCGAGGGCGTTACGGTGAATCTGCAGTCCGGCCAGGCGGAGCAATGCACGGTGCGGGTCTTGTGACATATGCTCGCTGTGCTGTGACATTACGCCCTCTTCATCCACTTCGAAAACGTCTACAGCTACATCGGGGTAAATGCCGCCTACCCGGCTGTTGCCATCAAAAAACGGTTTTTTCTGGTGCCTGGGTACGGCGTAGCGGGTGACACTCCCCTGCTTTGTCTCGACTGGTGTCCTTAGACTGCCGTTCGGGCGTTCATGCGAGGCGCCCTGCATGATAAGGCTGTCGGCTGAGTGTACGCCGATGAGGACGCCGTCGTAACAATCCGGTCCGGTGATGTCCCACAAGTTGAAGGTTTTAGTCGTGCTGCTAAGGGCACTGCCCCGGGCCGCGACGTTATTACGAACGTCGTTAGCCAGGATATCGGAGTGAGTTATGGGATGCAGGGCTCGCAGCAGGGTGCGGATGTGCTCCACCCGGCTGGCATTGACATCCGTTGTGGAGATGCGCGCCCACTCACAGTGCTGCCCGTACAGGTCCCGCCCGGTCAGCACTCTGTCCATAAAATCCAGTACACGCAGTTCTTCGCCGAGAGGTACCGCGGTTGTGGTGCCAAGGCTGCGTGCCGGGCCGGCTATCCGCCGGTAGGCGGCCGCCAGGTCCGAATAGTCTCGATCCTCTGGATTGGAGGCGTCTGCAACCCATTTGGCGTCAAACGGATCGGTCCCATAGTACAAGTAGTCAAGCTGACGTCCGGTGGGGTCTGGCGGTTGGTTGGAAATAAAATACTGCATAACTGCCAGGGCGGAATCAAACGAAGCCTTGGCGCTGATGGGCCCTTTGTTTGCCAGTGCGCAGAACGAACAGCCGACGGTGCAGTTGGCGGTAAGCTCCATGCTGATGTCGCTGCCACCGCGCGTAATGTAGTTTTTAACTATTTTGGGCAAGCGGCCCCAGGAGCCATCCGGCGCGGCAATGTCGATCTCCGGGCTGGCGAGCCGGGAGCGGATGCGCTCCTCCATAGCCGGTACGATGGTCTTGCCATCAATCTGCCGCCCGCCCCTGCCGTTGTCGGTAGGTACCAATGCCCGTAGCGAAGCCGCGGCAGCCAGGTATTCCCCGTCGCTCAGCCGGCCGTAACGGCTCCGCTCTTCGAGCCTGCCGGCTATGGACAGGGCGATAGACCGGTCTTTTTCGGAGTGGAACCGCCCCTGTTCGGTTATAAAGGCCGAAGTTTCGGCGTACGGCGTAGCGGCCAGCGGTTCTGGTGCTGGCTGGTCATCGAAGGTTTCGTAACTTACGGAGTGCATTATCATGAATATTATACCACATATGTCAATAGTTCGCAATATTCACAGTGCTCGAGGATGGGATATACTAAAGGTATGAAGGTAAAAAGCGTATCGGGACTAGGGTTTTACGTAGCGGACATCGCCAAAACGGCGGAGTTTTATGAAGTGCTAGGGTTCCGCGTCGGCGAGCGGACCGAAAACTACCTGAAGGTGTACCTGAACTGGTTTTGGATGCAGTTTATCGCCATCGGCAGTGAAACTAAGGAAGCGTTCCAGGCGGAGGCAAACGCCCAGCCCAAGGGCGGTGGCATGTACATCCACCTGGCCGTGGAAGATGTCGACGAAGTCTACAAGGAAGTAGCCGCCAAGGGCTATAAGCCGTCTAGCGAACCGCGTGACTGGACTGACTGGGGCACCCGCGAATTCGTGCTGCGCGACCCAGACGGCTACAAACTAGTCTTCTTCCAGAAAAAGTAGCTATGTTTTGTCATTCCGGCCTTGAGCCGGAATCCATTCCCTTGTAATTATTCCCCGTTACTTTTGACCGCAAAAGTAACCAAAACTCCCCGGCCCCTCCGACTGCCTTGGGAAACGGTTGTGCAAGGCGACAACCGCCAAAACGACTCGTCGGAACTATCCTCCTCAGACAGAGTTTTGGCGCGTCCACTATCGTGGACGGAGTTGTCGCTTCCACGAACAGTTTCGCCAGGCCAGTCTCCGCATGGCCGGGACTACGGGTGCATATCAGTGAGGTGAACTGGGGTCTGACTAGCCACTAAAACCCCTAATGGTAGTTGTCGCCGGGGTTGGTGATGAGGAGGTCGTGGGGGTGGCTTTCGCCCAAAGATGCCTGGGTGATGCGCATGAACTCGGCCGATTCCCACAGTTCGGGAATGGTTTTGGCGCCCACATAGTACATGCCGGATTGCACGCCACCGACCAGTTGTGCCACTAGGTCTTTGACGGTCGAGTCGCACGGCACTAGGCCCTCGACGCCTTCGGCAATCAGTACGTCACTTTTGTAGTTTTTGCCGTGGAATTCGTCTTCCGAACTAATGGCCGCACCGCGCTTCATGGCGCCAATGGAGCCCATGCCGCGGTACTCTTTAAAGCAGTAACTTTCGGCGCCGTTTAAGATGCTCTGGAAACGGTGTGGAACTTCGTGGGGTTTGAGCAACACCATCTCGCCTGGTGCCTCTTTGGTGGCGGCAAATATGCGGCCCAACATGACGCAGCTGGCGCCGGCCGCCAGGGCTTTGGTGATGTCGCCAGAGTAGTTGATGCCGCCGTCGGCGATGACCGGCACGCCATGGTGGCGGCCGATACGCGCGGTGTCGAGGATGGCGGTTAGCTGCGGTATGCCCATGCCGGACACAATCCTGGTCGAGCAGATGGCGCCTGGGCCCATGCCCACACGCAGCGCGTCCGCCCCGGCCGTGATGAGCGCCTTGGCGCCTTCGGCGGTTGCCACGTTGCCGGCAATCACATCGACATCGTAACGGAGTTTAATGTCGCGCACTGCGGTGATGACTTTCAGCGAATGGCCGTGGGCTGAATCTACCACCAGCACGCTTGCGCCGGCCGCGATGAGTGCTTTCACGCGGGCCTCATAGCCGTCGCTGGAGCCGATGGCTGCCCCTACCAGCAGGCCCGTTTCGGCTACTTTGCGGACTTCTTTTGCTTGGTCCTCGATGGTGAGGTTGCGGTGGATAATGCCGATGCCGCCAGCCTCGGCCAGGGCGATGGCCAGGCGGCTTTCGGTGACGGTATCCATTGGTGCCGAGACCAGCGGACTGCGTAACCGCACACGCGGTGTTAGTTGGATGGAGAGGTCTATGTCGCTACGAAAAAACCCCGCGTAGCGGGGCTTCAGCAGCACATCGTCGAATGTTAGTGCAGTTTTAATTGTTTCCATACCTTAGTGTATACGAAACACAAGCACAATGTCAAAACGGTGATTGGTATTAAATCGGCTTGTCTTTTAGGCCAAGGAAATAACCGATGACGGTGGAGATGACGTGGACGACTAGCCAAAGGACGATAAGGACGCTGTACTGCACTAGGCTAAGGGTAACGAACGGCATGGTGGCAAGGGCGCCGCCGATGATGTAGTCGGTTTGGTCGAATGGGAACCAGCCGTTGCCCGGTGGAATGCCGCGCTGGCGTTTAAAAAAGCTTTCGATGGCATCACCACCCAGCGCCCCAATGGCGAAGAGCGGTCCCAGCACTAGCGTCGGCAGGTTTGGGTAATCGACCTGGCTAGTCCAGTCGGCCAGCCAGCCGGAGTGTGCGACTGCCAGCTGCTGCAGGCCAAGCGTCAGTGTGCCAAACACGACACCTGCCACTAACCCGCGCCAGGTTTTGTGGGCACCAAAGATGCGTTTGCCGCGGAAGGTCCTGCCAAAATCCATCGGCGCGCCAAAACGTTCTAGCTGTCTGATTTTGGCGACGAAAATCGGCATAACGTTCGCTATGCCGGCTGGCAGAAAAAACCACAGCGCCAGAAAGACCTCTTTAAGCATGCTTGCCAACCTTCCGCAGGCGGTTCAGTTTGGGGTACAGCCGTCCAACCAGCCCGGTTGACTTGGTGCTGTGGCTAGCGCGGGCCAGTAGTTTTACTAGCGTGCGGGCGGTGGGCTGTTTGGCCACAACCGTCCAGGTCTTGCCCCAGCCGCGGTGGCCATGTGCGTCGCTGCTGCTGGCTTTGGCGGTGGCGTGTGCCTGTGCCCACCGTTTCGCCCGGTCGCCCCGGTTTTGCAGGGTGCGGCCATTGTAGGTCTCGATGATGTCGACTAGTTTTACCAAGGACAGTGCAAGTAGCGTGGCTTCGGAGATGCCGCTGCGCACCGTTTCGAACGGATGCGGAATGTAGACCAACCCGCCCTGCGCCCGAATGCGCTTAGCGGTTTCGAGTGCCGACAGGCCAGCTGGAACGACTTCTTTTAGAAACAGCCCGATGATTTCACCCTCTCTGGTAGACACTTCCTCGCCGACGATAATGCGGTCGCCCAGTTCGGCCTGCAGGCCTAAAGCAAAATCGATGCGGTTGTGGTCGGTGACGGCAATGCAGTCGAGCTGGCCGCTGGCGAGCATCAGGGCGTAATCACGCGCGCGCAAAGACCCATCGGGCGAAGCGTGCGAATGGGTGTGCAGGTCGAGTTTATACATGGGCTTGTGCAAGCGCCCTCGCCACCCGCACCAGCCGGCTTAGCGCGGTGTAGGCCGCGCCGAGTGCGATTACGATGACCGCGAGTGTCAGCCGGCCGCTAAGCAAGCCCACAATCAGCACTGCCATACGAACCTCAAAGGGCAGCAGCCCGCCGCGCAGGGCTTTATTGGCGGTGTGTTTTACGCCGGCATGCGTCATTACGACATCGCCGAAGGCATTCAGGTAGCTCGTGAGCAGCGAACAGCCGCAGGCGGCAACCGCCCAGACCGCCAGATATGGCCGTCCGGTGGTGGCAATGATGCTGTAGGCCACGCCGATGTACAGTAGTATTTCCTTGATGCGGTCGGTCACGGCATCCAGCAGCATGCCCCGCGCCGATTGCCGCTTTTGCACCTGTGCCAGTTGCCCGTCCAGTGTGTCAAACAGGCCAAAAATGGCCAGCAAAACCGCTGCCCAGATGTAGCTGCCGGTAGCAATTAACAGTGCGATGGGCGCATGCGCCAGGCAGCCAATGATGGTGACGGCATCTGGGTGTGCCCGCCCACCACTCCAGCGGTCGATAACCACCGCCACGTGGCGGATGCCGGTGCGGAAAACTTGCCGAATTGGTTCCATTTACTGTAATTGTAACATTCCGGCGCGGCGCTTGGGGTGTTCCGCGGGTTCGTCAGCGTGGCCATAGCGGGCAATGTAGCGCTCTACCAGGGCGCGGGCTTCGCGGTCTTCAATCTGCTGCGGCGGGTGTTTTTTAAAGTACGCCGCTGGCTCGACGATTGCACCCTTTAGCTTATTGTCCAGCGCCAGTTTGCAGCAACGAATACTGTCGATGGCCACCCCGGCGCTGTTGGGCGAGTCCTCCACGCTTAAGCGCAGCTCTAAGTTCATCGGCACATCGCCGAAGTGTTTGCTTTCGATGCGCAGGAAACAAACCTTGTTGTCTTGCTGCCATGGTACGTAGTCGCTGGGGCCCACATGGATGTTGTCTGGCTCGATAATCTGCCCGCGGGCCTCAATCTGCGAACTCACCGCTTCAGTTTTAGAGATTTTTTTGTACTGCAGCCGTTCGCGCTCCAGCATGTTTAGAAAGTCCGTGTTGCCGCCAGTGTTCAGCTGGTAGGTGCGCTCGATTTTCATGCCCCGGTCCAGGAACATATTGACGAGTGTCCGGTGCGTGATGGTCGCCCCCACTTGGGCCTTGATGTCATCGCCAATTACCGGCAGCCCAGCTTTCTCGAACTTGCGTGCCCACTTGGGGTCACTGGCAATGAACACCGGTATGCAGTTCACAAACCCGCAACCGGCATCAATGGCGGCCTGGGCGTAAAATTCAGTGGCCTTTTGTGAGCCCACCGGCAGGTAATTCACGACCACCTCTGCCCCGCTGTCCTTCAGTACCTTAACTACATCCGCTACTCTTTGCCGGGGGTTCACCGGCACAAGCGGCGCCGTGTATTTGTTGACGCCGTCCAGCAGCGGCCCGCGCGACACCTTTACCCCCGTTGGCGGCACTTTGGTAAACACCGTAGTGTTGTTGGGGCTGGCGTAAATGCCGTCAGCTATATCTTTGCCGACTTTGCTGGCGTTCACGTCAAACGCTGCTACGATTTCAATATCGCGGATGTGGTAGCCGCCAAAATTGACGTGCATCACTCCCGGCACGAACTCGTCGTCCTTGGCGTCTTGGTAGTAATGGATGCCCTGTACTAGCGACGATGCGCAGTTGCCCAGTCCCACAATTGCCAGCCTAATTTTCCGGTTTGCTGCCACAGCTAGCCCTCCAGTTACGTTTCGCTTCTTATGGTACGTGCCTGCAGGCCTATAACTCAAATATATTTCCTATATAGTTGTATAATTTTTGATTATGGATGAACGGCTCAAGAAGTTCGTACAGCTAGTTGACAGCGGCAGTTATACCCAAGCCTCGCGGCAGCTGCATATTTCCCAGCCGGCACTTTCGGTTGCCATTGGCAAACTAGAGCGTGAACTGCACGCCTCGCTGCTGGTGCACGGCGTCCGGCCGCTCACCCTAACACCGGCTGGGCGGCTGGTGTATAACGCCGGCAAGGAGCTGTTGGTGCGCGCCAACAACCTGCGGGTGGTCCTGGCCGAGCTGGAGCATCGTGAGCTGGCAATTTCGGTGGGCATGAACGACAGTGTGGCCGGTGCGTTTTTTGGGTCGGCCGAAAGCGTGGAAGAGCTGGAACGGCAAGCCTCGGTGTCACTAGTGGTTGATAATTCCCGCAACTTACTGCGGTCAGTCGAGACGGGTACCCTGGACCTGGCCTTCGTGGTCGGCCAGCGCAATTATGACGCGGCGCTGGAGGTCATCCGCCGGGCGACGGAGCCGTTGGTGGTGGTCTGCCACGCGGGCCAGCGCACTGAATCCGCCCAGGCGGTGCGGGCCGGGAGGTTACCACGCTTCATCAGCTACGACCGGGCATCTAACAGCCACCGCTGGATAACCGAGTCGCTGAGTTTGCGCGGCATCGTGCCGGAAGCAACGTTTTATTCGACGAGCCCGGAAGTCATGCTGCGCCTGGTGCTGCTGCAAAAGGGCGTGGCCGTACTGCCGTGGCTGCTGGTGCGCGACTACGTGGCGGCGGGTGAACTGGTGCTGGTGGGCCATCCCCTGCCCCTGTTCATTGGCCGCCCCATCCACGCCGTCAAGCGGCGGGACAGTGTGCTGGCCGGTCCGCTGCTGCGCACTACCCAGCATGTAGCTACCCTGCTGGCTAGCCTATATGCCGACGCTTCCCGGCGCTCGGGGGCGTAACGACCACAAGGCGGGCACGGCGGTGTCTGGCTGCCCGCTGCTAGATAGCGTATACTGCACACCATGGCTTACGTATACCACTCGCCTATTTTGACTGTCGACGCAGTCATCTTTGAGCTGGTGGACGGCGAACTGAACGTGTTGCTCATTTGCCGCACCAACGAGCCCTTCAAAGGTGCGTGGGCGCTGCCCGGTGGCTACAACGCAGCCGGTGACACTACCCGCCAGGCCCTGTCGCGCGTGCTGACCACTAAAGTCGGCATTCAGCCCGGCGACCTGCCGCTCGTAGAGCAGCTCTACACCTTCGACACCATTGGCCGCGATCCGCGCGGTGACGCCGTTAGTGTGGCCTACATGGGGCTCAGCCAAAACACGGACCTAAAGTTCGAAGATGGCCTGCAAACCCCCACCTTTTATCCACTCGGGAAGTTGCCCGAACTGGCCTACGACCACGCCGACATCATTAGCTACGCCCTAGAGCGGCTCCGTTCCAAGGTTACCTACACCAACGCCATTTTTGCGCTCCTGCCGGAGCGATTTACCATGACACAGCTGCAGCAGGCCTACCAAGCCGTGCTCGGCCGCCCGCTTGACAAGCGCAATTTCCGCAAAAAAATGCTGGCGCTCGACGTACTCCACTCTACCGAAGACTACTACCAGGACGGCGCCCACCGCCCTGCTCTGCTCTATACATTCAAGAAACAAGACTTCCAGTCGTTAACCGGTTCGCTGGACTAACCGACCCCCTTCCTTAAGGGGGAATAAAAAAGTCCATACTTAGTTTTGACAATACACTAAGGTAGGTGTAGTCTCAGAGTAGCTACTTAGTGTAGCAACTACAATAACTAATCTGAGAGGAGTCACATGAACGAACATACCAGGCACATAGCCCTGGGTGTCATAGACGTCCAGCCGGGCTTTATGCCGGCGGAAGAAGGCCTGCGCCTGGGCCTGCCCGGCTTCGGCGAGCTGCCGGTACCTGGCGGCCAAGAGATTGTGCCGAAGATGAACCGCCTGATGGCAGCCTTTGCGGCTGCCGGCCACCCCATTTTTACGACGCAGGACTTCCATCCGCGCGAAACCGCGCACTTCAGTGAAACGCCGGACTACGAAACTACCTGGCCGGTGCACTGTGTCGGCGGCGGCTGCACCGGCGACCTCAACCTCATCCCCAACTTTGCGTCAATTAACGGCGCATTGATTGAACACAACTTGTTCGGTGCCAGCCAGGATGGGTCTTACTGTACTTACGGCGGTGAAAAGTCCACCTCATCAACGCCACACTCCTACAATGTTGTCTACAAAGATAACATCTTCCAGCGCGGTGCCAACAATCAGTGTGCTACCTACGGTCCGGTTACCGGCTTCGAAATCAGTAATTCGGGCAACCAGTGGACCAACAACAAATGGGATGATGGCGGCACCGTTAACCCCGAGAACTAAAGGAGTGCCGGTTCAGTTTGCGGCCTGCACCCGGTAAAGGGCGCCAGTGTTGTAGTCGGCCAGGTAGAGTTCGCCGGCAGTGTCCTCGCCGAAGGTGCTAATGGCGTAGGGAGTTTTGGCGGCCTCGGTGGACTGGAATGCACCGCCCGCAGCCATTTGCATGTAGTACAACTGGCCGCTGCAGTAGTCGCCGTAGAAATATTTGCCAGCCAGGCCTGGGTACTTGCTGCCGCGGTAGACGTAGCCGCCGGTGATGGAGCAGCGGCCGCCGCTGTGGTCATAATCGAGCACGGGAAAGGTGTAGCTGGACTTGGTTTTGCAGCCGGTGAGGTTGAAATCGCTGTTTGCCTCGTAGCAGCGCCAGCCGTAGTTGGTGCCGCCCTTGCTCTTGGCGGGTTCGATGTTGACCTCTTCGCGCTCGCCCTGCCCGACATCGGCGATGTAGAGTTCGTTGGTTGTACGGTCGAAACTGATGCGCCATGGATTGCGCAGGCCGTAGTCCCAGATTTCACCTTTTGCGCCAGCCTGTTTCACAAATGGGTTGCTGGCAGGGATTTTGTACGGCACGGATGAGACGTCCAGCCGTAAAATTTTGCCGAACAGTACGCTTAAGTCTTGGGCGCGGTTGCCGGGGTCACCACCGTTGCCGCCATCACCGAGCGCGGCGTACAGGTAGCCATCGGGGCCGAACACTAATGCCCCGCCGTTGTGGTTGGCGTATGGCTGTTTTAAGGTCAGCAGCGGTTGTCCGCTAGCTGGGTCGGCCACACCGGCATCTTTGGAAACATGGTAGCGGGCGATGATGGTGTTCTGGCCCAAGTCTATGTAATTAATGAAGAAATAGCCGTCGGTGGCGAAGTGCGGTGAAAACGCCAGGCCGAGCAGCCCCATTTCTTGGTCGACGTGTACCTGGCTACGGATGTCCAGGAATGGCTTGGCGGCAACCTTGCCATCGGCACCGACGATGTTGATGACGCCGTCTTGGCCCAGCACGAACAGCCGGTTGTCGCCCGGCGTGCGGGTGGAGATGATGCCGGTGGGTTTGGTAAGCCCGGTGGCAAACAGGCCTAGTTGGACGGCGCTGCTTGGGGTAGTGGTTTTGGCCGTGGGCTTTACGGATGGCTTTGTCCCGGGCCGGACGGCCAAGGTTACCATCAACCCCGCCAGGCCAAGCACGATGAGTGCGGCGGCAATAAGCAGTGGCCTAGTGACGGACGTTGGACGAGTGTTTTTATCCTGGGAAACTTTGGGTGTTTCTTCTGCTGCTTTGGTGCCCGGCGTAGCAGGCGGTTTGACATCTGGCTTCATGCTCCCATGGTACCAGATAGCCGGCCGAAATGCTTGTGTTTTGCTTACCGGATGCGCTGGGCCTACGGTGTTAAAAAATTGGGCCGAGGACGGTGCGGGGGTCGGGGTAACGCTTGAGGGCGGATTCGAGTTGGCCTGGTGCGGCGGTGCCGGGCATGTCGCAAACTTCTGGCGGCTCGGTGGCAAGCTGGAAGTGGGCGTGCGAGTTCCAGCCGCCGTTTTCGTGGGTTTTGCCAATCCAGGCGATGATTTCGCCGGCTTTGATTGCTTGCCCGGGCACCTTACCTGCAAGCGATTTGGTGGCCAAGTGGCCATACAGCGCGTAGATGATGGTACCGTCGTGCAGCCGGTGCTTGCAGATGATGGTCGGGCCGTAGTCCCCTGCTTTATCGTTTATGCCTGTCATGAGTATTTCACCGTCCGCAAAGGCATGGACAGGCGTGCCGGCCGGGCCGAACAGGTCGACGCCCAGGTGGATGATGCGGTCGCCGTGGTAGAACTGGGAGTAGACATCCTCGCGGAGCTCGTTGTACAGGCCGACGCCCCACTCACGGTCGCCGACGACTTCCGGGATGGTGCCGCGGCGCAGGTCAAAAATCGGGTAGTTTTCCGGTAGTTCAACAACAGGGTGGTAGGTAGTCACTCGGAGGATTATACCGTATTGCCCCGCTCCGGCAAGCGCAGGCTATCATGGTACACTTGGGAGCGTTAACCATGTAGCTTCTAGGGAGGGTTATGGGCAGGATAGTACGGTTGGTCCGCAGCAGCACCTTCCTAAAGCACAATGCCATTTTCTTTTTTGGAGCGCTGGCGGCCGGCGCGCTGAACTATGTGTTTTATCCCATCATGGCGCGGCTGCTGCCCACTGGCAGTTTTGGTGAGGTGCAGGCGCTGTTTTCGCTGTTTGCGCAAATCAACATTTTCCTGAGCGTGCTCGGGCTGCTGACGGTGAACATTGTGGCCAACCGCAGTGCGCCTAAGGAGCGCGATGAAGTCATTATTGAACTAGAAAAACTGGCGTTGCTCATCGGATTGGCCTTGCTAGTGGCAAGCGTATTCGCGGGCGGCCTGCTGCAGCGATTTTTCCACTTTGGCAGCCCGTGGCCGTTCGCCGGCCTGGCACTGGCTGCCTTGGTTTCGGTGCCGCTAATGTTCCGCGGCGCCTACCTGCGCGGGCGGCAGGCGTTCCTGCTGGTATCTGTGCTGGCGATAGTAGCGGCCGGCGGTGACCTGGTGGTTTCGATTTTGTTCGTGCTGCTCGGCTGGGGCACGACCGGTGTGATGGCCGGGCTGGTGGCGGCGCAGTTTGCGGCATTTGTGTGCGCGGCCTGGACGGCGCGCCGGAAAGGCTTTAGTGGGTCACGCCGCGAAACGCTCTTCAAACTGCCGGACATGCGGCTGGTGGCGCCAGAACTGCGTTACGCGCTGGTGGTACTGGCATGTTCACTGACCATCACCGGCCTGTACAGCGTTGACACGATTGTCATGAAGCACTGGTTTGATGCCCGCACGGCCGGGCTGTACGCGGGCATTGCCACCATTGCCCGCATCATCATTTTCATAACCGGCACGATTCCGCAGGTGCTCTTGCCGTCCGTCAAATTACACCAGTCTCTTGCCCACAACCGGCAGGTACTTTTGAAATCGCTGGTGCTGCTGGGTGCGATTGGCGGCACGGTGCTGCTGGTGTTTAGCACCATGCCGCGTTTCGTGGTGGGGACGCTGATGGGCGGAAGCTTTTTGGCGTACGCGGGCTTGTTACCGCGGCTGGGGCTGATGGTGTTTGTGATTTCGGTTATCAACCTGTTCATTTCCTATCATTTGGCGCTCAGGCGGTACGGTGTGGCGCTGGTGGCGGCGAGCGGCGTGGCGGTGACGGCCGCCCTGCTGGCACTGGAGCACCAAACGCCCGTCGCGGTCGTGGACGACTTGCTGTACGGCGGTGCTGCCATGGGTTTGTTGCTGGGCGTTTGGTCGCTGCGCGCCCGATCTGTCGAGACCCGGGTTGTGCCCGAAGAGAGCGAAGCGTAACCACAGCCGGCTGCGCTGGGCTGTCAGATGCCCGATAGTTTTTGCGTGGCGCTTGTGCTAAAATTTTTACTGAACGTTGACTATCAAGCCAACGTTTTTCGGTATGCCGCCGCAAGCATACTTTTCCTTCTTGAAACTTTCTGATTTGTAGCTTCTTTTTGTTGTAGCTGAAACGCTGGATATCCTATCACTAACTTATAATCCACGGGTGACTCGCCCGGGGAGGGGGGATTGTGGGGGAGCAAACCATATCAATCATTATTCCGATGTATAACGAGGCGTCGAACCTGGTGCCGCTCTATGCGGAACTTAAGCGATGCTTGGCACGGCTGAAGAAATATCGCTTCGAAGTGATTTTTGTGGATGATGGCAGTGAGGATGATTCTGCCAAAATCGCCCGCCGGCTGGCCCGGCAAGACCGGCGTTTGCGTGTGCTGGAACTGTCACGCAATTTCGGCAAAGAACCGGCCATGACGGCTGGTTTACATGCTGCGGCCGGTGACGCGGCTATGATTATTGATGCCGATTTACAGATGCCGCCACGGTTGATGGGTAAGTTTTTGCAGCGCTGGGAGGACGGCGACGAAGTGGTTATTGGCGTGTTCGAGGGCCGCAAAACCAGCCGGCTGCACAAGTTTGGGTCGCACTGGTTTTACCGCATCATGCAGCAGATTTCGACGACCGAAATCATCCCGCATTCTACGGATTTCCGGTTGATTGACCGCAAAGTTATTAACGAGTACAACCGGCTGACGGAGCGCAACCGCATCACCCGCGGGCTGATTGACTGGCTGGGATTTAAGCGTTCGGTCATCCCGTTTGAACAAGCACCGCGGCTGAACGGTACGCCTGCGTATACGCTGCGCAAACTCATCGGCCTGGCAGTAAACAGCTTCACGGCGGAAAGTTTAATGCCGCTGAAGTTGGCCGGCTATTTGGGCGCGTTGATTTTGGTGGTGGCGCTGCCGGTTGGCGGCATCATGACCATCAACCGTCTGGTGTACCATTGGCCCATCCGCGGCACGGCGTTTTTGGCGATTATGATTGTGGCGCTCGTCGGTTTGGTGCTGGCCTGCCTAGGGCTGATTTCGCTGTACATCGGACGCATCCATGCCGAAGCCAGCAACCGCCCGCTGTATGTGGTGCGTGATGATTTCCGTACCCGCGCACGGCGCCGTGCCGCAGAAGACTACGAGTATGTCCCCGGGCACGAAGTTATGCTGCAGGGGGTGTCCGAGCGGTGAAAATACTCTGGCTGGCTTGGAAAGACATGGGGCACCCGGAGGCTGGCGGTGCGGAACTGGTGGCGCGCGAACTTGGCCGCCGGCTAGTGGCGGACGGGCACGACGTGACGCTGCTAACGTGCGGGTACGGCAAGGCGGGCGCAGAAAGCTTTGAAGACGGCATCCGCATCATCCGCGTCGGACGCAACCGTTACGCCCACCCATTCCAGGCACTCATGCACTACCTGAAGCACCTGCGCGGACAGTTCGATGTGCTGATTGAAGAAGTCAACGGCGGTGCGCCGTACTTTAGCGTGCTATTCGAGAAAAAAGCCCGCTGCTTCATGCTCTATCATCAATTAGCACGGGTGAACTGGCTGCACGAAATCAAATGGCCGCTGGGCTACCTGGGCTACTACGGCTTGGTGCCGGCGGCGACACGTTTGGTAAGCCTGGCGCGCAAACCGGTTATCACGGTTTCCGAAAGTACGCGGCGGGTGCTGGCGCGGCATGGTTTCCGGCCCGACCGTACACACATTATTTCCGAGGGCCTGGCCATGGAGCCCCTGCCCCGCCTGACGTGGGTGCGCAAATATACCCAGCCGACATTGTTGTCCTTGGGGGCCATGCGGGCGATGAAACGCACGCTCGACCAAATAGCGGCATTCGAAGTTGCCAAGCAGGCGGTGCCGGATTTGCGTTTGAAGATTGCCGGCAAGGCTACCGGCACGTACGGGGAACAAGTGTTGGCGCGGGCTGGGGCCAGCCCGTATGCAGACGACATCGAGTACCTGGGTGTGGTTAGCCGGGAGGAGCGGCTCGACCTAATGCAGCGCTCCCACATCATCATGCAAACTGCCGTTGAAGAAGGCTGGGGTTTGACCATTACCGAAGCAGCCAGCCAGGGCACGCCAGCCGTGGCGTACGATGTTTCGGGTTTACGCGACAGCGTGCGGGACGGCGAAACAGGCATCCTGACGGCCGAACAGCCGGATGCGCTCGGTGCCGGCATCACCCGCTTGCTGGAAAGCCCTGGCTTGTACAGCCAATTGCGCCGCGAAGGTTGGTTGTGGAGCAAACGGATTACGTTCGAACAAAGTTACCAAGACTTTAAAAACGCATTGGGGGTGTCATGAGGGAGCCGCTTGTTTCGGTGGTTGTTACCACCAAAAATAACCACACGACACTCGGTGCGTGCCTGGCGAGCATTGCCGGCCAGACTTATCCGCGCATCGAATTACTCGTGGTGGACAATAGTTCTACGGACGACACGGTGGCGATTGCCCGGCACTACACCTCGGCCGTTTTTACCTACGGACCGGAACGGTCGGCACAACGCAATTATGCGGCTGCCAAAGCGAATGGCGACTATGTGTTCATTGTCGATTCCGATATGGAACTGGGCGAGCGTGTAGTCGAAGCATGTGTGGGGGCAGTGCAAAGCGGCGCGCAGGCGGTGATTGTGCCGGAGGAGTCGTTTGGTGAAGGCTTTTGGGCACGGTGCAAGCGGCTGGAGCGGTCATTTTATGTGGGCATCGATGCTGTGGAAGCAGCCCGGTTTTTTGCACTGGATGTGTACCTGCAGGCCGGTGGTTACGACGAAGCCATGACCGGCGGTGAAGACTGGGATTTGACCCGCCGTGTGCGTGCCCTTACGCCAGTCGTGCGTGTCAACGAATTCATCCGGCACAACGAAGGCCGCGTGCACTTTGCTAAGTCGGCGCGGAAAATGTACTATTACGCCCAGCACGCCGGCGCCTACTTTGCAGCTAACCCCACACCGTCAGTACTGCGCAGCGAATCCGGGCCGTTAGGGCGTTACAAATTGTTTTTTTCCAAACCAGTGAAGCTGCTGCGCGAGCCGCATGTGGCGTTTGGCATGCTGCTGTTTAAGGCTACCGAATACGCGGCCGCGGGGTTGGGATATTTACGTGGTTCGCGGGTACTAACAAAGGACGCCCGTGAAGCATAACCCCCACCGCCCTCTCCGACTGGTGTTTTTTTCGTTTGGCATCCTGGAACAAGGCGGGGGGTTTGAAAACTACCTGCTAACAACGGCGCGCGGCCTGGCTGACCGCTACAAAGACCTCTCCATCACCATGGTAACGATGGCTCCAGAGATTGTCGAAAAGTTGCAGCACGTGCTCAGCGTGTATTTTATGCGCGTGCAGAAACCGCGGGCAATCTACCGTGAAAGCCGCGAATCGGTCCTCAAGAAACTGGGCGGCATCCCTTACCGCCAGGCCGCCTCACTGAAAGACCTGGCGCTGCTCCTGAGGGACTGCGACGTGATTTATTCCAAAAACGAAGTGCTGGAACTGGGCGTGCTGAACCGGATTGGCCTGCACAAACTGCCGCCCGTAATGCTAGGCGTACACACACCAATCTTCTACCCAAACGCGCCGTCACTCAGCGCACACCTGCACAACTTCCTCTACACCGGTCCGCTGTACCGCTGGTCTATCCGGCGCATCCGGGCGATTGAAGTCAACAACTCCGACGATTTACTGTTGGTGCGGCGGAAACTGCGGTTTGAGAACGTCAAGTTAGTGCGGCAAGCGTTTGAAATCCCGGCACTCTCTGCCAAGTGGCCAGCCGGCGGCAAACTACATGTGCTATTCGTGGGGCGGCTGACGGAAGCAAAAGGCATTGATTTGCTGGTGGCGGTGATTGAAACATTGGAACGCCAACATCCTGGCAGCTTTGTGGTGAAGATTGCGGGTTCGGGCGATGAAGCGTTCGTTCGTGCCGTGCGGCGCCTGGCGCAGCGCGTACCCGCCGTGGAATATCTAGGCCACGTCGAAAATAGCAAGGTTGCGGCACTGTATGACTGGGCAGACGCGGCCGTTATCACTTCGAATTACGAAACACTGAACAAGGTCGCGATTGAGGCTGCCATTGCCGGAAAAATTGCCGTCTGCACTGACATCCCGGGCCCGCGTGAAATCATCCGGGACGGCATTACGGGATTTTTACTGCCGCGTGAGCCCCAGGCTTTCGCCAGCCGGCTGGCAGAGCTGGCGCGCTTAAAACACACCGACCCGAAGGCGCTGAAAGCCATCGGCAGGGCCGCGCACAAACATGTAAAGCAAACCTTTGACGCAACCGCCGTCTACCGGGAGCTACATGCCGACATCCTAACCCTGGCCGGGAGGTAACGCTAGCTTGCCGCCAAACATCAACCGCCGGTTACTTTTGTTCTTTGCTCCGCTCGTCGTGGCAGCTGCCGTGTGCAATGCCTGGTTTTTAAGTTTTGGAGTACGCACGGCTGGCGACTGGGGGTATTTCGTAAAGGCTGCATCCGACACCCTGCGCCGGCACTACTTTGCGGTGTGGCTTTCAGACACGCAGTTTGGCCGGGTGCTGATTGATGCCGGCCAAGCCCCAACCTATGCCGCCTACGGCTGGCTGTCCTACTACCTGCACACCGGCTACGCGCTAAATGAGCGCATTGTGCACTTGTGGCCGGCTGCCATTGTGGCAGTGGTGGGCTCATACATGTTGGTGCGCTACATTTTTAAAGACCGCTTAGCAGCGGCGTTGGGTGCGTTAATTTACGCTGGGAACACGTACTACCTGGCATTGCTGACCGGCGGCCTGACGCTCGCGGTCGCATATGCGCTGGCCCCATTGGCAGTACTGTTTTACATGAAAGCCATCAACCGGCGCAGCGGCGTGGACGTGCTGGTGTGTGCCCTGCTGCTGGCGGTTTGTGGGGCGTACGAGCCGCGCATTGCGTACATTGTATCGGTGGCGCTGGGTATATTGGCGGCGGTGCACTTTTTCTTTGTGTGGCAGCCAACGCACCGCCTGTTCAGCTGGGCGACTGCCAGGGTGCTGCTGGTGTACGGCGGGCCGTTTATGTTGTTTGGGTTGCTGAACGCGTACTGGATTTTGGGGTTGATGCACGCCGGTGGCGCCAGTAACGCCGCGATTTCGTCATCCCTGTTTGGCAATGAATTCTTTACGTTGTCCGAAGCGCTCACGTTGTTCCACCCGTACTGGACCGGCGGCCAAATCCAGCCGTTTTTCATCCACCCCGTGCCGCTGTATTTTTGGCTGGTGCCGCTGGCGGCTGTGGCTGGGCTGGCGGTCAGTAAGCGCACGCCGGTGGTACTGTTTTTTGCGTTCATCGGCGTGCTTGGCGTGCTGCTGACAAAACAGTCGGATGAGCCATTCGCTGGTTTGTACCACTGGCTGTTCGCACATGTGCCGGGCTTTAATGCCTTTCGTGAAGCCAGTAAGTTTTACCTGCTGACCGCCCTGGCCTATGCCGTGCTGCTGCCGGCGTTATATTGGTTCGTAAAAACCCGTTACCGGAAACCATGGTTGTCGTGGCTGTGCCTGGCGGGATTGTCGCTATTGTTCTTGCCGAATGTAATTCCGGTGGCCACTAACAAGATTGGCGGCACGTTCCGGCCGCGCAGCATGCCCGCGCAATATGTGCAGCTCAATAAATTCCTGGACTCGCCTGGCTATGGCCGCGTGCTGTGGGTACCGCAAAAATCGCGCTGGAGTTACTTTAGCGCCAACCACCCGGCGGTCAGCGCTGCCGAGCTAGTCCGTACGTCCTGGAAAGGTTTGGCGGAAAGCTACACGGCCGCCAATAACGCCACGCCCACGGACGAAATTACCGCGCTGCTCCAAACCAGCTACATGCCCGCCATGCTTTCTAGTGCCGGCATTAAGTATGTAGTGGTGCCGATGCGGGACGTTGGCAATGACGACAACTTTTACCGCAATTACAACGACGACCCGGCCATGTTTGCGGACACGTTGGCGTCGGTGAGCTACCTAAAAGAATCAAGCACGCACATCGACGGTTTTAAAATTTACGAAACTAAACAAGCCCCCCGGCCGTATTTTTCTAGCACGGACAAACTGTACGGCGTAGCGAATGATGCGCAGCTGCCGGCAGCCTATGATTTTTGGAACCATTCGGTGGCAACGGACAGCGGCTTCAACTTTGCCCTGGGTAGTACCGGCAGAGACTACACTACTGGCATCACCGACCTATTTGGCGGCCTGGATGCGGCTGGGCTGGCACATGGCACGTTGCCGGTTGCAAAGCGCTCGCCGGGCAAACAGGCCGATTACTATTTCGACCAACGTTACGGCGAAGTTTCATACACCGCAACCGCAAACGCCCTATCGCTGCTGCATACACCGCTGCCAAGTCCCGGAGCCCCGGCGGCCGGCAAAAGCACTACCACCACGTGGCCGCTGGGTGTAGGTACGGACTACGTCATTAGCACCGGCAGCATGGTTAGCCCGCTGCTGCGCAACCAAGGCTCACCTACTTATTTGGGCTCGCCCCGCGACGACATACGGTTGTATGCCGTGAGTTCCGGCAACCTGGTGCCGAAACCAACCATCTACGGCAGTTTATGGCAGAAGAAACCAGAAGACTGTGCGCCTTACGGTAGTAGTGCGAACATACGCATGGTCAGCTCCCAGGACAATGAGGTAAACAAACCGGTCATGTCACTGATGGCCGATGACCATGCCGCCTGCAGCGGTCCGCCGCCGATTCCCGTCCAGGCCGGCGAGCCTTACCTGCTGCACATGGCCTACCGTGGGTTCGACACTCAGTTTGCGGGCTATCGGCTGCAGTACGACGTACCGGGGGGCAAGGCCATCACGACGGACATCCCGCTGTCCGATAATGACTGGCACACCTACGAAACTATCATCACGGCACCGCGCGGCGCCCGGCACATCACCATCAAGTTCGTCGGCCGACCATCGAACCAAATCAAAGACAACACGCTGACGTCGTACTCCGGTTTGTGGTTGGCGCAGCTGAAGGACGTTACTACGTTTAGGACAGCGACTGGCGACATTGAGCAGGCGGCTGCCCCGGCCACGGCAACCAGGTACCAGGGCTATGCATACGACAACCTGATTCCGAACGGCTCCTTCAACACGGGGCTATGGCGTAAGCAGGTCGGTGACTGCGACGCGTACGACAACAACGCCGCACTAGGTATGTCGCTGGTACCTCACGACACGAAAGACGCGCACGCCTTGCAGCTGGGCGCCAAGCGGCACATCGCCTGCACCAACACGGACAAACTAAAAGTCCAGGGCGGCGCTACGTATTTGCTGCAATTTGATTACCAAAGCCCGAACGGCGACAACGCCGGCTACGTGGTGACGGTGGATGACCGGGCAGCTACGAAATTCAGCCGGCTGATTCCGATTACCGACCGCGCCTGGCACACCTACCGCCAGACCATTACCCTGCCGCCGGACGCCCGTGCCCTATCATTGGCAGTTTTTGCGTACAGCAGTGCCGACCAAGCGACGTACGTTTTAAACCATTACGACAACTTTGTGCTGCAGCGGGTGCCGGATGTCCAAAATCGTTTTTACGCGGTTTCGAAACCAGGCGAGGACTTAAGCGAGCCAAAAAAAATCAGCTACCGCACGGTCAGCAGTACCTACAAAAAAGTGACTGTTTCCGGCGCGGACAAACCATTTGTGTTACTGATGGGCGAGCAGTACCACCCCGCTTGGCATGTGGTGCTGGGTGATGCCGCCGAGGGCCGCAGTACCAACTATCTGCCGTGGAAACCGCAGCCGGAACTGGCCGCGGCCGACCACATACAGGCCAACGGCTATGAAAACGCCTGGTACATCGACCCGGCCGCAATTTGCAAAACAGATCCGGCGGCTTGCACACGGAATGCGGACGGTACGTACGACCTACGCTTTGGCGTGCAGTTCAGCGCGCAGCGTTGGTTTAATTTTGGCATGCTTATTTCCGGTACGACAGCCGTAGTTTGTGTGGGCGCGTTAGGGTTTTTGCTACTGCGGCAATGGCGAAAACGGCAAGGTGAAAGGAAGGTCTACTACCATGGCAAAACAAAATAACCAGCTGCTCTTGCTGGGTGCATACGGCCGCGGCAATGTGGGGGATGATGTGTTCATCCTGTCTGCGACGGCACTGTTTAAAGGACGTACGTTGTACATAAATTCGGCAGACGATTCACTGCTGCCTGAACAGGCCCGCGGCACGGTACGCACCATCTCTACCGTTAGCCCACGTGATGTGCTAGCTAAAATCAAGCTATTTTTGGCACTCAAGCAGGTGGTGTACTGGGGCGGTGATTTGTGGGTGGAACTGTACGGCACTAAGGCGCCGCGCCAGTTGCTGTACAAAATGGTGGCCATGAACTTGCTGCTCCGGCTGTTCGGTAAACGGATTTACTATATTGGTTGCGGCATTGGTGACCTGTATGGCGCTTCGCGTTTTTTGGCGCGCCTGTCTGCGCGCCTGGCAAGGAAGGTTGTGGTACGCGAGCAGCGCAGCGCCGGAGTGCTTGATTTGCCGCAGGTGGCGGTACTGCCCGACCTGGCCATCAACCTGCCCTACAACCGGGCGCGGCGGCATGCGTTGCCGGCCAAACGCCCGTTTGCGATTGTCATTTCAGTGCTGTGGTCAATCCCGCACCCCGAACAGAACTTCCCGAAAGTCCTGCAGGCTATCGCCGGCCTCATCAACAGTTTGCCGGCCAAGGATTTCGCCATTACCCTGCTGCCGATGCATAGTACCGGCGAAGACCACGACGATGTATGGGCATCACAGCAGCTGCTGTCCCAGATACAGGGGCACGAGGTTACGGTGTATGCCAACCGTGACCTGGAAACGATTGTCACCCTGCTGCGGGAGGCTGACCTGGTGATTGGCACGCGGTTGCATGCCGACATCCTGGCCGTGCTGAACGGCACGCCGGCCATCGGCATTTCCTACCGCCCAAAAGTGCGGTCGTTCTTTGCTGATAACGGCCTGGATGCTTACTGCCTGGATTTGGATGATGTAGCCCGCTTACGCGATGTGTTTTACCGTGTATACGACGACTACAAAACTGCGGCCGATGTTTTCTACGCCGCCAGTAAGCAGAATTTAGAGCAAAGGGGCGCCTATGAAGCGTTGGTCCGCGGCCTCTAAATACCTACCCTGGGTGGTATACGGCGGGCTGGCGCTGGCGGTGCTGGGACCGTTGCTGCGCCCTGGCTTTGTGTTGACATTGGACATGGTGTTTACGCCGCAGCTGCGCATGCCCACCACTAGCAGCAACGATTATGTATTTCGCGTGCTGCTGCATGGCTTAAACCTGTTTATTGCTAGCGATGTGATTGAAAAGTGCTTGTTGTTCTTGGTCTTGCTGCTTTCTGGTGCCGGGATGCATTTGCTGGTGAAGGCCGCGGGCTGTGGCCAGACGGCCGGGGCGTACATCGCCGGCATTATATATATGGTTAACCCATTCACTTACGACCGTTTTATGGCCGGGCAGTATGAGGTGCTGTTGGGTTATGCCCTGCTGCCGTGGTTTACGCGGTTGCTGTTGAAGTTCTTGGCGGGCCCGGGTTGGCGGCCGGCAGTTTGGCTGGCGGCCAGCGCGGCGTTAGTTAGCATTGTATCAATCCATACCATTGGGTTACTGGTGATTTTATCTGCAGCTGCACTGTGTGTGCTGCTGTGGCGGCGGCGAGGCGATAGGGTTTGGCGCAGAAACGTATTGAAATATGGCGGGCTGGCTGCGGCCGGTTTTGTGGCTGCAAGCAGCTACTGGCTGGTGCCGCTGGCATTTGGCCACGGCAGTGTGGCGGCACAACTAGGCAGCATTAGCAGCGCGGACCAATCGGCGTTCGCTACAGCCGGCAATGGTTTGCTGGGAAAAGTCGGTAATGTGGTGCGGCTGCAAGGTTTTTGGGTGGAAGCGCGCGGCATGTACGATTTGCCGCAAACTCGGGTGCCGGCCTGGGGATTGTTGGGTGTGATGGTTTGGGGGCTGGTAGTTGCCGGGGCAGTAAGTTTGTGGCGTTCTGGGAAGTGGTTGACCGTGATGATTTTTGCAATCAGTGCGTTTACGGGCGGCCTGCTTGCACTGGGTGTTTTGAGCGGCTGGCCGGCCAGCCATGTGCCTTTTCTGGCCGGTTTCCGCGAACCGGAAAAATTTGTGGCGCTCCTGGCGCTCGGCTATGCTCTGCTTGCAGGTTTCGGTGCGGCGGCGGTGCTGCGCTACTGCCGTGAGCAAGGTGGCCGGGTCTTCGCCGTCGGCGGCACCGTTTTGCTGGCAGCCTTGCCGTTGGTTTGGACAGCACCGATGCTCGGCGGCTTTGGCGGCCAACTGCGGGCGGTGCACTATCCTGCGGACTGGACAGCGATGAACACGCGGCTTGGGAAAGACCGTAGTGACGGCCAGACGCTCTTCCTGCCCTGGCACTTGTACATGCGCTACGGTTTTGCCGGGCGGATTATTGCCAGCCCGGCCCCGGCATTTTTTGACACATCCGCCATCGTGAGCGACAACCCTGAGTTCCGCGGCGCGGCACGTGCCAACGCCACGCCGACCAAGCGGGCGCTAGATGATTTGCTGCCACATGCTGCCATAACATCCGATCTAGCCACCAGGCTGGCCAAGTTACACATACGCTACGTACTGCTTGCCCGCGAGGATGACTACCGCCAGTACAGCTACCTGCGCCAGGCTTCCGGCCTGCAGCTGGTTGCCAAAAGCCAGACGCTGGAATTGTACCGCAATAACGCCTACGAAGAGGAGTAAGCTATGCAGCAAGTCGACCCCTTCATCCCCATCAAACGGCAGCCTGTCCTCAGGCCAAAACCGGTGCAGCTGCCCAAACGGCCGGTTGGTGTGATGGATGTTGCCGGCCCGCGCATAGCCCCGCGCCCGCCGCAGCACCAGGTTGCGCCAGTGTCCAAACCAGAAACCCTTGCAGCACCGGCTGTCTCTGGCGGGAAGACCACCAAGCGTTTCCGTTCGTGGGGCAAGCTGCGCAGCGTGGGTTTTGTGGCGGCCGTGCTCTTGGCCGGCACGGCCGCCCAAACGCTCGTAGTGGGCGAAACATTGGTCGCGGCGTATGGTGTCTACGCGCTCGCCCGCCGTACCCCCAGCCGCACCACATTCGCGCTGGCTTTGGTGGCATTGGCTGCGACGGCGGCACTGCGGGTTGTCGGCAAAGACCAGTTGCTGGCTGGCAATTTTGCGGTGTATGCATTCTTGCTGACGGCAGTTGGCATCGTGTGCTTGGCGCGCGAAACCCGTCGGGCTTAAGGGCGCGAAAACTTATCCACAGTTTTTGGATTTTTATTGCTTCCGCCCCGCTTGCAATGCTGCTTGACAATGTTATGCAAAGATGTGGAAAACCCCGTTTTTGGGTTGACCCACCAGGGGGCGGCGATGCTAAAATTGACAGGTTATGTTAGCAGAAAGGGGGCCTTAATGCGAACAGTAACGAAATTTTTAACAACTAAGAAGACAATAGGTAACAAGCTAATCCTTGGCTTTGTGGGTATTGCAGCAACGACCGTAATTGGTACGGCCGGCCTAGCCGCCGCCCAGCAGACGAGAGACCCGAATGCGCCGAACCCACCCAGCAAAGCGGCTTGTGCCGACTTTGCGGCGTTCGGTTTCAAGAACCACGGCCAGTGCGTCTCGTGGTGGGAGCAACATAACAACCCAGGCCACGGCTATGGAGGCAACGGCAACGGGAATGGTAACGGTGGGCACGGCTACGGCAACGGCACTACCAACAACAATGTCACCACGAACGTTAACCTGGATGTTTCCGGGCACGACAATGTCGTGAGCGTTGTCTTCAACTACTTCTTCGGCCACTAGGCTGCATACGATAAGAGTGTAGTACTACATAAAAAGAGGCACCCTTTGCGGCGGGTGTCTCTTTTTTATAGCCCTAAGACTGCTGGTACACGCGCAGGTAATCGACTTCCAGCTGGCGCGTGAGCGTGGGGTCGGTAAGGCCTTCGTTCCAGCTGCGCTGCCAGTTGTTGTCGACCATGAGGTCGAGGATGATTTGCATCGGACCGTTTTCGATGGTTGATGCATCACCGTTAAACTGTCCACACTTAGTGCCGTCGATGTAGAACGCGACATAGGCTGGCTCCCAGTCCACTGCGAAGCGGTGGAAGCCGCCGCTGAGGTCGGTGACCGGGCAGGCGCCGTTGTTGTTGACGCCGGTGTTCGGAGTGTAGTTGTCATTGCGGTCGTTGTAGTGATAGGTTTGGAACATGGTTTTGTTGTCGTAGCCGAGGTTTTCCAGGATGTCAATCTCGCTGCGGTAATTGTAGGACGTGTCGGTCGGCAGCATCCAAAAGGCGGTAAAGAAGCCGCGGGTAGCGGGTAACTTTAAGCTGGCTTCGACGTAGCCGTAGGTGAAGCTGTACAGGTAGCCGGAACCGTTGCTGGCGCTGGGCCTGGCGGTCGAAAGTAGTCCGGAATAGTACGTGCAGGAACTGTTTTGGCAGGCGCCGTCGGCGTAGGCCGGGCTGTGCGGCTGGGCGATGAGTTTGGCCGTGCCGCTGCTGACTTGGATTTGGCCGGGGTCGTAATGTTCCCGGCCGTTATTAAACGTGCTGGTGCAGCCGCCGTAGTTCCAGTCGAAACATGGTGTGAGTTTATTGTGGTCGTAGTCGCTGCCGCCGAACTCCTCGTTCCAGGAAAGGTGCCATTGCTTCCCAGCAAGCAACGGTGCGGGTGGTGCCTGGTAGCAACTGGGCGGCGTGCCGATTTGCCCGGATGGGCAGCTGCTGCTCCCGCTGCCGCCAGAGGATCCACCGGAACTCCCGCTCGTGCTGCCTTTTGAAGGGCTGCTGCCACGGGTGCCCGCCGTACTGCCCTGCGTTCCCTGGTCTGCACCGGACTGCTGGCCGCTGCTGGCGGACGGTTTGTTTGCTTCGGCCGTGGACCTGGAGGAACTGCTGCCAACGTTTCGTGTGGCCTTGGAGGCTGCGGGCGCTAGCCACTGGTGCAGCCCGAACGCTACCCCGCCGCCAATCACAGCAACACTAACACCTACACAGATGACCATCAGTGTGTGGCTAGCGAGTCCCAGTTTGCCGGCCAGCTTTGAAAATCCATCGGGTACGCCAAACCCACTACCCACCACCGGCGAGTTACCCGCCTGCTGTTTGTTTTGAGGTGGCTCCATAACGCTCATGCTGCTCCCTTATGATACCAGAACAGCAGAGCAGACTTAATTGGCTTTGCCCGCAGCGGCAACCGATTGAGCCGGGTCCGTACTGCTACAGTGTCGTACTCCAGGTGCCGAATGGCTTGAAAGCGCTACATTTGGCGCCGGCCTGGACATCGACTGTCTTTTTGGGGCCGGGACCGGCAGTGGTGGCTAGGCCAAAGGCGTCCCGCAAGTAGTAGCTGGCGTTACTGCCGGCGACCGTTGTGCCAAAGTAGCTGGCCGCGTCGCTGTCGTTGTACCACAGCCGGGCCGTGCCCGAGGTGTGCCCCGACCCCACGCAAGCGTTGCGCACCGAAACTGTCAGGTTCAGGACTGTGCCCGAGGGTAGGCTCACCGGTGCAAAGCTACTGAACGGAATGCTAGCCAGGTGGGCGTTGTTGAAGCCACTGCTACCACCAGCGAAGCTGTCTAGCTCGCCGGAAGCCACGAGTGTACTGCCGCTGTAGGCGTCAACCTTCAGGTCGAACTTGGTGCCGACATCATCGCTGTTTTTCAGGCCAATCCAGATGCCTGCCGGATTAAGGGCCGAAAGCTGGTTGACTGCGGTAGTACTGAAGGTTTTGTTGCCTGCACCGCCGTTGTTGTCGGTGACCGTCACCGTTACGGTGTAGGGGCCGGGCGCGGTGTAAGTGTGGTTGCCGCTGACCGAGCCAGAGCCATGCGACTCCGTAACGGTGCCGTTTGTGGTGTGGCCGTCCCCCCAGTTAATGGTAGCGGTGTGCGTGTCGATAGTGCCTGGGTCGGTGAAGTTCACGCTGAGTGAATTAGGGCTATTCACCGCCACAGAACCCGGGAAGTTAATAGTCCCTAACGTGGGTGCCACATTCAGTACGGTAATGGTGAGCGTTTGGGTGGTGGTGGCGCCCTGGGAATCGGTAACAGTTACCGTTACCGTGTATGTCCCCGGTGCGGTGTAGGTGTGTCCCGACGAAAAGTCGCTGCCGGACACCGGCACCGACTGGTCGCCGCTGCCATCGCCCCAGTTGACTGTTGCCGTGTGGCCCTGGTTGCCGTAGTCGCTAAACGGCACATTTATGACGGTTGTGCCACCTTGGCCGGAATTGCTAGGAGGAGTTATGGGTGGCACGACTGGCGCCGGGTTGTTTACCACGACTCCCCCGCCCGAACCGGTGGAGGTGCCGCTTAGGCCTCCATTGTCAGTCACTGAAACCGTGATGGTGTACGAGCCGTTATCAACATAGACGTGGCTTAAATTGAATGTGTTATCTGGATTCAGCACCAGGGCGTGCACACTCGTGCCGTCGCCGTAGTCAACTGTTGCCGTCCAGCCGGTCGAGTCTGGGTCGGTGAAGGAACCGCTTCCGGTAAAGGTGTCGCCTTCGTTCAGGGTCGTGGAGTTGGCCGTAAAGGTTACGACTGGTGCCTGGTTTGGATTGCAAGTTGGGTCTACATCCGCCACGTTGTAGTTCTGCGAATAGTACACATTTGAACCATCGTAGATGGCGAATTCAAGGGTGTCCGTGCAAGACATCACGCCCGCAACATGGGCGGCGCTACCGGTGCAATAGGTGCTCGTGCAGGAAAGCGGACCGTAGCCTATCTGCCCGGCTACCCAGTTGTATATAGACGCGGCCGGGTTATTCTGCAGGGAAACTGCTACGATGTTGCCGCCGTTGTAGCCGCTGTAGTCAAAGCTGAAGTTCCCTGTGGTGTGGTTCACCATCACGTTTGACGTAGTGTAGTGGGTGGCATCATACGCCTGCAGCCTAAACTGGGTTGATGCACCGTTGGTGCCGGTCAGTTCGTACCAGCGGGTGTAGCCTGCCTCGGCGCCCCAGTACAAGTTGCTAAAGTCTTCTGGCTGGCCGGGCATTTGGGCTCCAAAGTCAACGTAGCCTGATGCCTGTGAGTCGGACCAGCCCCAGGCTCCAGCGTGGAAGCTGCCATCGCCCTCCACATAAATTAAACCTATCGGGTCGCCCGGGTGCTGATTGTTT
This sequence comes from Saccharimonadales bacterium (SeqCode), assembly GCA_035480095.1. GTDB lineage: Bacteria > Patescibacteriota > Saccharimonadia > Saccharimonadales > UBA4665 > JAJZCD01. The sequence continues at coordinate 88,866 of DATIIC010000019.1, read as the reverse complement.
GAGTAGTGGATGCGGAACGTGGTAGGGTTAATCCATTCGGTGCTGTCGACATGGATAGGCTGCGGAATGCAGGCCGGGTCGGGGTCGGCCAGGCCAGTGACCGCATTGCCTACGTGGTAGCCGTAAATCTGCACATAGAGAGTAGTGGCGCAGGAAAATGTTCCCTGGCTGAGGTTTAGCGTCCCGGTACAGGTGCCTGACCCCGATGAGCCGCCCGTACAGGTTGCCGGTTCGTGGTTGTACCCCCAGCTTTCGCCATCGGCGTGGATGGCTACGCTCTCTCCGGTAATATCACCGCCGGTGTAGCCTACGTAATTGAACGAATACTGCCTGGTGCTGTGGTCGAACGTAAAGTTTGACACGCCAAACGGTGGCGGCGCGGTGTAGCCGTAGTCATTCGAGTGCCAGGTGTTGCCGGTCGAGGCCGAATGCACCACGATGTTGTAGTTGCCGCTGCCAAACAGCGCGCTAGTGGATACGTCCAGGACGCCCGGGCCGGTTACACCGTAGGTACAGTTCCCGCTGAAGGTCTGCCGGTTCACACCGTTCACATAGACATCTACCGATATATCATCGGCACCATTCAGCAGGCAGTTCTGGTCAAGCGCTGGCAGCTCGGGGTTGAAGAGGCTTAAGACCGGATTGGTGGCGCTGGCCGAAACATTTATCGGGTTTGCCAGCACTACGCCGTCAGCGACATTGGTTGGGGTGGAAGGCGCATAGACAAAATCCTGCGAAACGTGGTAGTCCCCTTGCCCGTGCATCTGCACGTGGTAGGTGTGGCCAACCTCTAGCGGGCTGGACCAGTCGACAATGCCAATGTTATACCCCATGTCATAAAAATGCAGGACATCCCGTTGTTCCCCGGTGTTAATGTCCAGCACATAAGACAAAGAGTCATTCGGGTCGCACATCACGGCGTGCTCACAGCCGTCATTCGGATTGCCGTCCCAGTCCAGCTTTAAATGGGTTGCCTCAACGTATTTCGCTACCATTGGGTAGGTGGCGGCAAACGCTGGTTTGGGGAACGCAAAGAACAAAAGCCCAATCGCAGCCATAACAAATAAGCCGCGCCGACACCATTGTCGGGCGGAAGAACTGACACGATGCATGGTAGCCCCCTCCTAGTTTATAGGCGCATTATTACTGCGAGCCCAGGCAGTTGTCAGTGAGTATTGTTACAGTTTGCCGTTTAGGTATTTAGCGGCAACGCTTAGTGCAAACGAAGGCAGGATGATGAACACGTTTATGAACAGGAGCCGTATGAGCGTCTCACTTAAGGTGGTGTCGGGCTTGTCTGGGCCGGGGGCCGTCAGCACCAGCAGTATTCCTATGATGCCAAAGGTGACTGAGGCACAAATGAATACTCGCGTAGCTATCTTCTGCATACTGTTAGTATAGCAAAAACGTAAGGTGCTTTTTACGAATCCGTTGCGCCAATACAAGCCGGGACTAGTACTCGGCAATCACAATCTTCTTTTGCTGCATCAGTGTTTTAAAGGCGTTTGGTTTCTGCATGAGCTCTGCCATATTGGCGGGCACCACTTGCCAGCTTAGCCCATACTGGTCTTTGCACCAGCCGCATTGCTCGGCTTCCGGCACGCGCGAAAGCTTTTCCCAAAAATAGTCGATTTCCGCTTGGTCGGCGCATGCAACCGCAAACGACACGGCTTCGCTGAACGTAAATTCCGGCCCGGCGTTGATGGCTGTGAAACGGACTCCGTCCAGCTCAAATTCTATGGCCAGCACTTTCCCCGCCAGGTCTTTCTGAAAATCAGCTAAACCTTCTTCGGTGCTCGCTGGGTAGTTTTCGGTTGAAACTATGCTGCTATTTTTGAAAACAGAAACGTAAAAATCCACTGCTTGCTTAGCATTGCCATTGAACCATAAATTCGGTGTAATTTTTTGCATGAGCGAACCCTCCTTTGTCTAAAGTATACGCCCTACTGCAATTGTGGTGGCGGGTGGCTTGCGCCAGTGTAATCCAGGACATTTTGCGTATTATTTACAACTAATCCGTCGCCGTTGTCTGTCTTTGCTACGCTATGCTTCACGAGCTGAAGCATGTAGATGCTAGCATTGTATTGCCAAACACAAACAGTATAGTTAATCAATAGGTGGGCTTACTGAACGCTCAGTAAGACACCGGTACATATAACTAAAGGAGAGAGTTATGAGTGCAAGGGCAAAACTAGCAACATTTAGGGTAAGCCTGCGAAGGGGCATGGCCCGGTTTGTATTATTGTTTGCAGGCGTCTTGATGGCGCCGATTGTGGGCTTTACGGCACAGGCCAGCGCGGCATTCAGCGATTGTGGCCCGGGCAACCTATGCGTTTGGGTAGACTCGGGCGCCAGCGGCGCACGCTTCAGTTGGGGCGGTAGCTGGAGTGGTAGCTGTTGGAACATGAGCGCAAACTGGAATGACATCATCAGCTCGATGTATAACCGCATGCCTACTGCGGTAGAGTTTTATAGGCATTCTGGATGTCTTTCAAATAGCGCAAATAGCCTAATAGGAAATAGGGTATATGTAAGCCCTGGAGCGTCCTACAACACATGCAGTCAAGTCTTCCCGTGTGATATGAACGATGCAATCTCGTCGGTTTACTTCTACTAGCTAAACCGTAGGATTCTTTATAGCAGCATTACGGCGACAACCACCGGTCGCCGTAATTTGTTATTGTTTCAGGACAATCTTTTGGGATAACCACCTAGCTCTCCGCGGGAATAAAAGGCCAGAACTAGGCCGCTCACTGGTTTGCGCCGGTTTTGCGATGTTGTACGTATGCGGCGAAGTCTTTTGCTGCAATCCCGTACCACACGGAGCCTTCCATCGAAAGTGGCCTTAAGACGGCGCAAATGATAGTCTGCACATCTCGGCTCGCCATAGCTGACGTACTTCGCGACTATCAGGGGTTGGCGACTGCTACGTTCGCTTCCGGGTCATGAGTTTTAGGTTCGAGATGTATCCCTCGACGTTCACAATCAGATGGGTGCTCATGTAGTGCAAATGGCGCTCGATGAAATCAAGTGCATTCTGCCGGTAGTACAGGGAGTCCGTGTCGTAGTGCTGGTCTTCGACCATGCGCTCCAAGGCCCTGCGTGCCGTAGCGCATTGCTCCGACGCGTAGAACCGCTTTTGCGCCAAGGTTTGGGTTTGCTGCGGAAGCGAATTGTCTTGCATGGAGCCCTCCCTAAGTTGCTGTAAAGTGTTCCGGTGCCTGGTTTATTACCGGTGGCTGCGGCGGAAGTTGTTGCCGATGCTACCCTGGCGGTCGTTGTTCCAGCCACCACCATTGCCACGGTTGCCGCCGCCGTTAAACGAACGCTGCGGGCGGTCTTCGCGCGGTTTGGCGATGTTGACAGTCAGCGGGCGGCCGTCCATGTCTTTGCCGTTCAGCCCGGCGATAGCTGCCTGTGCGGCGGCGTCATCAGCGAATTCTACGAAGCCAAAGCCTTTGCTGCGGTTGGTGTCGCGGTCGGTAATAATTTGGGCTGAGTCGACGGTGCCGTATTCAGCGAACAGGGCGCGCAGCGCGTCATCGGTAAGGGCGTAGGAAAGTCCTGCCACAAAAAGTTTAGTTGCCATTAGTATGTGACTCCTTGTTGTCTGCTCGAGGAATCTGACCGTTGTAGCATCAGTTAGCTGCTTCCTTAGAACGTATTGAACTTGTAAATTGCTAGAACATCTCTTTCTAAAACGTCTGCAGCTATATCTAGTCAGTATTAATTATATCACAGAGTATAGCATTGAGCAAAAGCAGTAACTCTGGCGAGGCTAAACTCCTCGGAGGGTCTTACGATTTGTGGCCTATCCTGTGCGTTGTCACGCGTGTGTCTTCAAGCCGGCAAAGACAAAGCATCTTTTCTGTGATATACTTAAGCTCAAGCAAGTGGTTACTATAGCCTCTCCGTTGTTATATTCCGTCTTCCAAGATTGATTGCACCACCGGTCAGAACATATTAAGCGAGTGTGATATCAGTTAAAAAAAGGATTACAAATTATGGCAATGAAACTCTACGTCGGCGGTCTCGCCTACAGCGTTACCGAACAAGAACTTGAAGCTTTGTTCGCAGAGCACGGTACGGTTACCAGTGCTGCGGTCATCAAGGACCGTGACAGTGGCCAGTCCAAGGGCTTCGGCTTTGTGGAAATGTCGGACGACAACCAAGCCAAGGCTGCAATGGCTGCCCTGAACGGCAAAGAAGTCAGCGGCCGTTCCATCATGGTCAACGAAGCCCGTCCGCAGGAAGACCGCCGTTCCGGTGGTGATTCACGCCGCTCTGGTGGCGGTGGTTTCCGTCGTTCCTACTAACCAGACTCCTTCGGTAGTCTGCATACAATCAGTCCGCTTGCGGTCTGCTTAAAGCGGTGGCTTTACTATGGCAAAAATCAATCAGCATATAGAAATCGTCACCTCTACGAAACGTGGCCTGAGTTCTTTGGGGCAAGCGTCTGCCGCGGCGGTACAAGCCGTATTGGCTAGGCGCTATGTTCGGGCCCAAGTCACCATCGTAAACGACCTCGCCGACCTCGACGCGCTAGTAGCGCGTCGTCCGGACGTGGTCTTTTTGGGCATGAAGTTTTTGCCGACCAATCCGGGGCTTGGTCTCCACGACCCTAGTAAAATCTGGCTGAACGAATATCTGGACGATGCGGGCATCGTGTGTACGGGTTCTGACTACCGGGCGCACGGGCTGGAACTCAATAAAGAGCTTGCCAAACAGCGTGTGCTGCAGGCTGGCCTGAAGACCGCCCGGTTTTATATCACTAGGGCTGGTGAGCCACTTAGCCAAGATGACATATTGCTGGCCTATCCACTGTTTGTAAAGCCATCCAACAGAGGCGGTGGCTTAGGCGTTGACACTGATTCGCTGGTCCATACGTTCACGCAGCTGCAGTCGAAAGTTCGTGCAATCGCGGACAGGTTTGGTTCCGACGCGCTCATCGAAGAATACCTGCCAGGCCGTGAGTTTAGCGTGGGTATCCTAAGGCATGCCGCGGCGGATGAGTACCAGGTGATGCCGCTAGAACTGGTTGCCCCGGAAAACGACGCTGGTGAGCGTTTTTTGAGCGCCCAAATAAAATCGGCCGATGCCGAATGGCACTTTGCGGTAACTGATAGGCTTCTAAAAGCCAGCATTAACACACTGGCGATGGATGTTTTTTGCGCCCTGGGCGCCAGAGATTACGGGCGGATTGACATCCGCTTGGACGCCGCCGGCGTGCCGCATTTTTTGGAGGCCAACCTGTTGCCGAGCCTAGTGGAAGGCTACGGCAACTTCCCCAAGACCTGCCTGCTAAATGCAGGCCTACAGTACGAACCGATGATTCTGCAAATAGTGGAGCTGGCCCTGCTTCGCAACCGGGCGGTAGTAGACGACATGCCCGAAATCCCGGCGCCTTCGCCGCTGCTCGGTGCTTTCGAGACATCGCTTGAAGCCATCTGATTTGAGCCTATCCCATGAGTAAAGAAAAACGCCGGGCCAAAGGCTTGGCGTTTTTCTACGTTTTCGCCAGCAGGCATACCCGGAGTGCAGTTACTAGGGGCGCCCCATTGATTACCCCAATCAGTTCTGGCTGCGGTCTGGTATGAATAGTGTAATGAACAATGTAATCCACCAGAAAAAGAGGCTCAGTATGAACCAGCCTAGGAAGCTATAGCCTTTATTCTTGGCTATCGTGGCTGGCAAGAAAGCAATGAGTATCCAAAGCACCACTATAACTACGGCCCAAATGGCACTAAGGGTAACCCCGATAATGGTCAGTGCAAACATAGGGAACCTCCTCTCAGGCTACCGGTTCACAGTAGCAGAGGATAGTTTATAAAACAGTGAAGGATGCCACGGGGCTGCCTGGGCATGTCAGCGTGACCGCAGGGCAAGCCCCATTAGTCGTGGATTTTGCGCTCCCAGAGCCGTTTCACAAACTCCGGGTCGTCGTGGTTTACGAACAGGCCTTTGTGTTCGTCCAGACTGCTAATCTTTTTCATGTCTTCGCCGGTCAGCTCGAAATCGAAGATGTCGAAGTTTTCCAGGATGCGCTCTTTGTGGGTAGATTTTGGAATTGCCACTACCCCGCGCTGTAGGTTCCAGCGCAGCACAACCTGTCCGACAGTTTTGCCGTGTCGCCCTGCAATCTCGGCCAGGACTTCGTTGGTGAATAGGTTTTGCCTGCCCTCAGCGAACGGCGCCCAACCCTCGGGCTGCACACCGTATTCGGCCATTACCTTTATGGCTTCGACCTGTTGATTGAACGGGTGGATTTCTATCTGGTTCACCATCGGGGCAATCCGGTTGTTTAGGATTAAATCGACCAGCCGGTCGCTGGTGAGGTTGGAAACGCCGATGGCCTTCACCTTTCCGGCTTCGTACAGTTCTTGCAATGCGCGCCAGGCACCGTACAGGTCGTTGTAAGGCTGGTGGATGAGGTACAGGTCGAGGTAATCAAGCTGCAATTTACTTAGCGATGTCTGGTACGCCTGCTTGGCGTCGTCATAGTTCGCGTCTTGCACCCACAGCTTGCTGGTAATAAATAATTCATCCCGCGGGATGCCGCTGCGCTTAATTGCCCGCCCGACCGCTTCCTCGTTCATGTACGAGGCTGCCGTGTCTAGCGAACGGTAGCCTGCCATCAGCGCATCATAAACGGCTTGCTCGCACTGCTCCAAATCCGTAATCTGAAACACGCCAAAGCCAAGCAGCGGCATTTTTAGCCCGCCCCGTAAGGTAACCGTGGGAACATCCGACATAGCAAACCCTCCTTGTATGGTTTCAATTATACCCCTTGGCCTTAAGCGATAACCGTTAAACGGCCAGTTACTGTCCGGTGCATGGTCGGGATGGACGCTTCGCTACTGCCTTCACGCCATGCTCGGAGCAAGCTCCTGCGCGTGGCGCTTGTCAGACAACGTTAATCCAGGCGCCCGCTTTGCAGGGGCCTGTGACTAACGAACGAACCCGCGACCTTGCCCTGGCTTCGCCAGGACGGTCGCGTGCTCGACTCTCGGCTCAGAGCCAAAATAAAACCACCTCTTTCGAGGTGGCCTTATTTTGGCTCTCCGTAGTGACGGATGTTAGAACTGCGGTAGGCCCAAGTTTACCAGCGTATCACCCTATTTTTCGCTAATGGCAGTAACGGTCACATACTTCCATAGGTCGGGGTGTTTTTGAAACTCTACTGCCGACATTGCGTTAGCAAAGTGCTTTCGGAGCCCCAGGGCCTTAATAATTGAATACGGTATCCGTGCCTTTCGCGCAAAATAAGCAAGCATCGGCCGCATTCGGTCGGTTATGTCTAGCTCTTTAACGTGTTTAAAACCAGCTTTTGTAAGCTTATCTTCAAAGGTGCCATGCTCAAATTCGTTGAAGGCGGGCATTGAGGCGTATTCATTTACTTTGCGTATAGCGGCCAAGCCCTCTTTGTTTGCTGTTTCTGAAGGTGGAGTAATGGTGTATTCAAACAATACCAACTTGCCCCCGGGCTTCAGAACACGGTGGAACTCCCGCATAGCAACCCTGTAGTCTGGCGCATGTACAAGTGTCTCCATGGTGTATAGGCCGTCGAATGTGTTATCTGCGTAAGGTAACTTCATGTAAGAACCTTCCTGGAATAGGTTTGGGTCAACGCCAGCCGTAATTGCGCCTGTGCGCGCTTGCTCTACGTTAAAGTCGAGCAAATCAATACCTTGAACCCGAAGGTGATATTTCTTGGTTAAGTACAGCGCAACACCGCCTTCACCGCATCCTGCGTCAAGCACGACCGCACCTTTTGGTAAGTCCAGCTTTTTTGCAAGCTGGTCATTCATAAGCAGCTGCGCTTCTCTCTTGGGTAGGCTTTCCTGCCCCTCGGGATAGTAGCCAAAATGCTTAATACCTTGAAGCCATCTGTAGCCAAGCTTCGATTCAAAGGTGTGGTAATAGGCAATAACAGGATTTGTTCTACTCATTGGCACAATCATAACAAAGATATGAGTAAGTTGTAACTTAGGACTCCACCAGGTCTAAAATAAAAACAGAGGCTGCTGCTTATTTTAGCCCCGATTTGTCGTAGTACTGGGCGTTAGGGCTGCGACTGTGCAAGCCTAAAGCTCTAGTAAAGCTTTCTCTATCTTTTGCATCGCAGCCAGTTGGGCCGCGATGCTAACCTCGAGGGTGCCAATCTGAAAACTCATGTCATCGAGCTTGGGGCGAAACTTGAATGCAAACTTGTCTAGGTGCCTGCCGGGCGTGTAGTTATTTTTTCGGTATTCGTCGGCCAGGTCTTCGTTGTAATGGTGGTTTACGGCAACCCGTACGCCGTACAGATTGTCTATAAGTTGCTTGTTGTCTGTTAGTAACTGACCGATGCCGTCCGTAGTGTCGTGCCTTAGGCGGCGCGCGGCTAGAGCAAACCATCCGCAGGACTCGCTAAAGAAACGAGCATGGGCGAGGAGCTCCATGACGGCTCCGGGCGGGTCGGTTTTCAATTTCTGCCCCGTGTTTATAAAAGCTGTGGAAGACACTTCGGCGGCAGTCATCGCCTGAACTAGCGTCATTATTGCCAGCATGCTTTGGGAGCTTACGAACTTACTTATTAGCTGGGAGTGCTGATGGTTCATGTGCACATGATAACACTGGCCTAAGCACCTTCGGGTATGGCATCCCCAAACTTAAAAATGCTGTATGAACTATCGTCCTCTGCGGACATGGTTACCCGTACGCCAGCCTTTTGGGCCTTCTTCTCGATACGCATATTGTGGTGTTCCATTAACACCTTGCCAAGGTCTATGGGTATACCGAACAGGTCCTCCATGTATGGGTCGAGCACTGTGTAATATTCGCTTTGTAGCCCTTCCGGTATGTCGTCAACGGCTTTGGAGCTTGGAACAACAAAACTCGAGCCATTTAGCCTGACCTTCACTTCCTTCTCTGTTATAGCGCGATGAATGCGGATTACTGTATCGTATTCCTCCCTCGTTAGCTGCCTAGGTACGGGCAGCTTTTGTCCGCAAAAGTCGCGTATGTCGCGCAGCTTCTTTAGGATTAGTCTGAAGTCGTGTATAGCATCCATGGTGTCGCCCACATCAATGTTCGTGGGCATAAAGACGCCCTCGAGTATCTTCTTGTGGGTAGATACGTCTTCTACGGTAATGGCTTGATTCGTAACCGTATCTTCCCAGAAATCTAGCGTGCTAAGCTCGAGCTCGATTTCGTAGTCAGGGCTTTCCCGGTTAGCGTGAACATTTTTGAAGGATAGGCCGTCTTTCTCTATTACGAGGGATACCCATGTAGGGTCGCCGCTGCCAAAGTTGTCAAATACAAGTGCGCCGTCCCGCACTTCCTTGTAAGGCAAATCTAGGCGCTTGAGCGCCAAGTAATTACGCTTTTTGCTGTATAGGGAGAACACCGGAAACTCTGGCGGAGGGCGTGAGATTATAAGTTTATTACCCCCGTCTTTTGGCAGGATGCTGGTTGTGCCGACAAGAGCTTCAATGCTCTCTATCTCCTGTGGCTCGAGCTCAATCGCGGAGCGTTCCAGCTTAAGGAATTCGTTGTATTCTTTCTGCTTGGCGGGGTCTAGCTTAAAGGTTCCGGTAATCGTAACCTGTCTGCCTTCGCGAGGCATGATTGATGCAGATGTCCCAGTCGAGGTGTGCTGAACGTTCTCGATAGTAAAGTCTTTATGCTCACGCCCAAATCCGTATACCCTGTCCAGTACACCCAGCATGCCGGATGCATCATCACGGCTGTCCAAAAGGCTGTTCGCGATGTCTTTAGGGTAAAGCTCACGAGCACGGCGGCCTTCCTGACTTAGTGTATTGACGTCGTTTTTGAAAACCCCAAGGTCATAATTCGGGGCCGGGGGTTCTGTGTCGCCGTATATCTTCCCGTAAACGGCTTGGTCGATAGCGCGGATTTGCTCGGGAAGATACGTTTCGGGAGACCACACAACTATCTTAAAGGGAAATTGCTTTCGCGCGTTCCAATCCTGTATGGCGTCATCCAGTTCATTTTTTGGATTGCGGTGGAGTGCAACCAGGCACCAGCAGTCTATTTCGTGGCCGGAGCGTTTTGTGTCATCGAGTTTTTCTAGGATGTCCTTTTTTAGAATTTCCTCGGAGCGTTGGGATTTTACTTCAAAGTGCCAGTTGTACTTGTTCCCGCTGGAAACCCAAGCCATCTGGATATCTTTCCCCTGCTGGCTTCCGCTGGACTGCTTTCGCTTCTTTAGTCCAGTGAACCCCAACTGATTTAGGAAGCTTTGCAAATATTCGAGAACGTTTTCTTCGGCGTCACGGCCCTGTAAGTTGGAATTTTTTCGTGTGCTCATAGCGCAATTCTAACGGTATTACTCGAACATAGCCAGATAGCCGACCTCGCCATAAAACTCAACGAACACGAAGCCTTTGCTGATATCTGATGATAGGAAGTTCCCTGCGTAGCGCACGCGGTTGCCCCACTGCTGGACATAGCCACACTGTTGCATAAGGGTGTTTACAGGCGTGGTGAATTCTTCCAGATTGCCTGCGAGTTTTGCTGCGGCATACTGTACACCCCTAAGGCGGGGTATTGCGGGGGTCGCGTCAGGTACATTCCTTATGTACAGCCCCCTGCACAGTCGTTTCATGTACGCGGCAACCAGCTCGGCGTTTTCCTTGCCAAAGTGCAGAGCGGACTTTACATCACCGTCCACCACAAGCTGCATGCCCCACGAGGTCTTATCCAGCAGGCCCACAGCTTTCTTGTAGTCGCGAAGTAGGTGGGACTTGCCTATTATGTAAGCGTTTGGCTTTTGGGCTTGGGCTTTGTGTAACAGCTTTATTGCTTCGGCTTCGGCATCGGGATTCAGTGAGCCCATGACCTGAATTTGTCGGATAAACTTCTCATCCTCGAACGACTTGCTGTTGTTGCAACCGTGGTGCACGGCAAGCTGGGGTCGTTTCGGGGAGCCTTTGGCGAATAGTCCGGTGGGTATAACGTGGTCAGGGCTGACCTCCCCAGATAGCTCTCTGCCACATAGGTAGCATATCTTTACCGTGTCTTTGTTGAGCTCCTTGTAATTTAACTCCCAGTAGTCTGATGGCATAACTCTAGTATAAGGCCTGGTTACGCTGGCGCGGCATAGGGCCAGAAATGGATGTCAGAATATAACAGACAAACACCGTCGGTGATATACCCGCAATGCTTGTACGGAAGCTACAGCTCGAAATTGTGCTTCTGTATACCCTCTGTGAGCTTAGGCAGTCGAACAACCATGAAGTCCACCAATATATCGCGCTCCTTGGCAGACAGGCTATATGGTAGTGCCTTTGCCACGCGCTTGGTCGCCACCGCTATAAGTTCGTCCATCGGCAGCCCCATTAAGTAGCCAACGTCGTCGTACAGCTCCTGTGTTTGCAGCACCTGTACGATTAGCTCCGCATCCGGGACGTCCTGCATACGGTTCAGAATGGTGGTCATGTAATCATCGAAGTAGGTATCCCCAGCTTCGCCCAGTGCAACCGTAGCCTGTTTGAGCAGAATGGCACAAATCACCTTTAGGTATTCGAGCTGTCCGGGCATGAGTGATGGCCGTTCGAGTTTGGTGTAGGGTCGCAGCTCGTTGTTTAGCCAGGCGTAATCCTGCGCCGCAATGCGCATGGTATCGCCTGCGGCTACGTCTGGTGTGAATGTCGGTTTAGTGAATAAGCCCATGCCTGTTGCCTCCGGTGTTGTGGTTGGTTTTGCGGCAAACAAAAAGCCCGCCGCCAGCGACGCCCTTGCGGACGCCTACAACCCTTTCGGGCTGCACCACATAGAAGAGGGCTCTGACGACGAGCTTAAATTCTTCTATGTGGTTTTGGCGACCATACCTTCGCTTGCGCGTGGCTTTAGGTCATAGCTCAAAGAGCTTATAGGTTTTATACCATTTACAGGGCTGCCAAACAACTGCCACCGATGTTATGATGTATGCAATGGGTAGCGCCCCAAATGTACCAGTCTGGCTTGAAAGACGGTGGAGACTTTTCAAAACGTTCATAGATGACCCGGCCGTGCAAAGGCAGACGGAGCGGTTTCGCCACGACTGGGGTTATGAGCCTATAGACCAGGGAGTATTCCGTTTAATGAAGCGCTACAAAATACCGTGGGAATGTGTGCAGGCATACTACTACCACATCTTGCACCCCGATGCGTTGGATACTAAGCTGCTTGAACAAATCAAATCGCCCATTGAGTACATCAGCCACGCGCACGGCGTACGGGGCCCGCACAAAGACCCAGCGTGGTACTACAAAGACACGGTATTACCAGAGGAGGTGCCGGCAAAGACAAGCGATGCCCACGGCTATTTGCAGATACTAGCAGCGCCAAACACATCAGCTACCGAGCTAAAGGCGTTCATCGATAAAGAGTACGACCGCAACTTAAAGCAGCTTGCCACACACCCAGTCCTGGGCGCAGAAGAGTACCAACCAGCGAAGCTTTTTAAGCCTGGCGCACGGGTTAGTAGGTCGGATAGTGCTGCCATTCGTCACGAAATCATCAGGCTGCACAACAAGGGTCTGAAGTCGCCACAGATTCGCGAAGAGATTGGCGCAAAGTTCGACCGCCTGTACGACGAATCAAATATTCGCAAAATTATCGCTGCATACAAGAAGTCACACAAGCCGTGAATTTAAGTTTATCGCTACGGTAAGCGGTACCGCTCGTTGCCTATGGCTATAGTCGTTCGTGTGAGCTAAGCTCACGATTCACTAGCGCCTTGGAACCCCCTGCTTCACGCGCTAGTGAGCGGGGGATTTTTAGTATTTAGGAGTAAACATGGTTTTATTTTTTGGCGAATACCGAGCGAAAACCACCAAGACCGGGTGGCTGCTGCAAAGGCGGACTGGCAAGCAATGGAAACGTTCCGAGTATTTTGAATCGGTACATTCACTACTTAGCGCACTGCAACATAGGCGCTTGCACGAACAAACTAGTGGCGTATGTCACGACCTACACGACCCAGTTGCGGTTGTGCAGGTTCTACAGGCCGTGGAGATAGCTCAAAACGAGCTGCGTGAAGAGATTCTGGGGGTATCCCGTGGGCTTTAGTAAGTATGGTGTCGAAGCGTACGTTCTGAACGAGGTAAACGGCGTATACAGCCTAAAAGTGGAGTCCCCCAGCCTGGGCATGTACATCACCGGGATGACGATGCGAATGTCAAAGAAGAACGACAACTGGTGGATGCAGCCGCCCAGGCACCTAAAGTTCGGCAGGTACTACGCGGACGTAGAGTTCGACACCCGTACCGACCTTTGGCAAGAAATGTACGATGCTGCTATTGCTGCGCTAAAGGAATGGCAGAGAAACAGTGGCAGCTAACCACTATAGTAACTATAGATATAGAGATACCTACATAGGTAACCAAAGAGACCGCCATATATTCCCTATTAGGAAACATATGGTGATACCTGTAGGTATCTATAGTTCCTATAACTATAGGGATACCCCATGAACTTTACGGACACACAGCTAGACGAATTTGTTGCGCTGTACAGCAAAAAGACGGGCGTTGTACTAAGCCGTGATGAGGCTGCCAAAAAGGCCACTAGCCTAGTTCTTCTGGTGCGCTCCCTACTTCGAGCCGAAGCTGATTGATGGTATAATATTAACGTTCACATAGTCAGTAAAAACGCGAAGAGTCTTTTCTATTCCGCTCATTAAGGGCGGCTCGTATCGGAAGGCGGCTTTTCGCTGCTGACTGTGTGAACAGCGAGTCGCCCTTTTTGATTGGAGAAATCATGAAATACTTCCTGTACACCCGTAAATCTACCGAAGCCGAAGAACGGCAGGCGTTGTCGCTACAGAGCCAGCGTGACAAGGCGCGGGAGCTGTTCCCCGACCTGGAGATTATCGAGCTGCCGCCCGAAGCGGCCAGCGCCTTTAAGCCGGACAATCGCCCTATTTTTGCCGATATGCTGCGGCGCATCGATGCCGGTGAGGCGCACGGCATAATTGCATGGCACCCCGACCGCCTTTCGCGTAACGAAATTGACGCTTCGGGTGTTACCTATCGCGTGCGTACTGGCGCTATCCGTGACCTCAAATTCGGCTCCTACGCGTTCGATAACTCGCCCGAGGGCATGATGATGCTACAGCTCACCATGTCACAGTCACAGTACTTTTCGGCCAAGCTTAGCAAGGATGTAAAGCGCGGTAACGAAAAGAAGCTTAGTATGGGCTGGAAACCGGGCTGGGCACCCACGGGTTATCTGAATACGCCGGAGCGCATGAAGGGCACTAAAATAATCATCAATGACCCCGACAGGTGGTCGCTAATACAGCGTGCATGGCGGCTTATGCTCACTGGAAACTGTAGCGTCCCCGACGTGCTGGACGTGCTTAATAACGACTGGGGCTACAGGCTTCGTAGGACGCGCAAAACTGGCGATTGCCCCGTGTCGCGTTCAACACTGTACAGGGCGTTTACAGACCCTTTTTATGCAGGCTACGTTCGTCATAATGGTGAGCTGTATAAAGGCAGTCATGAACCCATGATTACCCTAGAGGAATTTGACCGCGTACAGGTTTTGCTTGGGCGAAAAGGCCGACCACGACCCAAAACGCATGACTTCCTGTATCGTGGCCCGTTCCAGTGCGGCGAGTGTGGTTGTGCAATCACCGCCGAAACAAAGACAAAGGCCATCAAACGTACGGGACTGTCCCGTGAGTACACCTATTACCACTGTACCCACAAGAAACCTTGTAGTCAGCGGTCGCTAACCCAAGCGCAAATCACAGAGCAGATAGACAACATACTGGCTTCCCTGACCATCGAACCCGAGTTTCGGGATTGGGCATTGGATGTGTTGCGAGCTAGCCACGACCAAGAAACCGAGCAGCGGGAGGTTGTGCAACAAACCCAGTCCAGCGCGGTGCTTAAAAAGCAGCACGAACTCGACGTTCTGACTGGCCTACGCCTGCGTGAGCTAATCGATGACAAGGAATATGTGGAGCAGCGTGAGCGGTTGGCTGGTGAGCTGGAGCGATTAAAGGAAGCGTTGCACGATACGGAGCGTCGCGCAGACAAATGGTTAGAACTAACCGAGCGTGTCTTTGATTTTGCCACTAACGCGAGGTACATTTTTAATAACGGAACAGATACAGAGCGACGCGATGTGTTCACCGCGCTTGGTGGTAGCCTGACGCTGCGCGACCAAAGGGTGCATATAGAGCTTTACCCCTGGTTCGTCCCTATAAAAGAAAAATACCCCGCTATCGCGCGGAGTCTAAGGAAGGTTAGAACTAACCAAAATGCCTCTTCTAAAGAGAAAACGGACGCTTTAACGTCCGCTTCTTCACAATGGCTCCGGGGGCGGGATTCGAACCCGCGACCAATTGATTAACAGTCAACTGCGCTACCGCTGCGCTACCCCGGAACGCCAACCTTGAGACAAACCTACGGTTTTTCTCAACGCGCAGGCAAAA
This sequence comes from Saccharimonadales bacterium (SeqCode), assembly GCA_035480095.1. Taxonomy (GTDB): domain Bacteria; phylum Patescibacteriota; class Saccharimonadia; order Saccharimonadales; family UBA4665; genus JAJZCD01. The sequence goes on along the minus strand of DATIIC010000019.1, from coordinate 73,433 downwards.
TGGTTCACATTTTGTCTGGCTGCTCTTTTCCCTTCGCCAGAGAACGGTTGTAAGCTGGGAGAATTATACCGAAAACACAACAGAGAGGCAACAGGTGGCCACCAGAGACAGGTATTGACATAAGTGGTATAATATTCTGCTAGATATGGAACTGCTTGCCGAAAACCCTGCCCCACGGTTTGAACCGACTGAACATGTGATTGTCCCTGCTCGGGGGCTGGTTAGCCCCATCATGGTGCGGACGTACGAAAACGCACCTTGGGGCGAAGCAGTGCCGGAAGGCCAAGACCCCTGGACGATTGTGATGTGCAACGGTGCATTCAAGTCGCGGGGTACGGTTGAACCGTTTATCGAAGGCTTCTTGGCTGCCGCCCAGGAAAACGGGGTGGCGGTGCGGTTCATCACGTACGATGAGCCCAAGAAAGCACGGGACTACACCGCGGCGGAGCGCATGCGCCGCTTCAACGAAGTGATGATTTACGCGGCCGGCGAAGTTGACATCGAACGCGGTGAGCTGGCGGTGTTGGGGCATTCCATCGGTTCGACGGCGATTTTGGCTGCGGGCCTTACGCTGCAGGAGGACGAACGAGTGGGAAGACGGTTGAAGGGCGTAACACTTGTCACCCCGCTGGGCATTGCACCAGAAAGCCAGCCGCGGAACACGGTGCAGCTAGCCGGACGGGCGGCAGTGGAGGCAGCGACTTCAAAGGGCGCCTTTCGGCCAAGCGACCTGAAGGTACTGGGCAGTGTGGTGCGGTCGATGGGAGGCCGGTTCCTGTTTGCGCCCCGCGAATCCTGGCGGATGGTGTCGACGGCAATTTTCTGGACGGATAACCGAGAGCGCCTGCAACAATTCTGCAAAGAGGCGGTGTTTGACGTCAGTGCGGTACTGGCTGAAAATGACGCCATGGTCCTAGCCGGTCCGACCAAAGATGGCCTGCTGGCGGCTGGCGTGCCAGAAGAAAACATCTCCATCCTGCGGGGCGCCACGCACCCCAGCACCATTACTGACCGCCTAAACGGTGCCCGCATCTTTGAACATATGTTTGCGCGTGCCACGGCGCAGCGCCGCTACATTCCTAGGCACGCCGCCGACTAATGGCTAGTGCCGCGGCGATGGTCCAGGCCTGGGCCGGTTCGGGTACGGGTATGTCGTGGCCCTGCGATTGGGCGCTGAAGTGCCCCATGGCTTCAGCGGTGTCGTACCAGACTTTGCCGCTGCGGCTGACATAGAAAAATTCGGCAAACTCGCCAGCTTCCTTTAAGCCTGCCATCAGGCGGTCTTCGAGATCCCCGGCTTCATGGTGCAGCCCTGCCCGGCGCAGACCCTTGGCGATGTCGTAGGTTTCCTTCGGCCAGACGGTATTGGGGCCGTGGTAGTCGATGAAGGCCTGCAAATCCCAATGCTTGACGGCGCGGCAGCGTACGCCGATGGTGGTCAGCAGTTCCGGGCCCATCACGGTGTGCATAATCGCTTCCGAAAAGCGTCTGGCATCACTGCCGGGCAAATCGTGCAACAGGCCGCTGTCTAATAGTGCTCCCGGGTTTGAAGTGATGGTGGCAATTTGCCGGGGTTCGGCCGGGTTGGTAAAATCTAGCGCCTGGGCGAAGTACTGTGCATCCTCCATCCACAGCAGCTGGACGGTCTGCCGCTGCAGCTGCTGTGCCAAATGCCCCCAGCGCTCGCGGTCTTCGGGGCTGCCCAGGTGGAGCCGCATGCCGGTCAGCAGCGCATCGTAGGCGTAACCTTGCAGCTCGATGGATGCCACTGGGCTGTCGTAGCCCGGCAAGGTACCGTCAAGGTGCAAGTACGAAGTGGGTGAATCCTTCCAGGCCTGGTTGACGATGCCGTTCGGGTTCAGGCGCTGCTGCACGAACAGGCCGAGCGAGTGGTCCGAAATTTTGGTTTCCAGCCAACCCAGGGCTGCCCTCAGGCAGTCGCGGACGGTTGTTTCGCCGTCCCCGCGCCGGGTAACGGTTTCGTCCAAAATGCCGCTGCCGGCGCGGTCGCAGTACCGTCCCACCAACCGCACGAACAGCGGTGTGGCGTCATGGCTGCCGTAGTAAATCATTTCGTCGGTGCCTTCCCCGCCCCATTGGCGCTGCAGCCGGCGGATAATTTCGATGGAGCGCTCCGGCACGTCGTGGCCGTTCAGGCGCACAGCGCGGAACTCGTGGTGGATTTTACCGGGTTCTTCTTCGGTGGTGGTGTTGGTGGTGCCTTGCAGGTAGCACAGTTTGAGGATGATGTCGTGCACCGTGTCCGGGTCGAACGCGAGGATGTCTTCGGCGGTTTCGATGGAATCGCGCCCGAAAATGGCGTACTGGAAGTTCGGGCCCAGGCTGGCGTAGACGCCCCACCGTTCGGGCGCGCGCACCAAGTTGAGCGCGTGTTCGGCGTGGTCGGAGCTAAGGGCCGCAATCAGGGCTTGGCGGTCGGGTTTCGGGGCGGCAAGCCAATCGGTAAGCGGATCCATACGACCATCGTACCATAAGCATTTTGGATTGGTAGATTGTAGAAAGCAGATAGTAGATTGGGTAGGCTACCCAATCTGCAGTCTACTGTCTGCCAGCCCGCTTGATAGCGGTGTAGTAGCGCTCGACGTAGCGTTCGGCCATCAGGCGGCCCGAGAACTTGGCTTCGACCGACTTACGGCAAGCCGCCGGGTCGATTTCATCCACTCGTTTCATGTACTCGGCGAATTCTTCCTCGGTGTCGGCTAAAAAGCCGGTGACGCCGTGCTCAATCAGTTCCGGCATGGCGCCGTGGTTCATGGCCACTACTGGGGTGCCGCAGGCCAGGGCTTCAATCACCGACATGCCAAATGGCTCTTCCCAGGCGATGGGAAACAGCAGCGCTTTGGCCTCGGAAATGAATTTCATTTTGCGCCGGCCGTTGATGTTGCCGGCGTAGGTGACGCGCGGGTTGCGCAGCACATAGGGCAGTACCTGCTCGCTGTAGTAGCGGAAATCGCGGTCGTTGCGGTAGCGGCTGACGGGGTTGGCCAGTTCCAAAAGCAGCTTTCGGGTGGAGGAAATGGCCGCTACCGTGCCGGCCATCCGCAGACGGTAGTTGTTGCGGGCGCAAATCCGGGCGGCGACATGCTGGCCTTTTTCCTCGCAGAAGCGCGCCAGGGTTATGAAGTAGTTCTTCTTGCCCTCTTTGTTAATATACGGAAAGTCGGTGATTTCCAGGGCGTTGTGGACGGTGTCTAGCAAGTTTCCGGCCAGTTCCGCGGGCATGGTGTCTCGCATGGCGTCGGAAATCGGCACGATGAAACACTGGTGCTTGCCGGCCATGGAGCGCCAGAAAATGCGGTTGTCCGGCACGCCGTCTTCGACCATGCGGTCGGTGGTGAGTGGTGGGCCATGCAGTGTGTGTACCGCTGGCGGGATTTTGCCGCTGCCCGCGGCGTACGATAAGATTGCCGGGCCTATGAAGTAATTGTGGTCGTGGATGACATCAAACGTACCATCTTCCTGGATTAGTTTGAGTGCGTTCAGCATGTGCGCGGTCGGAATTGGCAGCGAGAAGTCGTACATCGGCTTCAGGATGTGCTCAAACTGTTCAGTTTTGGTAACGGGATGGACTTTGACGCCGTGGAACTTGCGCCGGCCGACCCCGAATATCTCGACATCTACATCTAGTTTGACCAGCTCGCGTACCAGGCTGTCCAGTACGGCCTCAAGACCGCCGTAACCTTCAACGGGTAGTTTCAGCCAGGGTGGCGCGATGATTGCGATACGCAGGCGTTTCATATGCTCCAAACGACCCCCCTTACGCACGAACCTTCAGTATACACGCTGGTTTAAACAGTTTCTGTCGCAGGGCGTACTGCAGGTTATCGTTTGTTTCAGCGCCTAGTATATCACGGCTAGGCGTGGTGAATTATTAACGGGGCTTCATGGCGGCGCGGGCCTGGCGGTCCTCATCGCGCTTCTTTAGCGTCTGCCGCTTGTCATATTGCCGTTTGCCCTTGCCGACGGCGATGCGTAGTTTTATGAACCGGCCGCGGGTGAGCAGCTCCAGCGGCACGATGGTTTTGCCTTGCTGTTTGGCGGTCACCAGGGCGTCGATTTCGCGGCGTTTGGCGAGCAGTTTGCGGGTGCGGGTTTGTTCTTGTTCGGTCAGCGGAACGGCGTGGGTGCCATTCACGGCACCATTTAACAGGTACAGCTCGCCGTCTTTTACGGTCACATAGGCGCCGCGCAGCTGGCCGTGGCCCATGCGCAGGCTCTTTACCTCGGCGCCGGTCAGTTCCAGGCCGACCACCAACGAATCACCCAGTTCGTAGTCGAACCGGGCACGGCGGTTTTGGATGGATTTGGGCGCATTCGCCTTTTTCTTAACCATAGTGCTTACTATTGTACCTGACATCTGTTGGTTTGCTAACTGGCTGCCCCCGGCCTTTACGGTATATATGGTAGCTATGGCAAAAGCACCCATCACCGAGCGGCTAGCGGCTACCTGGTATGCCGTGAATACCCGTTTCCGTGAGCCCAAAGATTTGCGGCTGCAGCGGTTGTGGCTATGGCCGGTTTTTCGGCAGAGCGCCGGTGACATACCGGACTGGGTTTCGTTCCCGCCACTGCCGGAGTTTGCCGCCGAACGCTACGTTGGCCTGGTCGCCCTGAACCGTGAGCCGCTCATCCGGCTGCAGCAAGAAAACCGGCACAGCCAGTTAGGGATGGCGCAAGCACTCGGCAATGCCGTGCTCTTCAGCGCTTGGCCGCCGAATGCCATGGCCGGCCTGCTGACGCCCATAGAAGAAACGGATTTGCTGTTTGGCGTCCGCTTGCCTGGCCTGCGGGACATGCATGTGGCGCCGGCGGTTTTGTTAGCTAATCGGACGGTGGCGACTTCTCCCGACATTGTGGCGCATGCGGGTGTGCTGCCCCTTTCCGGCGTGTCGCCCCATGTGCGGGTGTATTAGTAAGCGGCCGGAGCCTATGCGGCTTCCCTGCCTAGGTCACCGGGTACTAGCATCCCGGGTTCGTCCTTGCGCACCGAGCGGAGCAGTGTGAGTAAATGGCTCAGCTTTGACTGGTCGTCCGTTCTCGACTCTGGCTCCGTGAAGTCTGGATGTTTACCACCAGGCGTGTCGGACTGCGGCGCACGGTTGCCTTTGTCCGGGTAAAACACTTCCTCACCAAAACAATCGTCGAACGCATCTGCCGATACACGTGCGTAGCCTGCCGGGAACTTCTCGGGGAACCAGCGCTGCTCTTCCCGCAAATTTGCCTTCTCGCTGGCCACGCGGGCAGCCGCACGGCGCTCCCTGTCCCTAGGCATCAAAACCACATTTGGCCAGAGTTGTTCGGCACCTGCAATTAATTCTGCTTCAGATTGTGGCGGATCGATGAATATTTTATTGTCTTCAGTGCACATTGTTTGTGTGTGTAGCCAGGTCCGGTGCGCCATGGCCGCGCTCTCCAGTCCAATTCCGGGATGTTTGAATGTGAGCCCAGTGTTGCCGGCAGGTTGGTCGAGCGGCTCGTCTGCAGGCGTCACATCGCTAAACACGGCAGCCCGGCCAAGTTGGCCGACGGGGCGCGGTTCCAGGAATCCGGGCACTTGTACTGGTTCGCCCGTAAAAACGGATCTATTGGCGGCACGGGTGCCGTCCCAAGCTCTCTCGGCTGGTGCGTGCGAGAAAAGTCCCGCATCCCCCGTATTGACGATACGCTCGTATGGCGCATGCTCAATCTGTCCCCGCACCCCATGGACTCCAGCGGCGATATCGAGCTGCAATAGGTGGGCTGCCAGCTCCCAGTCGTTGCTGGCGAGCAATTCTGCCGGACCAGCATCAAATTCTAGGGATGTAACGTAGGGCATAAAAACTCCTTTGAAAGCAGTACTAACAAACAAAAATACTTTCGCTGCCGAAAGTATGACTTGTGATTTATATCACGTAAGTGTGATTTGATGCAAGATGGCCGTTGCCTCAGTGAGTCACTTTAGGCAATCTTATACTGCACTTAGGAATTGCCAAAGATATCCCGGGCGGTGTTCCAGACCGACGGGTCGTGTAAGACTTGCAGGCGGTAGTACCAGTACTCGGCACCCCATAGGTCGATGGATTTCATGCCGGTTGCCCGAGCAAAATCAACAGTGGTTTGCAGCCGTCCGGCATTAAATGATTTGTTGTGTTCGGCCAGTGAACTTTCCTGGATGGTCTGCCCGTTTGCCGGCCACGGCTCGGCTTGGAGTTCGGCTATCATCATGTCGCGGCCTTTGGTGATTTTCTGCATGCCCGCCAAAAACGCGTAGTACCAACTGGGGAACGGGTACTGCAGGTAGCGGTGGGTGACGGTTTTGTCCCACACTCGTTGGTACATGGACACGCTGTATTCATCGGGCGTTGGCTGCCCAACCGGCGTGCCCAGGTCGTTATTGCTGCGTCCGACTATGATGGGGTGCGCCGGGTCCAGCTGTTTCACCAGATTGTATTCGCTAACCAGCCGGCTGCGCGTCGAATCGGTACACGTTCCAAACCCTTTTAGGAAGTATTCGTTTTCCAGTTGGTAGCTTTGCAGCGCCGGGCTGTATTTGTAGCGGTTGACCACGGCGGCCATAAATTGTTCAAGTTGTGGCTGCCAGGTGTCCAGCGGCTTTGATGTATCTACCCAGTCCGGCGGGTGGCATTCCGGCCAGCGCGGTTGGCGCAGCCCCACCGTTAAAATGATGTGCGCGTGTGCTTGTCCGGCCTTCGCAAACTGCCAGTCCAGCTGGCTGAAGTCGTAGGTGCCGGGGGTGGGTTCAATGTCTTTCCAGTAGCTGACTAGCCGGAACTGCCGTACGTGCAGGTCTTGCAGCAGCGCGTCCATGGTCTTCCCCGGGTCTACGCCCAGCGACTGCGCGTAATCGGGGATAAAACTGACGCCCAGCGTGGCCGGCTTGCCCTGCTCGCCGTGTTGGTACCAGAGCGCCACGCCATACATAAAACCGACGAACGCCACGCCTACCGCAACCACCACAACGACTACCTTGTGCCGCCAATTCGCCCGCCAGTAGCGTGCTAGCCATAGGCACAGCCAGCCTGCAGTTTTCGAAAATTTCTTAAGTGTTGGCATACAATGTACCTGTGTCAAACATCGTAAACATTAGTATCATCATACCCGCTTATAACGAGGAGCGCCATCTAGCCCGGTGTTTGGACGCGGTGGCCGCACAGACGCGCGGGCCGTACGAAGTGATTGTGGTGGATAACAATTCCACTGACCGCACGGCGGCAATTGCCAAAAAGCACAAGTTTGTGAAGTTGCTGCATGAACCGCGCCAGGGCGTGGTGTTCGCCCGGAACCGTGGGTTCGACGCGGCGCGCGGGAACATCATCGCCCGCATCGACGCCGACACCGTACTGCCGCCGGACTGGCTGGAACGTGTTGCCGCATTTTATGCGGAGCCGGCGCATACCAACCAAGCACTAACCGGCGGTGTTTTGTGCTACAACCTGCGCTTGCAGCGCTTGGTTTCCTGGATTCAGGGCCAGATTGTGTTCCGGCAGAACCGCTTGCTGCTGGGGCATTACATACTCTTCGGCACCAACATGGCCGTGCCGGCCAAGCTGTGGCGGGCGGCACGCGCGCACACTTGCCAGCGCACCGACATCCACGAAGACCTGGACCTGTCCATCCACCTGCACCGTCTGGGTTACCAAATAACGTACCACGAAGGCCTCAAAGTGGGCGCCAAAATGCGCCGGGCGCGCAGCGAGCACGACCAGTTGTGGGCCAACCTGCAGTGGTGGCCCAACACGCTGCGTGCGCACGGTAACAACCGATGGCCGCTGGCCTGGCTGGGCGCACTGTTTTTGTGGCTGCTGTCGCCGCTTCTGCCGGCTATGGAAACCGCTGCCCGCCTCTTTGGCCGACCACCTATCCTTGAGGATTAATCTGTAGATTCTTCGAATTCTTCGGCTTCTTGCGTTGGACGGGGGCGTGGCAAGGGGTCGTCCCACCCTATGTAGGCATAAAATGGCTGTGACCGGCTGGGGTGGCGAAGCAAGCCCAATGCTGTTTTACGGATTTGCCTAATTCGCTCGCGGGTCACTCCATACACTTCACCGACTTCGTCGAGCGTTTTCGGGCCTGCACCATCTAGGTTGAACAGCAATCGGATGACCCCCCGCTGCCGTTCATGGGGCAAGCTGGCAATCGCCTTGTTTAGCAGTTCTTTCAGCTGTTTGTCGGTGACTTGGTCGTCAATGGGCGGCTCTGCTTCGCCATGGATGGGGCTTAAGGCCCTTCGCTCATCCATGATGTAGTCGGTGTCGAGGGCGTCTTCTTTACCGGGGCTGTAACCGGTGTCGGTTGAGCCCAGGTACCGGGTTAGCAGGTAGGCCTGCCAAATGTCGCCGGTTGAAATCCGGGCGAACTGGCCCGGCCCACCTATTGGGGTCTTGAACGTCGCCCGCAAATTCTCGTCGCCCATCAGGCCCTGGCCATTCGCGAGGCGCTTCCTATTGATGGCGTCAATCCGGTTCAGCATCTCCTGGACGTGGACGGGTAGCCGGACAGCGTACTGGCCGATGGCTACCCTCGCCAGGTGCCGAAACAGGTAGTTGGTTAAGAATGAGTTGAAGTTCATGAATTTGCTGTACTCGGCCGTTTCGGATATATACCGCCCTGCCGCCTCAAGTGCGTAGACGACAGCTTCTTGGAACAGGTCGTCCCGGCTGATGATGCCTGGCTCCATCCTGGCCGTCATCCAGTTTACTTCCTTCCAGAGGGAGCGCTCATACCGCTTCACGAACAAAGCCGTTGCCTCCGGGTCGTGCGCGACAACTTTGCGGCACAGTTCGAAGTCGGCTTGCCGTTGCTCTTCAATGGTCAATTTAGCGGGTGCTTCATCAGGCGATTCTGTTGGCATCTCCTCATCGGGCAAGGCCTCATCGGCCATGGCCTCTACGGCGGGTTCGGTTGGTCCTGGCTCTGTCGCCACATCCACTGCAGCCTCTGGCTCCAATTCGGGTGCTGGGGCGGCCGGTTCCGGCCGGGCCGGTGGGACCAGCAAACGGCGCAAGGCGCGGCGGGAGACTTCTTCTTGGGTATCGCCTTCGATTGTGTCGGCCAGGGCGTCATAGACGGCGACGGTGTAGGCATCTGGCGCGTAGTCCGGGTCATCTCCAGTGAGGGCTACTAATTCCTTACAGATGGCCTTGGCGGCCTGCCGGTAGGCGGGTGCGGCGGTATGGATGCGGTCGGCCAACGCCGCAGCGGCACTGGCAGCGAGTGTCTCATCTGTTTGCAGCGTGCGGTAAGCTTCGTTGCAGGCCGCAACCGTTTCCAGCGTGTTCATAGCAGAATTATAACATAAAATGGCGCTTGTGCCAATTTACCAAGCGCCAGCTGCTATTGGTTATTGCTCTGCCAACGGCCGCTTGCTTCCTGGTAGGGCTTGCAATTGCCCCAGAGGCCTTTGTTGCCTTGCCGTGCGGCCTTCTGGGCGGCAGCGAAGTCATCAGACTTGGTGAACGGGAACGACACATACGCAAAGGCATAGCCCTTGGCAACCAATTCTTGGTCTAGGTTGGTGTCGTCCGGCAGGTACACATACCGCAGCAGGCGGTTGTAGCGGTCGCGGTTGGTGCTTAAGGAGTCGGAAACTAGGCGGATGCGCTGTGTACCGATGCGGTTTTTGGTGTAGGCCGCCGCGGCCGGTCCGTAACATTGCACCGGCGTATTCGGCTTGTGCGTTTCCGGCGTGTCGATGCCGATGAACCGAATCGTTTCCGATACGCCGTTCATCTTAACCGCAATCGTGTCGCCGTCCACGAAGTGGTCAACGTTGTACAGCCCCGGCTGATTCGTCAGCACCCCCTTGGCGGCTTGCCCGAACCACCCCTGCCACTGGCCAATCAGCAGAAACATCAGCAGCAATAGCGAAACCAAACTAACCTTGTGTCTGCGCCGCAGTCTGCTCATACCCGGCCAGTATAGCAGGCTCTCGCCAGGCCTAAACTATTCGCGCCTGTCCCAATATTTGCGTTTGGAGGTGATGAAATTCAGGGCTTTTTCGGCGTGTGTCACCTTCACCTGTCCGGCCGGGGCGTTGAATGCTTCGCCGTCGAACGTCATGGGTGTGTCCTGGGCGAGATTAAGTGTGTGCGACCCGTTGTGCCAGATGCCAAAACCGAGGTGTGATACGCGGGCGAGCAGATTGACCGCGGCACCCACCAGGCCGCGTGTTTTGGAAATCAGTATCTCTTTGGTGTAGGGCTGAATCATATTGTGCATCGAGCCGGCCGCCCGTGGACCATTAAAGATGGAGTAATCGATGTAGGGGCTAGGCGCCTGTTGACTATCGGGGTACGCATCCGAACCCTCGCCAACCTGGATGGGCTTACTCTCGCGGATGAGTGTTGCCACCATCTTAACCTCTCGCCACAGTCGTATTGCTTGAGTTACGGCTGGTATTCGCGCTATGGGACCTAAAGCTTTGGAAGCAGGCTGTTGATGCTCCTTCCGCCAGGCCGGATTATTAATTGTGTCCGCGCCCCTACCGGTGAGTCCAAAGGCCAGCACATACACAACAAGCTTTTTAAAGCTAGCCGGCAAGCCTTCGGCAGAATCCTCGGGTTTGGCATCGGGCTTGAATTCTGCCACCATCGGGTACATCGGTACCGTGCGCCGCTCCTTTAGCGCCTTGGCGATGCGGCGCCAGCCTAAGCCCAAGAAATTCCACCACCCAAAGCGGTTAAAGGTGTTGGCCAGGTCGCTCTTGTTGCCCATGGGTACAGCCAGGATCGGTGCTTCGGCTACATGCTGCGGTGCGTCGTCACGCTGCAAAGCTTCCGCGAGGCGATTGAGATAACCATCGCCGGAAGCCGCGCCAATCACATCTCCCTTTCGGACGCTGCTATATACCTGCTCCCGGTCTTCTTCCGGGTCTTGCTTGGTCTCGACGGTTTCCAGTAGGTAGCCCGCCCGTGAGGCGAGTCGTCCCAGCCTTTGTTTGGTTTCTTCCCAATGCTCACGGGCGTTAGTGGAATTGGGGTTATAAAAAACCACTAAACGTGGTTGTTCGGGTTCGACTGGCGGCAGCGCGCCGGCTGCTTCGGGAAGTGTTTCTTGGGTTAGGACCATGGGGGTTTCCTGACTACCCATACTAGCACGAGCTTGTTGCTATGTTCTAAAAATCAATCCCTTTGTTCGCCAGGAATTTGTCGTCGAAATGGTGCTTTATTTTGGACATGTTGGTGGCGATGTCGACGTACTGCAGTAAATCTTCAGGAAAGTCCCTACCCGTAAGGCACAGGCTGGTTTTGGGGCTGTGGGCCTCCAGGAGGGCCTGCAACTGGCCTCTGCTAACGAGGCCGTCATGGACAGCGTTGTTGATTTCGTCGCAAATCACCAGGTTGTACTTGCCGGATTTGGCGGCTTCCAGGGCTACCTCATAGGTTTCTTGGGCCGCCTGCTTGTGCTGCTTCGGGGTGATTTGGCTGGCGGACAGCTCGCCGGCGTCGTAAAACCCCTTGCCGCCCTTGTAGAACATCAGCTGGTCTTTAAAAAGCGGCATGATGTCGCGGATGAACACGTGCTCGCCTACGCCCCAGTATTTTATAAATTGGATAAACGCCACGTTCCAGCGGTTGCCCAGGGCGCGCGTTAACAGCCCCAGCGAGGCACTGGTTTTGCCCTTGCCCTCGCCGGTATACACCACCACTACCGACTCTTTGGTCGAAAAATCCTCGAATGCCATAACCTGGCACCCATTATACCGCGGCTTAAGCTGCTTCGGCGGCTTGTTGCGTGGCGTCTAGGGCGGTGGCACCCACTTGCCGCCTGGTTTTGACTTCGTTCAGAAACAGTTGCAGACGAAGCATGCGCAGCCGGAACTGGGCATCCTCGCCTGTGGTGCGTCGTAACTTTTGGTAGTCTTTGTTCCGGTCGATGGCTGCCATAGTTGCATCATCGAACCAGTATGAGGTACGTGTCGAACGGTCATTCACGAGATCGTGCCAGATTGAGTCTGCTGTAGGGTTAAAGGGGTCGTATGCCAGCAGGCTATGTTCTGCTGCCTCTGGTGATGACAGTAAATAGACCCGGGCTGCTTGCAAACGGTCGGAGGGCCCAGGGTCAAGGCCGTCATCTATGAAAAAAGCCGGGACATCGAACCCGATTGGTCCGGTCTCGGCCTGGTCCGGTAGTACATCTGTGCGCAGCTCACCTACTCCCATAACACCTCCTTTAGCAGCTGATACTAAAGTAACTATATGGCACCAAAGAGCCGTAAGAAGTTAGATTTCTTACCGAGCGGAGGTTTTAAGCGGCCAACGCCGCGTCGATGGCCGGGCGGTCGAAGCCGACGACGACTTTGCCGCCGCCGAAGTCCAGCACCGGGATGCCGGTCTGGCCGGATTTTTGGACGGATTCTTTAATCCAGTCTTGGTTGGTGTCGACATCGCGGTATTCGTATTTCACACCCTTCTGGTCGAAGTACTTCATGGCGACGTGGCAGAAGGCGCACCACTCGGCTCCGTAAACGATAACAGGGGTAGTTTGGGACATGGCTAGCAATCCTTTCTTACTATATTTAGTATAGCAAAGGTGTTAAGGGGCTGTCTAGGCCGTGTCTCGTTGTAACGTAGTCTTCAGCCAATAATACGGCCTGCGGATAAGATCCACGCCAAAACTGAGTGGCCTCCCGATAGCGTAACCGACAGTGTTGTGCAGTCGCGCTAAGCGGGTGGCGTTGTTTTGGTAGTCCCAAGCGTAGCTCTCTGGGAAGAACTGTTGGCCGTGGCCGCGGTGGCGACGCTCCCAGCGTGCCCGCAGCATGCCTGCACCCAAGGGCAGGCCGTATTTGAATGAGCGTGCTCGCATGTCGGTGAATATGGTCTCGTAGGCGTCGGAGCGTGCCGGCTTATTATCTAGGACGTACTCGCGCACCGAGCTGGTGTATTTGTCGGTAACGTCCCGGCCAGGCCGGCCCTTTATTTGATACAGATTGTCTCTATCGAACATGCCTTGTAGAGCCCACTGGCTGACAACACGCCTGCGTCTTTCGCTTAATGGGCCTCGCCGCACGGCTTTCTGGAACCGATTTATCTGTAGGTCGATTTGGTTCGCCCGAGCACCATCGTCTATTTCGACATGTCTGTCCGGCCGGGGTTCGCGTATGCCGAGTGTGGCCGTGACGACATCTCCTAGCTTGCCGAGGAGCTCAGTACGCTTTTTAGCGGGCCAGGTTGTATAGGTGTCTACGAAGAGTCTAGTCAGGTGGGCCTGGGTGCTTGTATCTCCCCGGCTATAGTAAAAGCTCAGCCAGTTGTCGCGGACGACTTCGTCTACGACGCTCCAAGGCTGCTCGGGCCCAGGCGTGGTGGCAAAGGGGTTTCCGTCCGAAGGCTGATGCATAGCTATATTATGTCACATTGTACGATTTTAATCAATGCTCGTCTGTTGTGCCTATTTTCTACCGTGTTTAGGTCCCCATAGCATTGCATCCCCCACCCCTGTCTGCTATAGTGGTAGGGAAATGACCCAAGCCGCCGCGTATACGACGACTAAAACGAGGGGAGGCCATATGCGCCCCGCATCTAAAAGCCCCAAAAACACCAACGCCCGCCAGGCGTTTGTAGTCACCGCTCTCAACATGAGCTGGCAATTGGCTATTGTGGTGTTGGTGCCGGTTTTTGTTGGCGTACAGGCAGACAAGCACTTCGGCACTGGCTACATCTGGACGTTCGTCGGCCTGGGCTTGGCGCTAGCGGGTACGGGCGTGGTGATGTGGCGCGCCATCCAAGTTGCGAACCAAATCCCCGTGCCTAAACTCACCGAAAAACAGCGCCGCGAAGTCCGTAAGCGCTTTGATGCGGAGGACGACGAGTAATGTTCGGCCTGTCTTCCCTTTTCACCCGGTTTGGCGCCGAAAGCGGCCCAAGCATCCATGTGGCGCCCGGCACCGATTTCACGCTGTGGGGCATCCACATCACCAACTCCATGGTTTGGGGTTGGGTAGTCTGCCTGTTTTTGGCGCTCAGCCTGGCCGCGCTGGCCCGCCGGGTAACCGTTAAGCCCAAGGGCGGCGTCATCCAGTATGTCGAAGCCGTAGTCACCTTTGTGGTTGATTTGGTGGAAAATGCTTTTACGGACAAAACGGTGGCGCGCAAATACGTGCCATTCTTCGTCACATTGTTTTTCTTTGTGCTTTTGAACAACTGGTCGGGGCTGATTCCCGGCGTCGGTGACGCCATCCAGATTCACGGCCACCCGGCGTTCCGGCCGATTACCGGCGACCTGAACCTGACGCTCGGCATGGGCCTAATCACGATGGTTTATGTCTATATTGCTTCGATTCGCGAGGTTGGTGGCTTTGGCAAGTACATCCGCCACTTCTTCATTGGTAGTCCACTGAACCCGCTGTACCTAGTGATTGGGTTGATTGAGATGCTGACCGACCTCACCCGGGCACTTAGCCTGGCGCTCCGGTTGTTCCTGAACGTGACCATCGGCGAAATCGTGATTGCCGTGTTTGCGTTCCTGGGCAGCATGCTGGCACCTCTGAGCATCCTATCGCCCATCACGGCGCTGCCGTTTACCCTGCTGGAACTGGGTGTGGGCGCCCTGCAGGCTTACATTTTCGTTATCCTTGGCGTCAACTACTTGGCTATCGCGGTCAACAGCGCGCACTCACACGCTGATGAGCATGGTAGCCACGAGTTGGTGCCCGAAGGAGCAAACGGATGAGACCGTTGCAAAACGGCACATTGCGGGCGAACGGCTGCGCTCCGATGCTCACGTACCGAAAGTACGCTGCGCTTCGGTGCTCCCCGTTCATCCCACACTGCACCATTTTGCAACGGTCTTCGCAGATTTCCATTACTGTAAACAAAGGAGAATATTAAAATGGTTTCATTACTAGCAGAGGCAGTCAACACTTCGGTGATTGGGCACGGCATCATGATTGGCGCCGGGTTCATTGGCCCAACCATCGGCATCGGCCTGGTGGGCGCCAACTACCTAAACGCCGTTGGGCGCAACCCAGAGGCCGCAAAGTTCTTGGGCCAGGCCCTGGTGTTCGTGGGTCTGATTGAGGTTTACGGACTGTTGGCCTTCGCTTCGACGTTCTTCGTGAAATAAGGAATTTTGATGCTAGACATACTATCAACTAATTTTGCAGCAGAGTCAGGCGCTTCCGGCATCGGGGCGCTGGGTATTGACGGCAAAGCGCTGGTCATCCAGCTGGTTACGTTTGCGCTGGCGTTTTTGGTGCTCAAGAAATGGGCGTTTGGGCCGATTGTGCGCATCATGGACGAGCGGCGCAAAACCATCGAAGCCGGCGTGGAGCTGGGCGAGCAGATGAAGAAAGACAAAGCTGCCCTGGAAGCCAAGGTGGCGGATGAACTAGCCAAAGCCCGCCAGGAGGCCGACGCGATTGTCGCCGGAGCCGAAGAGACCGCCCGTGACACGGTGCGCGGTGCCGAGGCCAAGGCTGCCGAAAAAGCTGCTGTCATCGTCAAAGAAGGCGAAGAGCGTGCCAAGACCGAAATGGCTCGGGCGCGCAAAGCTCTGGAAAGCGAAATTGTGGGGCTGGTTTCGGACGCGACTGAAGCCATCATCGGCGAGAAAGTCGATGCCAAGAAAGACGCCGCGCTCATTGACGCCGCTCTGAAAGGTCGCGCTTAAACTATGGCAAAAGTTCCCCGTCATGACATCGCCGAGGCCATCGCCGCCCATCTGTACTACACGGATGTCCATGGCACCAAAGAGTATGTCCGCGACCGCCAGAAATACATCGAGTCGGTGGCATCGTACCTGCTGGAGGCCAGGCGGACGGGCGAACTGGACAGCATCTTGCGTGACATCAGCGCCGACTGGGCGCGGGTGGGCTACGTAGAAGTACTGGCGCGCAGCGCGCACCCGCTGGACGAAGCCACTAAGCGCGAAATCGCAAAGCAAGCCAAGGCGCTCTACCCCAAGGCCGAAAAGGTCACCGTGACCGACATCGCCGACCCGACCGTAGTCGGCGGCGTGCGCTTAAGTGTGGCCAACCAACGGCTGGACTTGAGCGTTAGGGCTAAACTGAACAGATTTAAACAACTCACAGGAGCTGGAAAGGAATAAGTGATGGCTGAATTATCAATCACAGATCTTTCGGCGGACATTCGCGCAGCCATTGCCGAACTTAAGAGCCGTCCGGAAGTTGAAAACGTAGGTGTGGTTACCCGTGTGGGTGACGGCATTGCCTGGATTTACGGCTTAAGCGACGCCGGCTATAACGAAATGCTCGACATTGACGGCATTTCGGGCCAGAAAGTAACCGCGTTTGCGTTTAACCTCGCCGAAGACGAAATCGGCGCCGTAATCCTGGGTGACGGTACCGATGTAAAAGCCGGTGCCACCGTGCGCTTAAGCGGCCAGGTGCTGGAAGTACCGGTCGGCCCGGAGCTGGTCGGCCGCGTGGTCGACCCGTTGGGCAACCCGCTGGACGGCGGCGAGCCCATCAAGGCCAAGCAAAAAAGCCGCGTGGAGCGTCCCGCCCCTGGCGTGTTGGCCCGCAAACACGTGCATGAGCCCATGATGACCGGGTTGGTGGCGATTGACGCCATGGTGCCCATCGGCCGCGGCCAGCGCGAGCTCATCATCGGTGACCGCCAGACGGGTAAAACCGCCATCGCGGTCGATACCATGGTGAACCAGGCCCGCCAGAAGACCGGTGTGATTAACGTCTATGTCGCTATCGGCCAGAAGCTGTCTAAGGTGGCCGCCCTGCAGGAGCGCCTGAAGCGCGAGGGGGTCATGGACCAGACCATCATCGTGGCCACTTCCCCGTCCGACCCGGCCGCCATGCTGTACCTGGCGCCGTACGCCGGTGCCGCCATGGGCGAATATTTCCGCGACAACAAGCAACACGCCCTCATCATCTACGACGACCTGACCAAGCACGCCCAGGCTTACCGCCAGATGTCGCTGCTGCTGCGCCGCCCGCCGGGCCGCGAAGCTTACCCGGGTGATGTCTTCTACCTGCACTCTCGCCTGCTGGAGCGCGCTGCGAAGCTTTCTGATGACCTGGGTGCGGGCTCATTGACCGCCCTGCCCATCATCGAAACCCAGGCCGGTGACATTTCGGCGTACATTCCGACAAACGTCATTTCCATTACCGACGGTCAGATTTTCCTGGAAACTTCCCTGTTCTACCAGGGTATCCGCCCCGCAATTTCTGTCGGTCTTTCGGTATCCCGCGTGGGTGGTGACGCCCAGACCAAGGCCATCAAAGCAGCTGGTGGTGGTATGAAGCTGAGCCTGGCGCAGTTCCGCGAACTAGCCGCCTTCAGCCAGTTCTCGACCGACCTGGACGACGACACCCGCCACACCATCGAGCGCGGCCAGCGCCTAACTGAACTGCTGAAGCAGCCCCAGTACAGCCCCTACGCCATCTGGGAAATGTACAGCGTGCTGTACGCCGCCAACAACGGCGCGTTCGACATTGTGCCGATTGAAAAAATCGATGCTGCCCGCGAAGCCCTGCTCCGCGAACTTAAGAGCAAGCACGCCAAACTCACTGAAGCCATCAACACCGGCGACAAACCCACCGACGAGCAGAACGAGCAAGTCATGAAAGTCGCCAACCAGATTGCTGAAAGCTACAAAGTCGCACCCAAGAAAGAGGCAAATAACTAAAAGCCATGGTAGATCCTGAGCAACCAGCAGCCCCAGACCGTAGTCGATATCCCACCACCGTAAACTTGGTGCAGGAGCTGGCTTGGAGTATGGAGCTGCCACCCGGCCTTACCGAAGATGAGCGGACCGGCCGCATCCTTGGTGCGCGAACTGTGCTGTGTCAACTACTACAGATACGGGGACACGTCGGCTGGGATACGCCCGAGTGGCCACCTCAAGAGGTTGCTCCTATGACTGACCTTCAAAATAGGTTTCTTCGGCTGCTTACTGAAATAAGAGATTTAGGGGGCGCAAATGGCTAGCACTATCGTACTGAAGCGGCGGATTAAGTCCATCAAGAACACGCGGCAGATTACCAAGGCCATGCAGTTGGTGAGCGCCAGCAAACTGCGCCGGGCGCAGGAGTACGCGCAGGCTTCACGGGCGTATGCCGAGCTGGCTACGGAACTGCTGACGCGTCTGAGCGGCATCAGTGAAGTGGAACGGCAGCCGTTGTTCGCCAAGCGCGAGGTCAAGAACCGTCTGTACGTGGTCATCACTAGCAACAGCGGCCTGGCCGGCGCCTACAACGCCAACGTTTTGAAGCAACTGACCCAAGGCCTCAAAGACGACCAAGCCGCTAAAATTGCCAGCCACGTGATTGTGGTCGGCAGCCGCGGCGCGCAGTTCGTGCGCCGGCTGCACGGAGTTGACCTGCTGGCCGCCTACCCTGCCTTTGGCGACCAGCCGACGGCTAATGCCGTCCGGCCGCTGCTGAACACAGTCATCGAGCAATACAAATCTGAAGCGGTCGACGATGTGCGCCTGCTGTACACCAAGTTCAAATCCACTGTTTCGCAGCAGGCTTTGAGCGCACCGCTGCTGCCAGCCCAAAAACTGGAAGGCGTCGCCGCCGAAAACACCATCAGCAACTTCGAACCAGATGTTGAAACCGTGGTAGACCAAGTCGCCATCCGCCTGATTGAAGCCCAAATCTGGCAAGCCGTCCTGGAATCTTTGGCCAGCGAGCACGCCATGCGCATGGTAGCCATGAAGAACGCCACCGACAACGCCAAAGAACTGATAGACGACTACACCCTGGAGCTAAACACCGCCCGCCAGGCGGCCATCACCCAGGAACTGGCCGAAATCACCGGCGGCGCGGAGGCATTGAAATGATGAGTCAGGGTAACGAGCGGCTGGTTAGCATGGAAGGGGGTTCATACTATCTGATTGACAGAGATCCACCTCCACCCGAATTGCATCCCCAGTTGCTATTCGATCCGCTGATAGGAGGGGGACGTTTTCACCCAGGGAATATAGGTAGTGCCACGCTCGGACAGCCCGGGCCCGATTTTACCGGACCGGAAATCACCGGCGACGCGGAGGCACTGGACGGATGAGCGAGACACTCCTAGCACTGCTAGTACCCCGTGAAGCGGGTAGAGGAGAGGCTGCCATGCGCCGCGTGTGGAAGAAAGCCTTACTAAAAACGACTGGCTATGAGGCGGTGCAGGTTGGTAGCCAGGGTGACGCCTGGGATGTGGCCATGAAAACCGTTGATGCGATAGAGCAGACAGATGGGCTATTGGTTGTGGCCGGTGCCGAGCACTTGCCCTTCGAACAAGGGATTATTACTGCTATGGCCCACGCGATTCGTGAAGGTAAGCCTGTGTTTTCACAGCACCCCATGGAGCGGGCACTGTACCCGGGTTTTGACCCGGGGTTTGACCCAGCGCTGGTGCAGCATGTGGGCAACAGTCCTTCACTGATACGTGAGACGCTTGAACGGGCAGCCGCCGCAGGCACGGAGGTGCCGAACTAATGAAAGCTGTCCGTGGCCCCTACACTACCGTCAGCCGTGGCTACGAGGCTCCACGGCAGTTTGCTGCAGTTTTGCGGCCAGTCGAGCACACCCCCAGCCTGCTCGCCGAAAATTTGTACGACGCCATGCGGCACCATGAAAATGACGGCCAGCGTCCTTTGTCACCGGCAGCGGTGCGGCGCCTGGAAGTATTTATAAATGCGGCACTGCCGGATCCGCTTGAGGCTAACCAAGCCATTTGGGCCGTACAGGAAGCGGGGGCACGGCATGGGTAGTCGCTATACCTACAATGGCCTGGTTGTCTTTGGCCACGATTCGCTGGCTGAAGATGTGGATGATGAGCCGGGACGGCCAGACGCTATAGTGGTGACGGCTAATTTCCCATCTGAAGCGGTACTACTTTCGCGCTTAGCACTGCATGGACGTGAACCGGATAAGGTGACCGATACCCTACATACACAACCGAACCAAGGAGAAGCATAATGGCAACAGCAACGAAAGAAAAAACTAAGGCAGGAAAGATTACCCAAATCGTGGGTGTGGTGATTGATGTACAATTTACAACAGACACGCTGCCCGCGATTTATAACGCGCTGAAGGTACAGAATGGCGACCAGGAACTGACCCTGGAAGTCGCACAACACTTAAGTGAATCTAGTGTGCGTGCGGTATCGCTCGGCAGTACCGATGGCCTGCGCCGCGGCGCCGAAGTCACTGACACCGGCAAGCCGATTTCCGTGCCGGTTGGCGATGAAA
Organism: Saccharimonadales bacterium (SeqCode); assembly: GCA_035480095.1. Taxonomy (GTDB): domain Bacteria; phylum Patescibacteriota; class Saccharimonadia; order Saccharimonadales; family UBA4665; genus JAJZCD01. Next base: position 53,245 of record DATIIC010000019.1, on the reverse strand, counting down.
CGCTGGGCCGCATGTTCAACGTTACCGGTGAGCCAATTGACGGTAAGGGCGGCACATTTAAGAACCACGCTCCCATCCACCGCGTGCCGCCTGCCCTGTCTGACCAGTCCGGCAGCGTGGAAATCCTGGAAACCGGCATCAAGGTCATCGACCTCATCTGCCCGATGACCAAGGGTGGTAAAGCCGGCCTGTTCGGCGGTGCCGGCGTCGGCAAGACGGTGCTCATCCAGGAGCTGATTAACAACATCGCCAAATTCCACAGCGGTTACAGTGTGTTCGCTGGCGTGGGCGAGCGCACCCGCGAAGGCAACGACCTCTACCACGAAATGGAAGAGTCGGGCGTAATCAAGAACACCTCCCTGGTGTTCGGCCAGATGAACGAGCCGCCAGGCGCTCGCCTGCGTGTGGCGCTTTCCGGCCTGACTATCGCCGAAGGCTTCCGCGACAAAGGTTCCGACGTGCTGTTGTTCGTCGACAACATCTTCCGCTACACCCAGGCTGGCGCCGAGGTGTCCGCCCTGCTGGGCCGCTTGCCTTCCGCGGTAGGCTACCAGCCGAACCTGGCCGAAGAAATGGGCCTGTTACAAGAGCGCATTACTTCAACCCGCCAAGGCTCGATTACTTCGGTCCAAGCGGTGTACGTGCCGGTCGACGACTTTACCGACCCGGCGCCGGCTACGGTGTTTGCCCACCTGGACAGCACCATCAACCTGAACCGGGCCCTGACCGAAATCGGCATCTACCCGGCCGTTGACCCGCTGGACAGTACCAGCACCATCCTTGACCCCGAAATCGTGGGCGAAGAGCACTACAAGGTGGCCCGCGAAGTGCAGCGCGTATTACAGCGCTACAAAGACCTGCAGGACATCATCGCCATCTTGGGCATGGAAGAACTGAGCGAGGAAGACAAGCAGCTGGTGGCCCGCGCCCGCCGCATCCAGCGCTTCTTTAGCCAACCGTTCTTCGTGGCCGAGCAGTTCACCAACAACCCCGGCCAATATGTAAAGCTAGCCGACACCATCAAGGGCTTCCAGGAAATCCTGGACGGCAAGCACGACGACATCCCGGAAACTGCCTTTAACCTAAAAGGCACCATCGAAGACGTCGTAAAAGCAGCCAAGGCGGCGAAGTAGGTTTACGATGGGTTGCGAGGCGCACCCGGATACGGACGGCCACACCTTTGAATGCAGCGGCAATTTGGCCGTAGTGTTTGACCCGTACTACGTCGGTCCAGATGGCAAGGAATATACGCACTGGAACGGGGCGCCTGCTTTTCAGGATACAATTCCAACCACAGCCCTGCATACCGAAGAAACCGTGTTAACTGCCGTCCGAGGCCGTTTACAGACGGTCGAGGCGGCGGGCCTGATAGCTGTAAGGAGTGAACAATGATTCATTTTCAATTAGTTGCGCTAAGCGGCACCAAGTTTGATGGCGATGCCTATGAGATAATTTTGCCGACGAAAGATGGCGAGATTGGCGTGCTGCAGGACCACATGCCTCTCGTCAGCGTGGCGAAGTCCGGTGTGATTGCGGTGCGTAAGGACCCGAAGGATGCCGACCGGGGCCGCGAATATTTTGCGATTAGCGGCGGCGTCATCGAAGTCAGCGGCAATAAGCTGCGCGTGTTGGTGGATGAAGCCGACAACGCCGACGACATTAATGTCGCCGAGGCCGAAGCCGCCATGGAACGCGCCAAGAAGCTGCATGCCGAAGCCAAGGATGAAGTCAGCCTGGAGCACGCCCAGCAGCTCGTCGACCGCCACGCAGTGCGCATCCAAGTCGCGGGCCTCAAACGCCGCCACCAGAAGTAGCGGTAAGGTTAGAAAAAGACCGCAGTAAATACTGCGGTCTTTTAGGTGGCGGTCGGATTACCTAGTACCAAAAGCGGTAGTGTTCTGCTGCCAGGAGCTTGGCTGGGTCGCTGTGGGGTTGGGCCTGGTGGTGCATGTGGTTCACAATCAGTACGGCCTCGGTATACAGTGCCTGTAAGTCTTCGTCGTTACCCGTTACCATGGTGGCTGCCTCCTTTAGTGCTGCTTGCTCTACGGCTGAAAGTCGGTTCCATGCAGTCCGCGAAATCTTCTTGCGGAACTCGTTCGCTTGGTCGGAAATGGCCAAAAAGTCATCCAGAATAATCACGCCAGCACCACCGGTGTTCTTGCTGTGGTTTTGACTATTCATAGTACCTCCCAAATTCAGGTTAGTACTCACGAATTATAGTATCTATTGCAATTTTAAGATGTGATGTTAATCACACCCTGCTTGCGGCGGATGCGGCCCGAATATACCGAGGATTTTAGGCCACCCGGGCAGGCAGTATGTAGCTGCGTGCTTGGCTGCGTCGCCGGCCGGCCTCGGCGTCGATGATAGCGGCAGCGGTTCGGGCGTCACCGATGATGCCCAGCGGCAAGTGGCGTGGGTCGGTCTGGCCGTGCAGGCGCGGGTCGGCATCGACGGCCACCAGCGCTGACCTGACGGCGGTAGATAATATGACGGCGGCTTTTAGGAATGCTTCTGCAGGTATGTCGTACTCGGCGAGCAAGTCGCCTATGCCCAGTGCGATACGGCCAGGATCACCACGGTAAGGATCGAGTCCCAGCCGGTGGGCTTGGAACGCGTTGCCCACTTGGTCTAGGTGAAAGTTCATGAACAGGCAGCTGTCCTTAACACTGGGATGCACGCCGCCCAAAATGACTATGGGGGTGCCTTCGCTCTCGTGGTTTATATAGTCGTTCCGGCCGAAGGCGTGGTCTTTACCATGTTCCAGTTCATTCAGCAGGAACCCGAACGCATCGAAGAATCTGCCGGCGCCTTTGTCGCCATCGTTGCCGAAGGCTTGGCGCAGATCCGCCTCACTTACCTGCCTGACGAGCCCTCGGGTGTGGTGGTCGCCGGGGTAGTGGTGAGTGTTGCGGTGCCTGGCTAGCTTTTCGAGTACCCGCCCAAGGCTGCCATTGTACAAGCAGCCGACCTCTTGGTCATTTCTACCAGTGTCGGACGCAAAATGAAGTGAGTTGCCCTCCTGCCCGATGTCGCTGTGCAGGATGCTGCGCGGACCCCGCGCCATGCGGATAAGTTGGATGGCGCCGTGCAGGCCGCCAACACTGCGCAGAAATGTGTGTGATTGCTCGCGCGTCTGTGCTGTGGCAACGCCCGCCGCCATGAAGGCGATAGCCTTACCAACCGGGCCGCCAAAAATACTCGCGTAGCCATCTTCCAGCGGCAATGTATCCGGACCCGTAAGTGTGTTAATGCGCGCCGCAGATTCTCCGGTGGGTTCGCGACCGTCGCCGCAGATGTCGGCTACATCCATGTCTGCCGGAACCGGGCTGAGCGTTTCAGCATGCTGTTCTCGGGCAGCCTCGCTCATGTAGCCGGTGAGCTCGCCTGCCTCTAAACCCGCATCGGTGAACGCGACGGGAGGTGACAGTTCTGAACTGTGATGGAGCCTAGCGACCCTGTGGGCGGCCATATGTACCTAATACCTAAGCGCTGATTAGGGGGTGTTCTTGGAGTAGCGCTTTTACTTTACTTATTGTATAGATATCACTATAGCACTACGTCCAACTGTGCGCAATATCACTGCGAAATATCACCAATAAATAAGGTGTATAAGCGTGGCGGCGCAGTAAGTATTTTTACATCCTTCCTCCAAAAAGCTATTTACTCGGAGCCCGTACGGGAGTATGATTGCATACGAACAGAGTCAGAAGCACGGTGCTCTACGACCCGACTGGCATAGCCGGTTGCTATGCTGATTGTGTTACCACCAAGCGCTGAAAATTTGTAACCCATGTCTCAAAAATCTAACCATCGTTTCAATGAACGGCACCTGTTGCACGTGCTGAAGCACTATCTGCCCACCCAGGGCCCGCTCAAGGATTTCATACATCACAATACGCTTCATGCGTTTCAGGATATGAAGTTTTATGACGCACTGTTTAAGGCGTCGGCAATTTTTGGCTACCAAACTACCTTTTCGCTCAGCGAATATAGAGACTTGTACAGGGTTGGGCGGATAACTCCGGAAATCTTGGCGAAGGTAATAACAGAACGAAAAGGCAGCGAAGACGCTGAAGCCTGGCAGTTTAGGGCCCTGCACAAAATGTACAGTTGGACTACCGAACCTCGGGTGGGAAAGCTACGCCGGGAGTGGAAGCGGCTGTATCCCATCGATATGGACAATGCCGTGCAGCCACTGCTCTTCCGCGCTATCTGCAGCTATATCGACCAAGGTATCGCCATCTCGCCCTTTCCCTTCGAGGACAAGGGCCTGTTACCTGCGCTGCGCAACCTAGAGGAGCGTAGCCTGGTAAGCTTTTTCAAAACAAAAAAGGCCCGTGACCTACTGCACGACAAGTCCTGCACCATAACGAAGCTGCTGGAGATAGTAGTCGGTAAGGAAGCATATTTCGAGCAGTACATCTACGACCAGCAGTTTGCGCACCCTGGCTGGTCGGGCATAGTGTCGACGCTGGAAGACAAACCAGAAGCGCTTATGTACCCAAAGAAAATTTCCCTGGAAGATATGATAGTGCTGGAACTATTACTCGAAATCGATGCCCTGGAGAGTACCCTTGGGAAGAAATGGCAGCCGTTGGGAAACAGTGTTACGCAGCCGCCGGCAGATTTGTTCGTGCCAGAACCGAACAGCGAGCTGCACGAAGTCATTACGCTTTGGCAGGATGCGTTTGAGTGGAGTTATTACGACACGGTGCTCGCCGGAATGGCGCTTAGACTGCCCGCTAAGCCGGCTGGAGCGAAGTCGCCCACAAAGAGCTTCCAGTCCATCTTTTGCATCGACGAACGCGAGTATTCCCTGCGTACTTACGTGGAAAGCCTGGACGTCCGCTGCGAAACATTCGGCGCGCCCGGATTTTTTGGGGTAGAGTTTTATTTCCACCCGGCCCACGCAAAATTTTATGACAAGCTCTGCCCGGCGCCCGTTACCCCTAAGTACCTCATCAAAGAAGCGCCCCGGGATGACCCCCATGTGCGTGCCAAAGAAATCATGTACAGCAAGCACTCCCACCGGCTGGTCGGGGGTTTCTTCCTGTCGTATTTACTGGGAATACCGGCGCTGGGAAAACTGATTGTTAATCTTATAAGCCCTACCATGAGCCCGGCGATTGCCGACGCCTTCGCCCACATGGACCCGGACGCCGAATTGACCATCGTATACGACGGGGAATATGACCACGAAAAAGGCCTGCAAGTCGGCTTTACGGTAGCAGAAATGACGGACCGGGTTGAAAAAATGCTTCGCTGTATCGGTCTTACCAAGAACTTTTCTCCGCTGGTGTACGTGATAGGCCACGGGTCCAGTAGCGCCAACAACCCGCACCACGGCGCGCACGACTGCGGCGCGTGCAGCGGCCGCCCAGGCCTAGTGAACGCCCGGGTGTTCGCCTACATGGCAAACTACCAGCCGGTGCGGGACATGCTGAAAGCCCGCGGCCTGTCCATACCGAGCGCCACACAATTCTTAGGCGGCATGCACGACACGGCGTCCGATGAAATGCAGTTTTATGACGAAGGTGTGCTGACGCGGGAAAACCAAAAGCTGCACCACAAAAACAAGCAGACGTTTGAAGACGCGCTGGACCTAGACGCCAAGGAGCGCTCGCGCCGGTTTATGTCTATCGACACCAAACAGCACATCAAGAAAATCAGGAGCGACATAAAGAAACGCTCGGTTTCATACTACGAGCCCCGCCCCGAATTGGGACATGGTACCAACGCGCTGTGCGTCGTGGGCAGGCGCGACCTGACTAAGCACCTGTTTCTGGACCGCAGGGCGTTTTTGAATTCCTACGACTATTCGAGCGACCCGGACGGTGCGCTGCTGGCAAGTGTGCTGGCGCCGCTGGGAATCGTGTGCGGCGGTATTAATCTGGAATATTTCTTTTCGCGGATGGATAACTACAAACTGGGCGCGGGCACAAAGCTGCCCCATAACGTCATGGGACTGGTGGGGGTTGCGAACAGTAGTGACGGTGACCTCCGTTCCGGACTGCCGCTGCAAATGATTGAAGTGCACGACCCCGTACGCCTGCTGATGATAGTCGAGCACTATCCGGCAGTGGTCAAGCAGGTCATACAGGCAAACCCTGCGCTGTATGAATGGTTCGACAACGAGTGGATTCATTTGGTTGCACTCCATCCCGTCAAGAAAACCCTGCATGTCTTCAAAGACGGGGAGTTTGTGCCATACGCCTTAGTTACCAAAGAGCTGCCGATTGTGCTTGACCTGCCCCGCATGATGGAAACTACTCCGAAGATGAAAACGAACCATATTTTAGACGCCACGCGGGAAAACCTGCCCGTGCATGTCATACACGGAAAATAGTTTTATATGACAGCCCAATTCCTTACCGCACTACTAATCATCCCAATCCTCGGCTTTGTGGGTGTCGTGCTGACGCCCAAGAAATGGGAGCGCGCCATTTTCTCCGTGGCCTTCAGCGCAATCCTTTTGGAGCTTGCCGCGTTCTGCTGCCTGGGTTACCAATGGCTCGGTGCTGGCGCTTCACCAGTGTCGACGAGCCTGGGGGTCCTGTACGCCAGCCACCACTACACGTTCTCACTCGACTTCTATTTTGACCGGCTCTCGGCAGTATTTTTTGGCATGGCCACACTTATGACCGCCCTTGTTTTCATCTTCAGTAAGTTTTACATGCACCGCGAGCCGGGCTTTAAACGGTTTTATTACACGCTGCTGCTGTTTTTCATCGGGCTGTCGTGCATCATCCTGGCCGGTAATTTTGAGGTACTGTTGCTGGGGTGGGAGTTCATCGGCATAAGCTCGGTGCTGCTCATCGCTTTTTATAGGGACCGATTTTTGCCGGCCAGGAACGCGCTGAAGGTTTTTTCGGTGTATCGCATTGCGGATGCATTCTTGCTCGTCGCCATTTGGTATGCCCACCATGTGTTTGGGCACAGCGTGCAGTTTTCTGAATTTTCGGGGGTAATCGCGCAGCACGGAAGTCAGCTGGCGCTGCTTGGCCTGTTCCTGCTTGCCGCCGCTTTGATCAAGTCTGCACAGTTCCCGTTTTCGTACTGGTTGCCGCGGGCCATGGAAGGCCCCACTACCTCCAGCGCCATCTTCTACGGCGCGCTCTCGGTGCACATGGGTTTGTTTTTGCTGCTTAGGACCTACCCGCTCTGGCAAGGTAGCGTTTGGCTGCGCATCACGGTTGCGGCCGTAGGCCTCGCTACGGCAATTATTGCTTCGTCCATCGCCCGGGTTCAGTCATCCATAAAGACACAGATTGCATACGCGTCCATCACCCAAATCGGCATCATGTTCATCGAGGTGGCTGCCGGACTGCAATGGTTGGCGCTCATCCACTTTGTCAGCAACGCCTCGCTCCGGACGTACCAGCTGCTTATTTCCCCGTCGGTTGTGAGCTACCTGGTGCACGACCAGTTTTTCTACTTTGTGCCGCCTCCCCAACGGATTAAAAACACGCTTTTGGGCAAGCTTCGCGCCACATTCTACATCCTAGGCATCAAGGAATGGAACATGAACACGGCAGTCAGCCATTATGTATGGAAGCCGCTCAAGTCTATCGGGCGGTCATTCGCGTTCCTGGATACACTCTCCGCGCAGATGGTTGCCCTTGCTCTCTTTTTGGTTTTCGCACTAATCGCCGCGTCTGCGACAGTATCCATCAGCTCGATGCTGGCCGTTTCCACTACTACAGCCATCGTAAGCATCATCTTTTATATACGGGCATACGCCACGAAAAACTCTGCCCGGATATGCTGGAACCTTATACTGTTGGGGCACCTGTTTGGGGCGCTCTTTTTGGGCTTGGCGTCCGCCGGAAGTTGGAAATACTTGATTGTGTACGGAGTGGGAGTTACGGCCGCATTCATAGCGGGCCACGCTTGCCTGTGGTATTTGCAAGTAAGGGGCGAGCCGCTGCAGCTGCGGGATTACCACGGTTCCATCTATGCCTTCAAAAAGCTGGGGCATGTGTTCTTCATCGTGTGCCTGCTGTTCATGGCGTTCCCTATCAGTCCCTCCTTTTTAGCGCAAGATATCCTCCTAAGCCAGATACCGGGAAGCCACGTTTTGCAGATAACCCTGTTTTGCGTTGCCTATTTGATTATGGGCGTAAGCGTCATGCGCCTGTACACGAAGGTCTTCTTCGGGCCGTATAGGACGAGCTATCACGAGATAGCCTACAAGTCCTCTTAGCCGCGCTCCACCACCTGTACTGATTGCAAGGGGCTGACCCTTTACAAATCTATTGCGTACCGGTACGCTAAGAAGTATCACAAACAAAGTGGAGGATTCTATATATGTTTCGTAAGAATAAGCTCGCGATGCTCGTGGGTGAATTTCTGGGCACAGCCGCACTGACGCTGGTTGTCCTGGCAGTCAGCCATTCGCAGTTGTCGTTGACGTTCTTTATTGCTGCGGCGGCCGGCTTGATGGTCGCCCTGATGACGCTGGCGCTCGCTGGCATCTCTGGCGCCGTGTTTAACCCGGCTATGACTATCGGCCTCTGGACGGTCCGCAAGCTGCGCACCATGCAAGCGCTAGCCTACCTGGCCGTGCAGCTGCTTGGTGGCGCCGTGGCCTGGGAGCTGTTTGTCTACCTCACCAAACTGAGTGGGGTGCACAACGTCGGCACCTACAGCTCGCGCGTGCTGGTAGCCGAGGTAGTTGGCACATTCGTGTTCGCCTTCGTGTGGGCTGCTGCTGTCTACCAGCGCTTTAGCCTGGCTGCCAAGGCTGGCGCGATTGGTGGTGCTTTGATGGGTGGTTCGCTGGTTGCTTCGCTCGGTTCTGCCGGCATTTTGAACCCAGCTGTTGCCTTGGGCCTACACCAATGGGGTTGGGGCACATACGTGCTTGGCCCGGTGCTGGGTGCCATCATCGGCTTCAACCTCTACAACTTGCTGTTCGTAGAGACCGAGCTGGCTGAAGTGGCTGAGTCAAAGTCCGAGCGGGCTAAGACTTCCACGCTAAACGCTTCACTGACTCAGTCCGAAGTCGCGTCTGCTGGCGACCGCGCCGTTACGGCTTCCCGCCCATCGAGCGCCAAGCGCCCGGCTAGCCGCAAGGCCCCTGCGAAGAAAAAGCCCGCAGGTCGCCGCCGCAACCCGAACGCCGCTTAGTTTTAGGCTAGTTCAATCAAAACCGCCGGAAATACCGGCGGTTTTTTTATTTGAATGCTAGGCCGTATAGAAAAATTCCGGCAAACGCCACGGTGATTACAATCAAGCCGGGCTTGGCATACGGCCGTAAGTATTTCCACCAAATGGTACAAAACAGCAGCACGGCAATGGTGCCGAGCAGCCCCAGGATGCTTACCAAAAAGAGCCGGGGGTTTGGGCCGGCGGTTTCCCAGAACCCGGCCGAGTGTGTCGTGCTCTGGTCGCTAATAGCAAAGCTAAACAATACACCTAGCCCAACATTAGCGGCCGCGACTAGACAGCGATACACATAAGAGAGTGCTTTCATGACCCTAGTGTAGCAGAGTGCTTGCGGTCTACGGTGCGCTGAAATCTTGTTCGAATTGTTTTATGCCGGCGAGGCTGGCTGGGTACTGGCTGATGTCCGGAAGGTCTAGGGCTTGGACTCTGGCCCACATGGCGGTGATTAGTTTGCGGACGCGGGCTAGTTCGTCGTCTTTGAAGGTTATGTTCACCTGCTGGATTTTGCCGTCGGCATCTGGTTCTACGAACACCAGTCTGCCCTGCTCCACGGTGTAGTCACGGAAGGTGTGCGAGCCCTGCAGCAGCAGTTTGTAGCAGTACAGTTGCAGTTCGTAGCGGTGGCGCTTGGCGGGGTCGGCACCCAGTACGCCGGTTTTGTAGTCCACCACTGTTATGCGCTTGGTTTCGGGGTCGATTTCCAGCAGGTCAATCTTGCCGCTCATCTGGACGCCATCTGTTACCACGCCTTCGTGCCGGAAGTTGTACTCGGGCTTGTTGCCGGGGCGAAAGGCCGTGTAGGCCTCCAGGAAGCCCTGCAGGGCGTTTTCACCCCTTTGCTGTTGCACGGCCAGCTGTTCGCTGGTGAGGGGTTCCGGCTCCAAAAGCTTGCTAAAACGGGCGCTGGCCTGCCCCGCCGTGGGCAGTTTGCCGGTGCGGTTGAGCTCCTGTTGCAGCCACTCCAGCGTTTCGTGCATGGCGTTGCCGAATAGGATGTCCACGCTGGGCGCGGTGGGAAAGCGCAGTAGGTTTTCCAGCAAAAAGCTTTGCGGGCCGGCATGTTCCAGGTCTAGGAATTTGGTGAGGTGCGTGGGGCTCAGGCGGTAACGTTCCAGGCGTTCGCGCAGTAGCTCGCTTAAGCGTGGCGTGAGCGTGGTGTGGCGGGCGTGCCAGTTGGTTTCCAGGCTTTCCAGCGGCGGGGAGTCGATGGTGTCTTGGCGGACGCTGGCGTGTGCGGCGGGCAGCGTTTGGCTGGTTACGGTGCCGTCTTCCTGCTCGGCTTCGGCCAGGTACTTCAGTCGCGCTGGTTTTTTGCCGGCGTAAGTTGACGCGTGGCTGGTTAGGTACAGGCCCTGCTTGGCGCGGGTGAGAGCCACGAAGAAAATCCGCAGGCGCTCGTCCTCGGTGGCGCCGGCGTGGCGGATGGGCGCCAGGTTGGCCGGTAGCGTCAGCTTGTTGCCGGCGCCGCGGCTGCTGCTGCCCCAGACGTCGTCGTGGCAGCTGACTATGAACACGTGCGCGAACTCTAGGCCCTTGGCCTTAAAGACAGTCATCAGCTGGACGGCGTCGGCGGCCTCAGAGTAGGGGCTGGTGTTTACCATTTGCTCGTCGGCGGCTTCGTACTCGGCTACGAAATCCAGCAGATCTTTTAGCATCAAGGCGCTGCCGCGTTGCTGCTGGTGTTCGCTAAGCCGCGCCCGCAGCACGGTCAGTTCGGTGACGGTTTGGTAGAGTTTTGCCTCGCCGCCTTCCAGCAGTGCCGGGCGGAGTTTGGAGCGCACAAATGGCAAGTCCGCTTCGCCGGTCGCGACCTCGTCCGTGCCGGTTAATCTATCTAGCATGACTTCCAAGGTTTCGGTTTCGACCTGGCCAGCGAGCGCCAGAAATAGCAGCGCTACCGGGCGGAATTGGTCGTCACTCAAAAGCAATTCAGTCCAGTGTTTGCGCGTGTCGGTCGCCCGCCAGCTGAGTTTCCAGATGGTGCTGACCGGGAATTCCCAGAACGGGTAACTCAAGACCTCCGGCCAGTAGCTGTCGGCTTCGGTGAAGCGGCAGTTGTGCAGTGCCAGCACCAGCTTGCTCATGGTGAGCAGCTGGCGGATGACCGGTGCCTGCAGAATATTCTCGCGGCGTTCGTAGCGCAGCGGCACGCCGTCCAGGTACGGCACCAGCGGTTCGAGGTATTTGTGCTTGGGCGCCAACACGGCAATTTCGCTTGGTTCCACGCCGTCTTGCAAAAGCTGCTTGATGTGCGCCGCCACCCCTGCCCGTTCAGCGATTTCGCTGGTGTATTCGGTGCGACGAATTTCACCAGAGGCATTCTTTCCCGGGTCATTCCAGCGCAGGCTGGAATCTAGTGTAGGACTTGTGTCTTCGACAGTATTCTTTTGACTGGATCCCAGCCTTCGCTGGGATGACGGAGGGGATGACTGGGAAACAGCGACAAGTTGTTTGTCTAGCTCGGGGAAGCTGGCGCTAAGCGAGTCGGTGATTTGGGCAGTGACGTTCCGGGCGGTTTCGATGATGCCTGGCGTGCTGCGGTAGTTCTCGCTCAAATTAATCACCAGCACGTCTTTGAACAGCCGGAAATAATCCAGCATGTTGCTGTACTGTGCGCCCTGGAAGGCGTAAATGGCTTGGTCGTCGTCGCCCACGGCCAGGACGTTGGGACGGCCTTCGTTCGCCGGGTTGTCAGTCAGCAGTTCTACCAGCCGCAGCTGGGCGGCGTTGGTGTCCTGGAACTCGTCTAGCAGGATGTATTGGTACTGTTCTTGCAGGGTGTATTTAAGGTCAGCGTTACTCTCTAAGACAGTAATCGCGCGCAAAATCATGTCGTCAAAGTCGTACAGCCCGCGTTCGCTCAAAGCCTTTTCGTAGGCTTCGAGTACGTTTGCCAGCTCGGCCATGCGGGCGGCTTCCAGTGCCCCGCCCAGCACGTATTGGTTATCGGCGTTTTTTACCAGCCAGGCGTTTTTCCAGGCGGTGAGCGGGTTAGTTTTGCCGGCTTCGGATGCGGCCGTTAACGCCTTTTCCAGTTCGTCGGCGGCCAACTGTGCCAGGTTTTCGAACGGCGGGTATTTGGTGGCGGTTTCGGAAATTGCCGCCAGGTCGCCGTAAATTTCACCGAAAATTGGTTCGGCCACGGCAATTTTGCTGGGCAAGCGTTTGACGTAGTCGGCCAGCACGCCGGAAATAACTTTACTGGCTTCGTTGATGACCGCCAGGTTGCTGGCCGCGATGTCGCGGATGGATTCGGGCGTCAAAAGCCCGCGTTTTACTTCACTGACGGTGGTCATCAAGTCGCCCAAATGGTGGCGGGTTTGCTTCAGCGGGCTGCGGTAACTCAACTTGTCGATGATGCCCGAAAGTATCTGCCGTTTGCCCAGCTCGTCCACCGGCCGCTCCAGCCGGGTTTCGGTGAAGTACTCCGGGTAACGGCGGATGAGGTCGCCGCCGAAGGCGTGGTAGGTGCCAATCTGTACGTCGTAAGCGTTTTTGCCGATGAAGCGCGTCAGGCGGTCGCGCATGTTCTGCGCCCCGCTTTCGGTAAACGTCAAACACAGTATGTTTTGCGGCAGGGTGTCGGTGGTGCGCAAAATTTGCGCCACGCGGGCCGAAAGCAGCTGCGTCTTGCCCGTCCCCGGCCCGGCCACCACCAGCACCGGCCCGTCAACGGCATCGACTGCCTTCTTCTGCGCGGCGTTCAACCCTGCATAAACTTCCTCAAACTCCTCCATGTGTAGTCAATTATCTCACATCGGTTGCGCCACCGGCAGATTAGTGATTTTATAGAGCCGGCGACGGGTGAACATATTCGCCGTGAAGTTACGCTGGCTTGGCGTGGAGTAAGGCGTCTATTTGAGTGCGGATGTGCTGCAGCTGGTCTTTGCTCCACCACGAAAATGTATTGTCCGTGTCGGCTGCAAGCGCCTGGGTGTACTCCGCCCAGCCCACCCACTTGTAGTCCGCGACTTCTTCGGGGTTAGGCTGAGGTTCGCCCAGAGCGTGGGCAATGTAGACCGGGCAGATTTCGTTCTCGATGATTCCATTGTACGGCGGGGTTTTGTAGCGGTAATGGGGGGCGACTACCCGCACGTTGTCGGCCGCCATGCCAAGTTCATACATCAGGCGGCGCGTGATTGCGGCCTCGGTCGGCTCACCTGGCGCGGGGTGGCCGCAGACTGAGTTTGTCCACACGCCCGGCCAGACCTTTTTACCGTCCGCACGCTTGGTAACGAGCAGCCGGTTGCGGTCGTTAAACACGTAGCACGAAAAGGCTTTGTGGAGCGGTGTATCGGCATGGTGGGCACTGTATTTCTCGGCGGTGCCGATTTCTGTACCGTCCGCGTCTAGCAGTACTACGTATTCTGATTTCACTGCTCGATTGTACCACAAGGTGTGTGGCGGCTGGCGTGCTATCTGACACTTCTATGTTGGCATTCATGTCTAGGCAATCCCGGCGTATTATAAAGCTATGCAACAAGACATCATCACTTACAACGACTCCCAGGCACCAGACCGGAAAGCAATTTGTGAGCTGCTGGCGGCCGAAATCCAGCGAGCGCTGCCAGAGGCAGAAAGCAAAGTCTGGCACCGGGCACCGGTGTGGTTTCTGGACGGCAACCCGGTGGCCGGCTACGCGGTACTGAAAGACAGCGTGCAGCTGCTGTTTTGGAGCGGCCAATCGTTTGACGAGCCGGGCTTGCAACCCGAGGGTAGCTTCAAAGCCGCGCAAGCCCGCTACACCAGCGCCGACCAAATCGACACGGCTGCCCTGGCCCGCTGGCTAGAGAAATCCAAAACCATCCAGTGGGATTACAAAAACATCGTCAAGCGCCGCGGCGTCCTGGAACGGCTCAAGTAAGGCTACTCGGCACAGTGTGTACCCGCACGTGGCCCGGAGTGAGTTTATTCGCTGCGGCCGTCCCCTGGTGCGCGTAGCATTAGGGTGGAACATAACCTGGAAAGGGGGTGCAGCCATGCTGGGACCAATCGATTACATCGTGGTGGGGTTTGAAGGCAATAAGTTTGATGGCAGCATCGCCGATGAGCTGGTGAAGGCTGCCCAGGACGGCATCATCCGCGTGGTGGATTTGCTGTTCATCGTCAAAGACATGAACGGCAATGTTACCGTCGGCGAGTACGAAAACCAGCCGGCGGAACTGCAAAAGGCGTTTAGCAAACTGGGCATTACCGACGACACGCCGCTGTTTACCGAAGACGACATCGACAAAGTGGCCGACCAGCTAGACCCCAACACCGCGGCCGGCGTGCTGGTGCTGGAGCACTTGTGGGCCAAGGGCCTTAAAAAGGCCATCAAAGACGCCGGCGGCATGCTGGTGGCCGATGGCCGCATCCACCCGGAAGCCGTTGAAGCCGCCGCCAAAGAACTAGCCACCGTAAAATAAGGAGGACACCACCATGGTACTAGGACGACCACTAACCCCAGTTTCCGTAGCCGGCGTAAACCGCCGCCAGCGCCGCCGCAGCCGTGGAATGTTGTAGCGCGCAACCAGCCACATGCCACTCTGCGGGTGCATTAGTGACTGCGGTCACATACAGCACAAACGCATAGTGGGATGATGGGTGCAGGAGGTTGGCATGGCAGAAATGATGCAGATGGATGCGGGCCGGAGCGTATGGCGGTCGTTGCCGGCGGCTGGGCGGTCGGCGGTGGTGTTTTTGGGTATGGCTGGCAGCCTAAGGCTGCGGCATGAGCGGCTGGGTATGTATTACGCAGCACAAGGTGGCAAATACGTGGTGTTCCGGGAGACGGAACGCGCGGCGGCGCGGGGTGAACCGGTGGTGCTGGTGGTGGGCTTTCGGCTGAAGCTGATTCGGTCCAGCCGGCTGCTGCACTGGCTGTTTCAGCGTGTGTGCATCCTAACCACCCCGTTTTGGAGCGGGCTGCCCGGCTTCCGCACCAAACTGTGGCTGGTGGACCCGGCCACCAAAAACTACCTGGGCATTTATGATTGGCGCGGCGAGCCCCAAGCCCAGGGCTACCTGGACTTTTTGCTGCCGGTGCTGCGCTTTTTCTCTACCGGCGGCTCTGTTTGGGCCCAGCAGTTCCCTGCTACGGCGCTTGATGGTTACCTGCAGGCCGTTCACTCGGTAGTTACACCGTCGAACGCTTCGGGTTGAGATTCGGCGTCTGTTTTTGTGGCGCGCACGGTGCCGTCCATGTGGTGGGCGGGTGCATACAGCGTGTATAGTTTGAGGGCTTCGGTGTCCGACAGATTGGTGACGTTGTGCTTGGCGCCGGCCGGCACGAGGACGGCGTCGCCGCCGCTGACTTCGTACGTTGCGTCGTCGATGGCCACTCTGCCCTTGCCTGCCTCAAACCGCAGGAACTGGTCGTTGTCCGGGTGGGTTTCCAGGCCGATGTCTTCGCCCGGTGCCAGGCTCATCAGCACCAGCTGGCTGTGCGCGCCGGTGTAGAGCACGCGGCGGAAGTCGGTGTTGCCGCCAGCGGCCTGCTCGATGTTAGTACAGAATCCTTTCATAGTGCCTCCTATCTGTACCTACTAGTGTACGCTGCCCTCGCCTGTCCTATGGCAGGACATGTCACAGCCGCACGGTGATATCACGCACATACGTGGGCAGACAATAGGAACATACTACCAGCAGTAAGACTGACGTTCGTATGCGTACCACCGGAGGGAGGTGTTACACGAGAAGCGGCTGGGCTTGTTCGGCAACGTGACTGAAAGGAGCGAGTATGTCTCGCACATATTCGGTAGCAACGAACAAACACCAACATCACCAAAAAGTACACGCGGAACAATACCTGCACAACCTCCACGAACCATCGGACGATGTTTCTAGGGATGTGGCCGTAGGGATTGAAATGCGGCTGCCGGAAAGCGGCCATTTCATAATGCGGCGGCAATTCAGGCAAATTGCCCGGCAGATGGGTGCCCGCGAGCGCTACTAACTACGGCGCAAAGGCGTGAATGCCACGGAGCCTAAGGGGTCAGCCGCCGGTCCAGCCGTTCGGCGGCCAGCAGCCCGCTCGTAAACGCGCCCTCCATGAAGGGCCCGCCCAGGTAATCGCCGGCAAACACCAGGGCGTGGCCGGGGTTTTCTATGCCGCCCTGCGCAAAGGTGCGGAGCTTTTGGAAGTGTCCTGTGCAGAACATCGGCAGGGCTTCGGGCCAGCGCTGCAGGTGGGTGAACTTGGGCGCGGCCTTGGACGGCACGACCAGGGAGCGTATCGGCTCTATCGCGGCGGTCAGGCTGGCGGCGATGGCCTTGTCTGTTTGGCCGATGAGCCTGGCCCCGGAGGCGCCGGAAGCGTAAGCCTTCACGGTGCCAAGCGGCTTAGTGCTGCCCGGGCCGGCGGAAACGGTAACGGCCGCCAGGCTGCTGCCCTCGGCGCGGGGGAACGCGAGCCCGGTGTTGCTGCAAGTCTGGTTTGGGCCGTAGGTTTGGGCGAACACCACCGTAGATGAATAGCTGATGGACTCAAAAAATTTCTTCTGCACGCTATTTAGCCCGGCAATGATTTTGGGGACCGCGGACGCGGTGGTCGCGCAAACGACGCCGTCTGCCTGCAGCGTTACTTTCTTTGTACCCCGCGTGGCCGTAATGGTAAAGGTGCCATCGGCTTGGCGGTGTACGTTCGCGGCGCTGTGGTTTAGCAGGACCTTGCACCCCTCGGCGGCTTTTTGGGGTATTTGCCGCAGGCCGCCGCGCAGTTTCTGGGTGCCGCCCAGCAGCATGGCTTTTACGATTACGAGCACCATCGCCTGGCTGGTCTGCTCCGGCGTCCAATAAAAATAGCCGTTCAGGATGGGCTGCACGACATACTCCAGAAATTCCTTGCCGCCCCGGCCGGTGAACATATCTGCCGCGGATTTGGTGTCGTAGGCTGCTGCCCGCCAAGGGGCTTGCATGTCCAGACGGCGCCAGCCGCCCAGCACCCGCAGGAGCAGCGGCAGGGCTTGCAGCTTGGCCCGCCACGATAGTGCGCTATTGCCGGCCAGGCTGCCCATGGTCGCCAGGTTTATGGTGCCGCCGCGCAGCACTCCGGAGGTACCGGGCTGTGAGTAGAGCTGCCGGTGCAGGCCGGTAGCCTGCAGGAACGCGCGGAGGTTCCGGTAACCTTTGGTTATAAACCCCGCGCCCATTTCCACATCGGCACTGCCGGCGGTCTCACTGCAGATGCGCCCGCCCAGGCGGCCATCCTTTTCGACGATGGTCACCGCGTAGCCCCGCTGCCGCAGCGCATACGCCGCACCGGTGCCGGCGATGCCCCCGCCGATGACCACGACATGTTTTTGCATGCCACCATTGTAGCAGGCACGTTTTACTGGCGGGCGTTTAAGCAAAAGCCGGCCCTCAACAAGGCCAGCTTTCACATCGGCACCCCAAGCTAAACGTGCAGTTCGGGAATTACCCAGAGTTTGTTTTTGGGATGGGTCAGCAGGTCGGGATAATAGAGGGTGAGCTCTTCCCCTGGTGGCATGTCCTGCTTGGCGAATAGCCGCCATCCGTCGGCGATAACATTGGGGTCGCGGTCGTGGTTGATGTACCAGAACACAGACATTAGGGCGAAATTGGCGGGTGCCAGGAAATCACCCGATTCAAGTAATGGGCAGTACTTTAGGTGGGTGTCGGGAACCTCCTCCAGACTCAACCGGCGCGTACCGGTATCGCCTGGGATGTGCAGACGGGTTCCGGCCCGGATTGCACCCACCGCAAAGCAGCCAACGCCGGTTAGGTCTCGGGCGGATGGTTTGAGGGAAAACAAGGCCTCCATGGAAGACATCCATATATTTCATTACATAATTTAAAAATATGCAAGTATGGACAGACGTTACTTTGCACCACTGGGCTTGCCGGCGGGTGAATAATTTTATAGAGGCCGGCCCGTGTAGCAAGTATGGTATGCACGTATGACCCGCGCAATATTCCACCTGCCAGCCACCGAACACCTGCCGCCCTTTACGGGCGCTACGCAGTGGTTTAACACCGACCCGCTCACGCCGGAGGCCCTGCGCGGCAAGGTGGTGCTGGTAAACTTCTGGACCTACACCTGCGTAAACTGGCTGCGTACCCTGCCCTACGTGCGGGCTTGGTCCAAAAAATACCGGGCGGCCGGGCTGGTGGTGCTGGGCGTGCACACGCCGGAGTTTGCGCTGGAGCACGACCTGGCCAACGTGCAGCAAGCCATTCAGCGCCTGCAGGTGGACTACCCCGTGGTGGTAGACAACGACTACGCCATCTGGAACGCCTTTGCCAACCACTACTGGCCGGCGCTGTATTTTGCGGACGCCCAGGGGCGCATCCGTTACAACCATTTCGGCGAGGGTGAATACGAAATGTGCGAACGGGTGCTGCAGCAGCTGCTGGCGGAAGCCGGTGCGGAAAAGGTCAGCGACAGTTTGGTAGACGTAGACCTGCGCGGTACAGCCGCCCCGGCGGACTGGACCAACTTGGGCTCGGCCGAAACCTACCTGGGCTACGACCGCGCCAACGGTTTCGTAACGCCCGGCGGCCTGGCCGTGGGCCGCAGCCACACCTACGACGGCGAGGACACGCCGGGGCTAAACCAGTGGGCGCTCCAGGGCGCCTGGACGGTAGACAACACCGTCGCCGTGGCCGACGAACCCAGCGCCAGCCTTAGCTTCCGCTTCCACGCCCGCGACCTAAACCTGGTAATGGGCCCGGTTACGCACGGCGGCTCGGTGCAGTTCCGGGTGCGGCTGGACGGCGAACCACCGCACGGCGCACACGGCGAAGACGCAGATGCCGAGGGCAACGGCACGGCCACCGAACAGCGCATGTACCAGCTAATCCGTAGCCAACAACCCATCCAGGACCGCCTATTCCAAATCGAATTCCTCCAGCCCGGCGCGCAGGTGTTGGTGTTCACCTTTGGCTAGCCACGCCTCGCAAAAACCGGCTCTCTTGGACTGACTTTTGTGTTGGCCCTAAGATTGAGAACGTGTATTCATAATTGCCCGATGCATAATTGAGAATTCTTGTGAAGCTGTATACTCTCCCATGTCCAAGACTAATATTTCATCTGTTGCACCAAGACCCATCCTCCCCATTCCTTGAGTGAAGGGTCGCCTGTCGACCTTCACTTTAAGCTTGTAAAGATTTGGAAGGTAAACGTCAACGAGGTTAATCCCGTCCATTCGATTGGCCACAGGATTAAGTACGTGCATTCCCCATTTTTCCTTGTCAGCAGGCAGCTTGAACTTTGATATAAGCACGGAGTAATCGTCAGCACCACCAGAATTGTTCTCGATGAGCATGTTTCTAATCATCTCCTCATGATGGACGCCCAAGCTTACGCCTTTGTATTCGTCCAGATTTGTTATCGAGGCTCTCCAAACATAGGAGAGGGCAAAGAGTTTAAGCTTCTTTGCGTCAACTCCCGTTATGGTAAATGCAGCCCCAGAGGGGTGTGGCTTCAAATCAGTGCGTTTACAGAATTGAATAGCCACCTCATCGAGTGACCCAAGTTGGTTGTCACATTTTCGGCACAGTATGGTTCTGTCGTAGGAGCCTGTCGGTCGGTTGATGGGCCGAGGAAGGTCAGGACCAACCATTATAAACCGCCCGTCATATTCCGGTTGGCCGTGGATGAGCTTCATAAGCCCTTCGGCCATAATATGAGCCCTCATGTCGGGCTTATTCTCTAGGCAAAGTCTGCACAAGCCTCCTTTTTCTGTGAGACTGGTCGTCGGGACATCTTGACTTGAATCGCTCATGACTTTATCTCAAGCCTAAGCCTAGCTAGGATTGTTTAAAGGCTGTTATTAAATCAAGTACGGAGGTTGAGTTTGCTTCGTTCTTGGTCAGGTGACCAATCGTCTTCTGCTCAAACATTGCAATTGCAGCAACTGCAGTGAGCTGTTGCCGGATATCCTTGGTCGAATCGTCATGTTCCTGCTTCAGTACGCCCTGAATTGTCTTTGCAACAATGGCTCGGTGACGGTATTGCTCGAGTATGTTCGAATAAATGCGATAGTTTTTGTTGGCAAAGGAATATCCAAGCGATGGTATCGCAAAGAGCGCAACATAGGTGGCTATCTTTGCGAATAATTGGGTGTCCTCGTGGGTCGGACGTAACTTCGTGGGGTCAATGCCTAGGAAAGAATGTATATCATATACACTCGCAAGGTTTACTAGAACAACTAACAAGACGCTGGCTACAAGTAGAGAAAACCACATAGTTCGTTTTCCACTGTAGGATCTAGCCTTAGAGCGTACTATTGGCATGCCCTTGGATATGCAGCGCACAGAACCCTTAACAAATGCGCTTACCGATGATTCGCCTACCGGCACACCTGCCAAATCTGATTGCCAAGTATTCGATTTCGGTAAACCATTCCGGAATTTTCGATACGATTTGTACTTCTTTCTCATAGCATTTGTCGGCCACGGTTTACCGTATAGTGCAAGCTCGTATTCCTTTACACGCTCTTCGTAAAATTCACTCCAGTCTGCAAGTGCACGTGCTTGGGTAAACTCGGCAATGGCTCCGTCTTTGGCAACGTGAATATCCTGAAGCTGCGTATTAAAGCTCGTGTTAAGATCCAGTGCCTTCTGGGACTGCAACTCCTCAAGAGAGCTGATGAGGTTTGTGCGGCCCTCGGTCATTGCACTGTCGAAATCGGTGCGCAGTGGTTCGATTTGTTCGTGAACTATGTCATCAACGAGTTTTGATTCGATGGCTGCGACATAGAGTTGGGTCTGTGTGTATGTGGGTTGCCCATTGAGGGTGCTTTTAAGGCTGGCGACATACGAGTTAAAACTGTTCGCTGTCGCCTCGTCAATTTGTCTGTAATCATCAATCTGGGCAACCGGGTACCATGTAGTCAGTGGTGCCTCACCGTTTATCCAACATAGAGCTTCACAGTATTGTTGCCAATTTGATATTTCGCTAATACGTCCAGCGGCACTAAGCATGCGTAGCGATTTGCGTATCGCTATTAAATTACCCATAGCTTCCCTGAAGCCGGAGTACGGAACCTGTTCCACTAGATTTTCAAGTCTGGGGGCTAGGCAGTTTGTTTCGGTTATAACTTTGAAATGTGGGAATACATTATTTGCCATGTTTGCCTCATCCCACCACGATTAAGCACTAATCCAATCTTACCACTGTGCGTGTATTGAAGCCACAGGTTTGGATTTACCGGCACAACATCTGTTAAACTAATACCCGTATGCAACAAAATGACACAGTTATTTCGGTTAAAAACCTGCGCAAGGCGTATGGCAAGAACGAGGTTTTAAAGGGCGTTAACTTTAGCGTGCAGCGTGGGACCATGCTGGCGCTGCTGGGGCCAAACGGGGCTGGCAAGACTACCACTGTGCGCATCCTGAGTACCCTGCTGCGGGCAGATGGCGGCAGCGTAACAATTGAGGGGCACGATGTGCTGGCGGAAGCGCAAAAGGTGCGCAGCGTGATTGGCCTGACCGGCCAGAGTGCCGCGGTGGACGAAATGCTAACCGGCCGCGAAAACCTGGTGATGATGGGCCGCCTGTACCGCCTAACCAAGCACAGCGCCCAGGCCCGGGCCACGGAACTGCTGGCCGAGTTCGACCTAGTAAAAGCCGCCGACCGCCCGCTAAAAACCTACAGCGGCGGCATGCGCCGGCGCCTAGACCTGGCCGTTAGCCTCATTGCTACTCCGCCCATTATCTTCCTGGACGAACCAACCACCGGGCTGGACCCGCGCAGCCGCCAGAGCATGTGGGGCATCATCAAAAACCTGCTGGCCGGCGGCACCACCATCCTGCTAACCACCCAGTACCTGGAAGAAGCCGACCAACTGGCCGACAACATTGTGGTGATAGACGGCGGCAAAGTGATAGCCGAGGGCAGCGCCAGCGAGCTCAAGTCCAAGGTGGGTAAAGACCGCCTGGAGCTGACCTTCACCAGCGCCAAAGCACTGCAGCAGGCCGTAGAACTACTGGGCAAACGCGTGGTAGATACTAACGACAAAGAAAACAGCCTAACTACCGTGATAACCGACACCAACAAAGACGTAAAAGACGTGCTAGAAACGCTAGACCGGGCCAAGGTGACCGTGGCCAGCCTGAACGTGCACAAACCCACGCTCGACGACGTGTTCCTAAGCCTAACCGGCAAACAAAAAGCGCATGACGAAGCCGAAGCGGAGGAGAAATAATCATGGCAGCAGAACTACAATTTTCGCACAAACCCAAATGGATGTTTGCCATTACCGATTCGCTACTGATGATTGGCCGCAGCAGCCGCCACATCATCCGCAACCGCGACCAACTGCTGGGCGCGTTCTTCCAGCCCATCATGTTCCTGGTGCTGTTTGTGTATGTGTTTGGCGCGGCCATCAAGACCGGGCATGGCAGCTACATCAACTTCCTGATTGCCGGCATCATCGTCCAAACCGCGGCGTTTGGTTCCACCACTACCTCACTGGCAGTGGCCAACGACCTGCAAAAAGGCATTATGGACCGGTTCCGCTCCTTACCCATGTTTAACCTGGCGGTGCTAAACGGCCACGTGGTGTCGGACCTGTTCCGGAACATGATTTCTACCACCGTTATGATTCTGGTGGGTCTGCTGATTGGCTTCCGCCCCAGCGCCAGCTTTACCGACTGGCTGGTCATCGCCGGCATTTTGCTGCTGTTTACCCTGGCCTTTTCGTGGCTTTCGGCCATCATGGGCATTGTGGCCAAAAGTGTCGAGGGCGTGCAGTGGCTGGGCTTTGTGCTGGTGTTCCCTTTGACGTTCGCTTCATCCGCCTTTGTGCCTACCGCCGGAATGTCGGCGGGCCTGAAGGCCTTTGCCGAAAACCAGCCCATTACCCAGGTAGTCAACGCCATCCGGGCGCTCATGAACGGCCTGCCCGTGGGCAACTACGTGTGGCTATCCGTAGTCTGGTGCCTGGGCATCCTGGCCGTGGCCATCCCCGTCTCCAGCTACCTGTTCCGCAAGAAAACGACTGGCTAAGCTAAGGCTGCACTCGCCCCAAAATAAAAACGCCCCGCGGATGCGGAGGGTTCTCATTCCATGTGTTACTTAAGAAGCGGCGCCGCAGGTGTCACAAAGATGTTGGTGCTTGAGGACTTGCGCCCATTGGCCGACGGCCGAGGGGATGGGTTCGATGTCGGTAAAGGCCACAAAGTCGCCGGCTTCGCGCAGTAGCCAGCCGAGCTTGCCGTAGATGTGCGTGTTGCCCCACTCCACTGCCGCCCAGTACGAACCGGCGGGGGTGACGTAAATGGGTTTCTTCGGCCGGTAGGCCAGCTTCGGTTCGCCCTTGGCGTCCTTGACCATGTTGTGGGCCACGAAGTCGGCGTCGTAAATGGCGGTTTGGGCCATGCCGCTGTAGACGGTTTCGGCGTTGTCGCCGATGACGAAGATGTCTTTGCTGGCGCGCAGGAATTCATCGACCTCAACCTTTTTACGTGGGCTGAGTGCGAACGCGTTTTCGGTAAAGAACGGGTTGTTGGCCTGGCCGGCGGTCCAGATGATGGTGTGGCTGCGGATGGGCTTGCCGGAGACCATTAGTTCGTCGGCGGTGGCGCCTTCGACGGTTTTGCCCAGGTACAAATTAACGCCCAGGCGCTTCAAGCGGCGCTCGATGGCCAGGCCGACACTCTTGGGCATGCGCGGCATCAGGCGCTCGTTGCCCTCGACTAGGTCGACGTGCACGCGGCGGTCTTCCACGCCGTGGTTCTTCATGATGAATTTGATGTATTTCGTCATGGCGCCGGCTAGCTCGATGCCGGTCGGGCCGCCGCCGACTACGACGTAGCTGAGTTCCGGCTTGCTGTTGTCGGTGATTTGTTCGTGCAGGTGGCGCTTTAGCGTTTCGGCTTCGGCAATGGATTTGACACCGAAGCTGTATTCGGCCAGGCCGGGGATGCCGAAGTAGTTAGTGACGACACCGAGCGCTAAAACAAGACGGTCGTATGGTACGGCCGTCTTATCTTCGAGTTTGACTGTTTTGGCTTCGCGGTCGAGGACCGTGGCCTTGCCGACAATAATCTTGACCGGCTTCTTGTGGAAAAGTTCTTTAAGCGCAATGCTGCTCTGCGTGTTGCTACCGCCCGTGGCCGTATGGTAGAGAGTTGGGAAGTACCAAAAATCCGGCCGCTCGGAAATGAGCGTGATTTCAAAGTTACTGGGGTGAGCGGCTAGTTCTAGAGCTGTCTTTACGCCACCAAAGCCGCCGCCGACGACAACGATGCGTTGTTTCTGTGTTTTTTCCATTTCGGCACCCATTGTAGCAGCAATTTCCCCAGTTGCAAGCCGCTAGCATATTTTGCTTTGCGGCGCTATGAAACTAAGCCTAGCGCACGAAATGTGAGGTTTGTGATAAGCTTATGCTTATGGAAGATTTTAAGCAGGCTCTAGTTCGCAGCGGCTTTAAGGGCGAACTGGATGACTCCCCTGCTGCCAAAGACAAATACAGCCACGACGCCAGCATGTTCGAGCTCCGCCCTAAGCTGGTGGTCATGCCCAAAGACAGCGCCGACGTCCAAACGCTCATCAAACTTGTCTCGTCTAAGAAGAAAACCATGCCGGACCTGTCCGTAACTGCCCGCAGCGCCGGCACCGACATGGCCGGCGGCGCTATCAACGAATCCGTCATCGTGGACTTTAACGCGCACTTCAACAAAGTGGAGCGTGTGACGGCCACGGAAGCCCAAACCCAGCCGGGCGTGTTCTACCGCGACTTCGAAAAAGAGACCTTGAAACAAAACGCCCTGATGCCGAGCTACCCGGCGTCCCGCGACCTCTGCACCGTCGGCGGCATGGTGGCCAACAACTCTGGCGGCGAAAAATCATTGGAGTACGGCAAAGTCCAGAACTTTGTGAACGAGCTGCGCGTGGTGTTTGCCGACGGCAACGAATACACGCTGAAGCCGCTGAACAAAAAGGAACTGGAAAAGAAGATTGCCCAAAAAGATTACGAGGGCAACATCTACAAGCGCATCTATGATTTGTGCGAAAAGCACTACGACGAGATTAAGGCGGCACGGCCGAAAGTCAGCAAAAACAGCATGGGCTATACGCTGTGGGATGTGTGGGACCGCGAGTCCGGCATCTTTGACCTGACGAAGTTGATTGTGGGCTCTGAAGGCACGCTAGGGTTCGTGACAGACATCACGTATCGGTTGGTGCCGCACCGGGCGCACTCCGGGCTGCTGGTGCTGTTCCTGAAAGACATCGACAAACTGGGCGAGCTCATCCCCAAAGTGCTGGAGCACCAACCGGCCACCTTCGAAAGTTTCGACGACGCCACGCTCTGGCTGAGCATCCGCTTTATGCCATCGTTCCTGAAAATCTTGGGCTGGAAGCGCTTCATCCACCTGCTGGTCACGCTCATACCGGACGGCCTGCAATTATTGCGCGGCATCCCTAAATTAATTCTGATGGTTGAGTTCAACGGCGAAACCGAAGCGGAAGTGCGCAAAAAAGTCCATGCCCTGCACGAGGAACTGGCGGAGTACCGTGCCCGCTACGAAATCAACGGCTTCGAGGAAGACCCATCGGAAGCCAAGAGCGAGAAGTTTTGGATTATGCGCCGCTACAGCTTCCAATTGCTGCGCAGCAAAGTGAAGGACAAGCACACCGCGCCGTACATCGACGATTTCATTGTGCCGCCCAAGAACTTGCCCGAGTTCCTGCCCAAGCTACGGAAGATTATTAAAAAGTACGGTTTGTTTGCGACGATTGCCGGGCACATGGGCGACGGCAACTTCCACGTCATCCCGCTGATGCGCATCGAAGACCCCAAAGAGCGCCGCAAAATTGAGCCATCGCAGAAAGAAGTCAACGATTTGGTGCTGCAATACGGCGGGTCCCTAAGCGGCGAACACAACGACGGCCTGGTGCGCGGCCCATGGCTGGAAGCCCAGTTCGGCAAGGAAATCGTGGGGTTGTTCCGCGAAGTTAAAACCACGTTCGACCCGGCCGGCATCTTCAACCCGCACAAAAAAGCCAACGCCGACTGGAAGTACAGCTACAGCCACATCCGCGAACACTTCTAATTACGATATTCGTGACTGTGCCGGTATGTTCGGGCCGCTGCCGCCCGTCGTGGCCATGCCCCAGGCTAGCCAAAAGTGTTCGCGCTCCTGCATGGAGTTCCAAGGTTCGATGGCTTCGGCCAGCCTTGGCAAGTACACTTCGTCTGCCTGGTAAGTGAAATCGCTCAGGACGGCCGGTACCTTGCCCAGGTCCTTGCCCGCGCGGGCATATAACACTACGAAGAACAACATTACATCGCGCAGTTCAATGGTGTTTTCGAAGTCATCGGGGTTGGTGAATAAAAACACCAGTTTTTTTAGTTCGAAATGCAGTGAGCTGCCCGGGTCGGATTCGACCGGGTGGCCGTTGGTTTCTAGCAGGGCGTGTAACTCGGTCACGAATTCGGCGGCGCGTTCGTTGGCGAACCCGTTTAGCTCCTGGTCCTCTTCGAACCACTCCATAAACCCGCGGTCAATTTCGTTCACGCCTGCCCATGGCACATGCTCTGGTCCCACCTCACTAGTCGTTATACTGCCCACACCATCAGCGTAGCAAAGCCGTCCTAACTCGTTTGTGGCCTAGGGTACAGCGTTTTTGCGCAAGTGGTCACATTTATACCCCGGGCTGTGGTACAATCGGTGTAAGACAGGTGCCTACTGATACAACATGAAAAAGTACGCGAAGTTTGTAATGCTGCTGGCGGCAATCGCCGGCATCGTAGCCGTTACGGGCTGGTACCTTAGCCGGCATATGGTGGCGGTGGTACAGCCAGCCGGACAGATTGCGCACAAGGAACTCAACCTTATCATCCTCTGTTCGGTGCTTTCCGGGCTGATTGTCATCCCGGTTTTTTCTTTGCTGATTTACTTCGTCTGGAAATACCGCGAGGGCAACAAAACTGCCAAGTACGCACCAGAATTTGAAGGCAACTGGCAGATTGAAACAGTGTGGTGGGTAATTCCCACTATCTTGCTGGTGGTTATTTCTACCATCACCTGGCGCAGCAGCTACGCGCTCGACCCGTACAAACCACTTTCGTCCACCAAGCCTACCCTGCACATCCAGGTGGTGGCCATGGACTGGAAGTGGCTGTTCATTTACCCCGGCGAACACATTGCCCGGGTGAATGCCGTTGACATCCCGGTTGGCACACCGGTGGAGTTCGACATCACCAGCGACACGACCATGGGCAGCTTCTGGGTTCCGCAACTGGGCGGGCAGATGTATGCTATGCCGGGTATGGTAACCAGACTGAACCTGCAAGCCGACAAGCTTGGCGACTACCGCGGTGTATCGGCAAACATCGGCGGCAAAGGTTTCGCCGACATGAAGTTTACCGTGCACGTGCTGCCTGCCGAGATTTATGGCTACTGGCTGGACATCATGCACCGCCTGCCCCAGCACCTGACGGCTGCCGAATACGCCAAGCTTTCCAAGCCCAGCGTCATTACCGAGCCCACCGAATTCAAAAATGGCTACAGCAGTGTAGAGCCGAACCTGTACGACAACATCGTTATGAAATCTATGATGCCAATAGGAGACGCGCGGTTATGATGTTTGCCAGCCTGCTGGGACGCCTGAGTTGGGACTGGTTCCCGAAAGATGCTATTACGATTGGCGGTGCCGGTTCACTGGTGTTTGGCGCGCTGGCCGTGGTGGTGCTGATAACCGTTTTGAAGCGGTGGAAATGGCTCTGGAAAGAATGGCTGACCACGCAGGACCCTAAGAAAATTGGCGTGATGTACATCATCGTGGCGCTGGTAATGCTGCTGCGCGGCGCCGGTGACGCGGTGCTGATGCGTCTGCAACAGGCGCTGGGCGCTAATGGCCACGGCATTCTAGACCCCTACCATTTCCAGCAGATTTTTAGTGCCCACGGTACCATTATGATTTTCTTTGTTGCGATGGGACTAATGTTCGGGCTCATCAACCTAGTGCTGCCGCTGCAGTTGGGCGCCCGTGACGTTGCCTTCCCGTTCTTAAACGCCACCAGTTTCTGGCTGTTTGCAGTCGGTATGGCGCTGGTGAACTTGTCACTTGTCTTTGGTGAATTTTCGGCTGCCGGTTGGCTAGCTTACCCGCCGCTGAGCGAGCTCGCGTATAGCCCAGGCGTGGGCGTGGACTACTGGATATGGGCGCTGCAGATTGCTGGTGTGGGCAGTATGCTCTCAGGCATCAACTTTCTGGTGACGATTATAAAAATGCGCGCACCCGGTATGACGCTGATGAAAATGCCGATGTTCGCCTGGAGCGTCATGGCCTCGATGGTGCTAGTTGCTTTCGCCTTCCCCATTTTGACCGTTACGCTGGCCTTGCTGGCGCTGGACCGCACGCTCGGCATGCATTTCTTTAGCGGCGGTTTTGGCGGCAATCCCATGATGTACGTGAACTTGATTTGGGCCTGGGGCCACCCGGAGGTGTACATTTTGGTACTACCGGCCTTCGGCATTTACAGTGAAGTTGTGGCGACGTTTGCGCGCAAGCGGCTGTTTGGTTACGCCAGCATGGTGTGGGCCATTTGGGCCATCGTGGTTCTAAGCTTTACCGTGTGGTTGCACCACTTCTTTACCATGGGTGCGGGCGCGGACGTGAATGCCGTCTTTGGTATAGCTACCGGCGTGATTGCGATTCCGACTGGCGTGAAAATATTTAACTGGCTATTTACCATGTACCGCGGGCGCATTAGCTTTAAATCGCCCATGCTGTGGTTTATAGGATTCGTTGTAATCTTTACAATAGGTGGCGTGATGGGTGTGCTGATGAGTGTCCCGGCCATCGACTACCAGGTTCACAACAGCCTGTTCCTGGTCGCCCACTTCCACATGATGATTGTCGGCGGTGTGGTGTTTGGCTACTTTGCCGGCTTAATTTACTGGTTCCCGAAGATTTTTGGCTTCCGCCTGCACGAGGGCTTGGGCAAAGCCGCTTTCTGGTGTTGGTCTATCGGCTTCCTGCTAGCGTTCATGCCGTTGTACATTTTGGGGTTGATGGGCGCTACCCGCCGCCTGGACCACTACGACCCATCACTCGGTTGGCAGCCACTGTTCATTGTGGCTGGTGTGGGCGTGGCGGTGATTGGCGTGGGCATTGGCCTGCAGGTACTGCAGCTGGCACTTAGCATTTGGCAGCGCAACGAACGGCGTGATGTTACCGGTGACCCATGGAATGGCCGCACACTGGAATGGTCGGTGCCCTCACCCGCTCCGGTTTACAACTTCACCACGTTGCCCGTGGTGACCGAACACGACCAATTCTGGCACGACAAACACTTGGCTAAGAAACCCGTAAAGCGCTACGAAGACATTCTGCTGCCGAAGAACTCGGGCCTGAGTGTGGTGATTGGTATGCTGGCCGGTGCGATTGGCTTTGGCATGATTTGGCACCTATACTGGCTGTCGGTATTGGGCCTGCTGGCGCTGGTGACAACACTTGTCGTTCGCGCTAGCAACCCCGAGCCCGAATACATCATGACTGCCAAGGAAGTAGAAAAAATGGAGCACGCCATCATCCATCAGCAAAAGGAGTATGCCCGGTGAGTGAACTAACTTCCACCACGCTAGACCTCGAACACATCGAGCACGAAGCCACCGAAAAAACGGTCTTTGGTTTCTGGGTGTACCTGATGACCGACTGCGTGCTGTTCGCCACACTGTTTGCGACTTACGCGGTGCTGCACGGTAATACGTTTGGCGGGCCAAGCGGTAAAGAACTATTCAAGCTTCCCTACGTGCTGGTGGAAACCATGGCGCTGCTGGCCAGTAGTTTTACCTGCGGTATGGCCATGCTGGCGGCACAGCGGCGCGACAAACAGCAGGTGCTGCTGTGGTTTGGCGTCACCTTCCTGCTGGGCGCAACCTTCCTGGGGTTAGAATTGACCGAGTTCCGCAACATGGTGGTGGACGGCGATAGTTGGCGGCGCAGCGGGTTCCTAAGCAGCTACTTTACGCTGGTTGGTACGCACGGGTTGCACATTACGTTTGGCTTGATTTGGATGGCGGTGATGGGCTTCTTTACGTTTACCCAGGGACTGACACACAGCATCATGAAGCGCCTAACGCTGCTTAGTTTGTTCTGGCACTTCTTGGACGTCATCTGGATTTTCATCTTCACCATCGTTTACTTGTATGGGAGTTTGGGCGTATGAAATCGGTAGTTGCAGAACACGGAACGCATCACCCATTGAAGCTTACAAAGTACATCGGTGGCTTCATCGCCTCGGTGGCGCTGACGATGCTGGCCTATGTGCTAGTGACGCGCTCTACGCTGGACCACAACACCGTCATTTTCTTCATTTCGGGGTTAGCTGTTGCCCAGTTCGCGGTACAGATGATTCTGTTTTTGCACGTGGGCGAAGAGACCGGCTCGCGGTGGAAGCTGGCAACCGCCCTGCTGATGCTGATGATTGTGGTGCTGGTGGTCTTTGGTTCCTGGTGGATTATGAACAATCTGAACAACCGCATGACGCTGCAGCAGACTGAGCAGTACCTAAAGAGCCAAGACTCGCTGTAACGGCCGTGCTAAAAGCCTACTACGAAGCGCTGAAGCCGGAGCGGACGTACGCTAACGTCATGATGACGCTGGCCGGGTTTTTGTTTGCTAGTGCTTGGCACCTCAACTGGTTATTGCTGTTTTATACCATCATCGGCACCACGCTGATTGTGATGTCCGCCTGCGCGGCCAACAACCTGACCGACCGTGGCATAGACGCGCGAATGTCCCGCACCAAAAAGCGCGCGACGGTAACTGGCGAGGTTTCGCCTGGCCGCCTGCTGGCCATCGCCATCGTATTTGGCCTGGTCGGCATCGCCATCTTGCTGCTGCACGTGAACTGGCTGACGGCGCTACTCGGCGCCATCGGGTACATTGACTACGTAGTGTTTTATGCCTGGACCAAACGCACCACCATACACAGTACGTTGGTTGGTACAATTGCCGGCGCGGTGCCGCTGGTGGCCGGCTACACCGCCGTCATCGGCCGGTTCGATTTGACTGCGCTGCTGCTTGGTTTGGTGATGGTGTTTTGGCAGATGCCGCATTTTTACGCCATAAGCATTTTCCGGCTGAAGGACTACAAGGCCGGGGGCCTGCCGGTGTGGCCAGTAAAGAAAGGCGTGCGCAGCACCCAGGTTTGGATGATTGCGTATACCGTGCTGTATGTGCTCTCCGTGGTGTCGCTGACCGTGTTCGGTACGGCCAGTGCCAGCTTCGCGGCTGCTATGGCGGTGCTCGGTGTGTACTGGCTGTACCAGGGTGTCAATGGCTTCCAGTCGGAGCAGCCCGAAAAATGGGCACGGGGTATGTTCGGCTTTTCGCTCATTACGCTGCTGGCGCTGGCCGGCATCTTGGCAGTCAGTCCGCTTTTGCCGTAAGCACATTCTAGAGTACACTAGAACCAGTATGATGGTACTGCTTCATGTTTCGGTCGCGCTACTCAGCTTAGTCTGTGCCAGCCTGTGTTTGGTGGCGCCGTCCCGGCGAAAGCTGCGGGTTAGCTACGGGTTGGTGGCGGCCACCCTGGCGAGTGGTACCTACCTGGTTTGGAGTTTGCATTCGCCGCTGCTACAGTCCTGCGTTACTGGTCTGATGTACTTGGCGGCAGTAGCTGTCCTGAATACCCTAGCTTACCGCCGCCTAGCTCGCCAAACCACTAACTCATAAAAAACCATATGCCGGCATCCAAACGACCCAACAAACGTGCTGTATTGCTGCGGGTGGGCGTAAGTGTGGTGTTGCTGGCGGCCGCGGCGTTCGTGCTGGCGCGTAATTGGAGTGTAGTGCACCGCAGCCTGGAACTGGCGCGCGGCGCTAGTATCCCATGGCTAGTTGTTTCCCTATTGTTGGTGGTTGTGGTGTATGGTTTGTCGGCTGTTTGCATCGGCGTGTTGGCGCTGCACAAACTGCGGCTGGCCGAAACGTTTTTGGTGGAGCTGTCGACGGCGTTCGTGAACCGGCTGCTGCCTGCCGCGCTGGGTAGCCTGGGGCTGGTTGGGTACTATCTTTTCAAGCGAAAGCATACGGCCGCCGAAGCAACGGTGGTGGTTTCCATTAACAACCTGGTCGGCATTACGGTGCATGTCACGTTGCTAGCCGGGGTGCTGGTGTTTTATCCGAGTGTGCTGCACCGGTTTCTGGACGGCCGCCACTTCCACCTGGCCTGGCCGGTAGTTTCTGTGCTGGCTTAGTAGTGCTGCTGGTGGTTATGCCTGCCGCACGTCGCCGCGCTGGCCGCTTTCTAAAAAACCTGCTGGCGAGTGTGCGTAAATTTCGCCTGCACCAACTGGCCGCCGCGGCACTGGTGGCAGTGTGTATCACCACCTTGTCTACTACCATATTATTTACCACTGCGCATTCTTTGCAGATTCACATCGGGTTGCTGCAAGCCTTCATAGTCTTCTCGCTGGGCATGCTCGCCAGTACTGCCACACCTACGCCCGGCGGTCTAGTTGGCGCCGAAGCCGGCCTGTTCGCCGGCTTTGTAGCTTACGGGGTTTCGTCACCAACCGCCGGCGCGGCGGTCCTCGTGTACCGCCTCATTACCTACTGGCTGCCGCTTGTCCCCGGCGTCTTCGCCCTCCTCCTGGCCCGCCGTCAAAAACTGGTCTGACTTGCGGTACTCGCCAGGTATTGACAGATGTGGTATAATATATCCTAATGAAAATGCATCAGCCAAACATTACCCTTCTTACGGTCAAATTGCCCCGCTTGGCCCGTTGGTTGTGGCTCAAACTGCCGCTGGCGGCCATAGCGCTGCTCCTAGTGGTCTTGGGTGTTCAATTCTCGTACCACCCGGATGGTTCCAAATACATAGGCCAACTCGCTGTCGCATCAAAACACCACGCTAAAACCCCGCCCCGGGTTCTCGGTGCATCTGATGTCAAAGCTGCCGCCGAAACCCCATCAGCTGCTCCTGCCGATGTTCCTGTCGTTCCGAGCGGCGCTCATGCAAATCCTGCCACGTCCAAAGCACTCATCTTTAGCCAGTCGCCCACTGTAGTGTACAAAAAGCCTGACGGCGCGAACTTCACCATCAAGGCCGGCGCTACCTATAGCGTACCATTCGCGGTTAGCACCAATGACGCCAAAGCTATTAACCTGCCATTTAGCCCCGCCTCGGCTGGTATATTCCAGGTCACAACCCAAGACCCAGCCCCATACAAACTTGCCTGGCCCATGAAGACCGAGTCTACCTATGTCTCGGTCGGCACGTTCAACTACACGTTATCCGCCAAAACCGCAGCGGGCGTAACGTACACGGGCACAGTACAGGTGATTGTGAAGCCCATGCCCATCTTTGACGTCTATGCGCCGGAACCGCTGGTTGCTTCTGGGAGTGCTACTAGCGACGACGTAATGCTTAGCGGATTCGACCAGCTGCAGTTCGACCTCTCGCAAGTTGCCGACTTTATGCCTACCCTGACACTGACCGTGGCTGGGTATTCGTGCCACACCAGCCTAGACGCGGCGGACAGCCCCACTTGCGATGCCGCACTGGACAGCGTACCTGCCGGCTATTATCTTGGCAGCTTAATCTTCGAAAACCAGTTTCAGACCGTAACGCTTCCGTTCAGCGTCAACATTACTCCCTAGTAATTGGTCCTGGCGTGCGGCTAGTTCCCTGGCCAGTCGACTTTGAACTCGCTTTTACCATGGGCAATTTGGTAGAGTATATCGCTTGCGGGATGTATGCTTCCGTCGACCGCACGTAACCCAATACCCTCTTGCAGGCCGACCTCTTTCCACTCTGCGTCCTCGCAAGTCCAGTAGTACCAATAAGGTTCGATGCCCTCGTCAAACACATCTTCCATGAATTGTTTGAAGGTAAGCTTGGCCAGGTCGACTGCTAGTGGCTCTTTGTCTACTTTTCGCCACAATTGGTCCTGAAGGCCTTGTTCAACGGTGGTGTGCGTGTAGAAGTCAAACTCATCGGCGCCTTCTTGGTACACGACGACCACATCCGAGTTCATCTGCACTGGGTCGATGTGAACCAGCTGCAAGTATCTGGCGGGTTCCATACCAGCTATTTCAAACACATCACCAATTTTTGAGTGAAACTTTGCCATGCTAGCGTCTTCTTATTGAGTTTATCTTATTGTAGAGTTGGCCGCCGTTCTTTTGCAAACCATATTTGTCTATTAGTCTTTGCTCCATCTGCCTGGCCAGGCCCTTTGTTAGCCCGTTTCTGAGGACGCTATAGCTAAGTGTGTTCTTGGGTGCACCGGTTCTGATATGTTCCGCGAACCTTACGACAGGATTGCGGCTGGTGATTCCAACATATCTGACGACTCCAGCTGCATCTTTAGCATGATACACACTGTAGGCGCCTTTGATGCCCTTAACTGCCTCTCCAGCTTTGGCAACTGTTGTCGCTGCCTTAGACACCTTGTATATGGTTACTGCCGCACCCGCACCCACCGCAGCAAGGGCTATGCCGGCACAGGCGATGGCTGCAGCTTTCTTGTCCCCGGCTGCGGCGTAGCTTACGGCAGCAACGCCACTTGCCACCATGCCTATTGGCCCTGGAATCATAGAAGCAAAACTTGCTATATTCCCGAGGTCTTTCCAGCCCCATTCGCCAGTGAGGTCGAAGTCGTTGACGGGGTCGCTTACGTACACGTAGGCATTGGCTGTGCCGCCTTGGACGGGGTCGACAGAGAGGAAGCGGCCCATGGATGCTATGTAGACACGGGCGCCCATTTGGGTGAATTGGACGCTGAATTCGGTTTCGGTTATCTTTTCGTGTTGGCCGACATAGCCGAAGGTGCTGCCGGCAGCGGTGTTGTTCGGGCTGGCCTGGCCCGGTAGCTGCTCGCCGAAGGGACCGGTTTGGTAGGTGCCGGTTACCATGCCGCTGGCGTCGGTGGTGGCAAAGATGTCGCCGTGGATGTTTGGCAGGCTGTATGTAGCGGCAGCATTGCCGGTTTGCTGCGTATGGATGGTGACCAGTACATTGCCTGGTAGCTGTAGGTACTTCTCTGTTAGGGTGCCATCGGCGCTGCGGACAAAGTCTGGGGTGTCACCGCTGCCGGTGAAGCCATAGAAGGTGTCGCTGGCCCACACCCAGTTCCAGTTGGAGATGTTCATTTTGTCTCGGTCGATGATGCGCCCTTGGGCGTCACGGGTGTAGTAGTAGGCCAGGCCGTTGCCGTTGCCATCGTACTGCTCTACGCCGCGGTTGCGGTCTGAAGAGTCTACGGGCAGGCGCAGCGGGCTGTTGCCGGAGCCTAACTGCACTACGTTGCCGTGGGCGTCGTAGACGGGGTTCGTAAGGGTGGCATTGCTGCTGGCAATCATGCGGTCAGCTTGGTCGTAGCAGTAGGTGGTGGTTACTCCATTCACGGTTTGTGAGGTACGGTTGCTGTCTTTGCCGGCATTTACGTTAGCACCCGGTAGGCCTGTGCAGGAACTATCTTGTGCGCCATAGCCATAGGTGAAGGTGTTGCCTGCTACGGCGGCGCTGGTTAGGCGGCCAGCGGTGTCATAGCCGTAGCTCTTGGCTTGGCCGAGCTCGGTGCCGCTGATGATGTCTCCGGTTACGCTGCGGTTCACTGCATCGCTGGCAATGATGCCGGTGGGGCCAGGTGTAGTCGTAGTGGTAGTTTGGCTGGTAACGTGCAGGTCGGCGTCGTCGACGGCTAGCCAGCCAACGCGGTCCAGGAGGTGGAAGACGCTTACTTTGGTGGCGGTAGCCGGTGTGGTAAAGCTGTAGGTGGCCTGGGTCCAGTCGGTGGCGGGTGCGGTTTGGCCAATCCAGCTGTAGTTATAGCTGCCGTCTTGGTTGGTAAACTGTACGATTACCTGTGCGTTGGTGTTGGACTTGGACCAATCGCTAAAGGTGTAGTTTGTGTTGCCGGAAACATTGACCGGGTCGAAGTACCATTTGCCGTCGCCATCTGTGTAGCTGGTGACTTCCGTCTTGCCACTGCGGCTGCCGGTGTGGCCTTCGTTCAGGTAACTAAAGTTTGTAGTGTTGTTGCCCCATGCGTTGGAGTTCCAGTTGTTGGGCTGGCCCGCATCTGACGGGTTGGCCGTTTCAAAAGAAGGGTTAGCAATGAGGTTGGGCCCGGGGCCGGTGGTGGTGTTGCTGGTGCTAGCGGTGGTGCCGTAGTAGCTTTGGCCGTTTAGTCGGCCCAGGGTGTCCCGGCCAAGGGTGAGCTTCAGCTGCCCGGCGGCTGGGTAGGTAACGTTATCTATGCGGCTAAACGTATCGTAGGTTATGTGAGCATAGACGGTGCCATCAAGCTTCTGGTCTGTCAGGCGGTCGAACTGGTCGTAGACGAACTCTTCGTGGCCGAGCGGTCCGTCGCGGCTGGCAAGGTGGCCTTTGGTGTCGTAGGTGCTGGTAGTGGTGTTGTTGCGGGCGTCGGTGTAGGTTACATTGCGGCCAAGTAGGTCTGTCGTCACTGTGATGGTGCCGGCGTTATCACCGCTGGAGGTGGCAAGCGGGTTGCCACCGACTGCGTAGTTGTTGGTGACCGTGCGGGCTGCTTGCCACTGGTCACCCGCCGGGACGGTCGTGGTGGCGACGCGTTCGCGGCTGTCGTAGGTGGTGCACGTCCACGGGTCTTGGTTGTAACGGGTGGCTACCACCTTGCCGGCATCGTCGTAAATGGTTTCGGTGGTGCGGCCGACTTGTGGGCCTGCCCCATCGGGGTCTGGTTCGGTTTTTAGCTTCAGCATGCCACCTTCACGGTAGGCTTCGGTAGTACCGGTAGTACACGGGTCGTCCCGTGTTTCGGTGGCGCCGTAGTAGGTGTAGTTGGTGGTGGCACCGCCAGGCAGACTGCTGCTGGTTTGGCGTAAGAAACCCGCACCCGGAGCTTCGTATGCACTAGTCGCAGTAAGTGCCAGGCCGGTAGAGTCTGCAGTGGCGCTCTGTGCCAAGCCAAACTCAGGGTTGGAGCCGTAGTTTGTGGTGCTAGAGAGCGTAGCGGTCTGCCCGTTAGTAGTTGGTGCGCCGTAGACGGTCTGCGATGTCTGTAAGCTGTAGTCTGGTGAGAAGTACTGGGAGACATTTTGGGTTTCCGTACCACCAGGTGCGGTCATGTACAGCTGGAAGTTGGCTGTGCCCGTCAGGTGGTAGTAGTCGATGGTAAAGCGCAGCGGTTTGTTTGCCACAGTGTTGTTGTAGGTACCCGTGGGGTGGTTGCGTTCGGCACCGTTGTTCCAGTCGTCTATGGTTGGATTGCCGCTCGTACCGTCATCTATTGTCAAGCGCGCCCCGTTGTCCGACCAAATGCGGAAGTTCCAGTTGCCCGTAGTGGGTAGTCGCAGCTTGCCGGTCATGCGCATGCCCCAGTTGGTAGTTTTGCCGGGAATGGGCGAGGTGGTGCCGAAGTTCCTAAAGACTTGCGCGGCGGTGCTGCCGATGATGTTTGTGCTGTGCAGCAGCGGTGCGCCGCTTAGGGACGCGGTGCTGCTAGTAGCGGCCTGCCAACAACACGTGTTGGATGCCCAGGGGTAGCCAGTAGAGTTGTGTAAGACCAGGTTGCCGTCATTCTGAACCTGGAGGTAGGTGGTGTTGCCGCTGGTGTAGGTGCCGGTAGACCAGATGGCGGTACCGCCGTTGTAAAGAACCAAATTGCCATCTGTCTGCATGTTCAGGTTGGTTGATGCTCGGCCGCCTGTGCCGGCGTTCCATAGCGACCCGCTGGGGCCGTACAGCACCAAATTGCCATCTGTCTGGTAGCTAAAGATGAACCGGCCGTCGGCCGAGCCAAGGCTCTGGCCCGGGGTCAGGCTCGAACCATTTGAGAGCGTGTCGGTGTTTGCCGGCACCGAGACGTTCATATACGTCACTGCCGGGCCGGTGATGCCCTCGTCGTAGCCGGTGCTGGTGTGCGGAACCAGCGCGACATTGCCAGGCAACGGCTTGTTGTCCGCGCCAAACCAGTCCTTTGGCGCCGGGCCATAGGTATCTGTCGGGCGGTCTTCGGTGTCGTAGATGGTGGTCGACTTCAGCCCAGTTGCATCAGTGGTGCTGTACAACAGGTCTTTCACTGGGTCCCACTGCTGCTGCGTAGTGTTCCCAGTTACATCCGTATCTTTAGTGGTCCGGAAAATGCCATCATATTCGACTTTTCGAGTGTACCCGTTCGGTTCGGCATCACCCACGACGTGTTCCATGGTGTAGTTTTGCAAGTACGGGAGTACCTGGCGATTTAGGGTTGGCGTGGTGCCGCAGGTTGCGTAGAAGAGTTGCAAGTACGTGTTGTGGGTGGAGGCACTGGGGGTGTCGTTGGCGCAAGCCGATAGGCTTGTCCAAGTCGTGTCACCCTGTTTCCGGGCGTACAGGCTGCCGTCTGCCTGACGGGCGATGGCTTCTACGCTGCCGTCGGCGATGCGTGCGCCGATGACGCTTTGTGCCGTCAGGCCGGACTGTGCCGTCAGTGCCGACCAGCCGTTGTTGTATGTTTTTAGGGAAATGGTGTTGTTGCTCTGGCCATCACAATTAGTGGTGTAGATGCTCAGTTGGGCAAACGCCGCTGATGAAATGCTCGGGGAGCTGCTGAGGCAGCCGCCGAAGCCTTCGCTGCTCCAGCCGGCCGGCGTCCACCAACCGTGGTAGAGCTGGTTGTCGGTGCCTCGTCCAACAATGTCTAAGCGCTGGTAGCCCCAAGATGTAACGCTGGGCGAACCAAGGATGCCCCAGCCGACCGGCTGTTGCTCCCATGGGTACCACTGGCCGTTATCGTAGGCTATGTGCCACAGGTTGGGGCCGGAAGTACTGCAGCCCCGTGCGAACACGTCAAGCCGTCCGATTCCCCAGGAGGCCGCGGCGGGGTTGTCTAGTATGCAGCCACCCAGTGATTCCCAGTTGCTCCAAACGCCGTTTTGGTAGAACTTGTGCTGGAGGTCGCTTGCCGCACTGCCCCTCGCAAACAAGTCGACTCTGTCGCCGCCCCAACTGACTGCGACCGGTGAACCGACGTTCGACGAGTTGGTCGGCTCGCCTGCTTGCCAGGCAGTTAGGTAGGTGCTGGAATATTCGAAGGTTTGCTGCTGCCGCGTGTCGCCAGCATTGGCCGCCGGGGCAGTAACGCCGCTGGCCCTGCCGACAAGGTCATAGCCGACTTGGGAGAGCGTGGTTGGATCGTCGGCACGAATACCGGCGGCTACGGCGTCTTCCGCCAGGCTGTCACGCGCCGCGGTGAGCATGCCATTGCTGTCGTATTGGTAGGAAGTGCGTTCGTTACCAGGTTTTACGATGAGGCTAAGCTGTACTACGTTGTTGGTACCAAAGGTACTGTAGTAGAAGCTGGTGGTGCGGCCGTCGTTTGTTTGCACGCCGCAGATGAAGCCCGCAACTTGTGGGTCAGATGGGTCGAGGTAGGACGTAGACGGCCGCGCAACACATTGGCTGTCGCCGCCGTAGTAGACTTTGGCCCAGCGGTTGCTGTCTACACCGTCACTGATTTGCGTGAGGTGTGCGGGGGTGCCTGCGTACGTGTACTGCAGGGCTGCCGGGTGTAGGTCGTCGGTTGGGTTGGTGGCGGACTCCAACGTGCCGTCGGCCTTGAAGACATAGGTGCGGCCGTCGGTGTCGATGAGCGTGTATTTGCCGTCATTCCCTTTCGTGAGTTGGCCGTCTTCGTTAACAGGCGGCTTGTAGCCCGAGCCGGTCCAGCTGTAGGCGTGGGTGTCGCCGGTGGAGTCGCTGAGCGTTACGACGCTAGTGTTGGCGGTTAGGTGGTCATAGCCCAAGTTGCCATCTGGGTCGAGACCAAGCTGCCAGCCGGCGGGCATGACTTGCGCGCCGGGGCTCAGCCAGGCAGTCGGAATCACTTGGCCGGTCGTAGCCCCGTTAACTTTCACGAGAGCGCTAAAAGAAGCGGGTCCGCCAACGTCGTAGTAGTCAATTTGGATGGGGTAGACGCCGGTGTTGAAGTGGGTGCTGGCGCCGTAGCGTTCGGTACAGCATGAACCGCTGTAATTATCGGCGACAGTGGTGCTGCCGATTTTTATGCGGGCGCCGTCATCGGCATTGGTGCCAAACACGTAGTCGCCATTTGCTAGCATAATGTACCCGCTCCAGCGAACCATAAAGTCTGCGATGCTGCTGCCGGCAACTGGCCCACCGGTACCCCAAGCGAAGTTCAGGACTGGGTCGGTGCGGCGCACCAGCATCTGCCGGCCGGGTGCATCCAGGTTGTAGCCAAGGTTATTTTGGTAGTACGAACCAGTCAGGCCGTGCGGTTGGGCAATTGGCCGGGCGCCGGTTTGCAGCCAGGCCTGCGGCACGATTTGCTCGGGCACTGCGCCCTTCACGTACAGTCGGACATACGCCGGACCGGTAGCCTCGCTGAAATCGATTTGGATTTTCGCCAGCTGACCGGCGGTCAGCGTCACGCTTTTCGTCATGTCGTAGCATGGTGTACTGCTGTAACAAGCTTGGGAGTACTGCTGAATGTCGTTGACCTTTATGGTAGCGCCGTCGTCATTCGAGCCGCCGAAGTAGTAGGTGCCGGCACTCGGGGCTACGAAATAGCCCGTCCACCGTGCCGAGAAGTTGTCGTTGCTGGGCAAGCTGGACGACGGCGAGCCAAGGTCCCAGTTAAAGTTCACGGTTTGGTCGACGCGGGTAACTACAGGGTCGCCGCTCTGGCTGGTGTTGCCCCAGTACTGGCCCACTAGCCCCTGGCGTGAGCGCATCGGCGAGTTGTAGTCCAGTGACACGCCCAGGCTGCCGCCCAGTGCGCTGGTGTCGTGGCTGCTGGCGCTGGTAGAGACATTGCCATTCGTCAGGTCAACGTTAACGGGCCCTACCGTATCGTACGTTTGGGTTTTGTCTTTGCCGCGGCGGGAATCAATTTTGAACTGCTGTGAGGTGGTGGGGCTGCAGGCGTATGGATCGCAGCTGTACACACGCAGGGTGTATGTTGAACCGTCTTGCAGCACGCCATCCGGGACAGTCCACTGGGCACTGTCTTGGGCACCGGAGTTAACCATCGCGCCGCCGGAAGCGTCGGTGACGCTGTAATAGTACTGTACGTGGTCGCCGTCAACGTCGCCAACCGGGTTAATCATGAAGCTGACCTGCGGGTCGATAAACGTTTGGCCGGCCTGCGGGGTTACGATGGTAGGCGCCGCTGGTGTGGTGCTGTAGTTGAACTGCAGGTACGACTGGTCGGCATTGAAGCCTTTCCAGGTGGTGTTGGCAACTTCGTCGCCGCGGATGATGAACCAGGCACCCCAGTCGCCGGCGTTGACGCGACTTTGCAGCAGACTAGTCATGTCCATGTCGACGCCGGTGTTTATGGAGGCGTACTGCACCGGCGCACCACCATCTAGACAGTTGTAGCCAACACAGCTTGCGTGGTACACCCAAAAGTTGCGGGCGCCGGCAGTTCCATTAGCTTGTATCAAGTGCATGCTGGCGTTCAGTAGTACCTTGCCCTGCAGCTGACTAAAGTCAACCCGGAACGGTGTGCGCCAGTTTCGCCAGGTGGTGCCCTGGTACAGCGCGCCAGCGTTCATGTAGCACGAACTAGAAGAACATACCGTACCATCGGACTTGTACGCGGTGTAGTTAAAGCTGACGTTGCCGGTTCGGCCCCAGGTGGGGTCGATGATGACCGGGAAATCGGCTGCCGCCTGCTGCTTCAGCCAGGAGCTGTCCAGCTTGATGGACAGCGTGCCGTTTTTGTAGCTCTGGGTGATGACATTGTCGCTAGTAGGGCCGCTGGTTTGCAGCGATACGGACAGCGGTGCCAAAGATTGCTTCACCCCGTCTATGTCGAAGCCGCCGTCTTTGTTCGGCGTCAGGTTGCCACCGGAAATATCATACGCAAAGTTAGTAGTGCTAGTGGCGGATTTGAGGACAATTTCCTCTTTGAGCATATCTGCCCGGACGGAATAGACTACGTCGACGCCCGGCCAGAGGTCTTTGTAAGTTACGGTTTGTTCGCCATTTTTGGTTTGTACGTCGGGTACTACGCTGTTTGCATTCTGCGGCGAAAACGACAACTTCTTGCCGTCGGCCTCAATGCGTACCATACCAACCGGGTCGTCGCTGGGCGCGAACCGGGCTTGCCAGTCACTAGCCGAAAGTTTGTAGGTGTGGAGTGTTTGCAGCTTGCCTTCTATCGCGCCAAGTGCTTTGCCCAGGGGATTGGTGCTGTCGGCGGCGTTGCTATCTTCCACTAGGCGATCGTCCAGCTTCTGCCACTTGCCGTTCACCTTGTAGTTGACGCGGTGCAAGTAGTTGCGGACCTCAACCACGCCGCCGCCGGTGTCAAACGTTTCGGTGTTCTCGGTGCGCTTGGACACGATTTCTTCGTGCTTGCTGCCCTTCTTCGACGAGGGCCCGGTAGTGCCGTCACCGCCAGCCAGTGGCGTGTCGCCGGAGGTACTGTTTATGTCCTTAAAAGCGTCGGCAGCGGGGGTAATGCCAGAATTGCCCGTCGAAAGGGCGCCAGGATATGTGAGGTCATGGGCGTGCGCTGCGGCATACACCTCCACACCGGGTAAGAAAATGGTACTTAAGAAACCAGCACAAAAAAACAACGCTATAACGCGTTGCCTGAAGCTGGTTGTGAACTTTCTGTTAGTTTCCCGGTGCCAAAACAATAATCCCCTCACTGCAAGGCCCTCCACGTTTCACTAAGTTTCCCTCTCCGTGTGCATCATATATTGCTGCGGCTGGGACTGGCAAGTACATTTTCTGCGTTTTTGCTGGGTTTCTTACAGTTGGGCTTGGTTTATGGATTCCGACCACGGCCGCGAAAGCGGAGGCTTTCCAAATGCCTAGATGAGTTCGGCCAGTCGCAATTCGACGTCTCGCAGGCAGCTGACTTTATGCCGTCCCTAACGCTCCCGTTCAGCGTCAACAGCACTCCCGTAGCCGGCTGCCGTGCTACCCCTGGTCTAAAAGCGATTTTTTTAGTATAATCGGCGGGAGTTGGTAGGGCGTCGCCAAGTGGTAAGGCACTGGGTTTTGGTCCCAGCATTCGGGGGTTCGAATCCCTCCGCCCTAGCCAAGCTAAGGCCCACTCGAAAGAGTGGGTTTTTGCTTGGCTTGTTCGCGAGGGATTCGAACGGGAGCGCCAGTGGCGCTCCCCGGCCCGAAGCCCCGAAACGTGAGCGAAGGGGTGGCTAAGGCCAGCGCATTTTGCGCCCGGCCAGCCAGGCGAATCCCTCCGCCCTAAAGATGCCTGGAGTGGCGAGGCGAATTCCCTTCCGGGAGGCGTTGTGAGGTCGAATCCCTCTTTCCCGCTACGCTTCGATGTCAGAACTAGTATCCACCCCGGAAATAGTCAACAAGCACTCTCGGTCCTTGGCCATACTCGAATGAATGAGCGAGAAGCCAACCTTTTCGAACTGAGAAATAAGTTCGAGCCCTGTCCGGTGCCAAGCGCGCCAGAGCAGGATGGTGTCGCCCTTTTCCAGGTCAATGTGCCGTTCGCCGTCCTCGAACTTAAATACAAGGCGCAGCGCCCTGTTGAGCCGGACGCGTATAAAACGTACGCGCTGCTGCTCGTTGTACCCGCGCTCAACGGTGTACATGGACTCATCAATGTTGAGGAGGCTGAAAAGGTAGCTATGTATGGGCGCCAAGCTGTGGCCGCCATCGACAGCGACGCCTAGTGAGAAATACCGGCGAGTAAGTTCGGAGTCGGGTTTGACCGTATACAGAATCAAATCCTCAGAGCCCATACTGTCATGGATGGTACGCAACAGATCAGTCGGCTTGCGGAAGTTTGCGGGGGTGCCGCCGAGTAAAAGTACAAGGTTGATAGTCTTCTCGGCGTCCTTACCGAGCATGTCGTCAACCAAGACATCATCGAAATGCTCAAAGGATATGTCACGCGCGTGGCCTTCGAACTTAATCTTGTCGCCAAACCATTCGTTTATGTTACGTTCTGCTATGTGTAGCATTTCTTCGCTAATATCTATTGCGATGTAGCGATGTAGGATGCCCCGCTGCAACAGGTGCTCCAATAAATCTTTTACGGGCAAGGCGTTCCCGAGTCCAATGTCAATAACGTTGACGCGGGTATAGCCCTTAAGCAGTAAATCTACCGAGCCAAGGTTTGCATGTAACAGCTCAACAGTGTTTTCCAACAGGTT
This sequence comes from Saccharimonadales bacterium (SeqCode), assembly GCA_035480095.1. GTDB lineage: Bacteria > Patescibacteriota > Saccharimonadia > Saccharimonadales > UBA4665 > JAJZCD01. Next base: position 9,018 of record DATIIC010000019.1, on the reverse strand, counting down.
TGGGGTGCCATCTTTGATAAGCCGCTTGGTGTACTCATCCCATCGTGTTGCACCTTCGCCGACATAATTGTATTGGCGGGGTATTTCGCGGTGGACACTGATGTTGTTGATGATATCGAGAATTTGCTTGCGAGTGAATAAATCATAAAACTTAGACACAGGTGTGGCAGTTGCCTGGTGGCGGGTGTTACGGTACTTTTTTCCCTGCTCTGCGAGCTCCTTTAAGAGCAGGCTGTTGTTTGGTGTGTCTGCAACATAGGTTCGTCCGCCGACTGCCTGCAGCTTTAGTCCAAGTTTTCCCTGTTTGCTAGCGTCAATCCAGTTATGGACGGTTTTTAATGACACGTGGTATTGGTTTACTAATTCTGCGTGTTTGAAATAAGGCATAGTTTCTCCGCTTAAGCGATGATAACCCTAAATAATGAATAAACAATTAAAAATGAATTTGAATGTTACACGAAAAGAGTGTAGCATGTGTATCAGGAAGACGCTTCCTAGACACAGTACGTAGTAATAGTACGGTAACTACCCTACACTTTCTGTGATTTTTGTTCAGTAAGGCCGCTTCCAGGGCTCCCAACGCCTACCGGTGGCCACCGGTTCGGCCCTTACGAGGGCCAAGTGCACCTATTATAGGCATATGTTGCCCGAAACGGAAGTATCATCCTGGACAAAATTGCAGGGAAAGCTCCAAGGCATGGCAATCACCCCAAAACCATCCAAACGATTACCAAAGGCTCCGCGGCCGCAGGCTGTGCCGAAGCCGCACAGCCAGTTCTTTACGAAATACGTTGGCCGCTTGCAGGTAAAACCGCGGCAGCAGTCTAGGATGTCGCTGGGGTTGTTCGATAGCAGTAATCTGGCCAAAGGCTTTTGCACCACGCTTACCCCAGATCCCCTGCCCGGGACTGTCATAACGCAAATTGCCACCCCGCTCGGCCGCATGGAAACCTACGAACTTACCCTCCAAATTACAAACTACGGCACAGAAGAAATCCAAGCCGAAGTTTGGCAAATGTGACAGGCCCCAAGAGGGCTTTTTTTATTGTTCCAGGTAGTCGTAAACGCGTTCGGATAGGTTGGCTAGCGGCTTGGTGGTGTCGCCGTTCGTCATGATGACGAGCGCGTAGGTGCTTTTGGGGCCGTACACGATGGCGGCGTCGTTCTGGGTGCCGGGCAGCCAGCCCGGTTTGTCGGCTACGGCTACGCCGTCTGGGACGCCGGCCGGGACGCGTTCGCGCCAGACCTGCTTTTTCATTAAGTTTAGGACCAGCTGAGTGTGCAAGGGGCTGAGCAGTTTGCCTGCCTGCAGCTGGTCGAGTAAGTCGGTGAGGTCGGAGGCGGTGGTGCGCTTGTCTTCATCTACCACGCCGGTGGCGCTGTAGTTGTCGAGGTCGGTGTGGTTGGCGCCGACTTCGGCGGCCAGCTGGTCGGCGTGCTGCCAGCCCACCAGAGTACCGAGGGCCTTGCCGGCATCGTTGTCGGACACGGTAATCATTTGTTTTAGTGCGTCTTTGACAGTCTGGCCGCCGGGCAGTTTAGTCATCATGGTGAAGCGGTTTGCTTCGATGTCGTGCAGCACGGCGTAGGCTATGTATAGCTTATAGGTACTGGCCGTGACCATAGAAATGCCGGCATTGCTGCCGGCGTAGCGGGCTTGGCCGTCCAGCTCGCGTACCATTACCGAAGCGCCGGACGGCTGGCTGGCAACCCACCGGCTGATAACCTGTTGCAAACCGGCATCGGCGTGCTGGGTGCTCGAAACTAGCTTGGCGGAAGCCAAGGTAGCGGCATGGAAGTGGGCATAGCCAAGGCCGCATGTGGCCAGAATGGCAAAGCCGAGGGCTAGAAACTTTAGGCTGAATTGTTTTTGTTTTGGTTTTTGCATCGGGCTAACGGATGGTTATTTGTAGGTGGCGCCCCCGCTGACGGTAAAGAATTCTTCTAGCGTGGTGACGTTTTTAGCGTGAAGTTCATTTGAAAGTGCTGTGCCGACGTAGCGGAAGTGCCAAGGTTCGGCGTCGTAGCCCGTTACGGAGCTATTAGCTTTAGTATAACGCAAAATAAAACCATATTTATAAGCATTTGCTGCCGTCCACTGCCCCGCCGGCAAATCACCGAAGCAATCGGCCACATGGCAGCTGCCGCTGCCGATGTCGACTGCCCAGCCAGTCTGGTGCTCGCTGTAGCCGGGGTGGGCGCTGTGTGAATCGGCGTAGGCCTGGCCGGATGACTTTACGACGCTGTTATAGGTAGTGATTTGGTAATTGTAAGAGCGGTAGCCACTATCGGCAACCAACGTGTAGCCGGCGGCTTTGGCATCGGTAAACAGCTGAGTCAGCGCGGCGGCGGCTTCGGCACGCATGATTTGGCCGTTGCCAACCGAAGTTAAATCGGTGGGCGCGTAGTTTTGGGGGTCGAGCGGGTGCTGCTTGTTCACGACTACCCACGGGCTGCTTGGGTCGGTGGTGGAGTGCTGGGTCTTGTCGAAGCCGGTTTGGACGGGGTTCTCGGAGGTCTGCGCATCGGTTTTGGCCTTATTTGCGGGTTGGCTGGCAGTTTGTGTGCCAATTGGCTGCTTGGCGCCCGGGCGGTGCGCGGCGTAGAACATGCCGGCCACACCGGTGCCCAGCAGCAGCGCGATGGCCGCGCCCATTAAGATCATCATCCGTTTTTTCGGCATAGTTTCCAGTATACCAGTTGGGACTTGCCCGCGGTTTGGCGGGTGCCGTATAGTATGTTGCAAACAGCTCGTTATGACAAAACCAGAACCCACCGCGGCGGATTTTATCCAGCCCTTAAACATGAATGGCCTGAGCGGCCGTATGCTCCACGCCCCGGCGCACAGCAAAAAACACACCCGCGAAATCCTGCTCGTCTACGGCCACCACGCCATGCTGGAACGCTGGTGGGGCTTGGTGCAGAACCTGCAGGAATGTGGTACGGTCACCGTGCCCGATTTGCCCGGCTTTGGTGGCATGGACAGCTTTTACGCCATCGGCCGGCGGCCCACACTCGATAACTACGCCGATTACCTGGCGGCGTTTGTGAAAATGCGCTATCGCAGCCGGCGGGTGACGCTCATGGGCATATCATTCGGGTTTTTGGTGATTACACGCATGCTGCAGAAGTACCCGGAACTGGCCAAAAAGGTTGATTTGGTAATAAGCGTCGTCGGGTTTATGCACCGCGACGATTTCCACTTCCCGCCACGGACGCGCCGGTTTTACCGTGGGCTGGCGTGGCTGTTCGCTTTGCCGCCGGTGTCGTTTTTCATCCGCTACTGCGGATTGAACCGCTTTGTGATTAAAAGTATTTACGTGCGCCTGCCTGCGGGCAAGCGCCGGTTTGTGGCCATGGAACCGTCCGATTTCGAAGAAATGATGGACTTTGAGGTGCTGCTCTGGCAGGCTAACGATGTCCGTACCCACTGGCGCACCACCAATGAGTTCCTGGACATAGACAACTGCCAGAAGCGTATTAACCTGCCAGTCTTCCACGTAGCCTCCAAGGCCGACCATTACTTCGACAACTACGTAGTGGAACAGCACATGCGGGTGGTGTACCGTGACTACCATCAAGCGGTTATGGATTCGCCGGCGCACACGCCTAGCATCATCGGCACCAAAGAAGATTTATCCATCATGGTGCCGCCAAGGCTCCGGCGTGAACTTCGTTCGGCGGCGGGTAAGTAATGTATACTAAAGCCAGCTTATGAAAATCGGAATAGTACTGCCGTATAACATCACGCTAGGTGGTGGGGTCAAGGAACATGTACTGGCGCAGCGCAACGAACTGGTCAAGCGCGGCCACGACGTGGTCATCATAACGGCGCAACCCCGCGAAACGTATGAGCCCGATGGCCATAAAGTCATTTTCCTAGGGGCGGCTACAGAATTCAAATCTCCTCTGGGTACTTCATCGCAGGTTAGCGCCAGCATGCTGACTGACGAAATTGATTCTATGCTTGAACACGAACAGTTCGAAGTACTGCATTTTCATGAACCATGGGTGCCGGTACTAAGCCGTCAGATTTTGAGCCGTAGTAAGACCGTAAACGTAGCTACCTTCCACGCTAAACTACCCGAGACCATGCTCAGCCGTACTATGGCTAAGGTGATTACGCCCTACACCAAGCCACTGCTGCGCCACATTGACGCCTTCACGGCGGTATCGGAAGCGGCGGCTGAATACTTACTGAGCCTGGCTGACGTACCGGTGGAAATCATCCCCAATGGGATTGTTTTAAAGCGTTTCCTGAAGCCGGCGGGCATGCAACGGCCCAAGGGCCAGCCTAAAACCATCCTGTTCGTAGGCCGCCTGGAAAATCGCAAGGGCGTAACCTACCTGCTGGACGCCTTTGCGCAACTGCAGGTTCGTGAGCCGGACGTACACCTAGTAATTGCCGGCGACGGGCCGGACCGTGAAAAACTGGAACTGCGGGCTGAAGAACTGGGGCTTAAGCACGTAACATTCATGGGCTTCGTCGAGGAAGACGTAAAACGTGAGTGGCTCCATAAGGCCGACCTGTTTTGTTCCCCTGCCCTTTACGGCGAGAGTTTTGGGATTGTGCTGCTCGAAGCTATGGCGGGCAGCCTGGTGACGGTGGCTGGCGACAATCCGGGGTATGAAAGCGTGATGCAGGGGCTTGGTAAACTATCACTCATCGACCCTAAAGATACTTCAACGTTTTCGCACCGCTTGCAATTGATGCTGTTCGATGAAGATTTGCGGAAACTGTGGCTGAAATGGGCAGATGACTACGTCCGCCAGTTCGACTACCCCAAAATTGTCGACCGGTACGAAGCTGTCTACGAAGCGGCGGTGGCAGAAGGCGCCAAGCACGCCGGGCTAAGGTAGCGCCCTCATGAAGATAGGCCTGGTACTGGACGACACGCTTGATACGCCAGATGGCGTGCAGCAGTACGTGCTGCGGGTGGGTTCCTGGCTGGCCGCACACGGCCACGATGTGCACTACCTGGTCGGCCACACTACGCGGCGCGATGTGCAAAATGTGCACAGCCTGAGCCGCAACCTGCGCGTTAAATTCAACGGCAACCGCATGTCTATGCCCCTGCCGGCTTCACCGCGCAGACTAAAAGCGTTTCTGGCACAACAGCACTTCGACATCCTGCACGTGCAGGTGCCCTACAGCCCGTTCCTGGCTGGACGGCTGCTGCGCCTGGCGCCGGCCGGCACCAAGGTGGTGGGCACGTTCCATGTGTTGCCATTTGGGCGGGTAGAACGGCTGGCTAACCGCTTGCTGGCGGCCATTAACCGTCGGACGGCGCGGCGGTTTAGCGGCATGGTGGCGGCTTCGCCGGCCGCGGCGGCATTTGCCGAAGCCTACTACGGCTTTAAGACAACGGTCATACCCCATCCATTTAGCTACAAAACATTTGCGGTGCGGGCTGCCATCCCAACTGGCCAGGTGACCATTTTGTACCTTGGCCGCCTAGTGGAGCGCAAAGGTGCGTTGTGGCTGTTGAAGGCAGTCGCCGAACTGCACCGCCAAAAGCGCTTGCCTGCCGATGCGCGCGTAGTCATCGGTGGCAAAGGCCCGTTGCTGCCCAAATTGCAGGCCTACGTACACTCCCAGGGCCTGTCCAAGCAAGTAACATTCACCGGCTTTGTGGCAGAAGCCGACAAGCCGGCGTTTTTGGCGCAGGCGGACATTGGTGTGTTCCCTAGTATTTCGGGTGAAAGTTTTGGCATTAGTATTATTGAGGCACTGGCAGCGGTACGGGGTGTGGTGCTGGCCGGCAACAATCCCGGTTACCGGGCCGCCATGCAGCTGGATGACCAGTTAGTTGACCCCAAAGACACCACCACCTTCGCCAACACCCTGGCCTATTGGTTGCATATGCCAAAAGAACGGGTGGCCGCGGCCAAGCGCCAACGCCAAGTAGCGCAGCAGTACGACGAAACGGCAGTCTGCACCCAGTTGCTAGAACTGTACGCTAAAGCTTTGCAAACCCGGCGGAAGTCGTGAGATACTACTGCTATGGTACGTTCTAACGCTCCCGAGGGTTCCGAAGTTGAATTTACGGTTTCAAACCGGACTATTTTGCGCGTCATCATAGCAGCCATATTGGCCATAGTGTTTTTTGCAGCTGTGCGGCGCAGTACACATACCCTCACGCTTATCGGCGTGTCGGTGTTTTTAAGCCTGGCCCTAAATGGTCCCGTCCGCTGGCTGTCAGAGCATCTGCCCGGTAAGCGCCGAGGCAGCCGCGGCTTAGCCACGGGCCTGTCCATTGGCATTGTGCTGGTGTTACTAGGTACATTTTTGGCTCTGGTGGTACCCCCATTGGTCGGCCAGACCAGCAAGTTTATCCGCCAGGCGCCGTCGCTGGTCGAAGAGGTCCGCGACCAAAACTCCGGCATCGGCAAGTTCATCCGCCAGCACCACCTGCAGGGCCAGGTCGACAAGGTGTCGCACCAACTTTCGGGCCGGGTAGACGACATCACCAGTTCGGCAGTCGGTACGGTGTCCAAAATCGGCAGCAGCATATTTGCAACCCTAACGGTCATTGTTCTGACGGTGATGATGCTGGCCGAAGGCCCGCGCTGGAAACGCATCGCATCTGAATTCATCCCAACCAGGCACAACGCCCGCGTCCAGCGCCTGGGGCACGACATGCATCTGGTCATTCAGGGTTATGTGAACGGCCAAGTACTGTTGGCAGCCATCGCTTCGGTGCTCATCCTGCCCATGCTGTTCATCTTGCACATATCGAACCCGCTCGCCCTAATGGTAGTGATATTCGTCTGTGGGCTCATCCCGCTCGTGGGGCACACCATTGGGGCTATTATTGTAACTACGGTGGCGTTGTTCCACTCGCTGCCCAGCGCCATTATCATCCTGGGTTATTACATCTTGTACCAGCAGATTGAAAACTATGTGGTGCAGCCGCGCATCCAGGCGAACGCCACCAACATGTCCGCACTCCTAGTCTTCATAGCCGTAATTTTGGGCGCAAACTTTGGTGGATTGCTGGGCGCCCTAGTGGCAATCCCGGTTGCCGGCTGCCTGCGCGTACTGTTGCTGGACTACCTGCAAGAACGCGGCGTCCTGAGCAAACGGGCCGTCGAAATCGAAAAGACGCCCACGACCGGAAAACTTAAATAACGTCTTGTGTTCTTGGTGGTGCTGGCGCAGTGTCCAGGGTGTTTTTGGTGCGTATGCGTTTCACTGGTTTGAGAAGCACGGTGGCCAGCAGTACTACTGCGGCGGCAAGGGCAACTAGTTGGTTGGCTGCGATAATGCCATTTCCCCGGTAGTAGAGGGTGAAGAGCAGTACGACTGGAATAGCTAGGGTGTTGCCGGCAAAGTTGACGACCGACAGCATGGTGGCGCGGATGTGGCTGGAAGTGGCATCCTGAATTTCGGTCTCGGCAATGTTGGAGACAGCTTCGTTCAGACCGTACACTAGGAAAAACAGTGCGATGCCGGCTACGCTGTGGATGGCTGCGAACGCCACTAGGGCAACGCAGAACAGCCCAATTGCCAGGCGGGGTCGGCGCTGCAGCCGGTGTGCCAGCCCCCTGCCCCCGGCCGCAAAGGCGGCGGTGGCGGCCCAAAGCAGTCCAAGCACAATCGTGCTTACGCCGAAGCTGAGGATATAAATCTGGCCGAATTCGCCGATGGTCATTAGTACAATGGTTGCCACTACGAGCTGTAATGCAAAACCCACTATTAGCTTGTGTCTGCGGATTTCGCGCACTACGTCTGCCAGGTGGGTGTACCACAGTACCTTCTTCTTTGCCTCGTGCGGCACCTCGCGCAGCCGGGTGATGCAGTACAGCGCTAACAGTCCGGGAATGGCCGACAGCAGATACGCACTGCGTAGCCCCCAGAAGTGGCCGATGAACCCGCTCAGCAGATTGGCGATGCCTGCCCCGGTGAGCCAGACGGCGTACATGCCGCCCTGCAACTTGGCATAGCGTTTGGTTTCTTTCCGTGCGGCCAGCCAGTCATACAAAAGTGCCTGGGCGGCACCGTCGAACAAGCACCAGAACAGGCCAAATACTACCGTGCCAGCAAGATACATAGGCAACGATTTACTGGTGCCCAGGATGGCTAGTCCGGCAATCAGCGCTAACGCCGACCATACCAAGCAAAATTTGCGGCCGATACGGTCAGCCAGGATGCCGCCGGGTATGTCGAACAAGACCAGTGTGGCTGTGAACGCAATGGTCACATAACCGCGGGCGGATGGGTTGTGTAGGTATTTGTCCAGAAACAGCTGCTCGATGCCGTACCAGAACATCAGGCCCATCAGCAGGTAGACTGCCCGGAACCACCACAGCATCTTGTCTGACTTTACAATCGGTACCATTGGGCACCGTTCGGTGTGTCACGCAGGCCGATTCCCTGCTCGGTAAGTTTGCCGCGTAGTTCGTCCGACTTGGCCCAGTCTTTGGCTTCGCGTGCTTGCTCCCGTTGGGTAATTACGTCTCTCTGTTCATTGCTAATATCGGCTTGCTCTGAGAGGTCGAGGCCTAGTGTTTCATCAATGTGCTCCAAAAGTCGAACGAAGGGTTCTATTTCGGCGGCGCGGAGAGTTCTCGCTTCTGCCACGCTAAAAACATCGCTGAGTCTTGCTAACAGAGCGGGAGTGTCCAAGTCATCGGCGAGATAATCTTCAATATCTTCATATGCTGCAACTAATCCCGCACTAAACGATTCTTCATTGTCGATTACCCTTTCAAGTGGTTGCCATTTGAGTGCAGCTATCTGCCGCCAGTTTTTCAGGCGGTTCTGGGCGGCATCGAGTGATTCCCAAGTGAAGTTAATCTCCGAGCGGTAGTGGGCTTGCAGGTACAAAAGCCTCAAAGCTAAGGGGTTGTAACCCTTGTCGGTGATGTCTTTGAGGGTGTAGCTGTTGCCTTTGGACTTCGCCATTTTGGCACCGTCCACTAGGATGAATTCGTTGTGTACCCACATGTTTGCCAGCTGATGGCCGAAGGCAGCCTCGGTCTGGGCCATCTCGTTGGGGTGGTGGGTGCCGATGT
>DATIIC010000018.1:0-7091 GCA_035480095.1 Saccharimonadales bacterium (SeqCode) | reverse complement strand
AAACACACGCCGCCCCGCCAGAACCGGAACCTGAACCCGAAGCACCGGTTACAGCACCAGAGCCCACCGATAAACCGCCGGCCGGGCCAGCCAACCCCCCGGAAGCCATCACCGAACTCTGGCAGCAAGCACTGGACGCCATCAAAAAGCAGTACAACACGCTCTATGGCATTGCCCGCATGGCCAAACCAACGTTCGACGGCAATCATCTGACGCTGGCGTTTAAATTTGCCTTCCACCAAAAACGCATGAACGAAGCTAAAAACCGCAAGATTTTTTCCGACGTCATCGAGCACCTGTACGGCCAGCCAGTGGAAATTACCTGCGTGGTGGCCGAGGTGGCCGAGGCGCCGGCCGCGCATCCGGATGTTTCTACCATTAGCAATATTTTCGGCGGCGCGGAAGTGTTAGAATCATAAATCCCTGGTAGCAACGTATGGCACAAAACAACGCAACTCCACCCCAAAACATCGACGCTGAAGCGTCGCTGCTGGGCGCCATTCTCATCGACACCGACGCGATTGTTAAAATTGCCGACGCCATCACAACCGAAGACTTTTACGATGCCCGGCATGCCCGGATTTACGAAGCGCTGCTGGCACTGTACGAAAAACGCTCGTCCATCGATGTGCTGACGCTGGCCGACCAGCTGCGCGGCACCGGCTTCCTCGACATGGTCGGCGGCCCCGCCTACCTGACGGAGCTTACCAACTTCGTGCCAACCGCCTCGCACGTCGAGCAGTACGCCGACATCGTCGCCCAGAAAGCTTTGCGCCGCCGACTGATTGCCGCCGCCAGTGATATGGGCATGCTTGGCCAGGACGAATCGATGTCGCTCAAAGAGCTGATAGAAGAAGCCGAGACCCGGCTGTTCGCCGTCAGCCAGCAGCATGTCAAACAGAGCGTCATCAGCCTGGAAAACATCCTGGCCGAGAGTTTCGAGCGCCTGGACGACCTGCACAAAGACAAGGCCAAGCTGCGCGGCATCCCCACCGGCTACCGGGACCTCGACAATATGCTAGCTGGCTTGCAGCGTTCCGACCTGTTTATCCTGGCCGCCCGCCCGTCCATGGGCAAGACCGCCTTTGTGCTGAACCTGGCGCACAAGGTCGCCACTATGGCCAAGGAACCGGTGCTCATCTTCTCCCTGGAAATGAGCAAGGAGCAGCTGGTAGACCGCCTGCTCGCTATGGAGTCCGGCGTGGACGCCTGGGCACTGCGCACTGGGAACCTAACCGACAGCGACTTCGAGAAAATCGGCGAGGCGATGGGTGTGCTGTCCGAAGCCAAGGTGTACATCGACGACACACCGGGCATTACCGTTAGCGATATGCGCACTAAGGCCCGGCGCGAAGCCCATAACCAAAAACTGGGGCTCATCATCGTCGACTACTTGCAGCTGATGAGCGGCGGCAGCCGCTACGCTGCTCAGGCCAACCGCGTGCAGGAAATTTCGGAAATTTCCCGCGGGCTGAAGGGCGTCGCCCGCGAGCTGAACGTGCCGCTCATCGCGCTGTCCCAGCTGAGCCGTTCGGTCGAAAACCGCAGCCCGCAGATTCCGCAGCTGGCCGACCTGCGTGAGTCCGGCTCCATCGAGCAGGATGCCGACGTCGTAGCGTTTTTGTACCGCGAGGATTACTACAACCCCGACAGTGAGCGCAAAAACATCATGGATGTTTTGATTAAGAAACACCGTAACGGCCCCACCGGCGGCGTGGAACTGTACTTCGACCGCGACAAGCAGCGTATCCGCTCGATTGATACCACGCACTCCGATCCGTTCGGGGGCGAGTAGGGGCGGCAAGCCCGCACTCTCCGACGTCCAGTCCTGCGTCCGGAAGGGATAGCTAGCCGGCCAAGGGCCGGCATGGGCGTAAGGGGAACCTACGGGTTCCCCTTAAATGTATGAGAGGCGCGGCTAGCAGGCTGAAAGCCTGCGTCAGCCGCCCCAAGTGCAGCCCATGCAGCCCTTGGTGTATACTACCTGCTAAGAGCTTATGAATACCGAATTCTTTTCGCGCTTCGAGCCGCTCAAACGGCTGTTTTTCCGGTTCTGGCGCCCGGGACTACTGGTCCTCAGCTTGGCTACTATTGCATATCTATTATATTTCCGACGCCTGGGTTTACTACTGCCCGGCTATAGCACTAACGAACTCCAGACCTTTACCAGCTCTACCGACTGGCACAAACTGGTTAACAACCCCGTTGACCTGCCGTACAAACTCCTCGTTTGGCTGTTTTCCGCCATTGGCCACCACAGCATCCTGGCCGCCCGGGTAGTCGCTGCCTGTTTCGGTACACTAGCTGCGCTTACATTCTTCTTGGTCATCCGGGGATGGTACACCTTCCGGGTGGCGTTTTTGGGCACAGTACTCTTCGCCACTTCGGCTGGGTTCCTCCACAGCGCCCGCATGGGGACTGCCGAAATCCTGCAAATGGCAGTGCTGGGGCTACTGGCATTTGTGGGCTGGTACCGCGAAAACCGCGACCACCGGCCGCTGATTGGCTACGGCCTAGCGGCGATTTTGGCGCTGCTTTGGTACGTACCGGGTATGTTGTGGCTGGAGCTGTTCGGCGCATTGGTCGCCTGGAAAATTGTGGTACACCAACTGCGCCGCGTACCGCTCAAGCACACACTGGGGTGGAGTGGGGTGTTCTTGGCAGTACTGGCGCCGCTCATCTACGCCAGCGTACGCGACCCGGGCATACTGTTAGCCGCCGGCGGTTTGCCAAACAGCTTGAGTGACATCACCCACTGGCCGCAAAACGCACTCGATGCTGTCCTGTCTGTCGGCATCCGCAGCGACGGCAATCCGCTCCACTGGGTCGGCCATGTGCCGCTTTTGAACGCCGCCGAACTGGTGCTGGGCGCCATTGGCCTGTACTACTACGTGTACCAGGAGCGTTCCATGCAAGCTTGGTACCTAACCGGCTCAGTGTTCATCTGCTGGCTGCTCATTAGCTTCCATGGCAGCGTCGGTTTTGCGGCCGTGCTGCCGCTGTTCTATCTGTTCATCATCCATGGCCTGGACCATTTCCTGGTACGCTGGATGACCGTGTTCCCGCGCAACCCCATCGCCCGGCTGACCGGCATCGGCGTTGTTAGCCTGCTGCTGTTTTTCTCGGTACTGTACCAGACAAGGGCCTACTTCGTCGCCTGGCCGCACAACACAGCCGTGCGTGCGGCCTACAGCCTGCCAAAGCCATAATTCCGGCTTCAAATAATCTGTTACAATAGTTCGTACAAACAAGGAGACTAGGGTATGAGCAGGTTCGACCAAGCCAAGATGCTTTTGAAGGTGAAAAAAATCCAGAAGGAACTGCAGCGGCACGTGATTACCGTGGAGCAGGGCGATGGCGCCGTGAAGGTGGAAATCACCGGCGAGCAGAAGATTAAAAAAATCCACATCGACCCCCGCAGTGTCGACCTAGACGACATCGGCCAGCTAGAGCGTTGGGTCGAAGACGCCGTCAAAGATGCCATCCAACAAAGCCAGAAAGTTGCGGCGGAGAAAATGCAGCCGATGATGGGCGCCCTGGGAGATTTGGGGCTGTAGACACTTTGCGTGGCTGAATTACTACCACCGGCACTCACCAAACTGATTGAAGCCCTGGGCAATCTGCCAGGTGTTGGGCCGCGCACGGCCGAGCGTTACGCGTACTATTTGGTACGGCGGGAGCCCGCCAAGGCCTCCCAACTGGCGCTAGCGCTGGAGCAGCTGCATAGCGGTATCAAATACTGCCCCAAAACCTTCGCCCTCATAGCGGCCTCCCAAGCGGTCTCACCCCTGTACAGCGACCCCCGGCGGGATCGTAAACTAGTCGCCGTCGTGGCCGAACCCCTGGACATAGTGTCCCTAGAGAAAACCAACAGCTTTCACGGCACCTACCATGTACTTGGCGGGCTGGTTAGCCCCATCGACGGCATCGGGCCGGAGCAGTTGCACATTCGCGAGCTCGTGCAGCGAATAGATGACGACAAAGTCGAAGAAATAATTTTAGCCACCAATGCCAGCGTGGAAGGCGAATCGACAGCGTTGTATATTCAACAACAGATTGGCCCGGGCCGCACGGTCAAAATCACTCGCCTGGCCCGCGGCCTGCCCATCGGTGTCGACCTGGAATACGCCGACCAAATCACCCTCAGTAGGGCTTTGGAAGGACGCCAAACCCTATAGTCTAGCCAAGGATACATCGGTGTGTTATCGTAGTTGCTTGTATGAACCGCGATCCTTTCCTGCGTGCTGTCATTATTCCCGTCCTTACCGTCGCCACCCTTGCGCTTGCGGCCTGCAGGGCGCCGCAGGAACATGGCCCCGAACCAACCAGCGGACCGTCGGTCGCTGCAACCACGCCCTCACCAACACCCACCCGTTTTGAACTTCCAGCCCTTGCGTTTAACTTACAGGTCCACAAAGGGACGCTTATACCGTGTTTTATTGGTGGTTTGGCGGTACCCAAAAATAGCAAAGTTGGCAACGACCAACATATCAACGCCGACATCGAAACCACCGAAGTCGCTTCGCCCGACCTAAAAGAACGGATTCGCCTGGCTACCGTTAAGGTACAAATACCCCGCCCAAACACCGGCATAGTGGTCGGTACCGGCACCATTATCGCCAAAGACAAAAACAACAGCGGCTATTGGGTAGCGAGTGCCGCGCATCTGGCGCTCGAGCGGCAAAATCTAAAGAGCTTTTCCGTCATCGATGCCAATGGGGCCACGCACACCCCAGACAGCGGCTGCTACGTATACAACCGGAACGGCCAGCCAGCCCCACTGTCCAGTTCCGGGCTTCCGCTGCAGGGCGAAACTATAGATGATGTCATGCTGCTGCACGTCACAGGAACACCCCCGGGATTACTACCGCTGGCAAACACCAATGCGCCGTACGGTGAACCGCTGTTTTTTGGCGGCTACCCACTGAGGGGCGACACGCAGAGCAGCAGCATTGTGTACAGTACCGCCTGCATCCAAGCGTTCGAGCGAGATGATACGCTGAGCGCCCACTGTGTCGCTGCATTCGGCCAGGGCGCTCCCGGCCATAGCGGATCTGGCATAATCGACCGGCGCACCTACGAGGTAGTGGGCGTGCTCGACGAGATTAGTGAGAAGCCCGAAGACCCCGCCTTCCTGGGCGTCAACCATGTCGTCGCCACCAAGCCCACGGAGATTGTCGGCTACACACCCGTCGACGTAACAAAAGACGGCTTAGCGGCGGCCGAACAGCAGCTTGCCGCCCAGCGATAGCCCCGGGGCAGAGAGGCGCCCTACAGCCTAACAGGAGCTATTCTGATACAATAGCCTTAAGATGCAAGAACAGATACGTGAACTGGTGGCTGCGGCGCAGAAAATCGTCGTCGTCCAGGCCGATAATCCCGACGCCGATTCGCTGGGCAGTGCTTTGGCGCTTGAACACATCCTGGGCGACCTGGGCAAGGATGTCTACTTATACTGTGGTGTAGATGTGCCGACCTACCTGCGCTACCTGGAAGGCTGGGACCGGGTAATGAACGAGCTGCCCAGCAATTTTGATTTGTGTATCATCGTCGACGCCAGCACTTACATGCTGTTCGACCAGCTGGACAAAACCGGCAAGATGGGTACGCTGAAAAGCAAGCCGTGCATCGTGCTGGACCACCATGCTACCGTCGACAAACCATTGGATTTTGCCAAGGTTATGCTGGTTGACCCCAAGAGCGCCTCGACGGGCGAATTGATCTTTGCGCTTACCAGGCAACTAGACTGGCCGCTGAACGTCCAAGCTGCCGAGCACATTATGAGCAGCATTTTGGGTGACACCCAGGGCCTGATGAACGACCTAACCCAGGCCGGCACCTACCGCGTGATGGCTGATTTGACCGACGTCGGCGCGAATCGTCCGCGACTGGAAGAACTGCGCCGCGAATTTGGCAAGATGGCACCGGTCATTCTGCAATACAAGGGCGAGCTTTTAAAGCGCACCGAGTTTAGCGCCGAAGGGCAAATCGCCCATGTCACCATCCCGCAGGCTGAAATCAATGAATATAGCCCGCTGTACAACCCCGCGCCGCTAGTACAGTTCGACATGCTGCAAGTGAAGGACGTGCGGCTTAGCGTCGTATTTAAGCACTATGACGATGGCCGCGTGACGGGCGCCATCCGTGCCAGCAACGGTACCCCCTTTGCTGCCAAGCTAGCCGAGCACATGGGCGGCGGCGGCCACGACTACGCCAGCGGCTTCAAGGTAGAGGACGGCAAGCCGTTCAACGAGGTAAAATCGGAGTGTCTACGCTACGCGACCGAACTACTCAATGAACTTCAACAAGGAACATCCGATGAACCTGTACAACACACTTTCGCGTAAGGTCGAAGCGCTCAAGCCCATCAAAGACGGCGAGGTCTCGCTGTACACTTGCGGCCCAACTGTCTACAACTACTACCACATTGGCAATCTGCGCAATGCCGTGTTTAACGACACTTTGCGCCGTACGCTCGTTGCCAGCGGGCTGGACGTTAAGCACGTCATGAACATCACCGACGTCGGCCATTTGGTTTCTGACGCCGACGAAGGCGAAGACAAGCTGGAAAAGGGCGCCGCGCGGGAAGGCAAGACCGTCTGGGAGGTCGCCGAACACTACACTGATGCGTTTAAAGCCGACATGGCCGCCATGAACGTGCTGCCGCCCAGCGTCAACCCAGGGCGGGAAAAGAACAGTACCGACCCATATGCCCGGGCGACCGATTTCATCCCCGAGCAAATCGAAATGGTGCAAAAACTGCTTGATGGCGGCTTCGCGTACCAAACCAAGCAAGCTATCTACTTTGATGTCACGAAATTGCCGTCGTACGGCGAACTTTCCGGCCAGAAACTGGCCGACAAAGAAGTCGCCGCGCGGTCAGACGTAGTAACCGACCCCGAAAAGCACCATCCGTACGATTTCGCCGTTTGGTTCTTCGCTGTGGGACATTTTGCAGACCACACCATGCGCTGGGACAGCCCCTGGGGCGAAGGCTTCCCGGGCTGGCACCTGGAGTGCTCGGCCATCATCCACGCCACACTTGGCGACCCCATCGACATCCACACCGGCGGCGTCGACCACATCGGCAC
>DATIIC010000017.1:0-29718 GCA_035480095.1 Saccharimonadales bacterium (SeqCode) | reverse complement strand
GCCGCTTCGGCGCCTGAATTTGTAAGCGTGGATGACATCCCGGCCGAAACCCGCGAAGCCAAGAAACAGGAACTTTTGAGCAGCGACGCCCTAAAGGGCAAGCCTGCCGAAATGGCCGGCAAAATCGTCGAAGGCCAGCTGGCCAAGTACTTTGCCGAGCGCTGCCTGCTGGAGCAGCCGTTTGTCAAAAACCCTGACATCACCGTTGGCGAGTACGTAAAAGAGCACGGCGCCCGCCTAGGCGAAAATGTGCTGGTGCGGCGCTTTAGCCGCATGGCCCTCGGCGAGGTCGCTTAGGACTTCCCGGTAGCGAATAAAATCCAGGCGCAGCAATTCCGCGGCTAGTTGGTCTGGGTTGTGCCGAAATCTCCATTGTCAAATTTGGCTTGGCGCGCTACACTCCCGGCACTAGCAAGAGTAATCAAGCGGGAGGCGCTCCACCATGGCTAAAGACCCCGAAAAATATCCAGACCTACGGCTGTTTGACGCCACTGCCTTGCCGGCATTCGATGCCCGGACCGGCTTTAGCTCGTCGGGGGCGCGGCCTCCGTTTGACGTGGTGGCGTTGGCAGATGCAGACTTGGACCTCCACCGGCTGTCGGCCATCGCCGGCGAACTTTCACTGGCTGACCGGCAGGCGTATGGCGGCGTGGAAGATCTGTTGCTCACTGGGCCACGCCAAGACCGGATTTCCGCGGCTTTTAAGACGGTCATAAAACAGCTCATGGCAGGAAACAAGATGCTCGGGGTCCTTTCCGAGGAAATGCACGCCAGGCAGGTAGGCAACGCGCCACTCTCCGTGCCCAACATCGATTTCCTGGTAGCAGATGTGCGGGCTGTCACCGGGCGGCTCCAGACAGCGGAAGACGCCTACGTCACTAATGCGATTGACGGTGTTTCCAGTGAGGGGTTGTGGTTGGTTGGCGGCGGCCTGCGTTCCCGGCCGGACGGCGATGGCATTGTGGCTTTGTCGATGGCCAACCTGCTTGGCGTGGCGCTGCATGGCGGCGAACGGCCGTGGGCCGTGGTGCGGGGCAGGTACGGTGGTCCGGCCAAGCTCCGGGTACCGCTTGGCGGCAGCCTGTACATTGCGCGCCCGGCCGAATTCGACGGCGAAACAGAGGAATAACCATAACCGACTTGCATTTTTAGCCAAAATGGTGTATATTACAGCCTAGGTTACTAAAACAAACAGCCACAACTAAAACACCATGAGCAACCAAAAACCAATCACCCTAGTGCCACGTGCCAACGACCCGCTGGCCGACCTGACCGACGAACAGCTCGAACACATCGGCCGCATCGCCATCGAAGGCTAGTGCTGCAGTAATCCCGAGGGGTCGCTAATGCCGCCCAAGTGAACCCGACAGTCGTCACAAAACCCGCTAGTGCGGGGGTTCCCGATGTCTTGTATAACCATGTCCGTAAGGCCGTGGAGGTTGCGGATATCACCGCGCTGCATTAGACACTCGTTGCCACAGTGGCCATCCGTTCCGTCAACATTATTGGGGGCGGTTTTTGCTACTAGACCAAATGCGTGGCCAGCTTCGTGCTTGATAACAGCTCGGACCATGGCAGGGGTTACCTGATTAACAGTGGGGTGTTCCGGCGAAACATAGGTAGACACAATCACTAGCCCTCTGCCTAGCAGTGCTCTGCCGTGCAGGGCATATCTGCCTAGTCGGCGGTCGGTAACATATGCATTTAAACTGCCGTCGGCCCATGCCGGGGCGTCATTCATAAAGTCGGGGTCAACCCAGTCCCTGTTGGTGGGGTCGTTCGGTAGTGTAGAGTTGGAATCATCTATTTCTACCTGCAGGCCGCCAATGTTATGCAACTGCCTACCAAGCTTAGTAAGACCCTCGGCTGCCGCTTCAACGGCTGCGGGGTCAACATTGAGCTCGTACATCACATAGGCTTTCACGGCTATACATTATAACACTTTTGGCATAGATAGTCAATATTTTTCCAAGAGGGCAAGGTGTTGGCAATGGTAATAGCAAAACCTTTCCGTCCAGGGTACAATGGATATCCAGAAAGAGGAACTGTATGAACCCAACCCAAGTTGTTTCGGATGCTAAGACCAAGTTTGACGCCGCACTGGCGCATTATGTAGAGCAGTTGAAGACACTGCGCACCGGGCGGGCGAGCGCCAGCATGCTGGACGGCGTGACGGTAACGGCCTACGGCCAGGCCATGCCGCTGAACCAAGTCGCCAACGTGACCGCACCGGAATCCCAATTGCTGCAAATCACCCCATTCGACCCCGGTAATTTGCAGGCGATTGCCAGCGCCATCCGCGATAACCCGTCGCTCGGCATGAACCCCAGCGACGACGGCCGAGTGGTGCGCGTGCCGGTGCCGCCACTGAACGAAGAGCGCCGCCGCGAAATTGTGAAACAGCTGGGCTCGAAGCAAGAAGACGCCATGATTGTGGTACGTAATGTGCGCCGCGAAGCTATGGACGCGGTCGATGCCGCCAAGAAAGACAAGTCCGTTGGTGAGGACGATGCCAAGCGGCTGCAGGGGCAGATTGAAGATGCCATGAAGGTCGCCCAGGGCGGCATCGAGGCTGCCTCTAAGGCCAAAGAGCAAGAAATCATGACAGTTTAGGCTGTCACTGCGGGCGTATAATAAACAGCTATGAGTAATGCGCAAGATGTACTAGTGCCTCGGCACGTTGGGTTTATAGTAGACGGCAACCGGCGGTGGGCCAGGGAGCGCGGGCTGCCCATTTATGAGGGGCACAAGGCCGGCTACCAGAACATGCGGCCGATTATGGAGGCAGCGCTCGACCGGGGCGTCGAATATGTTTCCATGTATGCGTTTAGTACCGAAAATTGGAACCGTTCGGCGGACGAGGTCAAACACCTGATGCGCCTGTTTTTGTGGATTCTACGGCACGAGCTGGCCAACCTGACGCGCTACGGCGTGCGCATCCACGTGCTAGGGAATAAATTCCGCATCGGTAAGGCGCTCTTAAAGGCCATCCACAAGGCCGAGGAAGAAACCAAGGACAACAAGCGCGGCACACTGCTGCTGTGCTTGGACTACGGCGGCCAACAGGAAATTGTCGACACCATGAAGGCGATGATGGACGAGGGTATGAAGGCCAGCGACATCAGCGCCGAAAAGATTTCGGAGCGGCTAAAGAAAGACGGGGTGCCGCCGGTGGATTTAATCATCCGTACCAGCGGCGAACAGCGCTTAAGTAACTTCATGCTTTGGAACGCCGCCTACAGCGAGCTGATGTTCACACCCACTAAGTGGCCGGACTTTAGCGTGGACGAGTTCAACCGCATGCTGGACGCATATGCCCAGCGCAACCGCAGGTTCGGCAAGTAAAGTCTAGGGTGTCGGGGTAGTGCTCGGCCCTCCAGCGTTACAAGCGGATACCTTATGGCCCTCTCCAGGCGCTGCCCCGACAGGTTTTAGGGTTCCGGCAGTAAAGCAGGCTATTTAAGCCGGGCGGCCGCTTACGGTATACTAGAGTTTGATTATGGGGATATTGTTATTAATCATCGGCCTGCTGCTGTTCATCGGGCTCGTGGTAGTGCACGAGTTCGGGCACTTTTTGGCGGCCCGGCGCGGCGGTGTGGATGTCGAAGAATTTGGCATATTTTTCCCGCCGCGATTGTTTAAGAAGCGTATGAAGGGCGGGTGGGATTTTACCATCAACGCGCTGCCGCTGGGCGGTTTTGTGAAGCTGAAGGGCGAGCACGACAGCGACAAAGGCAAGGGTGCCTACGGCGCGGCCAGCACGGGCACGAAGGTCAAAATCATGCTGGCCGGGGTGTTCATGAACTTGGTGGCGGCGCTGGCGCTGTTTACGCTGCTGGCGCTCATCGGCATGCCGAAGCTCATCGAGAACCAATTCACGGTTGCCAGTGACACCAAGGTGGTGGCTAGCAAGGTTTTGATTGGCTACCTGGAGCCGCAGTCACCGGCCTCGAAGGCGGGGCTGGAAGTGCGTGACCAGATTCTGTCGATTGGCGGTACCTGTGCCGACTTGTGCGACTTCCAAGATAGCGTGCCGCTGCGGCAGATACAATCCACCAAAGACCTGCAGGCGGCCACGGCTGCCTACGCCGGCAAAGATGTGAAAGTAGTGTACGCCCGCGGCGGGAAGACGCTCAGCACCCATGCCCGCATGCGCACCGATGCCGTGGTGGACGCCAGTAACAAAACCGACAACCCCAAAGGGCACCTGGGCATCCAGCCGGCTGCGTTTAGCATGCAGCGCTCCACCTGGAGCGCGCCGGTGGTGGCGGTGGGCTTAAGCGCGCAGCTGACGGCTCTGACGTACCAGGGGCTGTGGCACGCGGTGAGCGGCCTGGGTGGTATCTTCGCTGGATTCTTTACGGGCAACCACACGGCTCGCCAGCACGCGCAGACCGCGGCCAGCAGCCAGGTTTCGGGTCCGGTCGGCATCTTTGTGATTTTGAAGGACGGCAGTTTGCTGGGGTACCAGTTTATGCTGCTCATCATCGCGGTTATTTCGCTGACACTGGCAATTATGAACGTGCTGCCCATCCCGGCGCTGGACGGCGGGCGGCTGTTTTTGCTGCTCATTTCGCGGCTGTTCAGGAAGCAGTTCTCGCCAAAAGCCGAAGAGACTATCATCGGCGCTGGTTTTGCGGTTCTGATGTCACTCATCATCGTAATCACGATTGTAGATGTCAAACGCTTCTTCTAGCGGACAACCGGCTGCGCAAGCGCCGGAACATCACGCTGACGCCCCAAAACGGCCAACATTACCCTGGGGGCCGTGGGTTTCAGTCATTTACGCCGTGGTGGTGTTCTTTGCCGCGCAGTATGTAGCGGGGCTGTTCATCTACCTGTACCCGCTGTACCACGGCTGGACGGCCGCGCAGACACAGGACTGGGTGAACGGGTCGATAGTGGCGCAGTTCATCTACATCCTGCTCGCTGAATCGCTGACGTTTGGGGCAATTTGGTGGTTCATCCGCCGCAAAAAAGGCAGTTTGCGGCTGATTGGCTGGCGCTGGCCGCGCTGGAAAGACCCGGTGTACACACTGGCTGGCTACGCGGCCTATTTTGCGCTGTTCGCACTGATGCTGATGGCCGCCAAGGCGCTGGTGCCGGGTTTAAACCTAGACCAAAAACAAGAACTGGGCTTCGACCACGTGGCGGGCAGCGCCAATCTGGTGCTGACATTCCTGAGCCTGGTGGTCTTGCCGCCCATTGTCGAGGAAACGGTGTTCCGCGGTTTTGTGTTTACCGGCTTGCTGACGAAACTCAAACCGCTGTGGGCAGGACTGGCGACTAGTGCGCTCTTCGCGGCCGCCCACCTGCAGTTTGGCAGCGGGGCGCCGCTGCTGTGGGTGGCTGGCCTGGACACGTTTGTGCTGAGCCTGGTGCTGTGCTACCTGCGCTACAAAACCGACAGCCTGTGGCCGGGCATATTCCTGCATGCCCTTAAAAACGCCATCGCGTTTTTAACTTTGTACGTATTTGTGGGCAGATAGGGTATAATGGCCCCTGATATGACAGCCAAGCACTTCATCGTAGTCTGGCAGCTCCCGCCCCAGCGGTAGTATTTTCTTTATCTCATTTTTTTGTAACCCTAACTTAGGAAAACACTATGCGAGTAAGCCAATTATTTACCAAAACATCCAAAACCGCGCCTGCCGACGAAATTGCCAAAAACGCCCGGCTGCTCATCCAGGCTGGCTACATCCACAAAGAAATGGCCGGCGTCTACACCTTTTTGCCGCTCGGCCTACGAGTGCTCGAAAACATCTGCACGGTTATACGTGAAGAAATGAACGCCATTGGCGGGCAAGAACTCAAGCTAACCACGCTGCAGGACCCTGAACTCTGGAAAGCGACCGGCCGCTGGGACGATGAAGCCGTCGACGTATGGTTTAAAACCAAACTGAAGAACGACACCGAACTGGGTCTGGGGCCTACCCACGAGGAGCCGCTGGTGCGGGCTATCCAGCCGTTCATTTCCAGCTACAAGGACCTGCCCGTACTGGCCTACCAAATCCAGACCAAGTTCCGCAACGAAACCCGCGCCAAAAGCGGTGTGATGCGCGGCCGGGAGTTCCTGATGAAGGACATGTACAGCCTCGCGCGTACCGAGGAAGAGCACGACGAACTGTACGAAAAAATCAAGCAAGCCTATTACCGGGTGTTCGAGCGCCTCGGCATCGGCGAGCAGACCTTCCTGACGTTCGCGAGCGGCGGCATGTTCAGCCAATACAGCCACGAGTTTCAGACGATTACCGAGGCCGGTGAAGACACTATTTACCTTGACCGGGCTAAAAAGATTGCCGTCAACGAGGAAGTCTTGAACGATGAGGTGCTGGCTGACCTAGGCCTTAACCGCGACAGCCTTGAGGCGGTCCAGGCGGCCGAAGTCGGGAATATCTTTACGCTCAAAGAGAAATTCTCCAAGCCGCTGGGCCTGACATTCACCGACGAAACCGGGCACGAACAAACCGTGCTTATGGGCTGCTATGGTATCGGCCCGTCCCGGCTAGTCGGCGTCATTACCGAGCTGATGGCGGACGACAAGGGATTGGTCTGGCCAGACAACATTGCACCGTTCAAGGTGTACCTGGCGCGGCTGGGCGATGACGAAACTGTGATGAAGGCCGCAGACGAGACCTACGAAAATATCACAGCACTGGGCGTGGAAGTGTTATATGATGACCGAGATGCCCGGCCTGGCGAGAAGTTCGCCGACGCTGATTTACTTGGTATTCCACACAGAGTGGTGGTGAGTGCCAAGACGGTAGAGCAGGGCAAACTTGAATATAAACGGCGCACCGAGGCGGAGAGTTCTTTGGTCGATTTTGAGGCTCTGAAAAGTCTCTTGACCTAGAGGCGCCTAAGGCGGTACCATAAATACCCAACCAATCGGACGGCTGCGAGGGCAGCGCCAGATTAACCGAAGTTGGTAAGGAGAAAAGCGTATGAAAAAACTGTTCCACCTGACCCAAGCGGGCATAGACGAATTACGAACCGAACTCGCGGCGCTGCTGGCTAAGCGCGTTGTTACCGCCGAGGCCATTAAAGTTGCCCGCGAACTGGGCGACCTAGCCGAAAATGCCGAGTACCAATCAGCCCGCCAAGAGCAGGAGCGCACCGACGCCCGCATCGACGAAATCGAATACATCCTGGCCAACGTCGACCTCATCCGTGCCAAGGGTGGCAAATTGGTCGCCCTGGGCTCCACCGTTACCCTAAAGGGCGGTAAGAAAGACATGGTTCTGCAAGTAGTGGGTACCATCGAGGCCGACCCGCTGGCGCAGAAGATTTCCGACGAATCGCCCATCGGCAAAGCCCTACTGGGTAAAAAGGAAGGTGACGACGTCGAAATCAAAACGCCGGCTGAAACCCTCACCTTCAAAATCGCCGGCATCGCCTAGGGCGTGCTGTATTTGGCGCATTTCGGGCGAAAAACTCCGTTCCTCACTCCACCGTACTTCTAGTACGGCTCCGTTCCGGTACTCCTTTTTATAGCTTCGCGCGGACAAGTGCTCCGGCTCGGCATATAGCCCTTACTTCGTTCGAGCTATCATCCCAAACTGCACTCAAATACAGCACGCCTGAGCCACGAACTCTTGGCCACTTCTCTTACCCTAGCGCAATCTGTTAAAATCCGCTAAGCTATAGCCAATATGGCAACACTCAAAGATTTCCGCGATGAGCGGCTGCGCAAACTGGACGACCTAAAAAACCTGGGTGTAAACCCGTACCCGGCCGCGTCTAAGCGCACGCAGATGCTGGCAGATATTACCTCGCGCTACGACGAGCTGCAAGGGCAGGAAGTCAGCGTGGTGGGGCGCATCCAGACCATCCGCGGCTTTGGCAAGATTGCATTTATAGTCGTGCGCGACGTCAGCGGGGAACTGCAGCTGTTTTTACGTGATGGCGTCACGCAGCCGCTGGACGCCCCGGCTGGCCGTTTGGGCCTGGCCGAACTACGTTTGCTCGACAGCGGCGATTTCGTGGAAGCAACAGGGGTGGTGGAAAAAACCCAAACCGGCGAGATTTCGGTGACAGTGCGCGACCTGCGTCTGCTGGGCAAAGCGCTGCGCCCCATGCCAAGTAAACAAGATGGCTTTACCAACAAAGAAGAGCGCTTCCGCCGCCGCTACGTCGACATGAACGTCAACACCGATGTGCGCGAGCGGTTCGTGCGCCGCAGCAAGTTCTGGCAGGCCACGCGCAAGTTCCTGGACGACCGCGGCTTCACCGAGGTAAACATTCCGGTGCTGGAACACACCACCGGCGGCGCCGATGCCAACCCATTCGTGACCCATATGGACGCCCTGGACCAAGATTTTTACCTGCGCATTTCCCACGAGCTGCCCCTAAAACGCCTGGTTGGCGCCGGGTTCGAAAAGGTCTACGACATCGGCCCGCGCTTTCGGAACGAGAACTACAGCGACGAACACCTGCCGGAGCACGTCGCCATGGAATGGTACTGGGCCTACGCCGACTGGCAAGAGGGCATCAAGTTCCAAGAAGAACTGTTCAAATACGTCCTGCAGGAAACCTTCGGCACGCTGCAGTTCAAACTCGGTAACTTCGAAGTTGATTTGAACAAGCCCTGGGAGCAGTGGGATTACACGGGCGTCATCAAGGACCACTACGGCATCGACCCGTTCAATTGCACGCTCGACGAAGTCAAAAAAGCCCTGGCGGACCACAAGCTGGAAGTGGAACAGACCGAAAACACCGCCCGCGGCATCGACAAACTCTGGAAGAACGTCCGCAAAGACGTGGCTGGCCCGATTTGGCTGGTCAACACGCCCACGTTCATCAGTCCGCTGTCGAAGGTAAATCCCGACCGCCCCGAAACCACCCAGCGCGCCCAGGTGGTCATTGCCGGTTCCGAACTCTGCAACTTATTTAGCGAGCTAAATGACCCGCTCGACCAGCTGAATCGTTTTGTGGAGCAGCAACAGATGCGCGACGCCGGCGACGACGAAGCCATGATGCTCGACATCGACTACGTGGAAATGCTGGAGTACGGCATGCCGCCGGCCTGCGGCCTGGGCTACAGCGAGCGCGTCTTCTGGATTTTCGAGGGTGTAACCGCCCGCGAAGGTGTGCCATTCCCGCAGCTACGCAGCGAGGTCGACGAAGTCACCAAGGCGTTGTATCCGGACCTGCAACTAACGCACACATCCGGCCGCCGTCCAAACACGCTATCGCCAGACAGCCCCCTGATGAGCGAGGAGCACCGCCTGGGCTATCAGATGGTCGTGATACTGAACAGGCAAGTTGAGGTTGGGCGCTTAATTAACGCCGCTAACCACGCCGTCGCCGGCCTGGTCGGTACGATGCACAATCCAGCGCAGTTCGATTTTCTGGAATACCGCGACCAGTCTGGTGAACTAGATGCCATCATTGCGCACCACCCGGCTATTATTTTGCAGGCACCTGATTCCAAAGCACTGCTAAAGGCTTACCGCAGGGCCCAATCGCTCGGCCTGCCTAACAATGTCTTCATCGAAACTATGACCCTGGGCTCATCTATCGAGGAGATGGCGCTGCTGCAAAACACAACCATAGACGAACTCGACTTTTGGGGTGTAGCCATATTCGGCAAAACCGAAGAAGTCAAAAAAATTACCAAAGATCTCCAGCTCTGGAAATAGCCAGAAAACCATAGGTTTTTGCTATACTGCCGGCTATGAACATCGACATCCAGGACGTGATTGCCGCCGCACGGGCCGGCGGCGCGGTAGTCAAACGCTACTTCGGCGAAGCCTTGCAGGCCGATGAGAAAACCAGTGCGTCCGACCTGCGCACCAAAGCCGATACCGAATCAGAACAAGCCATCATCGCCGCGCTCCAGCGGGCTTTTCCAGATTGCAATATCTACGCCGAGGAAAGCGGCCAGATAGACAACGGCTCGGAGTACACCTTTGTGATAGACCCGCTGGACGGAACCAGCAATTTTGTCCTAGGTATCCCCGATTTTGCAATCAGTGTCGGCCTGCTGAAGGGCGACGAATCAATCTTGGGCGTCATCTACAACCCCATCCTGGACCGGCTCTATTCGGCCGAAAAGGGCAGGGGCGCCTACCTGAACGGCCAGCCGATACACGTTAACACCGAAGCCGACAGCTCACGGGCGACCGTCAGCTACACCTGCGGCTACCACACCAGCCGCGAATACTCAGACGGCGTCAGGGGCAAGCTGCTCGACCTGCCCATAAAGCGCACCCTCGAAACCTGGGCGCCGGCTTACGACTACTGTCTGCTTGCCTCGGGCCGGCTGGAGGCGGTCATCAGCAAAGAAGGTGACTTGGAGGACTATGTGGCGGCGAAGGTTATCGTCACCGAGGCGGGCGGCAAGGTAACGAGTTTTGCCGGTGAACCCGTCGACGGTAAGGCGCCGGACTTCATTGCCACTAATGGCACTGCCATGCACGAAAAGCTCCTGCAGCTCCTCAGCTAACTAGCTAATTCGGCAAAATAAAAACAGCCCCGGCTAGCCGGGGCTGTTTTTGGGAGCGGTCAGTCAGACCTTAGCGGCGCTTTAGGCGCAGGCTGTTCACGGCGTAGCCGGCAGCAGCGGCCACGAGGGCTACGGCAGCGGCGGTAACGCCAGTGCTACCGGTGTTAGGAAGTTCCGGCGGAGTAGGGGTTTTAGGGGTGTTTTTGACCACGATGATGGCCACGTCACAACCGCTCTGCGGGTTGTCGTTGACGATGCTGTCACCGGTAAAGCAAGCTTTGTTGGTGATTTGGTCGCCGTCTTGGTGGCTAGTAACCTTCAGCTCGTAGGTCTTCACAACCTTTTCGCCGGGCTTGATGGTGCCCAGCTGCTCGGTGATGGTGCGCACGCTTGGGTCGCTCACCAGTTCCACGCCAGCGGGTAGGGTGTCGGTAAGGACAACGCCAGCCATGTCGTCGTCCCCGTTGTCGGCCGGAGTGCCGACGTTGCTAACGGTGACGGTGTACATAATTACGTCGTTCGGAGACGTACTAACAGCGGTAGAAATGTCGTTGGCGTCGCTCTTGGCGCCGCTAACGGTCTCGTTTTGGACTTCTTTGACGATTTTGCCCTTGGGGTGCCAAGCGTAAGCCGGGGCAGCAACTAGGCCGGCGGCCAGGACGCTTACAATGCCAGTAGTAATAGCGGTAGATAGCTTCTTCATGTGACTCCTTGTAACTCCTTAGCCCGGTAGGGCAACAAACCTCAACGCCGGTTGTGTACCCACAAATCGGCTAACAGGGGAGAGTATACTATAAAAACTATATAAAGTCAATGTTTTGCGCAAAATGCAAATGGTTATATAAAAATATAGTAGGGCAGTTTTGTCAAATTTTGCAAGTGGGTCATCATCTGAGAAACGCATGGGCGGCTACTGTCGGTGGCACAGACAGCTCACGGGCTGGCCACCACGGTATGCGGCCCCACAGGGGCTGCCTGGCGTATACCCAAGCGCGAAGCGCCCCTGTGGGGCCGCATACCGTGGTGGCCTGGGGACGAGTACGGTAGAATAGTAGCTGTGGAAAACATAAGTGACGAGCAGTTCCAGGAGTTAATCGACAAAGCCTTCGACAGTCTGCCGAAAACGCACCGGGACCGGGTCCAAAACGTGGCCATTTTATTTGCTGATGCGCCGGACTTGGAACAGCGCCGCGAGCTCAATTTACGCCACGACCAAACCCTGCTCGGTTTGTACCAAGGAATTCCCCTTTCCGCTCGCCAAGGCCGCCCTACTCTCCTGCCCGACCGCATTACCCTGTTCAAACTTCCCTTGCTTATGCACGCCCATGATTTGCCAAGTCTGCAAGAAGCTATTAGACATACCTTGTGGCACGAAATCGCCCATTACTAAGGGCTGAACCATTCCCAAATCCGCGAGCTGGAGTAAGGCAGGGGTTTTCGGTCGGGCTGGATTATACTAGAGCCTAAGGTGCACATGCGAAGATTGCGGGATTGGTTTGGGGTGGTTTGGCTGCCGGTGTACGTGCTGGCTGGCACTAGTTGGCTGCTGGCGCCGTTGCTGGCGCACCAACACTACGGTACATTGGTGCTAATTAGCAACAGCGAGGCCGGGGCGGCTGGCGGGTGGTTCCGGCTGGGTGATGTGCTGGCCGGGCTGGTGCTGCTTGCGGCTGTGTGGCAATTTGGGCTGATGCAGCGGGCAAGGTGGGTTGGCTGGGTGGTGGGGGTGATTGCGGTGCTGTCGATAATCGACGGACTGTTCCCTGATACCTGTTATATCGGCCACCAGCTCTGTACGACGCCAGCGGCGGTTTTAAGTGCGGTCCACGATGTGGAAACGGTGGTGTTGACTGCGCTGCTGGCGGTCCTAAGTCTGTGGGATGCGGTGCGGAACCGGCGGCTGGCCAGCATTGGCTTTGTGACGGTGCAACTGTTGGCGGCGTGCCTGGTGGTGTCTGGGCTGGCGAGTACGCAGTTCCGGGTCGTTTTGCAGTACGCTTACGAGTTTGCGGCTATCATCTGGCTAGGATGGCTGGTGGATGGCTACAACCGGCGGGCGGTGCCTGCGCGCTCGGCCTGGCGCGTCCGGCGGGCGGCGGGCCTGGGTATGTTGCTGGCCGGTTTGCTAGCGATTATTGCTTCTCTGCCTCACCTGCGCTTTGTGCACGACCAGGCGGTGCTGCATGTGGTACACACTGGGTCGCTGCTGGCGCAGCACGGCATCATCGCCGGCGTGCTGCTCTTGTATCTCTCGCGGCACCTGCTGCGTGGTGAGCGGCCGGTGCTGTGGCTGGGACTGCTGGTGGTTGGGTCGCTGGTACTGAAATACAGCGTGCTGACGCCGCATGTCTTGGCACTGGTGGTGTACGGCCTGCTGTTTACGGCGCTGCTGTACGCCCGGGCGAGCTTTGACCGCAACCTGGCGCCGCCGTCCTGGGCGGGGCGGCTCAAGGACATTGGCGTGGTGTTTGGTGGCGTGGCAGTGGCACTGACCATCGGGCTGGTGGCAGCGACACTGTTGGGCCATCGGCCGCGGCTGGTGCATGACGTTAGCACTATGTACGACTATTCGCAGCATGTCTTGGAGCGGCGGGAAGACCGGCTGCAGGCCCGCACTGAGGCACGTTTGCGGGTACTGGCTGAGACGCTGGTGGTCAGCCTGGGGGCAGTGACGTTGTGGAGCCTCTTCCGGCCCAAACGGCTTGGTGGCGGTGCGCTGGAAAAACGTCTGGGCAAAGAGCACATGGAGTATCTGCTGCAGCGCTACAGCAACAGCAGCGAAGACTACTTTAAGTTGTGGCCGGAAGGCAAATCGTACTTCGTGCACGGCGGCGCGGCGATTGCCTACCGGGTGGAGGGCGGCATCGCCTTCATGCTGGCCGACCCGGTTGGGCCCGAACAGGAGCGGGCAGGGGCGGTGGCGGCGTTCATCGGCCACGCCCGGGGTCGTGGGTGGACGGTGTGTGCGCTGCTGATTGGCGGTAAGCCGCGAGAGCTGTACGAAGCGGCCGGTCTGAAGCTGCTGCGCATCGGTTCGAGCGCGGTGGTAGATGTGTCGGCGTTCTGCAACGAGACGGCAAATACCAAGTGGTGGCGCTGGCAGCGCAACCGCGCGGGGCGCAGCGGCCTGCAGTACGCCGAGGCGGTACCGCCGCACAACCCCGAAACCATGCGGCGGCTGCGGCAGGTCTCGGACGCTTGGGTGGGCGAAAAAGGGCGGAGCGAGCAGGGGTTTGCGCTAGGGTATTTCGACGAGGCTTACCTGCAGGCCTGCCGGCTGCATCTGCTATCCGATGCTGATGGACAGCTGGTGGCGTTCGCCAACGAACTGCCGGTGTTTGCTGGCAGCCGTCAGGCCACCGTCGACCTCATACGCCACTTGCCGGCTGAACCGGGTGTGATGTCCGTCCTGCTGATGCACGTCATCCAGCAACTGCAAACCAGGGGTTTTGCCAGCTTTGACTTAGGGTTTGTGCCGCTGGCGCAGGTAGATAACGAGTTTGCACGGCTGCTCAGGCGCGTTAGTGCCAGCCGGTTTTCAGCCCAGGGGCTGGAGCAATTCAAAAATAAATTTGACCCTGTATGGCACCCCGACTACCTGGCCTACGACGGCGACCTCATTGACCTGGCCCGCATCGCCGCCAACCTGGAACGCCTCTTTGCGGTTAATGCGGACAACTCCAAGAGCTAGCGCGAGTCAGGTGCGGCCCAGCCCATGCTGGGGACCGTTCACGCGCGGTAAGGTGGCCATCCGGGCTTTAAGCCCGTACTGGCCAGCCTTTGCCGGCTCCACTAATGGGATGGATGAGTCCCCAGCATGGGCTGGGCCGCACCTGACCTCGTCGGTGGTACAATGTTAGCGAAGCATAAAGGGCGAGGAGGGTTGGTAGATTATGGACGAAAACGAGAAATTGGTGGTGGCGGTATTGGCCGGGACCACGCGGGTACAACGTGAATCAATCAAGGCGGCACGGTATGTGGCGGATTTTGTGTCGCGGCAGCCAAACGTTGAAGTGATTTTTGTGGACCCCAAGGACTTTAATTTCCCCGGTGACGGCAATGACCCAGAGGGCAAGGACCCGCGCTACGGCGAAATTGTGGGCCGAGCGGATGCGTTTTTTATCATCACCCCAGAGTACAACCACAGTTTCCCTGGTAGCCTCAAACGTATGCTCGACAGCGAACTGGAACTGTACAACCACAAACCGGTAGCATTCGCTGGGGCGTCGAACGGCAACTGGGGCGGGGTGCGCGCCGTCGAATCACTCCTAACCGCGGTGCGTGAAACCGGGCTGGTGGCGCTTAGCTGGGATGTCTACTTCCCATATGTACAGAACATCTTCAACGAAGACGGCAGTATAAAAGACGAACACCGCGAACGCTACGAAAAGGGCCTCGGCAAACTAGTCGCCGAATTGCTGCTCTTTGCCCGCTTGTTCAAGACAATTCGCTAACTGGCTGGTGCGGCCGGTTCGTTAGCTTTGCCGGGCGGGGGCAGGGTGCCAACCAACTGGAGAAGTGATTCGGCTAGTGTGCGAAAGTGGTCTTCGCTGCGTGCTTTGTTTGGTGTTCGGCGCCGGGAGTGGTGCCTGAGGCTAGGGCTGCCATGGTACACCCAGAGCCACGGACTAAAGTCAGGCCCGGGCGTGAGGGGGTCGGCGCCACGGGCGTCATCGGGCGGCAAGATGCCCGCCACTATGTGCGCCCCCCGGGCACGCAGTGTGTCGCCGCTCAGGTACGTAGTAGCACGCAGCGCCAAAGACATGCCCCCCGGCATGCCGTCGAACCGTACCGGCGCGCTCCTGAGTTCAACGGCCGTTTCTATATTGAGGCCAGCCTCCCGCATCAGCCTCACCTCGCGAATCGCGCCGTCTTGTGCCCGGTCCCAGATACTGGCAAAATCGTACAGCTCTTGTTCCCAGGCGGGATTGTCATCTATATGGCTGGCCACGTAACCACAGAAGGTGGCCGAGTCGAACTGGGCATCCTCGGGCACCGCAATACGCAGTCCAGATTCGCCCTCATCAAAATTACCTAAAACTGTCCGCCCGAGCTCAGTCCAAGCTTTCCCTGGGCCACCGCGGAAGGCGGTGGCGTCATGCAGTTCACAAACTTCATCGAGCCCGGCGTATCGCCCCAAGTTGACTTCCATTTGCTAACGGTACCACACCGCCGTCCAGTGCCGCAATTAACCTCGTGTGCCCAGCTGGCTACTTGCTGTCTTTGGGGGCCGAAGCTTTGTCGCCGGTGTAGGCGCTGCGGATTTGGAATAAGAAATACAGGCCGATGGCCGAACCAACCAATGCGCCCACAAAGCTGCTAGTAGCGTTGTAGCCCGCGAACAGGCTAATGACTGCATAGGCCAGGTTCAACAGGGCGCCGTAGAACAAATAGTTCCAGCCGGCCTTCTTGCGGGCTTGCAGGCCGGGGTAGGCCATTAGGTACAGCACGCCCTCCACGCCCAGCAGTACCACGCCAGCCCAGAGCCACAACGAGAACCGTGAGGTTACGTACGAGCCACAGCCGCTAACGGTGTAAGCGTTACAAATGCCGCCAAGCACCCGTTCGGCCACGTGTGCCCAGTGCCATAGGTTCCAGGCCGCCCACAGCGACAGTACGCCGATGACGGCGCTCACAACCGGCGTCCACTGCACCAGCATATCTTTGCCGTTTTTGGGCAGCTGCGGGGCACCTTTGCCGAACAGCTTATCTAGCCGAGTTTCTAGGTCCGTTAGTTTGCTGCCCATAGTCATAAATCTCCCCAAATTTAGTTGATTAGTTTTCACTGTAGCGCCCGCCAGCCCAACATGCAATAGCGTTTTCCTCTGAGCTGCCTGGCCGGGCATGCTACAATTTACGGACATGGATGTACGCCGCACGGATTTACCCGAGGATCTTCAGAACATTTTAGCGGCCATAGACTATGTAACCATCGCAACTATTTGTGCGGATGGCCAGCCGTGGAATACGCCTGTCTTTGGTCGTTTTGACGATAACCTGAACCTGTACTGGGTCTCACACAAGCAGGCGCAACACAGCCAAAACATTGCCCGGGAGCCCCGTATTTTTGTGGTCATTTACGACAGCACCGTGCCGGAAGGCGGAGGCCTGGCGGTGTACCTGAAGATGCGCGCGCAGCTATTGTCCGCGGCCGCCGAAATCATGGAGGCCCAACGGACCTACGACACTAAGTTCTTCGCGCACGATTTTGCGCACCACGAACAGTTCCTGGCGACAGATTGCCCCCAGGGCTTCTACCGTGCTATTCCCGAAGAGGTTTGGCGTAACAGCGATGGCACCATCGACCAGCACTTTATAGACCAGCGAACCAAAATCAAATAGACGTCAGCACCACTTCCGTGCCGCCAAGGTTGCGGGCCAGGTAGCTGTCGTGCGAGATGTACAGCAGGGCGCCGTGGTAGCTTTTTAGGGCGTCTTCCAGTTCTTCTATGCTGGGGAGGTCTAGGTGGTTCGTCGGTTCATCCAAAATTAGCAGATTGGGGTCGGGCGCCAGCATCTGGATGATTTGCAGGCGGGCTTTTTGGCCGCCGGAGAGGTCGGCCACCAGGGTTTTGGCGTCGTCGTAGGGGTTGAAGAGGTAGTTGGCCATGGTGCGCATCACCGTTTCGTCGGTGCTAGGCAAGCCAAGGTTGTCGTAAATGTGCACCAGCGCGTCGTGCAGGGTCATTTGCAGCAACTCCGCACCAGCCTCTTGCTCGTAGGTGCTTAAGCGCAGCGAGCGGTCGCAGTAAATCCCGCCGGCCCGCCAGGTGTCAGCTCGCTTTTCGTGTGCGGCGTCTTCAATCGCCCGGACCAGGGTGGTTTTACCAGCCCCGTTCCGCCCAACTAGCCGCAGCCGGTCGCCGTGCCGCAGTGTAAAGTTAACCGGCTGGAACAGGGGCTTTTCGCCGTATCCCAGCTGCAAATCTTCCACTCGCAGCAGCTCCTTGGCGTGCTCGTGCGAAGACGTTTTGTGCAGCTTTATGTTCCGCGCCTTAAATTTATCGTAATTGTCGCTAACTTTCTTGTTGAGGTTCGCGGCGCTCTCCCGGTCAATCCAAAAGTTCGGCTCCACCATGCCGGCTTTAATTTCGTCGTACTGCTTCTGCAGGCGGCGTTCCATGACCACAAATGGGTTCTTTTGGTCGGCCGTGCCGCTCCACAGCGGTTTTTTGGCACGGGCCTGCTGTATCTGTTTGTGCAGGTTTTCCAGCGTGCGCTCGGCCACGGCGTAGTCGTGCATCTGCACGCTGGCGGTCTGCACGTTCTGGGCCAAATACGCCTGGTAATTGCCCTTAAACTCCTGCGTGGCCCCATTCTTGATTTCGATGATGCGATCCACTTCGGCCAAAACGTCCCGGTCGTGGCTAATTACCACCACAGCCCGCTTTACGCTTCGGAACCAATCAATAAACGCAGCTTTGGCTACGTAGTCCATGTGGTTCGTAGGTTCGTCGATTAAAGCCAGGTCGGCATCGGCATGCTCCACGGCAATCAGTTCCACAAACCGTTTCTGCCCGCCGGACAGGCTAGACATGCGCATATCCGCCTTGCCATGCAGCTGGTAATCCTCCAGCGACTGGTTGATGCGGTTCTCGACGTCGTAGTAGTCCAGCGCTCCAAACCGCTCCAATGCCTCGCTATAACGGGTGATTTTAGCCACGTTCTCGCCCATCGTGTCGGGGTAGGTGTCGATAATATGTTTGAGTTCAAGGTACTCCGGCAGCCGGTGCAAGATGTAATCCATCACCGTAATGTCACCGAGTTCGGTGTGTTCCTGCGCCGTCGCAATCACCCGCGCCCCGGGCTGCGTCACAATCGCCCCAGCGTAGTCTTTGTCTAGCCCAACTAACATGCGGAACAGGGTAGTCTTACCCATGCCGTTCCGCCCGATGATAGCCACCTTTTCGCCTTGCTCCACGTGCAACTTAAGCCCCGAAAACAAATGTTTCGTGCCCATAGATTTTTCATCAACCGTAGCGGTCAGCAGCATAACAGGGGTAAGTATAGCAGACCGGAAGGCGTACCCCGTGCTTACAGTGCTAGGCAATTGTCCTCAATCCGACGTCTCTACGGAGCCTAGCCCCTTGCTAAGCACCAGCAGGTGCATCTACAGGCTCTTCGAACCTGACGCTCATAAAATCACCTGGCCTTATGCCTTCGCCAAAGATTTCCTGCTCACACATGCCACGTAGACCGTGTGCGATTGCGGCTGCTATACCTCCAGCGAGTGTCAAGTCGTCAATGACAAGAGTGTCTGCACCTTGTTTGGTTGCGGCCTCTTGCGCTGCTTTTAGTACTTTGTCATAGTCATCCGCCAACCTACGGCTGGCGACACTTAAACGATACCCATGTGCATCAATCTCACGCAAAGGGGAATCGGTGTAGTGCCGTACGCCGGGCTGGGGGTCCTTACGTTGCCAGAGTCGGATGGCGCTAAGGGCCGTGCTAACGGTTTCGTCGTTGGCAAGTTCGAGCCGTGTTACTCTCGGACGGAATACCTCACCTCCCACTGCCGGTGCGCCAGGTACCATTACTGCGGTAATACTCACGGGTAACCTCCTAAGTTGTTAGTTGTAGAGTATTACTATACAACCGGCTCTTGTCTTGGTCAAAATGACATACTGGGCTTCTTTGCCGGGGCAAATCACTTGCGGAGCTTTGATGATGTTTGGGCTGATTAGTATCCCAGGCCACCAAACAAATGCTTCGTGCCCATAGATTTTTCATCGATGGTAGCGGTAAGCAGCATAACAGGGGTAAGTATACCCAACCCCTTGCGTACCACCGCTGGCGGTGCTATAACATGCCGTACATAGAGGAGGAGATGTATGGCCAAAGAACGATTTGAACTAGATGTCCAGCCGGTAGGTGGCGGCTTTAACGTTTGGCGGGCGGATACGGTGGGGAGGATCCCGTAAGAGTATGGGATATGGATACCGGCGATGCTGCTGAGACCGTAGTAAATTGCACGAGTCCCGACCATCCCGGCGCCGGCGTGCCAGTTCCTGGTAAGTTCTACTGCGAGATTGATGTCCGCGTTTTTCCCGCCCTAAACGAAGCACAGCGAAAAGAGTTAGCTGCCGAGTTGGCCAGAGTAGTCCACGTGGTCGCCAGATTCGGCGAAGCCGAACAGCCGGCTGCACAGACGGTGCCGTCGTCTGACCCGGCCCCAACCAGCCGCCCCGCCAAAGAGCCACTCAAATACTGGACAGAATATTAGCGCTCCTCCTTACGACGTGCCCTTGAACCGCGCCGCGAATTTTTGGCCAGCCCTGTTCATCTAAAAACATACTTGACGAGACGCCAACGCCCGGCTATACCTAGGCCATGAACACACCCAACCAACCTCCAACCCCATACGAGCAACTTAACCAAGCATTGGTGGTCCAGCAGCAGGGCGAACGGACTTATGACGTTTGGCGGCGGGCTGCCCCCGAGCTCACTGACCCTCGGGTGCGGGTAAGTGTTATGACGAACGAGCACCATGGCTACACGACCGCAAATACAACAGGTGTCGAAATCATCACTGAAACAGGTGCTTCTACTTACAGCCAGCCGCATGGCGATATCAGCGGCGTGACGCTGTCGGTAAACCGCACAGAAGGGCACAGGGACACGCTGCACCTCGTGCGCCGCGTAGCCCGGATTTCATTCATCTCTGCTTATGGCGAAGACCCGGTCCAGGCCGCCATGCAGCCCGGCGGGCTTAGAAGTGAACTTGCGGAGTCGCCTAGTCCGCTTTAAACCGCTTCGCGAACTGCTGCCGCAGTTTGGCAAGTTTGGGATTGATGATTACCTGGCAGTAGGCCGCACTGGGGTTTTTGTTGAAGTAATCTTGGTTGGCCTCATCTGCCGGCCAGTACTTTTCGAGCGGTTCAATTTGGGTGACGATGGGGTCGGGCCAGATTTCGCGGGCAAACCCATTCTTCATATCTTCCGCCGTTTCGCGCTGCGCATCAGTTTCGTAAAAAATCACCGACCGGTACTCATCGCCGATGTCGTGCCCCTGTCGGTTTAGGGTAGTGGGGTCGTGCATCACCCAAAAAATCTCCAGAATCTCACGGTAAGTAATTTCGGACGGGTCAAATTCCACCTGCACAACTTCGGCATGCCCCGTGTCATCGCCATACACCTGCTGCATGGTCGGGTTTTCGGTGTGGCCGCCGCTGTAGCCGCTTGTAACTTTGCTAACACCCCGTATCCGTTGATATAATGCTTCCAGGCACCAGTAGCACCCTCCGCCAAGTGTCGCTGTCTCTTTCATTCCCACACCCTCCTTCCTTATTTATCATTGTACCGAATGGGCGACACAAAAGCATAGCAGGGCAATCCCGGCGCCTCTTCGCAGGAGTCTCACACACTATAACGCTATTGCTTTTTTATCAAATTTATGCTAATATTTAAGATATGGGTATCATAAAACAAAGAAACCCCGAAGATGATTTGCCCCACGACATGCGCATGAGCCACCGTGCCTCGCCGTTCAGGGCGGCAGCACAATTTGCGAACCCGCAGTCGGCTGTGCATAGCTGGATTATGCACAACGTGCGACGGGCCAACATCAATCACATGAACGCCAAGCTTACCGAACAAGACGGCGTTATTCGTGGGTACCATGGGACAACCAGGGCAAATGCCGAGGCAATTCTACGGAATGGGCCAGAAAACCGCCGTAACGAAGAAGGTGGGTTTGGTTTTTCGATATGGGACGAAGAAGTGGCGTTAGAATCGCTGGAATATGTTGACCGGCGGTCTCGCGAAGTAGTACCGCGCCAGATTGCTCATTTGGGCCAAGGGGCTTTGGGTGGTGAAGGTGTTGTGCTGTATGTAGAGGCACGAAACCCACGGCCCGATACGACGCACGGTCGCCTCGAATGGTTGGCTGACGCTGCCAATGTCCGGGTAATTAGAGCGTTCACTCCTCCGGAAATGGTGCAGATGTTCGGTGGTGTTAGCTCCGCGAATATCCACATTACCGCTGTGGCCTAGAGGCAACGGCTACCCCTGTGATATAGTTTAAAAATGATTTGGCGGAAGAAATCAGCTGGCCGTGGTGCCCCCACGCGCGGGGTTATTTTTGATTTTGACGGCACGATTGCGGACAGCTGGCCAGCAATTTTGGAAGTGGCCGAGCAGTTGATGGGCCGCACCGAACATTACACTGAGGAAGAAATCGCGTACTACCGCGACCTGCCGCTGCCGGTCGTGATGAAAGAGCTGAAGGTTTCGGTCTGGAAGGTGCCGATTTTGCTGTTTCGCGGGCGGCGGATGCTGAAGGCGCACATGCATGGCATTCCGGTGCACGACGGCATGGACCAGGTGCTGGAGTGGCTACACAAAAAGGGTGTGCCGCTGTATGTTTTGAGTTCCAACGCCACCGAAAACGTGCGGCAATACCTGGCCTGGCACAAACTAAGCCATTGTTTTACGGGGGTGTACGGCGGCGCGAGTGTGTTCGCCAAAGCGCCCATGCTGCTGAAGCTGCTGGACCGTGAAGGTCTAGACACCGCGGGTAGTTGGTATGTGGGCGATGAAACGCGTGACGTCAGCGCGGCGCGGGCGGTGGGCTTAAAGAGTGTGTCGGTCACCTGGGGTATGAACACCCACAAACGCTTGGCCCAGAAGGGCCCGGACGTGCTGGTGGACACGGCGGCGGAGCTGAAGCGGGTTTTGGAACGGGCGTGGAAGAAGTAACGGTTACCAAACTAGTCCACGGCGGGCAGGGACTGGGGCAACTGGCGGACGGCCGGAAAGTGTTCGTGTGGAACGCACTGCCGGGCGAGACGGTGCGGGTGCGGATTATCAAAAAGAAGCGGTCGTATGCCGAGGCGATTGCGGAAGAGGTGCTGGAGGCCTCGCCGGAGCGGGTGGAACCGCGTGAGGAAAACTACCTGGCGACCAGCCCCTGGCAGATGATGGCCTTCGAGGCCGAAAACCGCCACAAGGGCGAAATCGTCCGGGAACTGTTTGCGCACGAAAAGGTAGAGTTGCCGGAGTTCGGCGACGTGGTGCACGATGACCGGGAGTGGGGCTACCGGAACAAAATGGAATACAGCTTTTGGGGCGATGACGACGGCTTGCATTTGGCTTTGCACCGGCGGGGAAGTGCCGGCAAACAGATAGTGCAGAGCAGTGCACTGGCCATACCGGCTTTGGACGCCGGGGCAAACGCTGTGTTGGCCGAATTGCAAAAATTGAGCCCGCGCGCCGGCGATTTGAAGACGGTTATTGTCCGGGTGGGCCAACAGGGCGAGGTAGTGGCCTCGCTGTTTACGAAGCGCGAAGATTTCCACCGGCTGGAGTTGCCAACGGGCGTCAAGGGCCTGCGGGTGTATTATTCTAACCCCCAAAGCCCGGCCAGTGTGGCTACAAAACTGCTGTACGAGCTGGGTGACTGCACGCTGCAGGACGAGCTGCTGGGCAAACCGTTCCACTACGATGTCGACAGCTTTTTCCAGGTGAATCTGCCTATTTATGAACAAGCCTTGGCGCACATCCGCGAACACTGCGGCGAAGACCCGGTGGACATGTACGCCGGGGCGGGGTCGATTGGTTTGACGGTGGCGA
Organism: Saccharimonadales bacterium (SeqCode); assembly: GCA_035480095.1. Taxonomy (GTDB): domain Bacteria; phylum Patescibacteriota; class Saccharimonadia; order Saccharimonadales; family UBA4665; genus JAJZCD01. Next base: position 6,701 of record DATIIC010000017.1, on the reverse strand, counting down.
AAGAGTCGGTGCACCTCATCGAGCTGGATCCGGCGACAGCGGCCATGGCGCGGGTGAATGCCGCTGCATCCGGCATCCGGGCCGAAGTGGTCGAGGCCTCGGCCGAAAAGGCGTTGGAATACATCACCGGCGATAAACCGGTCATTTTCGACCCGCCGCGCGCCGGGCTGCATCCGAAAGTGGTCGAACAGTGCCTAGGGGCCAAGCCGCCGCGCATCACGTACCTCAGCTGCAACCCGGCCACCCAAGCGCGCGACCTAGGCCTGCTGCAAGCAGACTACACCATCGAATTTTTCGAAACCTACAACTTTTTCCCGCGCACCCCGCACATCGAGACGCTGGCCGTGTTAATACGCCGCTAAGCACCCGGTTCCATTTCTAAAACGAAGATTAAATCGTGGCAAAGATGGCGTTTTTGTGTTATTGTAATCTTATGAGCCACATTGAGGACGGCGAGTTGCCACCTTTGTTCCATTTTGCCGACCAGCCGGTCGGGCACTATCGGGCACACCCGCAGTTGCCGGCTGCCGGGGTGGAAACTGGCTCGGACGGCCTTGAATGTATAAACACAGCGCCCGGTGACGTACCCAAGCAGGCAGCAGCCTGGTGGGAAGAAGGTGGCCAGGCGGCAGTGGCCGAGCCAACCAGCCTGCTGTCGGATGAGTCCGCCCGGACGGCGGTAGAGACCAACTGGTGGCTAGAAACCGTGCTCGACGACGTGCAGCGGGCAGTCACGACCGGACAAGACGAAGAAGTGAAACGTCTGCTTGGGCATGACGCGCCGCAGTGGTTGGCCCGTAATGCCGGACCGTCCCAGTACGTCGACGAGGGGCAGCGAAGGTGGCTGCGGGCACTTCTCAGGAATGTACCCAAACTGGTGCTGCAGATGGAAGAAGCCGGCGCCGACGAATTGTTGGTAAATGAGCTAAAGTTGCTGCCCGTGTTGGCACAGGAGCGTACGCTGACCGCTTGGGGTATCTACCGGTCGTTCGGCATGCTGCCAAAACAGCAGGAGGATGAGGTAGCGGTCTACCATAACCCGCCGGAGTACACCAATTGGCAGACTTCCGACATGTGGAGCCCGCTGTTCAATCTGCTGGACAGTGCGCAGCCAGGCACGGCCTTCCACGAGTACATACACCACTGGACCCGGGAAACGGTGCTGGCCGATGAACGGATGCTGAAGCGGGCGCTGGCGGAGCGGTTTTTGCAGTACTGGGTGCACACCATGGCGTTTGAGAGGCGGGTAGGGGGCTCCAGCCACCTGGGTACCTGGGGTAATCGCAAATCTGCCTATGACTACCGGATGGAACGGGCCAAGGGTGCCTGGGCCATGTTCGCCGAAGTCCGGGAGCGGCTGGGCATGCCGCCGTCTGGCCAGCCCCAAGTGGCCTAGCCATCGCATGAAGCTATTGCTTTTTTAACACAATTGTGCTATATTAGTACATAGTTTTCGACAATATAACCAGTAACCAGGAACCACCAGCCAAATGAGCCGAACGCAAAACCGATCACTGTATGAACCCGACTTCGAACGAAGGTCTTACGGCGACTACCGTACCCGCCCCACTACTCGCCGGGATTTGAGCCGGATGCAGAAGATTGTACGCAAGGGCATGTTGGCACTTTTGGCCATCGGTGCCGCTGCCGGTGTCGGTGTGGCTGCTAAGGCCGGTGCCTTCGACTCCAAGCCGGAAACTGCCCCGCAATATAGCGCCGATGAAGAGGCACGCCTAGGCACCACCATTGCTCCGATGATGCGCAAGATTGACCGTGAGGTGCTAGGCATAGAAGCGCAGCACCCGGGCACGTTTGCAAAGCTGACCCCTAAGCACCCTGGCGAAGTGCGGCTTGTATACATGCGTAGCAAAGACTCGGGCAAACCGACTAGCCGGATGGTGATGGTCGAAGTGGTCATGGGTACGAACGCCGATGGTACACCTAACGCCGAAGACCCTCGCTATGTTGAAGTACAAGACAATACCAACCCAAGCGGCCCAGGCCGGACGGTTGACTCTACCAGGCAGCTGATTGCTCCGGGCGGCGAAGACTATGCCGACGGCCTGACGCTCAGCCGGCAGTTTGGCCACGACGGTAGTTGGGGTGGCTGGTCGGCTGCGTCTAGCAATGTTTTTGCTACCGATGGCCAAGTAGACATATACATGGGTGGTACGATTGACACCAGTGACAAAGACCATTTCGTGGCAGACCCGGACAACCTGTTTGCCCCGACCGACATGTACAAAACAGCCGAGAGTGTAGTTACCTCTACCAGCACTATGGTAGACGGCATTGGTGGCGTGCGCCAGTTTATCGAAGCTGATGCCGCTGCTCATGAGCAGGCCCTGAACAAGTAGTCTGTAAGTAACCGTTCGCACAATCTACACGCCGGCTATCTGGTCGGCGTGTTTTGATATACTAAGGCAGATGAACTATTGGCGGGAGCGGAGTCAGCCGTACAAACCGGGGCAAACCGGGCTGTTTAAGGTGTCGCGGTCGAAAATCGAGCTGTATATGCAGTGCCCGCGGTGTTTTTGGCTGGATGTGCGCTTGAAGATTACGCGGCCGTCTTCGCCGCCGTTTAACATCAACAAAACCATCGACGAATTATTCAAAAAGGAGTTTGACGTGCACCGGGCGGCCGGGACGCCGCACCCGATTATGACCAAGAACAAGCTGAACGGGGTGGTGCCGTACCAACATGCCGACCTAGACACCTGGCGGTACACGTTTACGGGGGTGGTTGCCATGCACGAGCCGACCAACTTGCACGTGTTTGGGGCGGTGGATGATGTGTGGGTGAACGAGCGGGGTGAGCTGATAGTGGTGGATTACAAGGCGACGTCGAAGGACAAAGATGTCGGCATCGACAGCGGCTGGCAGATTAGCTACAAGCGGCAGATGGAAGTGTACCAGTGGCTGCTGCGCCAAAACGGTTTTACGGTGAGCGACACGGGGTACTTTGTGTACACCAACGCGCGGATGGACATGGACGGCTTTGGCGACAAGCTCGAATTCAAAACCAAGCTGATTCCGTACACCGGCAACGACGAATGGGTAGAGCCGACTTTGGCTGAAATGAAGGTGTGCATGGACGGGGAGATGCCGCCGGTGGGGGAATCAATCATGGGCGGCCCCTGTGAACACTGTGACTACGCCCGGAAGCGCACCGAGCTGACCCTGGCGCATATGCAGCAGATTAAGAAGAAATAGGGGTTGCGCCGATGGTTGGCTGGTGGTATACCAAGGGTATGAGTTCTTCGAACGAACCAGGGCGCAACATGTGGGATGACGCGCTCGAACTACGGGCGGCCGTTGTGAACGATGCCGCTGACGTGGCCAACACAGTGGCTAACATGCTGAAGACGGTGGGGGAGCTGGCGGAACTGCTCTGGGCCGACCCGCTTGGCCGCATGGCAGTACGCACCGTCGACTTGGCACCGGCCGAAACCGAAGCTTAGGTTGCCTGGCGCCGCCTTTAGCTGCCCGCTTACGGCAGGAGCTTAGATTCGTCGGCGCTGCCGGAGAGGTTGGTGAGCAGCCAGCCGGTGCCGGCTTTTTTGGTTACGGCCACGCTGATGTAGAACGGCTGGTTGGCTAGGTGCGGCGGGTAGCGGTACACCATGAACACGGTGGTACCTTTGCTGCCGGCACTGCGAATCTGGTCCACCAGGACTGGTTTGCCGACGGTAACGAGGTCCAGCGCGGCGAACTGCCTGAGGAGCGTGGCGTCGGTGTAGGTGGACTGGAACTTGTCGTTGCCGAGCTTGCGGACGGCGGCGCCATTGTGTTTGGGGATGTCGGCGATGACTTGGTCGGTGATGATTTTGGCGCCGGCGACGTCACGTTTTAGCTGTAGCTTGTTTAGGAGCACCATCGTGAGCCCGACGATTACGGCCACAACCACCAAGAAAATTATGACGTCTTTGGGTTTGATGCCGAGCTTGCGGCGGGGCTTTTTGACGCCTTCCAGTATGCGCGGTTCCAGTGCTTCCTCCATGGTGGTGTCCATTGTACGCATAAAGTGTCCGAAATGCACGTTGCGTAGGATATACTAGGGGCATGTTGGACATACAATTCATCCGTGACAACGCTGACGTGGTGCAGCGGAAGTCGGCGGAAAAGGGCTACACCGTAAACATTGCCGAGCTGCTGGAGCTGGACCGCGAACGGCGCGAGAAGCTGACGGCGGTGGAAGAGCTGCGGGCGCGCCGGAACGCGCTGACCGACGCCATGAAGGGGCAGAAGCCGTCGGACGAGCAACTGGCCGAGGGGCGGGAGCTGAAGGAAAAAATCGGCGGCTGCGAAGTTGAGCTGAAAGCAATTGAAGACAAATACACCGAACTGCTGATGGGCGTGCCGAATGTGACGTTCGACGATGTGCCGGTAGGCGGCGAAGAAAACAGCGTGGAAATTAAAGTCGTTGGCGAGAAGCCGACGGGGGCGCGGGACCATGTGGACTTCGCCACCGAGCGCGACTGGCTGGATTTTGAGCGCGGTGCCAAGGTGGCCGGAGCGAAATTTTACTACCTGAAGGGCGACCTGGCATTGCTAGAAAACGCGCTGACCCAATACGCACTGCAATTTGTGTTGGCCAAAGGTTTTACCCTCATGACGGTGCCGCACATGGTGAATGCCCGGACGGCGACCGGGGCGGGGTTCGCGCCGCGTGGTGATGCCGAGGGTAACGAATACTTTGTGGAGGGCGAGGATTTGGCTTTGATTGGCACCGCCGAAGCGCCGCTGACTGGCTACCACGCTGATGAAATCATCGACGAAGCTGACTTGCCGAAGCTGTACGTGGGCTATAGCCCGTGCTACCGTCGTGAAGCCGGGACGTACGGCAAGCACACGCGCGGGTTGTTCCGGGTGCACCAGTTCAACAAGCTGGAGATGTACGCCTTTACGCTGCCGGAACAGAGCATGGAGATGCACGAGCGAATTTTGGCGATTGAAGAGGAGCTGTGGCAGGCAATCGGCATTCCGTATCACGTTATAAATATTGCTTCGGGTGATTTGGGCGCGCCGGCGGCGAAGAAGTACGACATCGAGTACTGGTCGCCAGTGGACGGCATCTACCGCGAACTCACCAGCTGCTCGAACTGCACCGATTTCCAGGCGCGGAACCTGAACATCCGGGTGCGCCGCGCAGACGGGCGGGTAGAGACGCTGCACACGCTGAATGGTACGGTCGTGTCGCTGGCGCGGTCGCTGGTGGTAGTCCTGGAGCATTTCCAAAATCCTGACGGGTCTTTGCGAGTGCCGGAAGTGCTGCGTCCGTTCATGGGCGGGCGGGAAACGCTCTAAGTTTTGGCACTATGAAGATTCGAATGTCGGTGGAAGGACTGGAGCTGACCGGCGAATTGGAAAAATATGCGTCGGCCAAACTGCGCCGGCTGGGTAAGTTTGTGCCGCGACGTTTGCGGGCGGGCGCGGCGGTGGAGGTACAATTTTCCTTGCACAAGCGGAAGGGTGCTAAATACAACACCTGCGGCATTAGTTTTATGCTGGACGGCACGAAGCTGAAAGCCGAAGAAACCACGCTGCACATGTACACGGCGCTAGATGTTGCCGCGGTGCACATCGAACACCAACTGAAAGACTATGCCCGCAACAACCTTCGCCGCCGCTTGCGCACCCGCCTCCGCCGCTTTTTCCGAAGGTAGGGCCACGCATAGAAATTGACCGAATACCCCATGGATGTTATTATAAGTTTAATGACATCTCCAAACCTGTACCACGGGCCTTCGCACCCCAACCCCTTCGAGGGCGTCACACTTTTTGATAGTTATGACGAGCCCAATTTCGTGGCTGAAGAGGGCAGGTTTGGTGAAACCGATTGGGCCTGTGCTGAAGCCTATCCAGACGGTACGACCCGCGTCATACTCCGTGGCGCGGGCGATGACCGTGCCACGGAGGCCAAGCAAAACCTTCGCACGGGCTACGACTTTGCGTCTGGCCTGCGGGAGGAAGTGGATGCCCGCATCACACGCGGGCGCGACCTGCTGGCGAGGCACGGCTACGACCTCAACCAGTTTCCAAGTGGCTATCCTGAAGTGGCGGCAATTGTAGAATCTGCCCAGGTACGTCCGGTGCAAAAGGCGGCTGATTTGGTACCCGGCAAACACTATTTGTACGTCCATGCTAACCGCATGTATGGCCGCGAAACCCCCTGTTATGACATATATGGTGTTTCAGCATGACCGGACGGACGCACCCAAGCAATCGGTAAGCGACACCTTTGTCGCGGTCCATTACCGCGAAACCCCTCAGCTCGGTAAGCAGCGGGGCTTGGTGGAGCTGTGGCCAAACCATGGCTGGAAGCCGATGGCGCCGTTCAGCAGCCTCGACGGGGGCATATTCGGCGAGCAGACGGTTGCACTGATGTCTGCGACAGAAACACCATATGACACCCATCATTTCTACGAACTGGGTGATGAGGAAATAAGTACGATTGGCGCTCTGCGCGAACCGAACATGGACCCGAACGTCGGAAGCGATTTTGACCGGGAGCGTGTCTGCGTGCATGCCGCACTCTCGGGCCTGCAGTATTCACGCTGGTTGCCGTACGAGCAAGGGGCGCTGGACGACGAAGCCTCTAACCAAGCTTACGGGGCGGCGCTAGGTGAACTGATAAGCCGGTTTGGCGAAGAGCGGGTTGCGGACGAGGTGTGTACTATCATGACCATGCACCTAGGCAC
>DATIIC010000016.1:0-49596 GCA_035480095.1 Saccharimonadales bacterium (SeqCode) | reverse complement strand
CAGGGCGTCGACGCGGTGCGCGACCGTATTGTGGCAGAGGTCCCTGCCCCGACCGGCTCGGCAGATGACGCCACGCGGGCGCTGATTTTTGATAGTTATTACGACGATTACCGCGGCGTAATTTTGTATGTGCGGGTGTTTGACGGGCAGATTGATAAAAATGCGGGTATAAAAATGCTCAACACCGGTGCAGCCGGCCTAGCGTTAGAAGTCGGCGCGCTCACCCCAGACATGAACCCACGCCAAAGCCTAAAAACCGGAGAAATTGGCTACATCGTCACGAACCTAAAAACGACCCGTGATGCGAAAGTTGGAGATACGATTAGTCTATCAACCGCTGTGCATAAGGACATCATACCACTGCCCGGCTACAAAAACGTGCAGCCGTTCGTGTACGCCGGCTTTTTCCCGGAAAGCAACGAGTTCTACAACGAACTCAAGGAAGCAATTGAAAAACTAACGCTCAGCGACAGCGCCCTGCAGTACGACCTGGAAAATTCGCCGGTGTTGGGCTTCGGCGTGCGCATCGGCTTCCTGGGCCTGCTGCACATGGACATCGTGCGGGAGCGGCTGGAACGCGAGTACAACCTGGACCTAGTCGTTACCAACCCGTCGACCGATTACCAGGTTACGCTCTTAAACGGTGACGAAACCGACATCAAAAGCGCGGCCGACCTACCGGACCCAAGCAAAATCAAAGAAATCCGCGAACCGTGGATAAAGGGCGAGATAATCGTGCCGAAGGCCTACGTGGGTCCGGTAATCCAACTCATTAGCAGCAAGCGCGGCATGCAAAAAAACCTGAGCTACGTCGAAGACCGTGCCGTGGTCGGGTTCGAAGCACCACTGGCCAACCTGCTGACCGATTTTTACGACCAGCTAAAGAGCATAACTAGTGGTTACGGTTCGTTCAACTACGAACTGGACAACTACCGCGCCGAAGACTTGGTGAAGGTTGACTTCTACGTAGCCGGCGAGCGCATAGATGCGCTGAGCCTAATGGTCCACCGCAGCGAGGCCGACAAACTGGGCCGCGAAACCGTGGCGAAACTAAAAGAAGTCATCCCAAGGCAGAACTTCCAGGTAGCGCTGCAGGCAGCCATCGGCGGCCGGTTCATCGCCCGCGAAGACCTTTCAGCGTACAGAAAAGATGTGACAACCGGCCTGTACGGCGGCGACGTATCCCGCAAGAAAAAGGTCCTGGCCAAGCAGAAAAAGGGCAAGGAACGCATGAAAAAGTTCGGCAAAGTCGACATCCCCGCCGAAGCGTTCACCGTCATGCTCAAGCGGGATTAATCAACCAGACTATCGTCCGGTGCAGGCAACGCGTAGTTCGCGGTAAGGGTTGCCTTCGGAAACATCAGGCGTAAGCGAGAATGTAAAGGCGGCGCCACCCACCATGGCGGTAAGGTTGTAGGGCGTGTCCGCAGGAACATCGCTTGGGTCAATGTCGTTGCCACTAAACGCAACCTTGGTGTCGTTTGGATTGCCGGTTACCATAGCGACGCGTAGCGGGGCGCCGTATTTGGGACTTACGATGGTTACGTCGACGACGGCTCTATCGCCGAACTGTAGGTCGGGGAATTCGTAGGCTGCTGTGGTTGGTGCGCCCGGAAGGCCAGTGCAGTTAATTGCAAGTTCCGCCAAAGCGGTGCGGGGGAACAGGCCCTCGAAGTGTGTGCCGTTGCTGTTCCTTAGGGCGTCCAGCGGATTTGCCGCTGCCACTGCGCGGGGCGTGTCGCCTTGGGTAGGCCCGAGGCTTTCGGGACCATGACCCAAAGAAGCCAGGCTCATAATGCCGCCAATTACTGCTAGGCCTACGGTTGCCCTGCGTCTGTTTGCTTTCATGTGTCTATAATTATAGCAGAATAAGGCTCATAAATCAATGAACTTAAGGCGTAAAACTAGTAGCTCTCAGCGCCCTGTAAGTAGCTGATTAGGTCGGTGAACGGGTAGCTGCACTTGGTTTTTTCGCTGTAGACACGCATAGTGCGGCCATCACGCAGTTGTTTAGTGAATTCCAAATGGTCGTAGGTGCTTTTGGTGCCGAAAACCAGGTGGACGCCGCGGGCGCAGGCTTGTAGTTCCGGTACGGCGTCGAACAGCTTGCTGGGATTGTGTTGCTGTTGGCCAACACCTTCGGCGTTCAGTAGCTTCGAGATGCCCACGCTGACGGCGTTCGTAACCGTCACGCTGGCTTCCGCATCGCTGCCGTCAAACGACGGGATGTAGCTGTATTCCAACCCGGGCACCTCCGTAGAGTACGGCGGCAGCACCAGACTGGCACTAGGCAAATACACCTTCTTGCTCACGGGCTCCACAACCGCAGGGGAAAGAAACCCGCGAACCGACTGGATAATCATGCTAGTGATTGGTTCGCCGCTAGGGTAGCGCGCTACGCGCCAAAAGCGTACATCCAAACACACTTGCGCGGCCAGCAACACCACGGCAACTGCAACAACAGCCAGGCACACCAGCCTCCGCCAGGTAAACTTACCCAGTATTTTCTTGGTTGTTTGTTTCGCCATACCTACTTACAGCCTAATGCAAACCAAGCGTGAGCACAACCGAACGCGGCTACAGTTCAATCTCTTTGCTCTGGAGTGCCTGCACGAAGTTCTTGGTGTTGGCGGAGAGCTCGTCGAACATGGCTTGCATGTCTGCGACGCTGAAGTAGCGGATGTCGTCGTGGATGCCGCCGTCGGAGCCCGTCAATCGGGGTTCGCCGCTTTGAATGGTAGCCTCGAACCAGTAGTAAGCGTGCTGCTCGCCGTCTTCTTCGAAGTGTTTGTCGCCAATTTCCCGGACGACGGTTACGTCCAAATCCAGCTCTTCTTTGACTTCCCGTGCGGCTGCCTCTGCTGGTTTCTCGCCTTCTTCTACGACGCCGCCGGGGATTTCCCACTGCACGCGCTTTGGTGTGTTGCGGTGCATCAGCAGCACCTTACCCTCGGAATCTTTAATAATGCAGCCTGCTAGTACCATAGGTGGCATCTCCCAAATTATGTACGTACAGGGTATCACCGTACCCAGGCGTTTACAACAGATGTGATTCTGCTATAATCGGCCTATGGCAGAACCGGTCATCCTACATCACAAAGCAGAATTCCAAAAGGCCATCGCCGATTTGCACGTTTCTGAGCACGGCAAACGCGTGCTCAAGCAGGCCAAGATGGTGGCGCTTTCCGGCGTGGCTGGTGGCGGACGCAACACAGTTATCAACTACTTGCTCGAACACTGCGACAAGTATTACTTCATTGTCTCGGACACCACGCGTCCGCCAAAACTTCGTGACGGCGTCATGGAGCAAGACGGCGTCAATTATTACTTCAGAACCGAAGGAGGCATGCTGGAAGACATCCGTGGCGGGGAGTTCATTGAAGCCGAAATCATACACAACCAGCAGGTGTCTGGCATCAGCATCCGGGAAGTCGAACGAGCTACCGAGGGCGGCCAAATCGCCATAACCGACTTTGAGTACCAGGGAGCGCAAAATGTGGCGGCGCTGAAGCCAGATGCGTACATCATTGGCCTGCTTCCCAGCAGTTACGAGGTGTGGCAGGAGCGCTTCGCTGGCCGCGAGGAAATCCACTCCGAAGAATTCATGAATCGTCTCCGGACGGCCGAAAAAGTGCTGGAAGCCATGCTGGCAAAGCCGTATTTCAAGTTTGTGGTCAACGACACGGTGGAGCAGGCCGCCAACGATTTACGAGAAATTGTGGAACAAGACGTGGTCGACGAAGCCAAACAGCGGCAAGCCCGCCAGCTAGCCGAAGAGCTCTTGGCCCGCGTACGCCAGGAACTTGCTGGGGACAAACAGGCAAACGGCGAACCGCTGGCAGTCTAGCGAGAAATCACTAGCAGTCTTGCCTCTAGAGTGCCAGAAGCGTATACTCGGGGCATGATGACGGAGCGCCAAAAGCAAATCCTGGGCGCCATTATCGAGCAGTACGCCGAAGTGGCGGTGCCGGTGGGCAGCAGTTTGCTGGCCAAAGTGTTCGGCGTGTCTAGTGCCACCATCCGGGCCGAAATGGCTGAACTGGAGCGCCTGGGCTACATTGCGCAGCCGCATACCAGCGCTGGGCGCATCCCCACGGACCGCGGCTACCGTTTTTACGTCAACCGCCTGGCCGAAACCACCGAGGCGGTCCCGGAGCGCCGGGCCGAACGTGCTTTAACGGCAAGGGTGACGCACGGTGGCCTGCCGGAGCGCACCATCCGTAACGCCGTGGACACACTGGTGGAACTTACGCACAACCTGGGGCTGGCTACCATCGGCAACCAGCTGTACATCAGCGGGCTGTCTAACTTGTTCGGCCAGCCGGAATTCATCGGTGGGAACCAAGTGCAGCAGGTAGCCCGTTTGCTTGACAATCTGGAACCTTGGCTGCGCGAAGCCGCACCGAACGAACCGTTAAGCGTCTTCATTGGTTCCGAGAACCCGATTGGCCGGGCAGCGGGTGTCAGCCTTATCATCAGCCGCTTCCGCAGCCCCTTCAGCGACCACAGCTACATTGGCACCCTCGGCCCCACCCGCCAAAGCTACCGCGACGTCATGGCGCTCGTCGCCCACACCGGTAAAACATTGGAGGAAGTACTGTATGACTAAAGCCCCAAAGCAACCACATGTTGATGTTGCAGCATTGCAGCAGCAAATCGCCGAACTGACCGAGGCACTGCAGCGTGAACGGGCGGACGCGACGAACCTGCGCCGCCGGCACGACGAACAAATCGGCGGGCTTAAGGATATGGTGAAAGCCAACGTGGTTCGCGACCTGCTGCCGGTAATCGACAACTTCGAACGCGCACTGCGGCACGTCCCGGCCGACCTGGCCGAAAATGATTTTGTGAAGGGCGTGCAGGGCGTCGTCAAGCAATTCGAGAAAACACTGTCAGAAATAGGTGTTGTAAGAATCGCAACAGTTGGCGAGCCATTCGACCCCCGTTATCATGAAGCCGTCAGCATGGAAGAGGGCGACGGCACGCAGGAAATCGTCAGCGAGGAGCTGCAAGCCGGTTACAAACTGGGCGACGAAGTCATCCGCCACGCTATAGTCCGCGTGCGCATACAGTAACAATCCAAAAGGCTTTAGCATCGAGTCTCTTTTCGGGCAAGCGCTTATGCTATCATAAGTGTAAATAAGAGGGTAATTTGCAGAGATGGCACGACTTCCCGTACCCGGTTCAGACGACGACACGTGGGGTGACATCCTCAACGAGTTTTTGGCTGTCTCGCATGATACTGACGGCACGTTGCTGGCTGCCCCAACTATTACTGGGGCGGTGCAGCAAAGCCTGTTCGATGCCAAGGGTGATTTGCTGGTGGCGACCGCCAACGATACCGCCGCCAAGCTGCCAGTGGGTAGCAACGGCCAGGTACTGACGGCGGACAGTACCCAGGCGACAGGCGTCAAATGGGCCACACCAGCAGCTGGGGGGGTTACCACACCAGGAGTGTACCCACTGACGGAGTACGGCCTGGTGGGGCTTAGTGCCTCAGTTGACGCCTTCCGGGGAACCGACTTGCTGTTTGGCGCGCTCTTTGCCCGCATATTCGTGCCAGCCGGGACTGCAATCACCGCAGTCGGTACGGTTATATACGCGTCCGGAACGGTGGGCGCCGGTGGCCTAAACGGCGTCGCCGTCTATAGCGATGCGGGTACATTGCTGTCTTCAAGCGTGTCCGATAACACCATGTACCAAACCACGGGCTGGGTGTTCAAGCCGCTGTCGGCGACGATTCCCGCCCAGGGTGCCGACCGGTTCGTCTACGGCGCAATCTCTTCGTTTGGCTATTCGGCCCAGCCCTCCATCCAATATGTAGTTACCGACCCCGCGATTGTGGCCGGTGGCGGCTACCTGGTGTCCAGCCACTACAGGTCGTTTGGCAATGTGTACGCCGCCGCTTGGCCGGCGTCGGTAGACCCAACCACCGGCGGCAGCCTGGGCTCGGAACTGCCCCTGATTGCACTAGCCTAGCTTATTTGGCAAATTAGCACTCTTGACATGAGAGTGCTAATTTTTTATGCTACAATTGTATTAGCACTCATTGGCAACTACTGCCAGGAAAGGTAATGAATGGCCGAAGCACTAGGAAAATTAGACCCAGAGGCAGACATGTCGATGCTGACGGACTTTAGTACCTTGACCGAGCTTGAGCAGGCCGAGGCTACGAAAGCAGTTTCGGGATGCATAGCTAAAATGCTTGCCGAGGCTCGCGACGGGAGAGTTGCAGAGGCCGGCCGGTACATCGTCGGATTTCCAGACGGACGGGTAACTGCCATGCAGTACATGTACAGCACAGGAACAAATGAAGGGGAGAAATAAGATGGGAAAAATTATTGGAATCGACTTAGGTACCACCAACAGCGCAATGGCTGTTATGCAAAGTGGCAAGCCAGAAATTATCGCTAACAGCGAGGGTGCGCGCACTACGCCGAGCGTGGTAGCTGTAAACAAGAACGGCGAACGCTTAGTAGGCCAGGTGGCCCGCCGCCAGCAGGTTACAAACAGCAAAAACACCATTTATGAAGTCAAGCGGCTCATCGGTCGCAAGTTCGACGACGCCGAGGTCCAGCGCGACCTAAAGCTGATGGGCTACGAAATCGTCAAGGGCAACGGCGGCGTGAAAGTAAAGATGGGCGACAAGGAATACAGCCCGGAAGAAATCAGCGCCATGATTTTGGGCAAACTAAAGGCCGACGCCGAAGCCTTCCTGGGCGACAAGGTAAGCGAAGCCGTCATCACGGTGCCGGCGTACTTCGACGACAGCCAGCGCCAGGCTACCAAAGATGCCGGTAAAATCGCTGGACTGGAAGTGAAGCGCATCATCAACGAGCCAACTGCGGCCGCGCTGGCTTACGGCCTGGACAAGGGGAAAACCGATGAAAAGATTGCCGTCTACGACCTTGGTGGTGGAACATTTGACGTATCTATTTTGGAGCTGGGCGACGGTGTTTTTGAGGTAAAGAGCACCAACGGCGACACGCACCTGGGCGGTGCCGACTTCGACCGCGTCATCGTTAACTACTTCGTGGACGAGTTTAAGAAAGAATCCGGCATCGACATCTCGAACGACAAAGCCGCCATGCAGCGCCTGCGCGACGAAGCCGAAAAAGCCAAGATTGAACTGTCCACCGCACAAGAAGTCGACGTGAACCTGCCGTTCCTGACCGCCGACGCCGAAGGCCCCAAGCACTTCGAGCACAAGCTCACCCGCGCCAACCTGGAAAACCTGGTAGCGGACCTAATTAACAAAACCGCTGGCCCCTGCGAAAAGGCCCTGAAAGACGCCGGCCTGACTGCCGACCAAATCGACGCTATTGTGCTAGTTGGCGGTATGACCCGCATGCCGGCCGTGGTCGAAAAGGTAAAACTAATCTTTGGCAAGGACCCCATGAAGGGCGTCAACCCCGACGAAGTCGTGGCCGTAGGTGCCGCCATCCAGGGTGGCGTGCTGCAGGGCGACGTCAAGGACGTACTGCTGCTGGACGTTACACCGCTGTCGCTCGGTATCGAAACGATGGGCGGCGTGATGACCAAGCTCATCGACCGCAACACTACCATCCCGACTTCGAAGTCAGAGGTGTTCAGTACCGCCGCCGACAACCAGCCGCAAGTGGAAGTCCACGTGCTGCAGGGCGAGCGCGAAATGGCCGAAGGCAACAAGTCGCTTGGCCGGTTCATTCTGGATGGCATCCCATCCGCTCCGCGCGGCGTGCCGCAGATTGAAGTCACGTTCAACATCGATGCCAACGGCATCCTGAACGTTACCGCCAAAGACAAAGGCAGTGGCAAGGAACAGAACATCACCATCCAGGGTTCCGGCAGCCTGGACAAGGCCGAAGTCGAGAAAATGGCCAAAGAGGCCGAAGCCCACGCCGAAGAAGACAAGCAGAAGAAAGCGGCCGTGGAAGCCCGCAACCTGCTGGACAGCGCCGTCTACCAAGCCGAGAAGATGAAGTCTGACAACAAAGACAAGCTGGCCGAAGAAGATGTAAAGAAAATCGACGAAGCCGTCGAAAAGGCTAAAAAGGTCGTGGCCGACACCGCCGCAGACAAAGATGCGCTAGAAGCCGCCGCCAAGGAACTCAACGAAATCCTGATGCCCATCGGCGCCAAGATGTACGAATCCGCCGCCAAAGACGAAACCCCAGAGGAAGACAAAAAGCCCGGTGACGACAAAGACGGCCCCATCGAAGGCGAAGTCGTCGACGAAGATAAAGAAAAGTAGTTTCCGCGTTCCCGTTCCATCATTCCCGCGAACGCGGGGATGATGGAAGGGAAGCACAACGTAGCAGTACGGTGAATTGCGGAACTCGTCATATACGTGGCGTGACATTTGTCACTTACGGGGGTGGCCCCTTGAGGTATCCTGAAAATATGGATACACATAGATTCAACTGGATGCGCGACAAGCTCCCTGGCGAAGGGCCGCACGGCGGCTACGGAGTGGATGGTGATGACGCGCAAAGCCTGTTGTGGTTTGCTGGCGAAGCGCCCGACGTGGGAGACCTCACCATCAACCGCATGGGGGGTAAGGACGGCCCGTTCCTGGATGCGCTCGCAGCCCTAGAGGGCCTTCATGCGCAGGTGCAAAACCGTAAGTTTCCGCCAGCAGCCTAAGGTATGGCGGGCAATGGTGACAATGCTGCCGAGTCGGATCCCGCCGGTAGCATAGACGCATTTTGGCTTGAAGTTAGACGGTTCGTGAACGATAGGCTTGGCGCGCACCACCCAACTGATGTGATAAGCCTAACGCACCCAGACACCGGTGAAAACATGGAAGTAACACAGGTCCCGTCACGGTACGATAGGCTGGCGGGCGGCCTTTGGCGCACGCTGAATGTCCGCAGTGGTCTGGCGGCGGCAACGTTCCACCAGACAAGCACCACGGAGGCGATGTATGTGCCGCCAGATGTTGACGCTGCCTGGGAGGTGGGCAGCCGCAGTCGTCTCGGAGAAATGGCCGTGAGGTTCGAAGGTTTTGTAAACGCCATGCGCCAGCAGCCGGAGTTGGTCCAGGTCAACCACAAGCCCGTGCCGGTCCACCGTTAGCACTCTTGTGGTTTGAGTGCCAAACTAGTAGTATGTAATGGTACATGGCTGCTAAACGCGATTATTATGAAACGTTGGGCGTGGGCAAAGACGCCAGCGCCGACGAAATCAAGAAAGCTTTCCGCCGGAAGGCAGTGGAACTGCACCCCGACAAACAGGGCGGGGACGAAGCCAAGTTCAAAGAACTGAACGAAGCCTACGAAGTGCTGAAGGACCAGTCGAAGCGCCAGCGCTACGACCAGTTCGGCCACGCCGGCGTCGGCGGCAACGGTGCGGCCGGCGGCAACCCGTTTGGGGGCTTTAACGGCCAAAATGTTAACTTCGACTTCGGCGACCTGGGCCTGGGCGACATCTTTAGTAGTTTCTTCGGCGGCGGCGCGGCCGGCGGCGGCGGGCGCAGGCAAGCGCGCGGCAACGACGTCGAAACCCGCATCGAAATCGGTTTCGAAGAAGCCGTGTTCGGCACCCAGGTAGACCTGCGTTTGAACCTAGAAGACACCTGCAGCCATTGCAAAGGCACCACCGCCGAACCGGGCTACGAACTGAAAACCTGCGACACCTGCAAAGGTTCCGGCCAAGTTGTGACGGCCACCCGCACTATCTTCGGTAACATCCAGCAGGCCATGGTCTGCCCCACCTGCAAAGGCACCGGCAAGGTGCCGGAAAAAGTCTGTACCGTCTGCCACGGCAAGGGCACCGAAAAGCGCGTGCAGACCGTCCAACTGAAAGTCCCCGCCGGCATCGATGACGGCGCCACCATCCGTTTGCGTGAACACGGCGAAGCCGTCGCCAACGGCCCCAAGGGCGATTTATACGTCCACGTGAGGGTAAAAGCCCACAAACACTTCACCCGCGAAGGCGACCTCATTTTATCCGAAGAACACATCGGCATGGTGGAAGCCGCCCTCGGAACCGAAATCGACGTCGAAACGGTCGACGGCCAAATCCGCATGAAAATCCCGGCCGGCACCCAAAGCGGCACCGACTTTAAACTAAGCAACCACGGCGTGCCGCATGTGAACGCCGAATCCCGCGGCCCGCACATCGTCACCATCGTGGTGGACACCCCCACCAAGCTTTCTAAAGAGCAAAAAGAACTACTCGAACAGTTCGGCTCCGGCCGCCCCAAAAAACGCGGTTTGTTCTAGGTGGCCTCGATGGCGATATCGGCCAGGTCTGGAGTTCTGGCACGAGGGATTGCTGCCTGCCGGCCGGGCTTCGAGGCGTACATTGCTGCATCCGCTTCGTTAAACAGTTGTTGATAGGTGAGGGGACTCTCCCACGTGGAGACTGCCATGCCGATGGTGGCACCGTGCCAGTGGCCGGGTAACTCGATGTTCATTTGTTCGCCAAACTCAAACAGAGATGCTTGAGCATACTGCAGCACCCCCTGGGGGCTCGTGTCCCTTGGCAGCTGCCCCTCGGCCAGGGCCACGGATGGGTCGGCTGGCCTGAGCAAGATGGCGGCAGCGAACTCGTCACCCCCTAAACGCCCCGAGAAGCTGTCGAGCCCTGTCACATCAGTTGCGCGCCTATACCGGGTGTTAAGGTGCCCGCCGAGCCCTGCGAGCACCTTGTCTCCGGCCGAGTGGCCGTGTGCGTCATTCGTCCCCTTGAAGTCGTTGAGGTCAAACAGCAGCAAGACTACTTGCGCGCCTTGCACTTCTGCCTGGACCTTTAGTAAGTCAGCTACCGCTGCCTCAAACGCCCCCTTGTTCAGTACCCCTGTGAGGTGGTCATGTGTTGCTTGATACCTGAGCCTCATTTCCAGGGCCTCCAGGGCGACCGTTTTTTCGGTAAGGGCGGCTATGTTTTCCCGCAGGGCAACTGTCTGTTCGTGCCTGGCAAGATCCGCGGCCTCGTGTGCCCATTCCGCTTCGGCCACTTCCTGAAGGCTGCCCCGGTTTTTCCTTCGGAGCAAACCTTCTTGCCAGCGCGTCCCCCACCTATGCATAACGGCATTCTACATTCGAAGTGAAATAGCGTCAATAAAGTGTTATCGTAGCCAAGCAATAAGCGCTCTCTTAACAAATCAAACCAAAAGCGGTATGATGCGGATAACATGCGTGACGCACGCAATAACCAGTCCGGCTTTATACCGATGTTAATCTGCCTGTTTGTAGTGATTGTCGCCGTGCTGTATTTTTCCTACCACTACGTCTCCAAAGCCCAGCACTAGCCTTGCAAATTTTTACTACTTATGCTATAATTAACAGATTATGGCATCTGAACGCGCCTCGTTGCTCATAGAGCGGCAGATACCTGTCGACGGTGCCCTGTGGGAACCGTATTCGAACGCGGGCTTTGTTGGGTTCGACACTTCGGGCATGTTGCTGCCGACGGCTGATGTGGTTGCCGAAGAGCGGTCCCAATTCTATGCTTCCGGCCGCCAGCAAAACCCCGATTTACGTCCGCGCGGCCTGGATGAAAAGGCCCTGGCGGAGCAAGAAACCCTGGCCGAGGCCTACAAACTGACGGTGCACGATTGGGACGGCGACCCCGGCCTGCGGCAAATCTACCTGTGGCGGGTGAACGAAAACATCGCCAACATGCGCATGGTACGGGCTGCCGCGGCCGGTGATGACCGGCGTTTCGAGGCTTATAACGCATTTATATACGGCAAACCAAGGCAGGAAGTGTTCGCGGGTGTTGCGGACGAGCTTTGTACGCAGGCCGAGGCCGGGCTGGCCTCTGGGCATGCGCCGGTACGGGAAGCGGCCGCCCGTGTCATAGACCTCCTGGGTGGGCACCGGGGTGACCGGACGCTCCTGGTGCCGCCGCCAGAGGTCTTCAAGCGCGTGCGGGATGACCATCTGCGGGCGGGCGGATACTACGCGTTGCTGCTGGCGGGCGTGGAACTTCCTGCCGGGCTAACGGTAGTTACCCCGGATGTTGGCGACCCGGCCCTGCAGCAAGTTCTGCGGAACCTGGAAAGCGACTATACGCTGCAAGATGCGCCCGGTGCCACCTGGAGCCTGAAGCATGCGCAGCAGGCAGTGCTGCGGCCGGTTGGCTACAAGTTGCCGCCCAGGCGGTTCCTGGGCCTTGGTGCCGGGCACGAAATCGGCACCCATTTGCTGGAACGCGAGAATGGCTTGCGCAGCGCAGTGCAGCTGCTGTCGAGCGGCTTCGACCGCTACGAACTGACCAATGAGGGCCGCGCGGTCATGCGCGAGCAGGTGGCATACGACACATTTGAGGAATTTGCCGCACTACCGCGCTGGCAAGACATACTGCGCCGCCACTTGGCGACCTCGCTGGCCGAAGGTTTGGCGGGTGAACCCATGGACTTTGCGGGCGTGTATGAGATTATGAACGCAGTGGATGTGCTTTATGAAACCACGAAGAAGCCAGAGGACCCGGCGGATGCCCGGCGGCGTGCTGACAACCGGACATGGAAGTTGCTGGCGGAGTCAATCTTTAAGGGCACGGACGGCGAACATGGTGCCTACCGCCGCTACATGGTGTACCTTGAGGGTGGCATCGACTGCTGGCGGGCGGCCGCAGAGGACCCGGACGTCATAAGCCAGGGTGACCGCGGCAAATTCGGTATCACAAACCAGAGGCACCGGCCTGTATTACAAAAGTATGGAATCCTGCCCCAGGCAGGTCAGGAAGCAGTATGAAGAACAAAGTACTCATCATTGGGCGGAACTTCCACCCGGACGGCAAAGAAACCGCAGCGACCATAGCTGAGGCACTGCGCCCATACCTCGCGAAAGACGGGGTTGAGACGGAGTTGGTGCTGTTCAAGGACATCCTGTTCGACATCTCGAACGAAGACACGAAAGTGCTGAACGCTCGGACAGGGCAGGACCTGGCCAAAGCCGGCGCCGTGCTGATGACCAACTGGTTCAGCCACGCTTCCGTGCGCAAGGACATGGCCCTGACGCTGGCGCTGTACTTTGCGGAAAAGGGCGTACCGGTTTTCAACACCGAGTCCCTGCACAGCCGGTCCACCTCCAAGCTGTCGCAAATGCTGGTGGCCGTCCAACAGGGCGTGCCCATCGCCCGGACGGTATTCTGCCTGTCACTGGACCACTTGATGGCGTACCTGCACGCCGAACAGTTCGCGGCGCCGTTCATTTTCAAAGACGCCCAGGCCAGCCGCGGCAAGGGTAACTTCCTGCTGGACAGCATCGACGCGGTTGCCGGGCACAAGGAAGCGCATTCCGAGCAGGCGCCATTCATGGCGCAGGCTTTGATTGATTCCGAGGGTGCGGACTACCGGTTCTTCGTGGTGGGCGGCGAAACGCGGGTTATCATCAAGCGCATCGGCAGCGGCGACAGCCATCTGAATAACACCTCGGCCGGCGCCTCGACACAGCTTATCCCCCTGGAAGAAATGGACGCAAAAGCCATGGAATGTGTGCGCACGATGAGCAATGCGCTGCACCGCGAGGTAACCGGCATCGACATAATGTTTGACCGCAGCAGCGGAATGCCGTATTTTCTAGAGGCCAACCCAATCCCGCAGATAGCGACCGGAAGCAATGTAGACATAAAGCTGACGGCACTGGCGCAGGGTATGCGGGAAGCAATCGGTAAGAAGGAGGCATGAACTCATGAATATTTGTATTTTGACGCACGGTAAGGCGAAGTTTATAAAAGGCTCCACGGTTTCTACCCGCAGCCTGTATGACGCCGCGGTCAAGCGCGGCCACAAAGTGCGGGTGATAAACGCGGCGCTGTGCTATGTGGAAGTCAACTCGGACAAACCCAAAGTGTGGTACGAGGGTGAAGACATCAGCCAGGCCTTCGACGCCATTATCCCAAGGATTATGCCGAGCCTCACCAATTACGCGACAGCTATCTTGCGCCAGTTTGAAATGCTTGGTGTATACACTACGGCCAAATCCATTGCCATTGTCCGCTCGCGTGACAAGTTCCGCGCCATCCAGTTGCTTGCTAAGTCCAAAATCGACATCCCGCAGACGATATTCAGCCGGGAATCCGCCGAGATAGACGACTTGATTGAAAAAACCGGCGTGCCGGCCATCATCAAGCTCGCAAAGGGCACGCAGGGCAAGGGTGTGGTCCTTGCCGAGACGCGCAAGGCTGCGAAGTCGGTGATGCAGGCGTTTTACGTGCTGGACACGAGTATATTGTTGCAGGAATACATTGAAGAATCGGCCGGTGCTGACATCCGCGCGTTTGTGGTTGGTAACACGGTTGTAGCCAGTATGCGCCGCCAGAGCCTGGACGACGATTTCCGCTCCAACCTGCACCAGGGCGGGGAAGGCACGCCTATGAAACTTACCGATGACCAGGCTAAACTCGCCGTACGGGCTGCAAAAGCTATGGGTCTGCAGATATGTGGTGTCGATTTCATCCTGAGTAACCGCGGGCCGCTGGTGCTCGAGGTGAACGCTAACCCAGGGCTTGAGGGTATCGAACGAGTAACGGGGCATAATGTTGCCAAAAAGATTATCGAGTACGTCGAAAACAACGCCAAGCAGCGCAACCGCAAGGATAAAGTCGGCGCGTAAGGGCTTTTTGCTATGAACGTTCTGTTGGTAGACAATAAATCAGCGCACCTAGTGCGGCTGAAGCAACTCATCGAGTCCACATTTGGCGTTGTCACGTTCCGGCTGCACGACCCACGCGACATGGCACCGACCGACGTTGAGTGGGCAGACCTAGTGGTATTTTCCGGTGGCTGGGGACGGTCTATAGTCAAGAACCCGCAGACGTTCAAGCGGATGGTGGATTTGTGTGTTGAACACCGGAAGCCGACCATCGGTATCTGCCTGGGTGCCGAAGCGATTGCCGTGTATTTCGGCTCGCGGCTCAGTGAACTGCCCGTCCGTCGGGTGGGAAATGTCCGCATGCATTTCACCGACGACTTCCATGGCGCGGCAGGCCTGGAGCCGAGCGTGATGGTATATGAATTCCACAAATGGACGATTGACACAGTACAACCGCCGCTGATAGCCCTGGCCACTTCAAAGGATGGTCCTGAGCTGTTTAAGCACACCGACCTGCCGTTGTGGGGCATGCAGTTCCACCCGGAGGTCGAACGGCTCGGCAATAAAGGCCGGGCAGTGTTTGAGTACGTGGCATCGCAACTGAGACTGCCCAAGGGCTGATTGCCCGCCCGGTGTGGCTGCTGTTTTATAGCGCTCGTGGTAAAATCTGGGTATGACCTACCTGCTCGTCCTGGCCGCGCTGGCGTTGTTGCCGGCGGTGCTGGTAATGGGCCTGCGGGTAAACGGTGCGGTGGCGTTTATGAGTTTGTGCCTGGGTAGTCTACTGGTTGCCTATGTGGCGGGGGACATCACGGACATACTGTCGAGCTTTACGGCGCACGGAACGCTAGCAATTAGCCAGTGGGTGCGTCTGGCGCTCTTGGTGGTGCCGTTTCTGTTGGCGATACTGTTCGCGCGGCGCAGCGTGGGCGGCTCTAAAAAGGTTACCAATGCACTACCGGCGTTAGCCACCGGACTGTTGTTTGCGCTGCTGGTGGTGCCACTACTACCAGCCGATGTGCAGCGTCCCATCCAGCACCTGGAAACCTGGCGGCAGCTAAACAACCTGCAGACGGCAGTTATCCTGGCCGGGGCATCATTCAGTCTAGTTTTTCTGTTGTTTACCCACCGCGGCCACCACGACGAAGAATCCAAAAAACACGGCAAACACTAGGCTGGCCATCACACCGAACGAGTGAGAAACATTACATACGGCTGCCGAAGTGGGAGCGCATACTGATGCTACCCCAACGGAAGGAGGCAGTTATGCGTGAAGGCAAGACAATGCGGACGGGTGGGCCGTCCGGAACGGTATACTTTTTGGGACTAATTGGCGCGCTGGTGTGGTACCTACAGCAGGCGCACACCTTTTGGGCGACCATCCTGGCAATTTTGAAAGCCTTCGTCTGGCCGGCGCTGCTGGTCTACGACGTGCTGAAGTTCGTCCACTAGGCTATGCGCAGGAGTGGTTGTGGTCCAGGTTTTTCTGGACGTATTGCGTCAACGAAATGTAGCCGCCGGCGGTCAGCGGCGGTACGCTGCAGTTGCTGATGGCGTTAGCTAGGCTTGCGCCGCTGGGGCGCCAGTTTGGCAGGCCGTTCAAGTTACTGCTCGCCACTACGTTGTTGCCGGTTATCTGGCTCCACTGGACGGCGGTGGAGTACAAGCCTACGGCGGCGCCTTGGGCTTTGTAGTAGCTGGTCATGCCTTCCAGGGCTGCGGTGTTGCGGATGAGTGCTTCGGTGGAGCCGGACTGCCAGGTGTTGGCTGTTTCTACGTCAAGCCACCAGGTGTATGCAGACGCAGACTGGCTGATGCCGGCTGCCCGGGCGGCCGGTACGAAACGGTCCAGGCTGGCTTCCACCGAGCGGTTCCAGCCGTACTGCCAGGAACAGGCACGGTCGTTAGCGCCTGCACAGGTGCCATAGGGGTTGGCAGTGGTGTAGCCGGTTTTGTCGGTGTTGCTGGTGGGCCAGGTGGTTATCTGTGAAATGACTTCGCCGGGGTTGGCGGTGTTTACATATAGCTGGACTTTCGGCTGGTGCGAACCGCTCTTGGACCCGTTTGCCCAGGCCAGCTGGTCTGCCAGACACGGGTTGGTGTTGGCAGCAGTGCCGCCGTTGACGCCCACGACGGCAAAATACTGGTCGGTCGGCAGCCTTTTGCCGCACTGCGGGTACGACAC
Source organism: Saccharimonadales bacterium (SeqCode) (assembly GCA_035480095.1). Lineage (GTDB taxonomy): Bacteria > Patescibacteriota > Saccharimonadia > Saccharimonadales > UBA4665 > JAJZCD01. Next base: position 32,886 of record DATIIC010000016.1, on the reverse strand, counting down.
GTCGTAGCCGACCAATTCTGGTGCGGCCGGTGCCGGCGCCTTTGCGGCCGAAGCCAGCGACGGCACTAACGCAGCGATTACGATTGATAGCACGAATAGGTTAAGCAGTCTCTTCATATGCTACGTAGTGTAGCGGTTCGCGGACGTTCTACCTACAACGGATTCTGCGTGGTCGTGCCAGGGCAACCCCTGCGCTCACGCTCCGGAGCCTGAGCGGCAGACGGGCCCAGTGGGATTGCACATCCCTTCGGGATTAGCTCCAAAATCCGCCCAGGAGGGCAGGCGGATTTTACGAACCTCGTTCGTTAGTCTCGCTGAGCTCACCAAATAAAATAGCCTGCACGAGGCAGGCTATTTTATTTGGAGGGCCCAGTGGGACTCGAACCCACGACACGAAGCTTAAAAGGCTTCTGCTCTAACCGACTGAGCTATGGGCCCAAACCGCAGGCAAAATGATTTTGTGCTTGCATAAAATCATTTGCCGAGGATTTGGGTTCATATGCGAAGCATATGGGCCCGCGTCTACGACTTTGCTGGGGCTGCATTCCGAGCGGCAATGCTCAAAATAACTCCTTACATTATCGATATTTTGAGGAAAAAGTCAATCTGTTAAGGTACAAACTATGCTTGCGCTTAAAGTGCCAGGTCGGGCATAATACGACACATATGAGTGGGGCGCACAAAAAAGAGCTGGGTGCGGTGGTGCACGGTAACGGCGTGATGTTCCGCGTGTGGGCGCCGTTCGCGGACAGTGTGGCGGTGACGGGTTCGTTCCGGGACTGGGAAGAGGCCGTGCCAATGGAGCGCGAGCACGACGGTTGCTGGGCGGTGACGGTGCCGGGCGCGCAAATTGGCCAGGAATACCGCTACGTCATCAAAAACGGCGATAAAACGCTGTTCAAAAATGACCCGCGGGCGCTCAAACTTACCACCACCGAAGGTAACTCCGTGGTCATAGACACGCAGTTTGACTGGACCGACCAAGATTTCCATCCACCTGAATTCGACAAGCAAGTCATTTACGAAACGCATGTCGGCACGTATTACCGGCCGGACCCTTCCACAGTCGGTACGTTCGCGGACCTGACTGAAAAACTCGATTATCTTGCCGGCCTGGGTGTTACCACCATCGAGCTCATGCCCATTTGCACCATGTCGCCAATCCGCGAATGGTGGGGCTACACGCCGATGTACATCTACGCCGTCGAATCACAGTACGGCGGGCGCCACGAACTGATGAAGTTTGTGAACGCCGCGCACGAACGCGGCCTGGCCGTCATGCTGGATGTGGTGTACAACCACTTGGGGCCGGAATCGGACGTGCCGTACGACGACCCCGGCGAAGCCGGGCTGGATCTGTGGCGGTACGATGGCTGGCAGGAAAACGGCAAAGGCGGCATTTACTTTTACAATGACTGGCGCGGCTGGACGCCGTGGGGCTTTGTGCGGCCGGATTACGGCCGTCCAGAAGTGCAGCAATACATCCTGGACAACGTGCGTATGTGGCTGCAGGATTGCCATATCGACGGCCTGCGCGTTGATTCCACCATCTACATGCGCAACGCCAAAGGCCACAATGATGACCCGGACAACGACCTCCCCGACACCTGGCCGTTGCTGCAGCGGATTAACAAACTAGCCAACCACTTAAGGCCTGAAGCGCTGATTGTGGCGGAAGACGTGGGCGCCAACGAGTACATTACTAGGAGTGCCAGTCACGGCGGCGCCGGCTTCGCGGCGCAGTGGGAAGTTTGCTATCCGCAAGCGCTGCGCGATGCGCTGGGCAGCGACGACGTGCGGCACATCAATCTCGCTGGCATAATTGGCGAACTAGGGCGGCGCTACAACGACGACGCCATGCAGCGCGTGCTCTACGTGGACTCACATGACAGCGCCGCCAACGGCTCGGCCCGTTTTAACGAAGTCGTGGCGCCCGGCAAAAGTACTAGCGTGTTCGCCCGTAGGCAGGTGCTGCTGGCCGCCGTGCTGATGTTGACCGCGCCGGGCATTCCGATGATTTTGCAGGGCCAGGAATTTGTGATGACCGGCAGCTTCACCGACTGGGAAGGCTTGAAATGGGACCATACCGAGAAATTCGCCGGCATCGTTGAGGCCTACAAACACTTGATTGCGCTGCGCAAAAACGTCGGCGGCGTCAGCGCCGGGCTGACCGGCAAGGGCATCAACATCTTCCATGTGAACGAAGAGGCAAAAGTGATTGCATTCCACCGCTGGCGTGACGGTGGCCGCCGCGATGATGTGGTTGTGGTGGTGAACTTTAGTGACAAGCCGTACGATGACTACGGCCTAGGTTTTCCGCGGCCCGGCACCTGGCGGGTGCGCTTCTGCAGCACACACAAAGGATACAGCCCTGACTTTGCTGGCACCGACGTTCCCGACGTGGACGCGGTTTCCGGTACGGGCAAACTCGTACTGCCCGCCAGTACTGCCCTCATTTTCTCGCAAGATTAACGCTCATGGTTGGCCGGGCTGGCTTTGCTATGCTACGCCTCATGAAGTGGTTGGGGAAGCGCTGCAACCGGACGACCATGCTCCTGGCGGGGTGTGTTGGGTTTTTGGTTGGATTAGTTGCCGCGAGGCGTTACATCGAAATGAGCGGATGGGTGGTACTGTTCGCGGCCGTGCTAGCGATTACTGCGCTGCGCCGCCGTACGGTACTGGCGACGGTGATAGTAGCCTTGGCCGGGTTGGCCCTGGGCGCGTGGCGTGGCGGGGCATACCTGCACGAGCTGCGGCCGTACCAGACGCTAGCGCTGCAAAAGGTGGAATTTACAGCCACGGCCAACATCGACGCAGTGTATGGCAAAAACAGCCAGCTGGCGTTTGTGGTGCGGGATGTACATTTCACGAAACCGTATGACCAAAGTGTGCCTGGAACCATTAAAGTCAGTGGTTTTGGCGCCGCCATGGTCTACCGCGGCGACCGGTTGGAAATTAGCGGTAAATTGTACCCGACGCGCGGTGCCAGCCAAGCCACTGTCAGTTTCGCGCAGCTGGAAAAGGTCGGCACGGCCACATCCATCATCGACAACCTGCGGCGCAAATTCGCCGCTGGCATGCAAAGCGCATTGCCGGAGCCACTCGCATCGTTTGGCCTGGGCCTGCTAGTCGGCCAGCGCAACACGTTGCCCGAGGCGCTCACCCAGGCACTCCTGATGGTTGGCCTGACCCACATCATCGCCGTCAGCGGTTACAACCTAACTATCTTGCTTGAGGCAGCTAAGCGCCTAATGGGCAGCCGTTCCAAAGTTATTTCCGTAGTGGTCGCGGTGGCACTCATTTTTGGTTTCCTGCTGGTGGCCGGTACCAGTGCCAGCATTGTGCGTGCCGCGGTCATTAGCCTCATCGGGCTAGCAGCGTGGTACTACGGCCGGAGCGTGCGGCCGCTGTTGCTCATCCTGCTGGCCGCAGCGGGCACAGCCTACGCGAACCCCGTCTATCTCTGGGCGGACATCAGCTGGTATCTTTCCTTCCTGGCGTTCTTTGGCATCTTGCTGCTGGCACCCATCATCACTGCCAAGCTGTATGGCGACAAGCCGGTACCGCTCATCCCGCAAATCGTCATCGAAAGCCTGTGCGCGGAAATTATGACGCTGCCGCTCATCCTTTACATCTTTGGGCAGATGTCGCTCGTCAGCCTGGCCGCGAACATGCTGGTAGCGGCACTCATCCCGCTGGCGATGCTGCTTTGTTTTACTGCCGGGCTGGCCGGCATGCTGGTGGGTAACATCGCCGGGTGGCTGGCCTGGCCGGCCCAGGTGGTGCTAACGTATATGCTGGATGTGGTCAACCTGCTGAGCCGTGTGCCGCATGCCTTCCAGCAAAACCGCTACCTTTCGGCGGTCGACATGGGACTTTGTTATGCTGCGGTTGTTGTGGTTTTGGGCATCGCCTACTGGCGTAAACACCGCAAGGTACGGCTGAATTTCACATATTTGACGGGGCGGGCTGTAAGCTAACCAACTAGAAATACTTGAAACAATGCATATACTATACAATGGCATGGAGGAGCGACTAAAGTTCGGCGCATTCAGAAGCCTGCAGCCTGCAGGCGTTAACCGCCAGTTCGCGAAAAAGCGGACGATTCTTTTCCAGGGCGAAATTCCGAACAGTGTCATGGTGCTGCAAAATGGATTGGTGAAGGTGTACGGCATCACCACGGGCGGGGACCAGCGTACGGTTACGCTGCTGAGCGCCGGCGACATTTTCCCGGTGGAATGCGCGTTCGACAAATCCCGGGTTAGCCTGTACTACTACGAAGCGCTCACGGACTGCACGGTGCTTAGCCTGCCCAAAACCGAATTCATAAAAGCCCTCGAACACAACGACGCACTCAAAAGCCAGGTGTTTATGTCCTACATGGCGCATTACACCAGTGCGACTATGCACATTTATGCCCTCGAACATTCACACGCCCAGGAAAAGTTAGTCTACATACTGCAGTACCTGGTAGCGCGCTTTGGCGAAAAGCAGCAAAATGGCCTGACTAGAATTTCCTTACGCCTAAGCCACCAAGACATTGCCGAAATGGTCGGCCTGACGCGCGAAACCACTGCGGTCGAACTCCACCGCCTAAAGGACAAGAAGCTCATAGACTATCAGCGTTTTTCCTACTATGTGAATGTGCCGCTACTGGTACAGGCGACCGGGAGTGATGAGTTCGAAAATGTTGCAGTATGACACAGTCCTAGAAAACACCCTCGCCCTCGACTACTGGAAACTGTTCCAAGACTTACCTGAGGCGTATTTTTTAGTTGAGGCCGTGGAACCCTACCGTATCGTCGAAATCAACAAAGCGCGCGAAAAACTTGGGAATGTGAAACGCAAGGACTGCATTGGCCGGCCGTTGTTCGAAGTGTTCCCGGACATGACGCCTAAATACCGGGAAACGGGAGTCAGCGAACTCAGGCTGCGGCTTGAGGAAATCATGCGGATTGGTAAACACAAAGAGTTCGAGCCGTTCCGCTACGACATCAAAGACGCCGAGGGTGTTCCGCGGGTGCACTACTGGCGTACTAGCTACACGCCAATACTGGACCAGGAAAAAGCAGTGCGCTATATCCTTTCGGCCGCGCGGGACGTGACCGAAGAGGTGAAGGCAGCCCGGCGGGCGGCCAATATGGAAGACCGGCTAGAAGCGGCACTGGCCGTCGGCAAGGTGGGCAGCTGGCTGTGGGACATCACGGAAAATACCATAACTAGTGACAAAAACCTGGCCAAACTGTTCCATATAACTAAGAAACGGCTGGCCAAGGGGCTTCAAATCGAAGATTTCGAACGGGCGGTGCACCCCGAAGACCGTGAACGGGTACGCCTGGCCATCCAGCGGAGCATCACTGAACGGGTACCGTTCGAGGAAGAATACCGTATCACCCTGCCCGACGGCGCCCAACGCTGGGTCCTGGCCCGCGGCAAGGTAGAGGAACACGATGGCCGGCTGTTTTTCCCGGGCGTCATCGTCGACATTACCGAGCGCCGCGACCTGCAGGCCCAGGTGGAACTTGCCCACCGGCAGGACCAGCTGAACCGCCGCGCGGCCAAGGTCCTGCAGCGGCGCAACGAGGAGCTGGAAGCCATCGGCCGTAGCAAAGACGAATTTGTGGCGCTAGCTTCGCATCAACTGCGTACGCCTGCCACCGCAGTCAAACAGTATTTAGGCATGGTGCTCCAGGGCTATGCCGGCGAGGTGCCGGAAATCCAACTGGACATGCTCGACAAAGCCTTCGAAAGCAACGAGCGCCAAATCCAAATCATCAACCAAATCTTGAACGCCGCCCGAGCCGACACCGGCCGTCTGGTCATGAGCACGGTCGTAGTCGACCTGCGCATTCTCATCAAAAATGTCTGGAGCGACATGAAGCCGTCATTCGAACAGCGTGGACACCGCGCCACCATCAACTTGCCGCGGACGCCAGTACGGGTAGCGGCCGACCAAGGCTATTTGCGCATGGCCGTCGAAAATGTACTGAACAATGCCTGTGTCTACACGCCAGATGGCGGCCAGGTCGACCTGAAGCTGCAGCGGGCGGGCAGCCATTGCCGGCTAACTATTTCCGACACGGGCGTTGGCATCAAGAAGGCGGATTTTTCCAAGCTGTTTGCGAAGTTTTCGCGTATCCATAACCCGTTAAGCGTACAAGCCGGTGGCAGTGGGATTGGGCTGTATTTAACTTCTGAAATTGTGCGATTGCATGCCGGCAAAGTAACGGTGGAGTCCAGGCTTCATAAGGGCACCACATTTGCTATTTCATTGCCGCTGGCGCACAATTAGTACCAAATACAGCGGCCGTAACGACCAGGCGCAGCTTATATGGGTGAGTACATTGTAAATAAGACGTAGATTGACGGAGGCAGATTTGCGAACTGGCTTACAGTCGGTTCGCTCATCTTTCTGTACAATCTACATGAGTTAAAAGGAAGAGGCATGGCTATGGTAAAGAGTGATAAAGACCTGCAGGTGCTAATCATCGAAGATGAGCAGCTGCTAAACGAGGCGTACGCACGCGTACTTTCAGCCGCCAACATCTCTTTGCTGCGCGCCTACAACGGCAAAGAAGCCCTGGAAATCCTAAAGTCCGAAAAGCCGGACATCATCTTGCTGGATTTGCGCATGCCTGTCATGGACGGCATTGAGTTCCTGAAGAAGCTGAAGCCGAAAGACCACCTGCCCGGCGCCAAGATAATCGTGTTTAGCAACTATGACGACCAACGCGAAATCGATGAAGCCTTTAGCTTGGGCGCCATGCACTATATGCTCAAGGCTTGGGCTACGCCAGACGAGCTGGTTAAGCTCATCCGAGAGGTCGATAACGCATCCCAACCCGTAGCGTAAGGTTACGTACGCCTTTTTGCGGGCGTATTATTACCGGTTTTTAGGCACTACTGCTTACAGCTGGGCCGTAGCCCATATACGTATACTACAGGTAGCTCCACTGGTGGAAGTGGAGTTATAAACAGGGAGGAAGTGGCATGAGTGTACGCGACGATGCAATGTTCGCGGGTGATGCTGCGCGCCGACATTCGGGAATCACCGAAATTGCTCTCTCCGGCCGCCTGGCCCAGCGCACGATGAAGTACGCCGTGCAGCTCGCTGGCAGCCGATTGCCGAATGACCGCTGACCGTTTGTGGCAGGCAGTGCCCTTAACCAATACAGAAGCTGGCAGCCGAGTAAGGGCTGTCAGTCTTTCTTTTTGTCCACAAATCTGGTACTATTAACAGATATAACCTAAGGGATATAACGAGCGGTACTCGGGAATAATTAGTGAACTAATTATTCCCTCCGTTCCTACGTTATGAGCGGACATTCTAAGTGGTCTACAATCAAGCGCGAAAAGGGCGCGAAAGACGCCGCCCGCGGCGCGGTATTTACTAAACTCGGCAACATGATTGCCATTGCCGCCCGCAGCGGTGCCGACCCGGACACTAACTTCGCCCTGCGCCTGGCCATCGACAAAGCCAAAGCGGCCAACATGCCGCACGCCAACATCCAGCGCAGCATCGACCGGGTGAAGGACAAAAACGCCGCCCAGCTGCAAGAAGTCATGTACGAGGGCTACGGCCCTGGCGGTGTGGCAATTTTGGTGGAAGTGGCGACCGATAATTTGAACCGTACCTGGCCGGAAGTCCGCCTGGCATTCAGCAAACACGGGGGTAACATCGCCGAAAAGGGCGCTGTGGCCTTCCAGTTTGACCGTAGGGGCGTTGTGCGGGTGAATGGCAGCGACGACGACATTATGCTGAAAGCCCTCGACGCGGGCGCTACAGACGTTGAGGACGAAAACGGGGTTTCGGTGGTTTACACCGAGCCAACAGATTTGGCTAAAGTGCGCGATGCCCTTAAAACCGACGGTCTGGAAATCACCGAAGCCGAACTCACCTACGTGCCCAACACCACCATCGAAATTACCGATGGCGAAACCGCCGGCAAAATCATGCGGCTAATGGACGCCCTGGACGACATCGACGACGTCCAAAACACCCACGTCAACTTCGACATCGACGAATCGTTGCTACAATAGCCATATGGCCAACTATTAGATACTTCACGGTGCTCGCGGCCGAATAGGCGCATGCTCTTTGTTGCTAGGAGGTGCGTATGGCGAACTCTCCGGAAGCCGAACGGCAACAGGCCATCCGGTTGCGAACCGAAGCCTACGGCAGCGGGCCGGTTCCGGAGCATGCCTCACTGATTTACCGCTCGGGGATGGCAGTGATGGTTATGTTTATGCGTAACATGCTTGTAAATGCTCGTGGCCGGCCCTTGCATGCGGTGCGCGCTGAGCAACAAGCGCAAGCCGGCTCGGGCATCGTTAATCTCTACGACATTCTGGATCTGACGCTCCGTCATCCTGCCCGGACTCGTCCAGATGTTACGCGGTATTGGTACTGGCCCGAGCCGGTGCTGGATAGGGGCAGGCTGGCCAGCCGGCAAGCGCTCGGCGAATACTGTGCCGAGGGGCTTCGCATGGTGCTGACGGATAGTCCGTATTGGGATCCGCTAAGGTTTGAGTTCAAGCTGGGACCACGACCCATAACGTATGGTGAACTAGGTGAGGCAGTTGGAGTCATGCCGGTAGCGCGGCCCCATGGACCATACAAAGCGATGGAGCTGGGAAGATACGCTGCGGATATCGGCAGCCGGGTGTTGCGTCTTACGGCCGACCGCCCGGCGCAAGGCGGCGGAGCGGACCCGTTCGAGTCCGGCGACTCAATAGCGCCCGCACAGGAATACCTGCGTCCTCTTTCTCTGGGGTATTAGGTATACTGGTGCTATGAGGATTTTGGGGATTGACCCGGGGACGGGGATTTTGGGGTTTGGGATTATTGAAGCCGCCCGGGGCAAGTTTCAGTTAGTTGATGGTGGAGTTATCCGTACGCCGGTCAAGGAAGACGACGCGGTGCGGCTGCAGACTATTTTCGAGGAGCTGACGGACATCATCGCCAGCACGAAACCGACCGTGATGTCGGTAGAAAAGCTGTTTTTTGCGCGCAATGTGACGACGGCCATGACGGTGGCACAGGCCCGCGGCGTCGTGCTGCTGTGCGGCAAGCAGGCCGGCATGGAAATCTACGAGTACACGCCCATGCAAATCAAGCAGGCCATCACCGGCTACGGCAAGGCGGACAAAAAGCAGATGCAGGAGATGGTGCGTATACTGCTGGGCCTAACTGAAGTGCCTAAGCCGGACGACGCAGCGGATGCGATTGCGGCGGCACTAACGCACGCCCAGACGGTGCGCTAAAAGAGGTGGTGCAGACGGTCGGAGGTGGTGACGTTTTCTGCGCCGGCCCCGCAGCTAGCCGGGTCTTTGGTTTCGTCGTAGTGTTTGGCGGTGCTGGGGACTGATTTGAACTCGGTTTGCAGTTGGCTGTCCGAAATATCGCCGTAGCTTACCAGCAGCCGGTCGCGGTCACCTATGACACGGTCGGTGATGGCGCCCAGGCCGGTTAGGTCGTCGTTGTTCAGCACGATGTGCAGCTTGTTCGTGTCATCGGCTTTATACAGTGTGCCGCTGCGGGTCTGCACAAAGTCCGGCCCGACGTACCAGCCCAGGTTCTCAAAGAATTGGCCCCAGGTGACACCGTCGTCGTGCACGTGTATGACCGAGTTAATGTTGTCGTGGATGTGAGCGCGTTCTAGTGGTTGAATCTTGCCAGTTTCGTCGCACGCGGCTTCGTCGACGTAGTACGACGGGTCTTTGAACTGTTCGCGCTGGCCATTTAGGTAGACCGCGAAGTTGGCGTGGTAGTGCGTCTGCGGCGGTGCAGTGTAGGTGGCGAAGCGTATGGCCAGCACAATCAGCGCGCCCAGCACCAGGCCTGTAATTACCAGGAAATAACGGTTGCGTAGGAAATCGGTAAATCTTTTCATGTCCTTTACTATACCGATGCCGGGCTGGTAAATCACTGTGATTCCAATCATTGCAGCTTGTGAGATAATACCCGCATGATAGCGACACTGACTGGGGTGGTGAGCGAAAAGCTGGGGGACATGGTGGTGCTGGATGTGCACGGCGTGGGCTACGGCCTGCAGGTGACGGCCGAGGATTTTGGGCGGTTGCCCACCGGCGAACAAGCGAAGCTGTATGTGCACGAGCATGTGCGGGAACAGCAGTATGATTTGTTTGGTTTCGTTAGTTTAGATACTAAACTATTGTTCGAGCAGCTATTGGGTGTAAAAAACGTGGGGCCGAAAGTGGCGCTGGCGGTTTTGGACATCGGAACCGCTCCGGCGGTACGTGGCGCAATTGCGGCCGGCGATGTTAAACGCCTACAGTCCGCCAAGGGCGTAGGCAAGCGGGCTGCCGAACAAATCGTGGTAGAACTGCGCGATAAAGTCGGCCTGGCCGCCTCCGAAGCTGCCGAGGGCATCGCCACCCGTCCGGGCATCAACACCCAGGACGAAGCCGTCGAAGCGTTAGTTTCGCTGGGCTACTCACCGCAGGACGCTACGCTGGCGTTGAAAAACATCGATGCCTCGCTGCCGGTCGAGGAACGTATCAAATTGGCGCTGAAAGGTTAACATGGAAAAACGGCAGAAGCGGAGGCTCGCCGAAGCTTCGATGGTGGGGCTGACACTGCTGCGCCTGGCCGGGGCCGGATACATGATGCGGCGGGTTGCCCGGCACAAAGGCATTGCTGCGCCGATGGCTGTGTTCGTGGCGCTCGCTATCGCTGATGGGGCCCTGGCCCGCAAGCTCGAAGTTGATACGCCTTTGCGGCGGTTTACGGATGCGGCTGTCGACCATGCGTCAGTGTCTGGTGTGGCCCTGATGACCGCAAAGGAGCACAAAGAGGCCGGGCCATATGTCGCTGTGCTATTGGCAGAGAATGCCGCCATGAGTTTGGCGAACCTAGCGCACAACCGGCGGACTGGCGAGGTGGTACAGGGCTCGGGGCCGTTACATACGCTGGGCACGCTTTCAGCTGCACTGTTCGGTGTCGCCGCCAACAGCGAAAGTAAGCTAGCTCTGCACGCCTCGGGGGCGCTCGCGGTAGCCATCAATGCGGTGCGTGTCCTTGATTATGTTACGAACGCCATCGAACCGCACGGCACGGTCGAAGACGGCATCCGCAAGATACATTTTGACAACGTACGCCCGCAATAGTACAGCAGGGTGCAAGCTAGTGCCGGTAGTGGTGCCGGGCTGGTGCGACCAGCAGGTTTATTTCCCGTTTTTCGCCTAGCCAGAAACTGACGGTCATGAGGGCGACGATGATGTAGAATGGCCAAGCCACCAGTAGCACGTGGGTGGCTGCCGCACTAGAACCGCCTATGATGGGGATGCCGCTCAGTCCTGATTTTGACCCCGTTCCCGAGGCCAAACTTCCGGTCCCTCCCGAAGATGCACCATGGCCGCCCGCCGAAGTGTTTAAGAAGCTGGCTTTGCCGTCTTTGTTGGTTATGAGTGCCGCCAGCTGCATGACGTGCTGCTGGCCGACGGTGTCGGTGGAGTTGACGACCACGGCGTAGTATCCGTCCGTCTGGTACACGTGGCGCAGTGTGAACACCGGGTCGCCGGGGAAGCGCAGGTGCCCGGTGGAGCCATCGCCCCAGTCAATGTTGACATCGTAGGGTGGCGTTCCGCCCTCCAGGTCCAAGTCCCAGGTGAAGGCTTTCTGGGCGACAAAGGTGTGGAACTGGAAGTCGCTCGTCAGCAGTAGCGGGATGGGCGTAGTGCTCTGTTGGTTCGATGTGGTCCCGGACTTCGAAATGGTCGACTGGCTGCCCGAAATGGTCGAAGTGGAAGCATTGCTAGAGGCAGCGGTGACTGGCGGTGTATAGGTTACTTGCACGCTGTCCGAGCCCGGCCCTGCTAGGTCAGTCAGGTTGTAATCTTGGACGTCCAGAGTGTTGGCACCGCCATGCAGTGAGCTGACGATGTCGTAGGTGTTGCTGCCACTGTCGCACAAGCCGGCGCCGTGGAAAGCTCCATTTATGTTCAGCTCCACATACGAATTGTCTGGGCAGCTGCCGGTAATGTGGGTCGGTGACGTGTCGAAGGTATCACCATCGGCGGGGGTATCGATGGTGGCTGGGGCGTCAAGCGGTGGGGCCTCGATGGTGCTGGAAATGATGGTGGCGGCAACCACATGGTACGTCCAACCCGCCATGAAGACACCAGTGCACAGCAGGATGAACATGCTTAAGGGGTTCAGTAACATGCGCTTGTGTACGGGGTAGTTGCTGCGCCGTGCCTTGCGAATGCGGTGCACCAGCTGGCGCCTGGATGCGGCGTGGCGTGGCAGCGGTTTTGCTCTGGAAGTTCGGGATTTTTGGGTTTTCATATTCTAGAGGCTCTACAGCTACATAATAACACTCTTATGCTAGCCGGGCGGTGTTGGGAAACTGGTGCTTGAAATACTTACGGGCCGTAGCCCTGGTCGCCGTAGCCTGGGCGTTCAGGGCGTTTTTCGATGTTTTTCGTGAAAGCTCCCAGGAAGGTGGAAATGCCCAGCAGGCCGACAAATGCGGACACTGTCGAGACTACGAACTGTTTTCGGGTGAGCTCTTGTTGCAGGATTTTGTCTAGTTTAATCACGGCCGTACCAGGGTTAGTTACTACGTTTAAGCTTATACTGGATAATGGAATGGCGCAAGGCTGCTAGTTGGTTACGGCGGTGTAGGTTACCTGCGATGTGTAAGTGCCGCTGGTGACGCTGGTGTTGGCGCACACGCCGTACCAAACGCTGGTAATGACCGCCGGGTTAGCCGCACTGGACGTGCTGGCCAGCGTGCTTGCAGTGGCGTTGCTGGCCGGCACGCCAGCGAACGTGGTCGAACCTAAACTAACATTCGACTGTGCGCTGGTGGGGCCGGTGCCAAAACCGCCGACGCCATCCACGCGGTAACCCCAACGGTTGACGGCCAGTGCCGATGGGCTGGCCTGGGTGCCGGTGGTGGCGCTGATGCTAGCGGCACCGTTTAATAGCGCGGTGTTGGTACTAGTGTCGGCCAAGGTCAACGTGAACCCGCTGGAGTTGCTGGTGAATACCGAAACACTGTCTTTCTGGATGGTGCAGCTGCCGTTGGCGGTAGGAGTAACATTGAGTGCCACGGTGCCGCTGCTGCCGATGGTGAGGCTGCACGAACCGAACCCGCAGGCACCGTACGTACCACTGCCGTACTGGATGGCTTGCACAGATATGCCCGGCAGCAGCATCAGCACTGCACCCATCAGTCCCAGGCCTAGCCACGCCGTGAATGTTTTCGGGCGGTGCAGGAACGGCATTGTCCGGAAAACCATGGCTAGTCCGCCGGCTTACGGTTGCGCGCGCGTCGGTAGCGGAACAGTTTACGGCCCGCGAAGTAGGCGATGAGTACGGCCGCCAGTGCCAGCCCGGCGAGCCGGAGCGGCGGCGAAGCCACCAGTACGTAGTGGGTAGCCAGCGGCTGCGTCTTGCCGGCGACGGTAACGGTGCCCGTCACCTTGAACAGACCCAGCACGGGGCTTTTGTCCCAGGTGATGGGGATGTGCCGGATGGTCTGCGGCAGTACTTCTTTGGTGGTATTCAGGGTGTATTTTGGCCGGCCGAACAGGTCGCGGACGCTTACGCGGATGTCGGACGCGTAGTCCAGCCCGCCGTCATTCTCGAGCCGCAGGCTGGATTGCAGCGGCTGGGTCTGCAGGAATGGGGTCGACCACGTCAAAAGCTTCCCGGCTTGCCGGACCTTGCCGGCTACCTGAATGTAGAATATTTCGCCCACCCGCTCGTTTACCACCACGCCCTGGCGGGTAGTGGCAGTTTTGGTTTCGGCGAACGCCACGGCGTAGTAGCCGCCCGGTGCGGTACCGCTGGGCACGGTGACGGTATAGTTGACGTCCAGCGTGTGGTTGGCGGCGATGTCGGCCCCCGAGATGGCCAGGTGCAACCAATCGGCAGCGTTCTGAGTGCCCGGAACTGGGGTGAAATCGGGCTTGTAGTCTTCGCTGTGAACGGTGTACGGTGCGGCATAGATGCGTACCGGGTAGTCGCTGGTGCCTTGGTTTATTATCTGGAATTTACCGCTTACTGAGGAGCCGGGCGCAACGATAGGCTTCGTGGTTGTGGGCGTGATGGTCAGGATTTTGCTGGGCGCGGTGTCGGCCGAGGCGGCCTGGGCAATCGACGACATGCTGCCGGCAAGCACCAGGAAACTGACGCCCACCCGGATAAGTGCCGCTTTGCTCATAGGCCTGCTAGTTGGCGGTTACGGTGTAGGTGACGCTGTTAGTGTACGTACCGGTAGGCTGCGAGGTGTTGGCAGCAACGCCGTACCAAACGGTGGTCGTGTCGCTAGAAGCGGTGCCAGAGGTGGTCTTAAGCGTGTTCGGCGAAGCAGTGGCTGGGACGGCGGCGAACTTTATGGTGCCGCTGATGGCCGCACTGCTCTGCGTTGAGGTTGGGCCGGCGCCAAAGCCGCCGACGCCGTCCACCCGGTAACCCCAAGTGTTGGCTGCCATGGCGATTGGCGTACCCTGGGTGCCAGCGGAGGCGGGGATGGTGTTGCCGCCAGATGTCAGGGCGCTGGCAGCGCTAGTTTCGGCCAGCTGCAGCGTGTAGCCGGAGCTGTCGTTGGTGCTGACGGTAACGGTGTCACTGGACAGTGTCTGAGCGCCGGCGCCGGTCGGTACGACGTTGACGTTGACGGTTCCGCTGGAGCTGAGCAGGCTGATGACCGAGCTGATGGCCGAACTGACGGTGGTGCTAGTGGTGCTGGCTGCTGCCATCACCGGTGAACCGAGTATGAGGAGGCCCAAGATGCTACTTGGCAACCAGACGCGCAGGCGTCGTGACCGTGCAGTTTGGAACTTTGATGAGGCTGATGTGGCTGATAGGTTTTTGTGCATAGTGTTACCGCTTAAGTTTGTTTTCATGATAAGCGTATCGCAGGTAATAGTCAAACTTGGCTGTGCTGGGCCATGTCCAACTAGCGAAAACTACAACGAGTGGCGGTTGTTTGTCCGGGCACTCACGTGTTATTGTAAAGCTAATGCTTGGGGGCATGGGATTAGTCAGTCTCTAGTGGCTTAATAGGAGGTTCGTATGTCGCGTTTGCCTACGCCTGGTGGTGATAACGATAGTTGGGGAACCGTCCTCAACGATTTCCTGCAGCAAGCCCTGGCCTCCGACGGTACGCTCGTCACCACACCCACCAACAGCTACACCGGCACCACGAACACCAACCTGGCCAATAGCACTCGTGCCGGCCTGGTTCAGCTCGCCGGCGATTTGGCCGTGCCGGTAACGGCGCCCAAAGTGGTTGGTTTGCAGGGCAACCCCGTCGCTTCCACCACTCCCACCGATGGCCAAGTACTCACCTGGAGCGCCAGCTCTAGCAGCTGGCAGCCGGCTACAATGAGCGCCGGAAGTGGTGTTCTAAGGGCCCAAGCTATGGCTATTGCCTCTATGCGTATATAATACGTTCGGTAAGTATATAAAAAGCACAAAAAATAAAATGTTGCCGGAATTTGCCCTATGGTCCTTGATGCAATTACCAAATCGATTCAGGTCGCGTTAAGCGGCTCTGTTACGACACGCCAGTTGCCATGCGTCACTTCATGGGCAGATATTACTACCACTAGTTTTACACCAGGCTCCACAGACACGCAGACCAATAACACCAGCGCTGTTTCCATCGTTGCCGCACCGGCGGCCTCTACGCAGCGCCAGGTGAAACTTATTTCGATTCATAATGCCGATACCGTAAGCGCCACGGTAACGGTGTCACTAAACAGCAACTCAACACTCCGTACTTTAGTGTCGGTGGTGCTCAGGCCAACCCAAACGCTCCAGTTTGCCGAAAACGCCTGGTCGGTTCTGGATAGCGTCAACGGCTTGCAGGAGGGCAGCGGCAGTTCCTCGGCCACCGCAGCCGGTTCGGACACGCAGATTCAGTTCAACAACGGTGGCACGGCACTGGGCGGTGACCCGAACCTTACCTGGAACGATACGACGCAGATATTAGCCCTCGGTGGCAGCACGCCCATGCTGGAAATGACAGCTAGCGCCGCTACGGGGCAAACCCCGCCATCTGGCACATTGGGTGTGTACGGGCGCATCGTGGCTAACCGTATGATGCTGGCTCAGGCCGGCCCCAACGACCACACCTCCATGCAGCCATTCCTGGCCCGCAACAAAATCGGCTACTGGAACCCACCGGGTAACGCCACGACGGTACCGGGAGTATTTGGTATTACAGCACCAACAGTAGTGGGAACGGCCACTACGCGCAACGTGGCAACCACCAACCTGGCTACCCGCATGCGCCGGCTGGGTTTTGTGTCGTCATCGGTAGCCGGCTCGCTGGCCGAAGCCCGCGTGGCGGCGGCGCAGTTTTCTTGCGGCTCCGGGTCGAACGACGGTTCTGGATTCTTCTTCGTCATCCGTTGGGTACCCTCCGACGCGGCAACGGTGTCGGGTGAACGCAACTTTGTAGGTTTGATGAACTCCACCGCGGCCGCCACGAACGTGGAACCTTCCACGCTCACCAACACCATCGGTGTGGCCCAGCTATCCACCGACGCCACCCAGCTGTACATCGTCTACGGCGGTTCGGCTGCGCAGACTCCGATTGCGCTAGGCACCAACTTCCCAGGGGCAACCATCAGCACCACGGCATACGAACTAGCCATCTTTGCGCCAAACAACGTCTCGAACACGTTTTACTACCAGGTCACGAACATCAGCACCGGCAACCTGGCTACCGGCACACTCACCGGCAACGCCACGCAGATTCCCCAGAACAGCACCCTACTAGCTCCCCGCGCCTGGGCCACCAACAACGCCACGGCCTTAGCCGTCGGCTTCGACATCTGCTCCATCTACATCGAAACCGATAACTAGACGGTCCAGGTAATATATACAACTTGCAGCAAGCGTAAGCTCATTGCGTTATAATAAGCATCATGATTGAACGCATCGTTGGGGCGGCGCCAGTGGAGGATGACGAGGTCGAGCAGGAGTTCGAGCTCAAATTGCGGCCGCACGATTTTGCGAACTACATCGGCCAGGACCGGCTGAAGCAAAACTTGCAACTGGCGATTAAGGCGGCAAAGAAGCGCGGTGAGGCGCTGGACCACGTGCTACTGTATGGCCCGCCCGGGCTCGGTAAAACTACCATGGCTAGTGTAATCGCCAACGAGATGGGCGCCCAGATTCGCATCACCAGCGGTCCGGCCATCGAGCGGGCAGGGGACTTAGCCAGCTTGCTCACCAACTTGCAGGACGGCGACATCCTGTTCATCGACGAAATCCACCGGCTGCACCGCACGGTTGAAGAGGTGCTGTACAGCGCTATGGAAGATTACAAGCTGGACATCATGCTTGGGAAGGGGCCAAGCGCACGGTCGCTCCGGCTGGATTTGCCGCAGTTCACGCTTATCGGTGCCACCACCCGCACCGGGGCGCTGGCCGCACCGCTGCGCGACCGCTTTGGGCACATCCACCGGCTGGAGTTCTACACGCCTGCGCAAGTTTCGCAGATTATCACACGGGCGGCGGGGATTTTGAACATCAAAATTGATGCGAAGGCGGCGCAAAAACTAGCGGAACGCAGCAGATTAACACCGCGCATTGCCAACCGCTTACTGAAGCGTGTGCGTGATTATGCCGATGTGAACGGCGACGGCATTATCGACACCGCCATCTCGACCAAAGCACTGGAACTGCTGGAAATTGATGAACTCGGCCTGGACCCGGCCGACCGCATGCTGCTGGCAGCCATCATCGACAGCTACAACGGCGGTCCGGTCGGCGTAGAAACACTCGCGGCGCTGACGGCGGAAGAACGCACCACCATCGAAGACTTCATCGAACCGTATTTAATGCAAATTGGCTTGCTGGAACGCACGCCGCGCGGCCGCAAAGTCACCCGCAAGACGTACAAGCACCTAGGCAAGCAGCCGCCAAGAGACAGCCCGCAAACCAGCCTGGTATAATAGCTAGCATGCAACCAACTCCAGCGACCGACCACGCGCTTCATAAATTATTACCCATCGACGACGACGAAAAAATATTGTGCGTCTACAAACACCACTGGTTCGCCTATGTGACGAGTTGGGTGGTGGGCATTATGATAGCCATCTTAATCTTGGGCGTGGCTATTGCACTCGTCATGTATGGCAGCAACGACAGCTCCATCGCCAACTATAAGGGGCAGATTCTGGCTGGGGCGATTGCCCTGGCTATTGTGGTAGTTGCCGGTTCATTGGTGCCGGTGTACTTGCGCGCCCAGGAGCAGGTGGTGCTAACGGAAGAAGCGCTTCTGCAAGTGTTGCAGCCAAGCCTGTTTGCGAACAAGATTGACCAGTTGGGCTTGCAGCACATTTCCGACGTGTCTGTTACGCAGGATTTCTTTGGTTCGATTTTCGGCTATGGCACTGTGCACGTCGAAACGCCGGGCGAGCAAGACAACTTTGACTTCCTGGTGGTGCCGGACCCGCACCAAATGGCACGGCAAATCAGCCAGGCGCACGAAAACTACAACGCGGCGCTGATGGGCGGCCGCATGCCCACTACCCTAGGCAACGGTGGCTGGCAGGGCAAAAACACGCAGAACATGCAAATCGACCCGGAGCAGTACCAGCAGTTCCTGCAGTTCCAGCAAATGATGGCCGAACAGCAGAAGCAGTCCGGCAAAGACCAGTAACTATTCCTGGAATGGGTTTTGGCGGGCTTCGTCGAAGAGCGACTGCACGTTTACGCTGTTGTCTTGCAGGTTTTTGATTTTGGCGATGGTGGCTGGGTCGATATGCGGCTGAGCTGCCGTGTGTGCGGCATTACTGCTGGCGGCAGCGGGGGTGTTGCTGTAGGTGTTGATGCGGAAGACAATGAAGCCGTAAAGGGCCATCACCAGCAGAAAGAACAGCAGGACCTTATAGGCGCCAATTTTACCGGCAAGCTTTGCTAGCTGCAGCGGCAGGTCGTTCAGATTAATCTTTATGTCGTTGTTTTTCATGGCTTTATGTATTCGTTTATGATGAGCACGAAGGCAACCATATTGGGGTTGCTGCCGTCTGGCTGTATGGTGATGTTGCTGACCTGTGCCGTCCGACGGTTTTGTTCCAGTTTGGTTAGGAAAGTGGTGAACTGGCTGTAGGGCACTTGGTCGCTTTGCAGTTGGGTGACGGTAATCTTGAGCGTGTAGACTCCATTGATGCCAGTAACGGGTAGTAGTTGCGTTAGATTGGGGTTGCTGCTGCCGGTCCCTTTAACAGTTGCGCCGCCGGAAACGGCGCCGAGCGTGGAGTTGGGGAACGTGATTGACGACAGTTTGCCGATGCCGCTTTGGGCTGCCAAGTTCACGATTTCGCGGACCGCTTCGGCTTGGTCTTTGTCTTGGGGCACGATGCTCTGGGCAATCTTGTTCAAATCACCATATTTGGCGATGTCTTGTTTGTTCTTGGCAAGCGCCACTTCCTGGTCGCTCAGTGCGGCACTGTCGGCACGTAGCTTCGAAAGTTTGTTTGCCTGGCTTTGCATCAGCGTATTTGCTCCGTAACCTATCCCAAAGAAGCCGGCCACTGCCAAGACGGAAGACACTATCAGCACGATGTACAACTGCTTGGCTTTCATGGTGCGGCCTTTTTGTTGTCGTTTATGAACAGGTACGGGTTGTTGGTGGCGAACAGGGCGCGGATGTTGACGGTGCACGGGTAGCGGACGCCTACGGTTGAGCCGCAGCTGATGGTAATGATATCCGCTTTGGTGAAAATTTGGTTTTTAGGGTCGGCCAAATTTATCTGCAGCTGCGTAGCGGCGTCGTAGTTGGCGGTTTGGGCGGTAATGTCGACGCCTTTCTGGGTATCGGAAATCGAGAGGCCGGTAAGGGTGGCGTTCCGCGGGGTGACGGACGCCAATTGCTTAAGCAGCTCAGAAAACAGGATTTCCTGGGACAGTACTTGGACAGTCAGCTTTAGGTTGTTTGAAATGTCCGTCACCTGTTTTTGCACGGCTGGCATGTGCTGCTCCTGCAGGTGCTTGTTGGTTAGGGCAATTTGCTTGTTGGTGTTCGCAATCGACTGGTTGAGGTACAGGTAGCCGGCACCGGCAAGCAGTGCGCCGCCCAGCAGGCTGAAGGCGCAGGCCACCGTCCAGCGAAGCAACGTGTGGTTGCGCCGGGCATAGCGGTACATTTCTTTGGTTTCCGGCGGCAGTAGATTAATCATACGAAAACCTCCTGCGGCTTGATGGATGCCAAGCCCGCGGCGGTCACATACGACATGCGCTCAGTCAGGTTAAACGGCTGCAGGTGTCCAAAATCGATGAACGAACTGGGGTCGAATGAGCGCACGGCTAGGCGCAAGTTGCTCGTCAGGTATTCTGCCAGGCCGGGCATGTTGGCGCCGCCGCCGGCAATCACCACCTGCGAAATCCGCCGTTTGTCGTCGGCGTGCTCTTCGTAGTAGCGTACCGTGCGCTTAATTTCTTTGATGAGCAGGCTCATGATGGGGTCCATGGCAGCCTGGATCTGGCTTTGCTTTTTACTGAGATTTAGGCCGTATTTGGCTTTGATGAGTGTGGCCTCTTGGGCGGTGACGCCTAGTTCGTTCGCGATAGCAGAAGTCAGCAGTTCACTGCCGCAAGCCACCGTACCGCTCACTACCGGCCCATGGTCAAAGACAGTGATGTCGGCGCTGTTGCTGCCGAAGTCGATGAGTAAAGACGGGATGTCACTCTGGGAATCCAGCGCAAACAGATGGGCACCGGCGCCACTGGAGGTCTGTAGCGCCACTGTCTCCAGCCCCAATAGGCTGGCGAGCTGCTGGTAGGAGTGGATGATGCGCTTTGGCATGGCCACGATGAACACGTTTGATTTTTGGCCATCAACCGTTGTGCTAGCGTAGTCCAGGTACAAGTCCTCCAGTGAGGCCGGAATGTACTGCTGGGCTTCGTTCTGGACGGCTTCAGCGAGTTCCTTGGCGTTTAAGGGCGGCACCTCCATCGAGCGGGTAAAGGCATGGGCGATTGGCGCTGCCATGGCGACGCGGTTAGTGGTGATGTCGCCGACCAGGTGGTTCTGGAACATGTCGAGCACCGCCTGGGCAACCACCTCGTGCTGGATGATGACGCCGTCTTTTACCGCACCGGGCTCAAACGTAACCTCGCCGTAACCTATGAGCCTCGGCCGGCCTTTTGTAGGGGTCAGTTGCAGCACGCGGACTTTGCCATGGCCTATGTCTAGGCCAAACAACGGCTTATCCTCGAACAAAAGTGTGTTTGGTTGTTTCACGTGCTGCCCATCTAAGCATATGCGTTTTTCTTATGCCCATCATACCATAAAACTTCGGTGATAAGCATCTAAAGCCGCTCATATCCCGATTCGCGCCACGACAGGTTAATGGGGATAGAGCTGACGGGGAAGGTAGGGTCGAGCGTTAAGTCGCGTTTCGTGCTGGGGCTGGAGGCTATGTAGATATTCTTGCCGCCAACGCCACCGAGCATGGGTGCGTTACTTGGGTCTGAAACCTGGCCAAACTTAGTCCCGTCTATGCAGAGGCCATTCATAGCCAGCATGTACAGAGCAGGAGCTTCGGTGTAGTCGCTGCCACTTTGGCCAAGGTACAACGCGCCACCATACGGGCAAACACTGGTTTTAGATGCGGGATCCGCACCGTAATTAATGAGTACAATTGGGCCGCTGCCGCTCGCAGTTTTAACGGAAGTAAAATTAACAGTTCCTTCCACAAACATGTAGACAACGCTGGACGATGGGTTATTAAAAGTAGGTGCACAACCGCTGGTGGCGCAGAAGTTAGCTCGCACGTGCACGTTGTCTTTTATGGTGTAGGTGTTGGCGCCTAAGCTCAAATCACCGTTAGTGCCGCAACTCGTGGCTATGTTGCTACTGCTGTCTGGGTAATGGGTCTTTTTGGTATTGCCGGTGCTTGGTATGCTGCGTGGCGACACGCCGGTTGTCCAGTCGGCGCAACCACCGGGGGAGTTTTGATAGCTGTTGTCCATGTAGTAGCTCCACGGTATGTATGATGACTGAATGGTAGAGATACTGGTGTTGTTGGCGGATACATTGAAGTCGGCGTTGCTGGTATTGCCAGGCGGTGAGGGGCAGTTATTGTAGGCGACCGTTATGTTCGTTTTGGTTTGTCCTGGATTTGAGAAGCTGGTTGGCTTAACCAAATTGCCCGAGCCGCCAATTGAACAGTTAGTGGCACCAGTGTTTTTGCCAGCCACCGTTATGTTTTCGGCCACAAGGTTGGTGGTGTTTTTGGCCATGTCTATGTAGCCGTTGACGTAAACGTCCCTTGCAAAGACGTTTTTAACACCGCTGGCGATTTCTATGATGTTGCGGCTCAAGATGGAAGTGGCACTGGTAGTAGAGCTTTGCGAAGCTGTCACACGAATCTTGCGTGTGTATGTAGGACTGGTAGCGGTTTTGGGCACATACACTTTGCCGGTCGCGGTTATAATTTCTTTGCTACCACTAGCCGCTACGGTAGTGGCGTAGGTGGCTTTGTATTGATTAGTCGACAGCACTTGCACGTCGCCGGTGGTCCCGGTGTAGGTGGTGTTGCCGCTGTTGAGGGTGGCAATAGCTGCATCGGCACCGGATTCGGCGCTATACTGTGCCTGCAGTAGGAAAATGCGTCCACGGGCGCGGAACAGGTTAGCGTTAGCTAACACATCTAACCCCAGCAGCATGCTGGTCGAAAAAATCATCAGAACCAGTATGGTGACTAAGATTGAACCGTCTTGGTGCGTAGTGTGTGGTTTCTTCATAGCTTATCCATTCCTAAACGCAATGCGCACTATGGTTGAGTTATCGGTGGCCTGTCCAGCGTGCAGGGTACCATGGCGGTGGATGTTAACCGTTATTTCCAGCACCTCTACCGACGGAAAGTCGGGGCCGATGTAGGCACCCGTTAGGGGGTCGACGATGGAATGGTAATCTAGCAAGTTCCCGGAGCGGGAAAAGTAGCGTTCGGAGACTGAACTAACGTCTGTAACAATGATGCGGTCGGCTGGGCAGCTAGCGGTTGCTTGGTCGGGCGGACAGCTGGTAGTTACGCGGTCGCCAGTGGCACCAGAATTGGCTAGGCTACGCAGCATCAGGCTTTTAGTGCTGGCTTTCATGTACAGCACAAAATTGTCTTTGTAGGGTTGGGTGCCGTTCAGGATGAAGTTTTTCGAGCTGTCTACACTGGGGGCTTCGTAGTACAGCACGGGCGTGGTGCCGGTAGTGGGCATAGTGGTGGTGCCCGGGACGGCATGCAGGGGTGTCCAGTACAGGTTGGAGGCAATTGACGGGTCCGGGTTGTCGGTGTGAGAGTCGGCAATGCCGTTTTGGGTGATGAGGCCGCTGGCAGCGTTAAAGGTGTCGCGCAGGGCGTCGCCGGCGTCTTCGCGGCTCACAAATGTTTCGCTGTCGTTCTGCAGCGTGGCAGTGCTGCTCCATAGGTCGAGAAAGAACGTCATGATGAGCCCGGACATCATGACAGTCAAGACCATCACGACTAGCAACTCCACAAGTGTGAACCCGGCCGTCCCGAGTGACTGCCGGGCGGGTCCGTCTGTATCGAGCTTTCGGGGCGCATAAAAGCGTATCATAACTGGCCAATCCCATTCCGAGTTATGAGCATTCGTAGCTGCAGGGCGGGCGAACTTGTGTTTGGCGCTGGGAAGCCCACGCTAATGCTGACTACTTTGGAGTCAGGCACGGTGCTTAAAGGGTCGCTCGCCGCAAGGCTGGAGGTGTTAGTCACTGTCAAGGAAGGCGCATAGGTAATGGTGCCCGGGCCGCCGTTTTCGGCCGCGAAACTGTTATTGGGGTAACAGTTGTTGGTAGAAGTTAGCGAGTTAAACTCCAGGGCGCGGTCTACCTCTGGACAGGCACTTAAAACGGTGTAGATTTCATTTAGTTGCCTTGCGACGGTGTAGGAGCTGCGAATGGCCCGGTAGGCGCCCACTAGGCCAATCACAATTATGGCCATCACGACTGCCGCAGCCATAACCTCAACAGCCGTAAATCCGCCTTGCCCCAACCGCCGAGCGTTTGTTTTCATGCTTATGTTTATTTTACCAAAAAACCGGAGCTTTTTAAGGCTCCGGTTTTTTTAAGGACGTTTTTGACTAAGAGTTGCTGCTCTTAACGAAGTCCGTGCCACCTTCCAACTTAGCGGTCAAGGTGAACGCAGTACACTGGTTGGTGTCGCTACTGACTGCAGTAGTGGTACAGCCGGTGGTGACGTAGCCGTAAGCGCTGGTAGTTGCGGTTGCAACGAGCGTGCTCGAAGCGCTACCCTTGGGGTCGATGAGTGCCTGTGGGTCTAGACCCTTCATGTTGGCGCTCACGAATGCGGGCGTCTGCATGTCTAGAAGCGTTGGGTAGTAGCCATTCTGGGCAAAGAATGCCTCCAGGTGGCTGTCCAATGCGTTGACATCTGTTTGACGCTGGCTGTCGCGTGCTTTTTGTTGAATACCGGTGAAGGTAACGATAACTAATGTCGCCAAGATAGCGATGACGACAATCACAATCAAGAGTTCCACGATTGTGAAACCTTTTGATTTGTTCTTCAGTGAAACCATAAGGGCCCACCCTCCTTTATAAATTTTTGTAAACTAATGTGTCTTAAACAGGTTAAGTGCCTGTAAGCCTAACGCTCATTATAACCATAAGCGTCGTAGCGTCAAGTATTGTGGGGTGGAAAAGTGGACAGTAGGTGTCCTGTACTGCACATTGCGGGCGGAAAGTTCCGCTCCTCATTCCGCCGTACCTCTAGTACGGCTGCATTCCGGTGCTCCCTTTCCATCCCACACTGCACAGTACAGGGCACCTACTACTCATTCTTAATGTATGTTGGTACTCAGCGAGGCGATGGGGCCCATCACGCTGGCAGCGATTAGGCCCACGCCGGCGCCCATGAAGATAATCATGACCGGTTCAATGATGGATGTTAGGCTGTCGATGGTGGTCGCTACTTCTTCTTCATAAAAGTCAGCCACCTTCACTAGTACCACGTCGGTCTTGCCGGTCTCCTCGCCTACGGCAAGCATCTGCGATACGATTCGTGGGAAGTGCGGGCTTTCCCCAAGCACTTCCGATAGCTGCCGGCCGTTCTTAACCTCCAGGGCGGCACTGGCTAGTTCTTTTTCGATGACTTTGTTGCCGATGGCCCGGCCGGTGATTTCCAGCGTGTCCAGCACGCCCACCCCAGCAGACATCAGCGAAGCAAACACACGGGCGAAGCGGGCAATGGCAACTTTGGTGATAATGGTCTTTACGACCGGTGTACGCAGCATCAGCGCGTGAAATTGGTATTTGCCCCTTGGGGTTTTGATGTAGCGCATTAGCATGAAGACCAGGAACCCGGCCGCCGGCACCATAAACACACCATACTTCTGGCAGATGTGGCTGGCGCTAAGCAGCGCGCGGGTGTACACGGGCAATTGTGCGCCCGGCCCGCCCAGGTCTTGGAAGATTTTGCCGATTTTGGGCATGATGACCAGCATGATGCCGAAGAACGCGATGATAGTGACGCTCAGAATCACCACCGGGTACGTCATGGCGCCTTTGATTTTCTTCTTCATGCTGGCGTTCAGTTCCACCTGCACGGCCAAGCGCTTCAGGATTTCGTCCAAGATACCGCCGTCCTCACCGGCGCGCACCATGTTCACGAACACGTCGTCAAAGACATTCGGGTACTTTGCAAAGGCATCGGCTAGCGGCCCGCCGCCCTCGACTTCTTTGTTAATTTCGCCGAGGATTTTGCGGAAGTAGGGGTTGCTGGGGCTTTCCTGGAGTGTGGCCAGGCCGCGGGCCAGCGGTACACCGGCGGAAATCATAGTGGCGAACTGGCGGGTAAAAACGACTAGTTCCGAGGTTTTTACTTTATTGCCAAAGCTCAGGACGCCGCTCTTGCCGCCGCCCTGTTTTACGACCAGTGGCTTGAGCCCTTGGCGAGCCAGGGCAGCCATGGCGGCAGTCCGGTCCGCTGCCTCGATGGTGCCAGTGGCCGACGACCCGTCTTTGCGGGTGGCTTTGTAGGTGAAAGTTGCTTGGCCCATAGTCCTTTAGTTTAACTTTCCGTTGCCGTTACGCGTAATATTTCCTCGATGGTGGTCTGGCCGCGCAGGGCCTTCACTAGGCCATCAATCTGCATGGTTACCATGCCCTCTTCGACTGCCTGGTTCTGGATGGCTTCACTGGTGCCGGTGGTTATGATGAGCTGCTGGACCTTTGTGGAGTTTGAGAGCACTTCATAAATGCCCATCCGGCCCTTGTAGCCGACATGGTTGCAGTTATCGCAGCCGTCCTCGTGTGCCCGCCACAGTTTAGTGATGGTTTTTTCGGTGGTAGCTGGTTCGGCGGACGACGCTTTGTTGATTTTGCTGGTGTTTTTGGCGCCGATGCCGGCTTCCAGTGCCTGCAGCTCCAGTTTGTGTAGCTTAGCGATGTCTTCGGCCTTTTTTAGCTCGAACGATTTGGCGAGCTGGGTTAGGATGGCGGCATCAGGCGTGTATTCTTCGCGGCAGTCCGGGCACAGCCGGCGCACCAGACGCTGGCCGATAACGATGCGCACGGTGCTGGCAATCAGAAACGGTTCAATTTCCATGTCGAGCAAACGGGGCAGGCAGGTCGCGGCGTTGTTGGTGTGCAGGGTACTAAACACTAAGTGCCCGGTCAGGGCGGCCTGCACGGCCAGGTCGGCCGTTTCGCCGTCGCGGATTTCCCCCACCATGATGACGTTGGGGTCTTGCCGCAGCAGCGCGCGGAGGCCGCTCGTGAAGGTCATGCCGGCCGCGGCGTTCACCTGGGTCTGGTTGGCTCCGACCACGCGGTATTCCACGGGGTCCTCCACGGTGGAAATGTTGATGCCGGGGCTGTTCAACATACTAAGCACACTAAATAGGCTGGTCGATTTACCGGAACCGGTCGGTCCGGTCACCAAAATCATGCCGTGCGGTTGGACGATGGCATGTTCCACGGCCGTTTTGGCATCGCCCCAGTAACCGAGTTCGTCGAGTGTGGCGGCCTTACTGGATTCGTCCAGGATGCGCATCACCACCTTTTCACCGTCGACGATGGGCAGGGTAGACACGCGCAGGGCGTAGATGTGGTCGTTGACTGAAATTTTGAAGCGGCCGTCTTGTGGTGCGCGGTGCTCGTCAATCTTTAAGTTGGCGAGGATTTTGATGCGGCTGATGAGGCTGCTTAGGACTTTCCGTGGGAGCTTGTTAGCTTCCCGCAAAATGCCGTCGACGCGGTAACGTACCAGCACGAAGTTTTCGCGCGGTTCAATGTGCACGTCGCTGGCGCCGGCCTTCACGCCATAGTCGATGATGAGGTTGACGGTCTGGGCGATGGGCGAATCTTCCGCCACGTCCTTTTCGTCAATCTTTTCGTCTTCTTCATGCTCTTTGTCTTCGATGGCCATAACTTTGGCCAGTTCGGTGCCGACGTTGCTGTCATCGTACTGGTCCAGTGCGGCCTGCACGGTAGTGGCGGTGGCCAGGTGCACCCGTAACGGCTGCCCAAGTTGCTTTTGCAGGAAGCTGATGGCCGGCACGTCGTCCGGGTCCTCCATGGCAACTAGCACCACGCCGCTTTCATCGACATCGAAGGCCACGGCGCGGTACTGTTTTGCGACCCGCTCCGGAATCAGTTTCAGGATGTCCTTGTGGAGTTCTTTTACGTTTAATTCCACGAATGGCACGTCGATTTCTTCGGCGTAGAGCTTGGTAAGGTCCTTTTCGCTAAGCGTGTTGGTAGCTACCACCACGTCTTGCAGGGGTTTCTTGTCGTTTTTTTCCTGTTCGCGGAGGGTTTTTAGTTGGTCTTCACTAAATTTTCCGGTTGCCGCCAGCAACTTCTCCACCAAGTCATCGGGTACGCGCATAATTACACCCCATTATATACAAAAACCACAAGCAACATAGCACTCTTCCAAACGTTGTAATTTTGTGAGGACTGTCCTCTAGATTTAAGAAAATGTTATATGGTATGCGTATGCCAAGAAGAAATGTCCTACGTTCCGACGCCCCGGATAGCTACTACCACGTGTACGCCCGGGGGCACAGCAAAAGCCACATTTTCCTAGACGAGCATGACTATCTCTACTTTTTAAGCCTATTTGAGCGATATCTGTCCTCCGAGGAGGTGAAGAGCTCCGCGGGCATTTCTTACCCCAACTTCTATAACAAGATAGAGCTGAATGCGTTTTGCTTGATGCCGAATCACTTCCATCTATTGATATATCAACACCAACAAGAGGCCCTCTCGTCCTTTATGCGCAGCCTTATGACCAGCTATAGCAGGTATTTCAATGCCCGGCACGGCCGTTCTGGTGCACTATTCGAATCTCGTTTTCGCGCATCTCTGATTTCGGATGAATCGTACCTGGAGCACATTAGCCGCTACATCCATTTAAACCCTAGGCATTGGCGCGATTACGAATACTCCAGTCTGCCGTATTATTTGCAACGCGTTACGGTATCGTGGCTGCGACCAGAACGTATCATGCAGCTTTTTTCGAGCCCCAGCGAATATCTGAATTTTGTGGCAGACTATGTCGACAATAAGAAGTTACTCGACATTCTAAAGCACGAACTAGCCGACAAAAATTAAGGCAAAATACCAATCTAGAGGACTGTCCTCTAGATTCATATTTGAGTTTGCATGTGAGTGGGGATGGGCGTATACCTGGACGTGCAATATTATTTGATTCAGGTAGCTTTCTCGGGCTGCCGTAGACGAAAGGACGCTAGCAATGGCAAAAGCAACGACAGACAAACCTAAGGTGGACGCATCGGCAGACCCCATAGGCCAAACCGATGGTAAGACCAAGGCATTGGGCCTGGCACTTGAAACAATTGAGAAGCAATTTGGTAAGGGCTCCATCATGAAGCTGGGCGAAGCCCACACGGTCAATGTGGAAACAACCCCCACGGGCAGCCTCAGCTTGGACCTAGCACTCGGCGGTGGCATCCCCAGGGGCCGCATCATCGAAGTGTATGGGCCCGAAAGCTCGGGTAAGACGACGCTAACGCTGCACGCTATCGCAGAGGTGCAGAAAGCGGGTGGCACGGCGGCCTTCATCGACGCCGAGCACGCGCTGGACCCGTCATACGCCAAGCGTATTGGCGTGGACGTGGAAAACTTGCTGCTCGCCCAGCCCGACAACGGTGAGCAGGCGCTTGAAATTGTTGAAACCCTAGTACGCTCCAGCGCCGTCGACTTGATTGTGGTTGACTCCGTGGCCGCCCTGGTGCCCCGCGCCGAAATCGAAGGCGACATGGGTGACCCGCAGATGGGCTTGCAGGCCCGTCTGATGAGCCAGGCCTTGCGCAAGCTCACCGGTGTCATCAGCCGCAGCAAGACCACGGTTATTTTCATCAACCAAATCCGCATGAAGATTGGCGTGATGTTCGGCAACCCCGAAACCACCACGGGTGGCAACGCGTTGAAATTCTACGCCAGCGTCCGCATGGACATCCGCCGCATCAGCCAAATCAAGGCCGGCGACGCCGTCATCGGCAACCGCGCCCGCGTCAAGGTGGTCAAGAACAAAATCGCCCCGCCGTTCCGCGAGGCCGAATTCGACATCATGTACAACCAGGGTATTAGCACCGCTGGCGACATTCTGGACTTGGCAACCAAATACAATATTGTCGAGAAAGCCGGCGCCTGGTTCGCCTACAATGGTGAAAAAATCGGCCAGGGACGCGAAGCCGCCAAGACCTACCTGCAAGAAAACCCGGCCGTCCAAAACGAAGTAGCCGAAAAGGTCCGCGCCGCAGCCGAAGCCGCTGCCAGGGAGTAGGTGGTGGCCGAGCACCCTGTATTGGCTGCCAGTCCGACCTTGGCCGATATACAGGCGTACATCAAGGCGGTCATAAAACACCGAGGCTTCGACGATGAAACGGTGCAAGACCAGTTCATCATGCTGACCGAAGAGGTCGGTGAACTGGCCAAAGCACTTAGGAAGTTCCACGGTACTGCCCGGATTGCCAAAGATTCGGCAGTTGGCCAGGTGGAACACGAAGCCGCCGACGTACTGTGGATGCTAGTGTGCGTGTGCAACCAGCTGGGCATTGACCTGGAGGCCGCCCTGCGTAGCAAGGAAGAAATCAATAAACAAAGGGTTTGGGGGTAGCTATGGCACAGATTAATGACATCCAAGACGGTACCCTGGCGACCTACCAGCAGTACATCCGCCAGGTAATGGTGGAGCGCGGTTTCGACGACGAAACAGTCAGCCAAAAGTTCATGCTGCTGCTGGAGCAGGCCGGTGAGCTCGCCCAGGCCGCCCGCAAGCAGGCCAACCTGGCGCAAGCCAGCGATACATCCATCGAAGATTGCAGCGATGCCGTGGCCGATGTCTTTGCTGTCCTGCTCGACCTTTGCAACCAACTTAACATCAACCTGGAGCAGGCCTTCATGGCCCGCGAACACAAGAACCAGGACCGCACCTGGCAGTAGGTGGCATGACCATCACTGCCATCAAGCAACAAGAGCGGCTCAAGGGGCGTTACTCGATTTACATCGATGAAAAATACGCGTTTAGCCTGAGTGCTGACGCCTTGCTGGCAGAAAAACTGCACAACGGACAGGAGCTGGACACCGCCCAGCTAAAAACTTACAAAAAGCTGTCGGCTGACGACAAAGCTTACGGTCTGGCACTAGCCTATGTAGCCCGCCGTATGCGCAGCCGCCACGAACTGACCGACTATTTTCGCCGCAAAGGCTATGAAGTGGGGCTGGGCGAGCAAATCCTTAAAAAACTGGAAAACCTGCGCCTAGTCGACGACCAAGCCTTCGCTGAGGCCTGGGTGCGTAACCGCCGCATGCTAAAACCCGTCAGCAAACGGCGGCTTACCCAGGAACTGCGGCAAAAGCGGGTGGCGGACGACATCATCGAACAAACTCTGGCCGAGGACGAAACAGATGAGCGCACGGTACTGAAGGAGTTAATAGAAAAACGCCGCCGGCAATCGAAGTACCAGGATGACCTAAAGCTGATGCAGTACCTTGCCCGCCAAGGTTTCAGCTACGACGATATCAAGGCCGCCCTGCGCCATGAGGAAGAGTGACTAGGCGGCTACCCCGGCTGCTGCCGGAGTGCCTTTAAGGAGCTCATTAATGATGATTTTCTTATCGGTGATTTCATTAATCTGGCCGCGCTCCACACCCAAGTTCCCGCCGGCGAAGCTCTTAAACATACTCTGGGAAACGTAGAGCTTTTGGATGTACATCGTCTCCATTTCGGTGGCGTAGTCACTAACCTTGCCGATGTGCTGTTTGCTGACCGTTTCGACCGGTTTGCCGATGAGCGTGAAGCCTAACTTCATGACTTCCTTTAAGCGGACGAGTTCGTCTGACTCTACCAGTACGTCGTGGTCGTCCACCACGAAGCCCTGGGCAATGATGTCGCGGATGTCTTGGTAGAGCAATATCAGTTCACTTTTGCTAAAGCGGTCACTGCAGTAAAACCCCTCGATTTTCAGGTTGTTGGGGTTGATGATGGGCTCCAAAGCAGTCGCCACCTGCTGGCCGGTACGGAGGCTCATCACAGGTTTGTTTAGTAGGCTCTCGCTGAGTTGCAGCATAGATAGTAGTATAACGCGGCCGCACCATTTGTGCCGCAGCCAAAGGAGGAACATGGCCATGAGTGTTGTAAAAAGTAAACATCTAAAACGCTGCTGCTTGCGTCCTTCAGCAAATGTTCAGTACACTGCGGGCGACACTAAAGGTAGGGGTAACCGCATGAAGATTCGTTGGGCTCTAAGAACCTGTCCCCAAATCCCATTCCGGCTAAAAACCGCAGCCTTGCCGTCCAGTGCACTTGCACCACTCGTCGCCGTAACCGCGGTTACGCCTCCTCCCGCTGCAAGCACCCTGGCCACCAATCTGCAATCTTTATCTCAGAAGCGAATTTGGGGACAGGTTCTCATGCGGGTGGGCTTACTACTGGCAGTAGTGATGGCGCCAATTGCGTCGGTGGATTCGGTGTTCGCCACAGGCGCGCCAAGCTTGGTCATCAGCCAATTCAAACTCACTAGCAGTGCTGGGCAATTTGTAACGCTTTACAACCAAACCAACGCCGCACTGGACCTGGGCCAGTACGAAGTTGACTACATCAACAGCTCAAACAAACTTACCAATGTGCCCATTAGCGGACAGTTGCCGGCGCACGGGTTTTACTTGCTTAGCGACGACCAGGTGCGCATCTGCTACCAGGTAACGCTCAGCTCTGTTTCGCTTGGTTTTTCCACCACCAGTGGTACGCTGCAAATCTGGCAGGTTAGCGCCGATAAAACAGTGAAGCAGCTGCAAGACACAGTGACTTGGGCCAGCAAGGCCACGACTGGGGCGGTTACATTGCCCACCCAGAACGCTGCGAACACTGTGTCTGAACTGCGCCAGCCAACTGATAGTCTCGGGAATCCACAGGTAACGACACCGGCGGGTGGCACGTGGCAGGCGGTCGCGCCAGATGCGACTAATCCGTGCAACTTGGATATCATCAACACCACAACTAAGCTGCCATCCGGTTCGTCAAATCCGGGCAATCAGCTGGCGACTGGCCAGGCGCCACCGTCCACCATCGTTACCATCACGAACGACCAAGACACGGCCGGTTTACCCACACTGCCCGCTGCCGACGTCGGTCTGGCCGCCCCGCAAATCACCGAGCTGCTGCCCAATCCGGACGGCACTGGCACCGACGAAACTGATGAATTCATCGAGCTCTACAATCCCAACGCCGTGCCGTTCCACCTGGTGGGTTTCACGCTGGAAACCGGCACCACCACCAAGCACAAGTACGCTTTTCCGGACGGCACCGTTTTGCAGCCGCAGAGCTTCACGGCGTTTTACTCGTCCGACACGAATTTGACTTTGAGCAACACCGCCGGCCAGGCCGACC
>DATIIC010000015.1:0-63848 GCA_035480095.1 Saccharimonadales bacterium (SeqCode) | reverse complement strand
GTGGCCTGGCATGTCAACGTGCGCGTAGTGGCGCTTTTCGCTCTCGTACTCCTGGTGGCTGGTCGCAATGGTGATACCACGTGCGCGCTCTTCAGGGGCGTTGTCGATCTGGGCGTAGTCGACTTTCTTGTTTACGTCGCTAGGCAGTTTCTTAGCGAGAACTGCGGTAATCGCGGCGGTTAGTGATGTCTTACCGTGGTCGACGTGGCCCATAGTGCCAACGTTGACGTGCGGCTTGCTGCGGTCAAATTGTGCTGCCATAAAGTATGGTTGCTCCTTAGCTTAATTTTTAATTCACTATGAATAAAGGAACTCACACGAGTTACTTGGCAAAGTATACCCGAAGCGAAAGGGGTTTGTAAAGAGGTGCGACATGGGCGATTAGGCATACCGCACTGAGGAGGGTCAAGCGTAGCGCAGCCCAACCAGCCTAAACCACTGGTTAGCTAACAGGCGGTAGGCCCAAAGGCTGGCTGGCGCATAACGCACTCCTCAGTGCGGTATGCCTAATCGCCCCCGACGCTTACCTTATTTTTTGATTTGGATTTCGCGGCAGACGGTGATGATAGTAGCGAAGATTTCTTCCATCGCCCCTTTATGCAGGGGACCTTTGTTGAGCTTGTCGATGTGGTCGAGCACTACGCGTTCACGCGCCGGGTCATAGGCCTTGGTGCCATGCTTGATTTTTAGCTTGCCGATTTTGAGCACGACCGCAGCGCGTTCATTGAGTAGGCGGACCAGCTGTTCGTCGACCGAGTCGATATCTTTCCGTAGGGTTGTTAGTTCGTCTTGCATCATGGTTACAGTATACCTTGTGTAGGCTTGGCGCTGTGATATTGCGCACGTTCCGCCTTAATTTTATGCGGTCACTTCGTAGCGGGCCAGCAAACCTTTCTTAACTAAGCCGTCAATGTAGTCGTAAATCTTCTCTACCCGGACGGCATATTGCTGCCGTTGGGTTTCGTCCTGGGGCGGCACACGCCTCGCAACGGTTTCCAGCATGGCCTCGAGTGGGTTGTGTTTTTGCTCGTTGGCTACACGAGAATCGTGTAGGTATGAACCCATGCGCTCCAAAACCATGTCTGCCCGGACCGTGTTAAGCCCCTTGGCCTTAAAGTGATGCCGGAGGGCCCGCAGGAATACTGCCTGGTTCACGCTGGTACGCGTTTGGGCTTCAAATTTTGGCACACCCTGCAGCAGTTTTTTAGGCACCTGTTCTTCGCCCAACAGTAGCAAAATAGACAACCCCAGGCAGCGCTGTT
The DNA here is from genome assembly GCA_035480095.1 of Saccharimonadales bacterium (SeqCode). Taxonomy (GTDB): domain Bacteria; phylum Patescibacteriota; class Saccharimonadia; order Saccharimonadales; family UBA4665; genus JAJZCD01. The sequence continues at coordinate 62,586 of DATIIC010000015.1, read as the reverse complement.
CGGTCAGGAAGCTCTCGTGGTACTTCGAAACTGCCCGTTCCAGTTCCCACGGCGCCTTTTCGACCAGCCGCTCAATGGCAATCGCGTAGAACTCATAGAGCGATATCGGCGACTTCACCGCTTCGTCTTCGGGACGGTCTGTTTCCTCTGCCATACGTTATGTCCTAGCATACTACCAAACAGAGGTCGGCGCAAAGTTTACTGACGGCTGGCTATAACTGCTGCCTGGACTGCCCGCAGTAACGAATCGTCAATCGTGCCATCGGGCAGGAGCCGGGGAATCAGCACACCGCCTTCGGTTACCTCGTTCCAGGCAAAAATCGTTATCAACTGCTCATCCGCAGGCGCGGCGGTCTTGGCATAGGCGATAGCATCAGCCACTGCCTGGCCAAACAAATCTGGCGTCCCGCCGACAACAATGGGTGTGTAAGGGTGAATGCCCTTAACTTCATCCCAGGTGACGCCGCGTTCGCCACGCGGCGATGCGTCCCAGCCGACGGCCGGCGAGGACATGTACGGCACCGCGCCCCGCAGCGCGTCCCATCCCAAGCGGCGTGCGGCCACCAGGTCGCCGTACTGTTGGATGGGCTCGGCGTCCCAGCCGTGCCGCACCAGGTCGCAATATTCAGTTGTCGCGTCCACGCCAGCTTCAACCCAACGCTTGTACTGTACTTCGCCGGTCGTTCGCATCACACCTACGACATAGGGCTCCCAGTTGTGCCGGATGGCCTCGGTTTTGAGGGCATCGACGAAGTCGTTCAGTTTGGCCTGGATGGCGGCGTCGGTCTCGTCCGGCGCGAACGGCGGCATAAGTACCGAAATATATGGCCGGTCTCCCTGTACCATCAGATACGCGCCGTTATCCCAGTGCTGTAAGCCGCTGCGCACCATTGCCCGGGCTGTATCAGGGCTGACATCAAAATACCGGTCTGGCTCGGTATAGACATTTCCGTACTCGCGCCTGCCGCGGGCAGGTATTGGCAGCACTACCCGTGCGCTCTCTAGGGTTTGCATGACGGCATACTTAAAATCATCCATCAGCCTGAACGTTGGCGTATGCCGGGCCACTTTGTCCAGTTGCATGAGTGGCTCAGAAAACTCGCTCCAGGTTTCGCCGCCACGCACGCCGTCGTACGCATCAACGATGAAATAGGACAACCCATACCGCCTGGCTATCAGGCATTGCCGCTGCAGGGTATCGGTGTGGTAATCGTCCCAATCGGTTTCAGGGAGTTTGCCAGGCAAACAGTAGGTACGCGGCTGGTCGTGCCCGTCAAACAGAGCTGGAGCAGTACGCGCTAACTCCAGTTCACTGGACTGTTCAAGAAAGCCAGCCATACCAAGTTCTTTGAATACACCTAACCCCCGGTGTAGCCGGTCCGGGCAAAAACTGGTCTGCGGGTAGAAGTAAGCCCCTACCCGCACTTCATGGTGCGGGGGTGGGGCCACCATCGCTTCGAATACCTCTTTTCCTTCTGCCATATGTTCGCCCTAGCATACAGCCAAACAGAGCCGGGGCAAAGCCCACGGCAGGCTATTCATCAGGGACGGTAATAATGTCGACAACCTTGCGCCCCGAAGAACGAGTAGCGCGCGGACGCAGGTGTGCATCCGGCGGCACTTGGCCGGTCAGGATTTGGTCGGCCACCTCCAAAAGTTTTTCCCAGGCATCATCAAAATTACCGTCAGACGCTTCGATGTTGAGGGGCAGCCGTCCCAGCACGCCGATAATAGCACAGCAGAAACCGTCTTCCGGACCCCTGCCAGACACTACGCCGTACTTACCAAGCTCCCCAATGAGCCCGGGTGTAAGCTCGGGTGTATTCAAGCGCGCCTCCGGGTTACAGCCTAGGCAAGGTTCTCCGAGTTGCTGATTTGGGCCGGACATGGAAAATTACTTAGTGTTCTTGGCGATGATGGCAGTGGCTACGTTCGGCGGGACGTCGGCGTAGTGGTCGAGCTCCATGGAGCTGCTGGCGCGGCCCTGGGTCATGGAACGCAGATTGGTGGTGTAGCCGAACATTTCACCGAGCGGTACGAAAGCAGTGATTTCCTTGATGCCGCCAGCCAGGTCTTCCATGCTCTCGATGCGGCCGCGCTTGCTGTTCAGGTCGCCAATGACGTCACCCATGAAGCTTTCGGGCGTAACGACCACGACCTTCATGACTGGTTCGAGCAGCGTTGGGCTGGCTTTCTTAACGCCTTCCTGGAAGCCCATGGAACCGGCGATAGAGAAGGCCATTTCGTTGGAGTCGACTTCGTGGTAGCTACCGTCGTAGATTTCGACTTTAACGTCGACGACCGGGTAGCCGGCGATGACACCGTTGGCCATGGCTTCTTCGACACCCTTGCGGACGGCCGGAATGTATTCACTTGGGACCACACCACCCTTGATGGAGTTAATCCATTCAAAGCCAGCGCCCTGTTCGTTCTGCGACAGGCGCAGCCAGACGTCACCGTACTGACCACGACCACCAGACTGGCGGACAAACTTACCTTGTGCCTCAACCGCGTCCTTGCGGATCGTTTCGCGGTAAGCAACCTGTGGCTGACCGATGTTTGCTTCGACACTGAACTCGCGCTTCATGCGGTCAACGATGATCTCCAGGTGGAGCTCACCCATACCGCTGATGATGGTCTGACCGGTTTCGTTGTCTACCTTCACGCGGAAGGTTGGGTCTTCTTCGGCCAGGCGCTGCAGCGCAATCGACATCTTTTCTTGGTCGGCCTTGGTCTTGGGCTCGATGGCGATGGACACTGGTGGGTCTGGGAAGGTGATGTTTTCGAGGATGATGGGATGGTTCGGGTCGCACAGCGTGTTACCAGTGGTGGTGCCCTTTAGGCCCACGATGGCGGCAATGTCGCCGGCATCAACTTCGGTCACGTCTTCACGTTTGTCGGCCTGCAGGCGGACGATGCGCCCGACGCGCTCTTTCTCGCCGGTGGAGCTGTTTAGTACATACGAACCAGCGGTGATTTTGCCGGAGTAGACGCGGAAGTAGGCCAGCTTACCCACAAATGGGTCGGTGGTGATTTTGAATGCCAACGCGCTGAAGGCATCAGACGCGTCGTGCTTGCGCTCGATTTCGTCGCCGCTCTTTGGGTGCACGCCCCAAGTGGTTGGGCGGTCGGTTGGAGCTGGCAGCAAGTCGTTTACTAGGTCGAGAAGCTTTTCTACCATCACACCACGGCCATCGCCACCGGTCACAGCGTAGAACTTACCGGTTAGTACGGCGGTGCGGATGGCTTGGCGGACTTCCGCTTCGCTTAAGCCCTCTTCGCCCACTTCGAAGTACTTTTCGAGCATGGCTTCATCTTCAGCGACGGCGTTTTCTACCAACAGGCTGCGGTAGCGCTGAACCTTTTCGAGCATGTCAGCCGGGATTTCGCCCTCGACCAGCTCGTGGTCGGTAAAGTCTTTGTAGGTGTACGCCTTCATGTTCACGAGGTCTACGACGCCGTTGATTGACTGTTCGAAGCCAATCGGTAGGTGGATTGGGAAGGCGCGCTTGCTTAGGCGGTTGTGAATGCTGTCGAGTGACTTGTAGAAGTCGCCGCCGGTTTGGTTGATTTTGTTGATGAAACAGATACGCGGGGTGCCGTATTTGTCGGCCTGGCGCCAAACGGTCTCGGACTGGCTTTCCACGCCCATCTTACCGTCGAACACAACAATGGCACCGTCGAGCACGCGTAAGCTACGTTCAACTTCGGCAGTAAAGTCGATGTGCCCCGGGGTGTCGATGATGTTGATTTGGTGGTCTTTCCAGAAACAGGTGACAGATGCGGCCACAATAGTAATGCCGCGCTCGCGCTCCTGGGCCATCCAGTCGGTGGTAGTTTCGCCCTCGTGTACGGCGCCGATTTTGTGCTTCAGACCGGTGCGGTACAGGATACCTTCCGTGGTCGTGGTCTTACCGGCGTCAATGTGCGCAATGATGCCGAGGTTACGAATTTTGCCAATTGGATATTTCTTGTCTGCCATGGTGCTTCGGTTGTGTCTTCCTTCTTACAACTACTTTAGTAACATTGTCGCCCTGCGGTGTCGGTACACACCAAAACCACGGAACAACGTTTCCGGTGTATTCTACCAGAAAAACACCTGGCTGGATAGAGGCCAGCTATCAGTCTTGCCGACGACTAGGCCGCTGCTGTTTGCGCCGTGCGAAGTTTATTGCTGCCTCACGGGTATCCCTGTCGGCCTCGTATTGCTCTAAATGCGCAGCTGCTTCTTCCTCCGAGTAGCCAGCGGCGGCAAGTAGTTTGTGCACCTGCCCCGGATCAATCCACGAAACACCTCTAAGCAACCGCTCTACCTGCTGCAGATCTACGCCCGCAGCCCGCGCCAGGTCACTTTGAGGACGGGCCCGCTGACCGGGCGCAGCTGGCTTTAGCTTTTCACGCAGCGCATCAATAACCGCCGGGCGCATGTCGCGGTAATCTTGCGATGGCGCAAACTCGGCTTCGAATCGAGCAGCATATTCATCAGCCTGCTGTGGCGTCATACCCACGTGGAGGGCGCCCCGGCGGATTCTGTCTGGGTCAGTATAGGCTTCGCCGCGCAAGACTTTATCCAGATACGACGGCGAGACGTCCATTGCGTCGGCCATGGTGTCACGCGTGACTCCTGCCGTGGCGTTACGCCGCGCCAGTAGTTCGGGGCCAACCCCCGCCGGTTCAGAACTGGCAGCGGGTCGGTAGGTGCCCTCACGCTTGGCATCAAGCGCATCTTTTAGAGCTGCTTCGATGCGCCGTCCCGTCATCGAAAGCGCATGCGGTACCACTCCAGCCGCTTCGGCGGCCTCAGACCTGGTAAGCGAAGGGTTGCGCAAAATCTCTAACACTTGACGCTGGCGCGGGGTTAGTACATCCGCAAGGTCTATGCCCTGCAGTTCAGCCTCGCCGGCAGTTTCTATGGCAATTTGGCGAGTATCAATATCTTGCCGTATGAGCCGGCCATGTGGCAGCACACCCGTAACCGCCTCCCGGCCATGACCACCCCTATCCTTTTCATAGGTATCCATGACCATCTCCGCCTCACCCGCGGGGACATCCATAAAATTGAGCATAGCTTGGATCTTTTCGGCAGGCAGGAAGATTTCACCCCTAAAGAACTGCTGGAGAGCGCCGTGAGTTATTCCGGCAATTCCAGCTAAGGCCCGTTGCGTCGCCCCGACATCTTTCCTGATTTCATCAATCTCTTGAGCCCCCGTCACGCGCCCAATGGCCTGTTGCTCCTCTGGTAGTGTCTGGATGATGTCACGCGCAACACCAATGATTTGACTGGCGAGATCGACTACCCGGTCCTCGGACACGTCCAATTGCTCGGCCACTTGCTCGAGAGTCAAATCATTAGATAGCAGGAGTGCGTAAGGCCGCTGCAGCTCTTCGGGCAGCCGGCTTTCCAGCTCGATGTCGGTCTCCCGGGTTTTGGTAACGTGCCGGTGCAGCATCATGCGGGCTTCGGGCCCTTCATACACGGGGTACTCGGCAATTCCGGCGGTTTCTGATGCCTGGGGTCGGTCGGAAGGCGACTGGGAGCCGTCTGGTTCTTCACCGTCGGACTCGCCGGCGGTGCCATGGGGTCGGTCGGTGGGTGGGGTGCGGTCGCTGCCGCCACCGCTGCCGGCAGCGGGTGCAGGGGATGGAGTGTCGGATTCGGTTGCGGCTGCCGGGGCGTCTTCGGGCGTAGCGGCTGCGCCGGTTGCTTTTTTGGCGCGCCGGGCGGCGTCTTCTACCGGTTGCTGCTGGCCGGCTTCGGCCGTTTGTTGTTCCGCATGCTTTGCGTCACTTGATGCTTCGGCCGCCGCTCCTTTAACTGCGGCCGCCCCGGCCACTTTGGCCGTTTCGTCCGGTTCGGTTTCGCCGCGCTGTTCGGGCACGGTAAGCCTGACGGTGCTTGGAGCGTGGGGCGATTCCGAGGCTTCATCGTCTGCGTCGTCGGGTTCATCTACCTCCCCGTCTTCGGAGCGGGCACCGAGGACCACATGGGCCCGGGCGGCAGCAGGCGGCTCCGGTGGGTCATCATGCCGGAACTCATCTGAGTCATACTGTTCGTCTGCATCTGACGAGTAAGTGGTGGTTTCGTGCCGTGACATGCCGGTAGCTCCCTTTCGGTAAATATATGTAGTGCATTATGGCCTCGCAAACGATACTGGAAAAGACCGGCGCTGTCTAGGCTAATCTTATGTAGCTATCTTCGTTAGCAAGCTCGCCCAGCCGCGCGCTCCGGCGCGTTTGGTATCCACCTTCGTCTGGCATATGGACAACCTGGATAACGTCACGGCTATTGCCCTTGAGTAAATATCCCGCCCTGCTGATGAGAGCAACCGGCTTGCCGCCCATGCGTGGTTGGAGCACCAGAACATCACGGATACCATCGGGCGTAAACCCCGTCTGGTCAGTCCAGGCCCTGCGGCCCCCAAGTATAAAGGTCTTCAGCATACTACCGAATGTATCTTCTTCCTGTTGGTTGGGTAGTGGGCTGTGGTCACGCCCTGCCCCCACCTGTTGGCCGAAATCGTTAAGTGTGCGGTGGGCTCTCATCTGTTCATCCGAGGGAGCGAGCAGGTTAGCACTATAACCCTTCGGTAAATGGGCTACCCCCTGGAAAATGTGCGCCGGACTTTCACTGACCTGCCCCACGGAATCAGTGGTATACACTTGCACGATATCTCCGTCAGCCACATCTAGCGTGACACCTGAGGGGGTTTGCAAGATGTTGTTTGGTAGGGCATTTGCTTTTGAATATACTTTGACAACCTCAGCATTAGGCGTGCCGGGCATGCCGTATTCGTGTACTTCCCCACCGTGCCATGTCTCCCACTTAATGTCGTTAGCTGTGGTGGGCAGCATAGGCTCCCGGGCTTCGCCGGCTTCGCTGCTGCCGGTGGGCGGGATGTCGGTGGGTGGTTTGTCGCTACCGCTATTGCTAGTAGCTAGTGGTGTGTCGGGCGGCGCGGGTTGTTCCGCCTGACTTGCTGGCACCTCTGGCGCCGGGTCGCGAGCGGGCTCGGAAGCTTCCCCTTCGGCTGGGGCTGGTTCATCGTCAGTGGCTTCGACCACTGGAGTGCGGTCTGCGGGGGCTGCTGCTTCGGGCGTTACTGAAGCCGGATCTTCGGCTGAGGCAGCCGATTCTACAGGTGCATCGGGGCGCCCTTCCTCGACCACCACAACCTGCATGGCCACTGTCCCGATTTCTACCGCTTGTTGCGCCGGGACTTCCGGCTCTGGTTCGGATGTTGGTTCCGGCACCGTTCCCACGGTCGCCGCAGGCGTGGCGCTGCCATCCGCAGGTTCATCCGGCTCATCAGTACCGCGGTCCGCAGACACGCCAAGCGTCACCGTGCTGGCAGTACGGGACGGTACGGGGGCGTCGTCGTCCATGTCATCAGGCTCGTCGGCTTCACCGTCGTTATCACGGCCGCCCAGCAGCACGGTTGGCCGCCTCGATGGTTCTGGCGGTTCCCACAGCGGCTCCTCAAAACCACCGTACTCTGCTGGTGTTACAACCTCACCCCTATACCCATATGTGTCCGTCATTCGGGCATGGTAATACACGTGGCGCATGAATTGCAAATGTTACGCTACGCTTTAGTTTGCGGGCCGCTGTGAGCGGGGCGGCGTCTGGTCGGAAACGGGTGTGCCATCCGCGGCACTCACCACAACCCGTCCATTGGCCAGGTCCAGGCTGACATTGCGGCTACCGGCCGCAAACACATGCAGCGTGGTGATGTTCCGGCTCCACAGATACGAAATCAGTTTGTTGTTCCAGAGGCCGGCCGCAATCCCAAGCCTGGAGTCCTGTGTATCACCTACCACGTAGGCCACCGTATCCCTGCTAGCCAGGCTCGGCAGCGTCATCATCACTTCTTGCATCCGTTGCTCGCCAACGTAAGTGTCCGCACTATCCACGCCTAGATGGATGAGTGCGCCTTCACCAGTCGCACCGTTCCAGAGCGTCACGACCCTTCCATCCTGGCTACCGCCAGTGAACACCGGACTTTCTCCTTCACTGGCACGGCGGCCCACTAGTGCAACGCCCTCTCCAGCCCGCGGCACTAGGGTGGCGTCATCCTGGGCTTCACTAGACGCGGTGTGCCGTTCCCAACCGTCGCTGCCCAAGCTCCACACTTCCGCCGGGGCGAACACCGCTTCGGTCATGGGAGGTACGAGATCCGAATAGTATTCGGTGTCGAAATGGAACAAATCATTGCCGCTTTCGCCGCCAATCATGAAATGGTCACGTGTCAAATCCCTTGCCCGGATGCCGCGGTCCTCGAGAGCTTCCCGAAGCCGGTCAGCAACCAAACCCAGACGTTGCTGCTCTTCGGTAGGCCCTATCCGTCCCGGCTCCGGCCGTTCGCCCGGGCGGCCTTCCTGCCACGGGTACACCACTGTCTGTGTCACCTCGCCAGTTTCGGGGTTGACCGTGCTGATGGCTACTAGCGGTTCCACGTACTTAACCGGGCCAAAGCCGGTCTCCCTGGCAGCCTCTTGTACCTCTTCCGACTCAACGGCTGCCCGCACAATTGGCGCAAACCTGACTTCACGGTGGCCATCCTGCATCGCCGCGTCCGCTGTGTTTCGGAAAACCGTTTGCTTGGCAAAGAACCGTGGGTTTGTGCTGTCATCGGCGTAGTACTCACGTTTAAATTCTGGCCGCTCTCCGGACGGCGGTACGTTCTCGCGTGAGCGCTGATCCTCCGGTACGTCCTCTCTCACCCACTCCAAGGCTTGGTCGAGCAACGCCTGGTCTTCGTAGTTGTTATTGATGGATACCCTTTTGCCGTCTACCTCGAGTCCCAGCGTTGCTTCACGTGGGATGTCAGAGGGGTTGACTACCGTGTTCGGTGCGTCGTCCGAACTGTCCGGCCGTTCCGGCTGGTCGTCCGGCCCAGGCACCGGCGTGTCCCGCGGCGGGACTGGCGGACGGTCGCTGCCGCCGCCAGCCTGGGCCGGTGGTTCAGGCGGGGTTTCTACTGGTGTTTCGTCAGGTGTTTTTTGCTCGCCCACGGCTCGTGGTTGCTCCTCGTCTGAGTGTACCACAACGCGGCCTTGGGCTGTTTCCGGCAGAGTGGCTGGCCATTCCTCTTCAATGCCGTCGTCCCGGTCGTCGGGGTGGTCACCACCTAGCAACACACCCGGCCTTCTGGCGGGTTGCGGCGGTTCCGGCGGTAGTTCTGCCCAGTCGTCAAAATCGGGCTCTAGGAATTCCCCCCTACGTTCATATGTATCCATCATCTAGTCTTCCTCCGTGTTAGGCATGCTGTCATAACTCTGTTCTCCGGCTGCATTTGTGGCTACCACCCGCCCAGAAACTAGGTCCAAGGAGACCTGCCGGGTGCAGCCGGCTGTTTCAGAGCCGCGGCCGGATGTTCGGTGGCATGGGGCCAATCGGCAAAGTCACCGGCATTTCGGAGGTCAGAGGGTTCACCAGAAAACATAGTGTACTAGCCTAACCCCTTCGCCTCTGGGGTAGAAAGCTATACGCCATCGTACCGTCCGGGCCGGTTACCGGCAGACGACCCTGGTTCAGATCCAGCCGTATAGTGTCGCCAGTTTCAACTGCGACATCTTGGACACGCCTAACCCGCTGCAGCCATAATGCCTGCCACAACCGTTGCGTCCTGTAGTTGAGCTCCCGGCCAGCTTCGCCCGAATCAACACGCCCTAGGATATGCGCCTGTACGCCTGGTTTGCTTAAGCTAGGCAGTTGCCCGGCGGCCACGGCTGCGGGCGAACCGGCCAAGGTTGGACCCACATCTTCAGGTCGAATGTTTACTAGTACCCCCTCGTTCGACGCAGGATCGTAGACAACGACAACGTGGCCGTCACTGGTTGCTTGAGCCGAGAGCACCGGACCACCTTCCGCGCTACCCCTGCCAAGTATTGTTGTACCCGGTAGTGCGCCGGCCGCCTCCGGCGCCGCAGCAACAACCTGTGCTTCCGTAACCGCGCCGTGGCTAAATGAACGCACTTCGCCAACCGGAAGCGTAGCAAACTCATCACCCTCGGGGAACTTACGGTAAGCCTCGGTGTCACCTAGGAGTAGCTCAGGCCCTTCTGGCGTATCGCGGACCAAGAATTGTTCTTCGGCAAGGTCACCAGCTTCAACGCCACCATTTTCAAATACTGGGATTAGCCTGTAAGCCAGGTCTTCAACCCGTGCTTGCTCGTCCTCATCCACTAACTGCCTGTCCTCATCCCTGCCAGGTAGCCGGCCGGCTTCGAACGGATAGACTGTAGTTTGGATGATACCTCTCTCGTTAGTGATTTGCGTTGTGGAAGCTAGTGGCTGCACGTAGGTGAGCTTAGTAAAGCCGGCGGCTTGCACCATTTGCTGGACTTCGTCGGACTCAGCTACCGTCTGCACGGCTGGCGCCGTCTCAACTTCGTACCTACCGTCCCGGTCGGACAGTTCTGGATCACCTTCGCCTTCGAACACAGTACGCTTCACAAATAGCGTAGGCGCCCCGAGGTCGTCTACATGGTAGGTGCGCTCCAGATCTTCTGCGGGTGGAATGACGATGATTTCCCGGGCATCGGGCCAGTTAGTTATGTCTTCCGAGGTAACCGCTTCCGCTGCTTTCGCAACTAAGTCTGGGTTGGGGTGGGCATGGTTCACGGCTTTGACACTGCCGTTTGGCTCCTTGGTTACCTCTACCGCCGGCCGCGGTGTGGGCGGCGTTTCGGGGGCATCGCCAGTGTCACCACGACCTGTTTCACGGTTTGGCTCCGCGTCATCGCTCGGTGTTGGCACAGGTACATCAGTAGGCGGAGCCGGTGGGCGGTCACGGCCGCCACCTGTGTCGGTTTGGGCGGGCGGCTCTGGTTCTGGGGTAGATTCCGCAGGCGCTGCGGGCACGTCGTCCGGGTCTTCATCTTCAAAATCATCATCCGACCTGTCGTAGCCACTGGTTAGCACTACAATTGGCCTATAGTTGGTCAGGTCTGGTGGCTCTGGCGGGTACTGCCAATCATCAATCTCATGGGACCCCTCAAAACCATTGGATATATCAGAAAAGGGCATATAGTCTTCCTAGTTTCTCCGCCATGGTTCAGGCAGCTGTAGTTGGCGCACTATGGTACCGCGACGGTCGATTACATGTATATATCCGTCTTGCAAGTCGAACCGGACGGTATCGCCTTCCTGCAACTGGCCATCCGGCACGGGTGCAATGTGCCTCCTCCATAGCGCTTGCTCAACCCCGCCCATCAGCTCACCGGTTAACTCGGCGACGTCACTGCGGCCAACGCGGCCAAAGGAGTACGCTGCCACGCCGGGTGTCCTGAAGAGGCCAGGCAGTTCCCTCATCACCCGGGCGACCGGCTCGTGGTAGGTGCCTTCATCGAAATCTTCCAGCCGGATGTGCAGTAGCGCCCCCTCGCCCGTCACCTGGTCGTAGACCGCCACAATTTGGGCGTAGTCATCTTCCTGGGCAACAAGTACCGGCCCTTCTTCGGCACCCCGCCTACCAAGCATGGTCGTACCTGGCGATACTTCCGTTATGAAATACGGGTCTGGGACAACTACGGCCGGCTCGGCGGTCGCGGTGTGGGCAAACGAACGTACCTCGCCTGATTCGAAGGTGGCGTATTCATCGCCCTCGGGAACCCTGCGGTACGACTCGGCATCAGTCAGGACCAGCTCCGGCCCATCAGGCGTATCACAGACCGTGAACTGCGTGTCGGTAAGATTGCTGGCTTCTACCCCGCCACTAGCAAGTGCATCATGTAGCCTCCACGCTATCATACCTGCAGCGGTTTGCTCCACCGTGTCTACTACCCTTCCGGCTTGGATTCCCGGAGGGTGCCCCTCCCGATACGGATACATAGTGGTCTGGACGAGTTTCCCTTCATCGGTGACTTCGGTGCTAGAAGCCAGTGGCGGTGCATAGGTAAGCTTGGTAAAACCGAACTCTCGCACCATTTGCTGCACGTCGTCAGATGCAACCACCGCCTGGATGGCCGAAGCCGCCTCCATCTCGGACCGGCTGTCCCACTGCACCATTTCTTCCTCGTCTTTAAGCACCGTCCGTTTCGTGAACATGGTGGGTTCCTCGGGATTATCTACATGGTAGGTCCGTTCGGGGTCTTCCGGGGAGGGGTCATGGATTACCCCGGCCTGTGGCCAACTTGCTACCTCCCCCGTTTCCACCGCCACTGCTGCCCTGGCTAACAATTCTGCGTTATCGTGGCCGTGGTTGATGGCCATGGTGCGCCCATCTTGTCTTGTGGTTATTTCTACTGCGACCGGCAGTGTAGTCGGGGCATCGGTCGCCTCGGTGCCAGCATCCCCACCGGCCCTACCGCCCGGTTCCGGCTCTTCTGGGATAGGTACCGGCCGGTCACTGGGTGAAACGGGCGGGCGGTCACGACCGCCGCCGGTGTCAGTCTGGGCCGGGGGTTCTGGTCTGTGCCCGGCCGTAGCCGCTACCTTTGGCTGCGGCCGGGCATCAGCGGGCACACCCGCAGTTGTCGGCGAATCATCGTCGACTTCGTCGTCCAGCTCGTCGGGGGAGACCCCGCCCAGCTGGATCCGCGCCCGAGCATTGGCTGGCGCTACCGGCCAGCCAACCTCAGGCTCGAACTCAAACCCATGCTCGTGGGAAGTCCCTGTTTCAAACATAGTCGGGTTTTCTAATTTTCAGTAACCTGGACGTCTGGCCAGTTATTGGCTATCCGGCTCACATTCTCCCTTAGTCCCGCGCGGGTCAGGTCGATGGTGACCCGCACGCCTCGGGCACGCGGCCGCGCATCTACCGCGTCTTCCTCTGAGGCTTCTGCGGCGCCTTCAGCTGACTCTGCCGCGTCCTGCGTAGACCCTAGTGCCTCTAGTGGCAGCCGGGCTGCAACTTCGTCGTAGGTTCCATCGGCCGAAACGCCGTCTTCAACCGGTGTAAACTCCATGCCCTCGCTGCCGCCGGCCACACTCGCTAGCTTGGCAAGTGTCATTTGATCGGGAACAACCATCTCCATCCTGTCAGCACCGTCGTTTATGGCCCGGTCCATGAAGTGGGCTATGGGTGCGGGGCTCATGGTAATGACCGACGATGTTGCCGGCTCGACGTAGTCTATGTACGCCGTTGCGCCGCCGTCACCTCGTGGCACCACATACCCTTCAACCACGCCGCCATCACCATACCGATTGTTATCAGTTACGGTAATGGTGTGGTCTGGCGCCGCAGCTTCGCCCGGAATGTCACCGGCGTCACCGGCTTCGGGGCCGGCGTCTGCGGCAGCAGGGAGTTCGACACCTGCATCCGCAGCTGCCGGGGTTTCGGCAGGCGCCGGAACATCAGCGGCAGCTTGGGGCTGCGAGAGATCGACCGTGACGTCCATGGAAGCCGGGTCGGGCACAGCCGGTGGAGCCTCGACAGGCTGTGGTGGTTCCGGCACCCGTGGCTGTTCGGCAGCGGGTTCGGGCGTCTCGGATTGTTCCGCCGGACGTGGCACGTCGGCAAATGCTGTCTCGCCAGCAACCGGGGCAACTTGCTCCGTCCGGTCATCAGCCCTAAGCTCACCGGGAGTTTCTGGGTCGTAAAACCTAGCTTCGATAATTTGTACCTGCGGGAGGCGCCCCGACGCTTCGGGCACCTGCGCTTGATCTTCGGTCCTAGCGTATAGCTCTGGCTGGTCGTCTGGGATTTCCTGCTCCGCTTCGGCTGCAGGTTCGGGAGCCGCGTCAGCGGCAGGCTGGGGCCGAAGCGATTCTGGGTCGACTATAGTGAACGGTACGTGCTGCGCTTCCCGGCTTGCACGCTCTGCCGCCTCTGCGTCCTCCCGGGCAGCCTTGTCTTCTTCACTTTCTTCACCTTCTTCTTCGCCTTCGCCTTCTTCACCACGCCCTTCCGGGACGGTCAGCGGCTTGGTGTCAACTTTTCTTTCCTCGGTATCGTCGCCGTCTGCCGGATCATCTTCAGAGCCGCCGTCCAGGGCATCAGCTACCTCTTTGGCAAGGCTTGATTTTTCTGCAGCCGCCGCAGCCTCTGCGTCTTCGATTGCTTCTTCCCATGCCAGGTCCAAATCCGATGGGGGTCTTACGGGTTCATAAAACTCAGCACTATACTCCATGGACATTGGCAAAACTCCTCTCGGCTAATTATGTTAGATAGACGCCCGGTAACGTGCACTAGAATACCATAGTCATTTTTATGTTCCGAATTTTTTATGCAGCCTACTGTTCAATCCAGCGGTAGTGCTCAAGGTCGAGCAAAACGAGGTGGTTGCTGCCGTCCGGGCTGGGGCACACCATCAGCTGCGTGAAGTCTAAGTCCCCGGCATCGATGCCGGCCTCCCGGAAGACTGCCTTTAGGGCATCGGCCGCCGAAACAAGGTTCTGGACATACGGGTCGCGTAACATTGCCGCGTATAGGTCATCGTATTCGGGGGGCAAGATGGTAGTCCCCTCAAACTCCGGGTACACAATGGTTTCGGTGCCCGCTGCATTGTCCCGGCTGACGACTAGCGGCTCGGCCAGCGAGAGGCCCGTGAAGCCATGGCCTATGGCCACGGCCTGGGCAGCGTCTGATTGGACCACCTGGAGCGCATCGGGAGACATGGCGATTTCGTAGATGCCAAAACGGCCGTCATCGTGCATACCGGTTTCAGGGTCGTCTATAACGTTCGTCACCTTGGCAAACAAACCGTCGCGGCTGTTTACGAGGAAGTGCCGGGCGTCAGTGGCGTTTTCGGTATCGGCTGGTTGCCAAAGCCCCGAATCGTCTTCTGGCATCGTGACCTCTCCGGCATCAATCTGCTGCTGCGCTTTTTGGACTTGGCTACGGTCGTAGTAGTCATGGTTTAGGAGCGTCGACCGCTCCTCGCTAACGTCCGCCACTACGTGGTCGGCTATCGTCGTCAAATCGTCCGGCCAGGTCGTGTCTTCGGGGTTGTTTTCTTCCTCCATCACCTCGGCCCACTTGTCAGCGTCAGCCACCAGGGACGGTTCTCCACGTTCAGGGTACATGAAGTCGTCGGATACCTCCGCGTCAGACTGCCGTGGGTCTGCATCTTCGGCGTACATAGAATCGTCTGCCTCCCGGTTCGGGCGGCGCGGTTCAATGGGTTCGTTCGCCCGGTAGGGCCGGTCATCGGCAGCTAACACCCGTGCACGGGTCGGCGGTGGGTCATCTGGCACCTGCGTACTGTCCACGCTATATGCACCGTCCATGGTCTTATCGGCTGCTGCTTCCGCTGCGGCCGCTCTTATTGAAGTAGTCAGGCCGCCCACGATAGCCGATAGGGCAGCGCGCCGGGCACCCGGGTCTTCAATTGGGCCAAGTTCTATGACTGTTACGTCCGCCGCCTTGCCAACCACCTCGCCCTCGACGACGCGTCCGGCTTCCGGCGGCTGGGACACTTCGGGGTCATCCGGGTCATCTGCATCGTCTGGTTCGTCCAGCTCATCGGCTGCACGGCCGGGCGGGACGAGCGCGTAGGTGCGCGCTGGCTGCGGAGTAGGCCTGGGTGGGTCGTCCGGCGCCTCCTGGTTATCGGAGCGCTCTGCAGGCCTGTCCGACCCATCATTTTCTGGTGCTGGGGCAAACACTTCTGCCCAGATTGGGTCAGGATTTAGGTACCGCTCAGAATCGGAAGAACCGTGGTCGGGCATGTGAGCCTCCTATTGTTTTAACTCTATTTTTAACTCTAATATGCCGGTCGTACCTGGCTATGGCGTACTGTGCCCGGGCCCTGAATTTCGCCAGCATCAGCCCGGACCCATGGGTATGGATTATCTTGGACCCGATAGGCTGGCCATTTTCGTCCTTTTCGGTGGTCGTCACCGTAATTTGGTACTTCCCATGCCCCACCTTTTTAATCCCGCCCTTGGCAACCTCCACCTTGGCCATCCAAAATGGCAGCCGCACGCCTCCGAAAATCATCGAGAATATGCCGCCGCCCACCCGTCTGACACTAGGGCTGGGGGTCACCCGGCGGGCCGCTACCTCCGCGTATGTCCAGGCTTTGCGTGCAACAGCTAGGGCGAGCCTCGACGTATCACGCGCCGGTGATTCGCGGGGAGCTTGGCGCGGCACTTCGCGAGCCGGGCCCGGGACGTCGGCTCCGGGCTGCACCGGTTCCTGTTCGGCTGCGGCGTCCACCTCGGGCCGTGGCACCGACGGAACTTCGATGTCCGGCAGCGCCGTCCCGGTGGGCGCTGCAGTCGGCGGTTCTGCTTCGCGCGTTTCTGCCGTGCCTTCCGTCGTGATTGGCCGTTCGGCCGGCGCAACCTCTGGGATGTCGGACGGCTTAGTGTCCGAGAACTCTGGGGTAGCGTGTTCCGCCTGGCCGGTTGCCGGTGCCTCGGTACTATCCGTTTCCGGTGTCAGCTCGGCCTCGGCAGGCGGTGAGGCCTCGGCCGACGGCCGGACTGGCTCTGCTGCCACAGGTGGGATTTCTGGGACGGCCTCTGCCGTGTCCGCCGTTTTTGCCGGACCCTCCGTTACCGGCAGCACTTCGGTAATCCGCGTGGGTGCTGCCGGCTCAATTTCTCCCCCAGCATCCTGGTCTGCCTGGGGTATGTCTATGGAGGGGCTCGCCGGTTCCACCGGTACCTCAACTGGTAGTATGGTCACCTGTACAGCCGCGTCATCTGGTTCGGCCGCTTCAGCCGTGGACTGCTCTTCCTCGGCGACAGTTGGAGCATCAGTCTCTGCCGTGACTACCACCGGAGCGGGCTGGTCGCCTGCGGCCTCGACTTCCGCAGTACTAGTCGCGTCGGCCGCTTCAGGCTCATCCGCAGCAGCCTCAGCTTCGGCGGCTAACGCCGCCTCCTTTTCCTTTTCGGCCTGCTTCGCCTGCTCCTGTGCTGCCGCAATCCGGGCATCCTCCCGGTCTTCCCAGGCCTCACTCGTGCCTAGGGTACCTATTGTGCGGGCAACATTTGGACGTCCCGCTTCATGCCCGCCACCGGTCTCGCCATATTCTGCTGGTGAATCCTCTTTTGCATCACCAGAAAAACGTGTATCATCAACTGGTTCGTAGGAATCATACTCTTGACCTGCGCCTGAGCTAGAGGTTTCAAACATATATAGCCTTAATTGGAGTTATTTAAGAACCCCGTTACTGTATAAGATTGTCTGCAACGTGTCTACTACCCACTACATATCTGAAGCACTATGGAATTTGACCCTAACCCGGAATTACAAAATCGATTTGAAGCACCCCCGCCACTTCCAACGGACACTGCCAAGCCCACCGTAGAAATCCCCGCCAGCGAAGCATACGAGGACGAGCTGGACAGGCAAGCGGCCGCAAGAGAAGAAGCAGCCGCCCGACAGCCTGCCGAACCACCTCGGCCAGCTCCCGCCGACAGGCCCGAGACCACCAAACCAGCCGATGCCCCACAACCCAACCAGGAAGCAGCCGACCATCAGAAAGCTGGCGAGCATCAGGAAGAGCCCGGCATGCGGCAAGTCAATTTGCTTGCCAAGTTCAGCGGCGATGAAGACTCCGCCCAAATTGCCTCCGGAGCCAGCCCGAACAAGGTTTCCGCAGCCGCCCGCAATGGGGAAGACCAGCGGCTGGAAATCACTCGCACAACTGCTGGTGGGCCCAATATATTCCATGCCACCGACTCGCTCGTACCACAGTACGCAGAAAACAGCGAGGTCCCCAGATCGGCCGAACCGGCTGCGGCACCACAGTTTAAGGCCTATGCCCGCATTAATGGCGTCCGCCTGGCGCCTGCCCCGGAAGCAAGCGGCCAGCCGGCCCAACCAAACGGCCCTACTGCCAGCCTCAACCTCGTCCCTTTCTTGGCGCAGTATAGTGATGCGTACCACATCGTCATGGAGGGCGAAAGTGTGTCGTCCGACATGCAATCCAGGATTGGTGCTTCCTTGAGCAACGCAGCAAGCATCGCTGCCGGCACCGCCAGCATGCAGAAACTGACTGGCAAGCTAGGCGCCCTCAAGAGCGAGCTGGACATTGGTGCCGATGCCGGCATGGTCCGGCGCAGCCTGGTAATTGGCGTAGAGGACCCGGCTGACCTCGATAAGGTAGCGCGGCTGTTTGCCGCTACGGGCACAACCTCCGACAAATCCACCACCTGGACCCCAGAGCTCGATTCCAGACAGCGGGTCCAATGCTTCGACACCGCCGAAGACGCTCTCCGGGCCTGTGAACGGGATCCCGACGCCTATGTTTCCGCGACTAAGTTCTCGTCGGAAGTGAAATACCCCCGCATACCGGTGCCCGGCTTGGGCATGAAGCCCTATGAAACCTTCGCCGCCGGCCGCACCATCCGGGACGGCATTGCCACTATTCCTGTTGGTGAAATCTTAGACAACAATGGCGAAGCCGCCGGCGAACTGCACGTCAGCGACCTGGAACTCAAGCGTGGCGGCATCATCGCAGCGTCGTCAGGTAGCGGTAAAACCGTGCTAATACGCCAGCTGGTGAGCGGTGCTATAAAGGAAGACTACGAGCGCAGCCAGGCCGAAGGTAACCCAGACGCCGGCCGAGCCGTGGTCATTGTGGACTTCGAAAAGTTCGGTAACTACGACGAGAAGCTCTCCAGCCAGATAACTGGGCTGGGCGTACCCGCAGAGCGGGCAAACATCAACCGTATCTGCCCCGGCGATGACGGCGTCCGTGCCAACATCAACCTGCTCCGGCTAACTGGCAACACTCCGCTCGAACAAATCTCCATCGCCCTAAAAGCCCTATCTGGCAACATCCACGACCCGGAAGCCGTGCGTGTCTTCCAAAAGTTCGCCCGCGCTGCCATGGAGCTAGCGCACGAAAAAGTGGGCTGGGACATGGAGCTTGGCAAGCCGCGCATCCGCGGCTCAAGCCCGCCCACACCGGACATGGACATGGTAGCTGTCGCCATCAAGGAGGTCCTGAGTAGCACCGAATTTGCCAAAGATATGAAAGGTAACCTGGGCAGCTTCACCGAGACCACCCTGCGCGAAGCGCTCAGCGGCATTCCCGGCCAGCTGTTCCAGGGCGGTTACGACATTGACTGGGAAGCCGTCATTAATGGCAAGGGCGTGACCGTCATCGAACTGGGCAAGATTACCGACCCGACCGCCAAGCGCGTCGCCATGACGGCCATTTTCCGCGGACTGGCTGCCGCCCTGGAGGCAGACAAGGTCAAAAAGGGCATCCGCGGTGACATTGACGAAACAAAACTAATGCTCGTCATGGACGAAACCGGCGGCATCTTCAACAAGCACACCGAAACCGGCCGGGACAATGGCCACTTCTTTACCCGCGTCCGCGGTCTGGGCCAGTCTACCATCATTGCCCAGCAAGGTGATTTGGAAACCATCGACACAAACGTGTTAGATAACACCGAAAACATGTGGGCGCTGAAAATGAACAGCCCCGCCGACCGCAAGTTTGTCGCCGAACGCATGGGCATCCCGCTGCCGCAATTTTTGGGCAGTGCGACCGAGGGCAAGGGCTTGTACCAGGGAAGCAACATGCCCGACGGCCCGGTCCGCTTCCAGACTACCAATCCGACGCAGATTGCACACGGCGAACATCACGTCGCCGGGCCGGAGGCAGTCATTGACCAGGGTGTTGACCCCGAGTTTTATGACGATGACATCAAAGTTGCAGCCAAAAGCTTCCTGCGTAAAGATGAGCTGGGCAACATGGTGCGCGGCGTCGCCGAACTAAACACCATCCTGACCGTTACCGGCCACGAAATTGGCGCAATTTCCGGCGACATGCTGGCGAAGCTGCAAGCCAGGGAAGGCGAAGATGCCAAAATACGCGACTGCGCCATCGTGAAAGCCGTAACCCTGGCAGTCTTCTCCCGGCCCGAACTCATGAACGCCGTGCACCCGCACACCCATGTCAGGCTGGACCCCCGTGCTCTAGTTAAATTCCTGTCCGCCGACCTCCTGGCACAAGTCCACGGCACCGACCGCCCCACCAAAGGCATGTTTGACCTGCAACTACCCCTTGGGTACTACACCCCAATCAAAGACCGCCTGGTTGCTGAAACCACCGCCCCGCGCCATCCAGACACACCCAAGTTCCGGGTTTCGTTTGGCCAGCGCATCTCCGGCAATACCGGCGCGGAACAGCTGGACCGGCTTAAAACAGTGATGACGGACGACGCCACCAAGGTAGTAGTAGACGCTGTGACCAACCCCGATTTAGATGAAGCGGCGCTTAAGGCAGCAGTCACCAACGTCAAGCGCTTGGTTGGCTACAAACCACCCGAGGAAGTCCGGCAAGTAATGCAGGATGCGGTTGAAGCCGCCACCAGGCGTGACTCGCTAACACCTGCGGAAGCGGCCAACCTAGACAAAGTCCTTCGCAACTACACCGTCCAAGCCACCCCCGAAACACTCGGCTACCCAGACATGATAGAAGCCCTAACGCGAAGCATCGAGGCTCATAAGCACCGGCCCGCCATCGACCTGAGTGATTTCAAGAAAGATTACGGCGAGCACTTCCCCGACAACCTAGAGCGCCCAGGCGACTTAGCCCGGCACCAGCAAAAGGCGGTTGAGAACGCCGAAAAGGCCCGGACAACCACGCTCTCATACACCATCACCATGTCCGACATCCTATTTGCTCCGGACCTATTAGCCGGCGGCGACACCGTTGACAATGTAGTCGCCAACCTCGTTAAATCTTCGGCGGTCATCCAGGGCAGGATTTTCGACCGGCAGCGCCGCGCGCATAACGCCGGCCAAGACCCTGACTATTCACTGGTAACACTCTACCAGCGCGGCGACAACGACACCGCAAAATTATGGGGCGACCAAGCCGGCCAGCGCCTGCTGATGGGCGGCGACATAACCATCCCCCTGCCCGGCACCATATTCCTAAGAGACTTGTTCGCCGACCACATCTATAGCCTGGAAACCGAGGGGATAAAGCTGAAAGCGTTGCAAATGGCGAATGCAGCCATAGCCAGGGCAGGAGCAAGGGCAGGAGCATAGCCGTATGACAGAATTTGACCACACCCCTAAGGATGCACCGTACGACTACGCTGAGGAAGTAGCGGACAATTTTCCACCGCCTCAGGCTGCCGCAGCCGAGCCAAAGCGCCCCGAAACCCGCGACACACAGGAAGCCGATGCTAGTGAGCAGGACGACGAAACCCTACGCAACCTGGGACGCACCGCCGTCCGCAAGCCCCTGCCGCCAGAAGACACCCGGACCCGGGAGGCTACGGACCAGGACGTAGAAGCCCGGTTCGTACCGGAGCCATTCGACGATAGCCTGGCCAAGGAAAGGCGCATTAACCTCCTGGCGGGTGACAACGCCGGCCGGGATGCTGCCACCTACCAAATTGTTTGCAGCAAGCTAGAGGACATGAGTACAAAGGGCAAAACGGGCCTGATTATCGCCGCCGACTTTGAACCACAGCCCAACTCATCGCATCTCTTAAAAACTGTCGAGCGTTCGTCCATCCAACCAGTTAGCACACTCACCACCGACCGGAACGGCGTCTTTTCCACCTTAACAGCCGAACAAATTGCCGAAGCCCTGGGTACCGCCGCAGCTGCTGGCGACCCACGCACTGGCCCGGCCGCCGGCGATTCGCGTACCGCCACAGCCTACAGTAGCGTCCTAACCCGGGTGGTTACCGCCCTAGAAAGGAGCACGTTCGACGAAGCCGGCAACCCGGCCAAACCCACTTTGGTGGACGTCCGGGACGCCATCCGCCTGCAGCGCGGCGGCCTGCCCGCACCCGAACAAACCTCCGGCCTGGACTTGTTTGGCGACATACCCATGGACTCTCTAATTGGCGAGGTTAATCTCACCAGCAAACAACAGACCGCCGTCAACGACAGCATTACCCCGCAGATGAAGCAGCAGGTGGGGCCGCTGCTTGAGTCGCTCGGCACCTGGCTCGACAAAGCCATTCCCGACCCCGACCCTAAGCAAATCTTGCCGGTAGCCCACATGGACCCGAACATGAAGCTTGCCAACCAGCACCTGGTAGGCTGCAACACACTCCTCCAGTTTAACGTGACACCCACGGCATATGGCAAGCAGCTGGTAGGCGAAAGCGGGCTGTTGGCGGCCGGCTTGCTGCCGTTCCTGGCCCAGCAAAATCCGTTTGAGCAGCCCGAGATGGTCATACTTTCTAACGTCGACAAAACCGACCATACGACCGTTTTAGAAATCATCGACCTGTGCGAAAAACGTGGCATACAGCTGCTGGTTACGGTGGGCAATGTCAATGAAAGAACCGTGCCGCTCATACAGCGTGGTGCTTACGGCGTCCTGGACAACGACTCGGTACAGGCACCAGTCATTTCGCGCGTGCTCGGAACGACTATGCGGAAGGATGTTACCAGCATCAGCGCCGGCCTGTCGGGCAACCAGGGGACTGGCGACAACGAATCAACCAGCGAGAGCGTGCGTAACCTGATGATAATCACCGATAGCAAAAGCACTTCGGACGGCAGCAGTACCAGTGAAGGCATGGGCTTCAGCCTTGGGAAAAACATTGCAATTGGCGAAGGCCCCCGCGCCCGGCCGGCCGAGCTCGGGAATATCAATCGCGGCGAAATAGCAGTCATCGACTCCTACGGAGATGGCCAAGGGTTACACGGCATCGTACAGCGGGAGTACCGCGGCGAATTCCCGCCACCGCCCGACGAATCAGTCGAGGATGCCATTGGCGAAATCCTCGCCAAGCTGAACGAAATCAAAGCCAGCCAGGCAGCCACCTTCCCATCCCCGTCTGCCCCTGCCCTTCCAGGTTCAAGCGAAACACCAAATCCCCCCAGCGACCGGGATATTGTCCCGCGACCCCGCCGCGCCTCCGGTAGCCCAACTAGTAACCTACCCCCAATGACTGAGACACAAGCATACCAACATTACCGGATGGCCTATAGCCTGGAGCAGCACAGGTCACCCGGCAGCCACAGAAATCCATCTGGACGCTTTAGGGACTGGGCGGTAGTACTTGCACAGTACGCTCGCGACGGTGAGGTAGAGGGTACCGGCCTGACTTGGGAAGAATACCGACGCCCGTACGGCTACTAGGCCAGCGTCTCACTTGCCACAGCTGCCGAACATCATAGCTGATTTTCCTTACATACCTACTGTCGTCACATACCGCCACCTAGCACGAAACCGGCGTTGACTATATACTACGTCATCTAGTACTGTTTGGGTAAAGGCAGCAGACCGAGAGGTTTGGTGACCCAGGCGACAGGATGAGGCGTGATTGAAACCAGCGGCGAAGTTGGAGCAGATACCGGAAGCGATTACGTTATACCGGTTGATGCGGGCGGGGCAGATTACGGTGGTGCCGAGGCAAACCATGACTCTCCCGGCTTGGTAGATTCAGGCGAAGACACAGGCGAGGGCGATGGATACGACTACGCCGGCGAGGGCGATTTTACAGACGGCAGCAGGCACGACGCCCAGGTCGATTCCCCAGGCAGTAACCTAGAAGAGACGGTTGGTGCGTTAGCACTGGAGTTTACCGACTCGGGCGACAGCGATGAGTACGACGAGGCGCCGGACACAGAGCTAGCGGCCGGTACGGGCCACGCCGGGGGCGGCACCCTCCGGGGGCTTGGCAGTGCAGGCCTGGAGCACTTTGAAGCCGGCGAAACTACGGGCACCACGATTGATGCTGCGGCCGTACCTGAAGCCGCCGTAACGAATCTCGAACCCAGCACAGAGACAGAGGAGGCCACGGAAGCACCGTCGGCGGAGCAACCCACCGATACGGCGATGGCTGAAGCCGTCCCAGAAACCGATGGGCAAGACAGCGAAACAGCGCCGGGTGACGGTGGCGCCGTGAAAGACACCGCCACAGTCACCGTCCGGGAGCGCGAACCCGCACCGGAGCCCGGGCAGCCACCAGAGCCCGAGCCCGAACTCGGCGAGACCGGCCAGCTGATTGCCTCATCGCCCATGCTCGAAGGCCTCGTCCGGCCGATTACGCCCGAAGCCTTCCAGGAGCTGCGGACTGACCATGTTTGGGATTTGAAGGCGGCCGGGCCGGACGGCCGGGGCTTCCGGGTAGAGGACGCCCTGGCGCAAATGTGGGAAGAAGACCATCCGGGTACCGTCCACCTACAGTCCAACCACCCCACCATCGACCTCTGGGACCCTAGCCGAGGGGCAGCCACCAGTGTGAAGTCCCTCGACTTAACCGACCCGACGTACGAAGACCCGGCCAGGTTCGAAGCCAAAGTCCGCCACTACATGAAGCTCGCCAAGGACTACAGCCCAACCGAAATCAACGGCCAGCCGGCGTATACCCGCACCGTCCGGGAACGGGAGGTCGCCTTGGCACTGCCCGACACCGGATTTACCGAAGCACATCTGGACCGGTTAGAAACCTTAAAGGTAGATTCGACGGTATGGTCTATACTATTAAGCCTTGTGGAGATTCCAAGATGAGCGCAGAAATTCCCGACGCAGCAGTAGACCTTTATTTTACCGACTCTAGTGTGTACTTGCAGCCGCATAAGCGCGCAGTGGACGGCAACATGTTCGTCGACAATGTCGCCATTATCCAGGTGGGGCTGGCGAGGCCGGTGGTGATGGGCGTGAACGCGCTGCAGGCACTCAGTGCTTCTTTTAATGACGGGCTACCGGTAGCGCTAGACCAAACTACTGAGTCTAAGACGGCCCAAAGCGCCGAGCACTTGCGTGAGCGGGTGGGCGTGAGCGATATGCACCATCTAGTACAAGTTGCCCGGCTAGTCCGCTTGGTTCGGTACGGAAACGAAGTCGACGTTGCGCCTACTGATGCCTACGACGATGACAATAACGGGGAGGTGACGGCCGGGTACGTCATCCGCAACCAAGACGTCGAAACGTTCGAACACCCCCCGGCCGAAGTGCTAGGCCGGGCCATCCTGGCGGCAGCCAACCGTTGCACCAGGAACGACGTCCTTTCTGAAGACGACTAAGTATTGCGCCAGCGGGCCCGGCGTGTTGCCTGGTCTTTTGACTTGGCCTCCACCGTGTCTCGTATCTCAGCCCCTCGCCGATCGATAGTGACGCCAAATTTGCCGTCCTCACCAGGTACGTCATCTGCCTCTACCTTGGTAAAGAACTGCCGTACCGGCTTAGTAACTGCCGCGAATATCTTTTGGAGACCTTTGCCATTATCGACGAATGATTTGGGTGCACCTCCCATCGAATCGTTCGGTTTTTTCTCGGGATGCTCCCGTTCGAGCAGTTCGGGATGTTCATAGTGCCTAATCCGGTCCCGGTAATCTTCATTCTCTTCTTGTTTTTCTTCTCGGTCGTCCTCTTCGTCGGGCCTGTCTGCTTCATTTTCCGGCTGCTCCGCTTCTTCATCGGCTTGCTCGGCATCTTCCAAGTTGTCGGTGGGCTCGGGGTCTGCTGCGGAATCTGCCGGCTCACCTTCACCCGGCTCCGCCGAATGGCCGTCCAACTGTTCGGCGGTAGCTTCTGCAGCGTCCTTGCTGCCTTCGGCCTCAACTCCCGCCTCGGCAGGTTCAGCACCTTCACTTGTATCCGCTTGTCCGACCGAATCCTCGGCATCGGTAGCCTCTACGGATTCCGCGTCGTCGGCTTCGGTATCTGATTCGGTATCAGCCTCACCGGTGCCAGTGGGCGCACCATCAGTTTCAGCACCAGCTTCCTGGCCGGCTTCGGACGGTATAGCCGACTCGGCGTCGGCGTCCACCATGTCTTCACCGGTAGCACCGTTCATTCCCCCGCTTGGTTCGACATCCGCTTGGTCTGTCGCCTCCGTTCCGTCGGTAGGTTCGGCACCCTCGCCGTCATCCGCCGTTTCGGTAGTGCCTTCTGCTGCAGTTGTTTCGGCATCCGACTCGCTGCCGGCATCTTCAGCACCAGGCTCGCCGCCGTCGTCTTGTGCAGTGTCAGTTGGTACATCGGCAGCAACATCGGCAACCTCTGCCGTCCCGCCAACCTCGACTGTTTGCCCCAGGCTCAAGCCACCCAGGTCTTGGGCAACGCCGCCACCCCGGCTTCCGTTCTCCTCCATCATTTCCGCCTCGGACGCCTCGGTGGCGTCATAGCCGTCATTGGAATCAGCCAGTGCCGCATCAACGTCGCTAATCACCCCCTCTACGGTGCCCGCGAACGAATCATCGTACCCAGCGTCTACGCCGCTATCTGTAAAATCATTCGCCTCGCTACCACCCGCCTCGCCGTATCCCTCACCGTCGCCCTGCTCTCCCGCCGCGTCCGTAAAGTCGTTGCCACTGTCGGCTGCGCTGTCTACTGTGCCGGCATCGGCCGTCCCACCTGCTTCAACCGCCCCCGCATCGGCGCTGGTTACGTCTGCTCCGCTGTCTCCGCCGCTTTCCATAACTTCTTTCCTGCCCCCTGGGTCAATCAGGCTATGAATTTGCTCTGTTTACAAACAGTACTAAATATACTAGTGTATAGTCAACACTGCTTCACAAAGACCGTGAAGCTTTTGGGCACAGTATGAGACTTCCTAGAGGTGAAGAGGCAAAACCGGTTGGGCAGTTTGAACCCATGGGCTCGCAGCCGGCAGATGTTGTGGCCTTGGCAGCCGAGACAGCCACCGTCGCAGAACCCCATGCCTCGCTGCTGCCCCACGAACGGCCGCTGCAGTGCGTCAACCGCACACCGAAGCCCACCGAACAGGAACCGGACCTGGGCACTGTCAACCTGCGGGAGGCTGCCACCGCCATCCGAAACGGCGAAACGCTTAGCTTTGAAATCAGTTGTGGCGCCGATGGTTCGATCCGCTACGATGTGTCACCGGCCTTCGTGCCGCATAACGCCACACTTGCGGAGACCACAGACGAGCTGCCTTCTGCCCAAATGAACCTTTGGAGCCGCCTGAAACGGCAGCTTTGGTACGACAGCCGCGAGCCCGGCGAGAAAACGGGCACCCAAGATGGCCAGCTGGACATCCAGCGGCTGCGCCAGGCTGCCGGCACGGGCTGGACACTAAGCACCAGCGTAACCGGCCTGTCCAAGGAAGATGTGGGCGCGACCATCCGGGGGCTATCCCGCGAGGCCGAGGGCTTCCGCATTACACCCGGCTATGAAGATGTCGCGGCAGCCTTGGTAACCCGGCGGCAGGATTTATGGCGGCAAGCCAACCAGGGGTTAGTCGAGGAAAGTGTCGTTGTCGGCGCGGCGGACAGTGGCACCCTGCGCCGGGCCGAAGCCGCCGCGCTTGCCGCCCTGCCGGCAGACGGCAGCCGCACCAGCTGGGAAGTCGTGGCAGGCCCTGACGGCCAGCCGCAGGAATTTACGAGCCGGCAAGACGCCCATGCGGCACGCAGCCAGGGGGACCGCCGGGTGATGGGCCTGGAGGACGTGGTCAACCAGTTGACAGTATTTGACCGGGAACACGGCGTGCCGGGCTTTGACCAAAAGACCCCCTACAATTTCGCCCTGGATTATGAAAAACCGACCGACCCTACCATTGCGTTTACGCACCTACTCGACAACCTGGACAACCCTGATGGTAGCCCCCGGCAATTAGGCCCCCTGGAGTGCTCCTTAAGCGCCCTTACCCGGGGCACCGCATATGTTGGCCCTCCGGGTTCGGGCAAAACTGGGGCGCTAGAGGAGATGGCGGCGCAGGCGGCAGCCCTGGGCATACCGGTCTTTGTGATGGAGGCCGGACAGCCGGCGCAGGAGTGGCGGGACATCAACGACTACGACAATAGTTGGGGACAAAGCCTGGCTAACCGCGTTGCCGCCCTCACAGGCGACCCTGCGCGCGCAACCGTACGAGTCATCACTCCTGGCAAGGATGAGTACCGTGTCACCCTGGACCCGCTGCAACGTGCCGGAAACAACTCGTGGGTTCGTCAAGCCGAAGAGGCCACCATTGCCATTACCAGCAGCACCCTCGACGAAGAAGCCCACCGTGTGTACGAAAAATGGCTATTAAAGGGTCTGCTGAAAGCGCTCGAAGCCGAAGGTGTCAACACCGCCACCGATGAGCCGCGCTACCCGTTCGGCGAGCCCGCCCCACCCACCCAGCCTAGCGTGGCTGCCGGCATTAAGGAGGAAATCGCCGACACCGGCTATGAATCAAAAGAGCGCCGGGCCATCGAGGGCTATTCGGTGTCGCAGTACGAAAATGACTTCCAAGGCACCGCCGAGACGCTGTACCGCCACGGCTCCACCGCAAGCTATGCAAAAATGCTGGGTGTTGGCGGCATTACGGTCTGGCGGCTTGGCATGCTTGCGAAACAAAGCAGCCGTGACCAGGGTGCCGCGACCTTCCTCGGCGGTCTAGCAGCACATCTGCGTGATATTGCTCCCGTGGACGGCGAGGATTGCCCGCTCCGGGCGCTCGTCATCGTCGACGAAGCTACCATTTTCGGCAATAACCCCACGGGCG
Organism: Saccharimonadales bacterium (SeqCode); assembly: GCA_035480095.1. GTDB lineage: Bacteria > Patescibacteriota > Saccharimonadia > Saccharimonadales > UBA4665 > JAJZCD01. Next base: position 34,298 of record DATIIC010000015.1, on the reverse strand, counting down.
CCCAGAACGCCAAGCACATCAAAGAAACCTTCCGTAAAATTGGCCTGGGCGTCGTCATCGGCACACAAGATCTCATTGACTTACACCCCACGGTCATCGCCAACGTGGGACAGGTGTTCGCCAGCCGGGTCAGCGACATTGAGACCCGCAACAAGATAATTGAAAGAGGGGGCCGGCTTGATTTTGACGCGGCAGAGGCCGTCGGAGAGCTTGAGACTGGCTGTTGGGCATACACTGGTCCCGGAGCCAGAATGCTCCGTGTCGCCTCGCCAAATCCAGCCACCCGCCCATCCAAACGCGGTACGCTGGAACGGGACGGGCGCGCGATTGCCGACCTAGGCATTTACGACCGGTTCTACACCGTAACCGAGCGCCAGCGGGCCGCAGATTCGTTGCTTAACACCGAAGCCGGCCGGAAAATCCTCTGGTGGGCCATCGACGCCACCCTTTCCGACGCCGACCGGCACCCCATGCCCACCATTGTCGGCCCCATGCGGCAGTTGCTGGACGAAGACTATCTGGCATCGCAGCGGCTAACGCCGGCCATCCGGGACGTCATGGCCCAAGATGCTGCCGACATGCTGGCCACCGGCCCGATAGAGTTCGGTAACGCCATCCGCCCCAGCGACATCCGTGCCCGCGTCGCCGCCAACATGCTCGCCCAGATGCGCCGCCAAACCGCCCCGCAGCGTAATTTGCTCGAAGCGAAAGATTCATACCTGAACAGCGGGCATTACTCGCCGGTACGCGACGAGGTCATCGCCGCCATGATAGCGCCCGCGCCTACCGTCAAAGAGCTTGCCCGCTACCAGACGCTAGGGTCATTCCCCGGCCGCACCGCCCGCGACGTCCGCCAGAACGTCGAAAAGGAAGCGCGGCGGGTGCTTAGTCGGGTAGTGGGGGCCGTCCTTGCAGCCCCCGATGCCAAAAGCATCGGCGCCGACCATCCGGCGGTCTTAGATTTCGCCCGTCTGGCCGACAGCGAAGACACCACGAAAGCCGTCCGGGGACACTTAGCCGAAGTACTGGCCGCCAAACGTCCCACTAGCCCGGAGTTTAACCGGGACGAAACCGACGTACTGTTCCGCATCATCGACCTGTCCGTTCCGCTGCGCCAATCCGGTGTCAGCTATGCTGCACTGCTGCAAAAACTGGATGCAGCCATCGGGGCACGTCAAAACCAGCGTGGCATCAACATGCGTGAGTGGAACAAGTTCTACGGCACCAAGTTCGAGGGCAAAACGCTGGCCGAACAGCTGGCCAGCATAGACCGGCACACCGCCGAGCACATCAGGCGCACAGGCTACGAGATTTCACCGGTTACCAAGGCATTTCCGCGGAACCGGTGGTCGGCCGCCGGGCAATCCGTCACTGACGACATTGTCACCAGCATAAAGCGCCCGGCTGACACCCCCAAGGAAGAGCTCGACCTGGAACGGGCGCACAACAATGGCCGTTTGCGCAGCTGGCGCCTGGCCGACCTGATTTTCGCCGGCCGGGAGGCAGACAGGGCCGACTGGAACCGAATCGTCAGCGACGGGCTGATTTTTAACTATGGCCTGAGCCGTACGCCCGGCGCCCAGGACTTTATCTTTACCCTGTTCGGGAAAGCCACCGAGCGGCTCAAAGAACGCAACCAGGCTTACAAGGCTACGGCGGGAGCCGAGAGGAGTTAACCATGCCAGGGCAGCGTGCAATCAGACCAAATGAACAAGCAGGGCCCGTGGACGGGCTCGCCGGGCGGCCCGGAGCACCCGTCTCGCCGCACCCCGGGCACAATGTAGCACCCACCGTTACCGGCCAAGCTGAAATAAAGCAGCAGCCCGGCGGGCAGTCCGCACCCCAGACTTATGCGTACGACGAAATCTTGGCCGCCGAACCGGTCGTGACCGTCCTGGGCAAGTACCCGGAGGACCGCGAGGCAATCTTGCGCGAGACAGTGGTCAGCATCGCCATACTGCACCACCGGCAGGCAAACAGAAACTGGGCGAGGGACCACCGCGTGCCGGGCCCAAACAACATACTGGTCGCCCGCTATACCCCGCTGGCCAACGACCCCTTGGTGGATGCCGCAGCGGCCGACCCTTGGTACCACGTTATCCAGACTGACCCCTTAGGGCTGCTGTACGGCCTGACCCCCGACCAGCAAGCGAACACCCTGGCTGCCGCCAGCAGCACCGACAAGGCCAGGGAGCGGGACATTGCCGATGCCCTCCGTGACGTTTGCCACGCGCTAGCCCGGACGGCGCTTGTCTATGGCCGCAGTGAGCCGGTTACAATCGGCCCGACGCCCGATGTCCTGCGTAAGGCTTTGGCGGTCCTCAGCCAAAAGCGGCAGCCGTACCCGCAACATTTCGGCCTGCCGGAGGGCTTAAGCGATGAGCTGCAGACGGAGCTCGACAAACTTGTCACCATACCCTCGCGCGAAGCGAACCAGCCGCTCTACCGGAACGTTGGCAGCCTTTTGGACCTATTGGCCGACAGCGGCGTCCCGCCCACCCCGCCAGACACCCCGGCACAGTTACCCGCCCCGCCTTCGTTCACTACTATCATCGTCGCCAGCGTAACTGGCAGGGGTGGTAGCGGCCGGGCCCAGGCCGACCTGCTAACCAGTGCCCTGGAGGTACTAGCTAGCGGCAAGACGTTGTGGCAGAAGATTGGCGCCATGGCCATGACCGGTTTCAAAAAGGATGCCGCAGCAACACTGCGCGGCATTGCCGGGGACAACCGCAGCGAAGGCATACAGGTCATCCTGTCCACTCAGGACCTGCCGGAAGAACTGCGGCCAGTGGCGGCACAGGGCGCCCTGGCCCTGGCCGAACCCGACCGCACCCTGGCAGAAACCACCGAAGGGCTACTAGAGCTACGCAGGCGCGAGCGGGTCACCAGCCAAGCTACTACCGAAGCCGGCACCATAGCGGCGTCCAATGCCACTAGCCTCACCAACCACACCGAGGCGGGCGCACGGACCGGCAGCAGTGCTAACGGCGCAACCGATGTCAACACCAACTGGGGAGCGACCAGGCAGACTACTACCGAGCTGGGAGACTTTGCCGCCGCCGACGCCTCGGAGCTGCAGACCATCCGGGCCCGGGTCACCCCAGACAACGAAGCCCATCCTGAAGTGTTAGTGGTGAACAGCTACGGCCAGATGTACGTGTACGACGTCCGTACTCGCCAACCGCTGCGGCCCTTCCCGCCCCCGCGGCAACAAGCGCCGGACGTCAGCAAGGATTTGCAGGACATCCGCGGCCGGAATGCCCATGCCGTCACGAACGCCGACAATATCGCGAAGGCCATCAGCCCGACCACCATCGGCCCCAACGGTAACGCCAACGCCGGCAAGCTGCGCGTCCCCAACGCCCAAACCGTCTCGCTGATTGATATGGTCAACCGTATTGATTCGCCGAGGAGCAGGCACAATCTTCTCCGGCAGCAATATGACCGGCAGAGGCCCGAACTCCGGGACAAATACACCTGGATACAGTGGATTGACGTGCTGTATGACACGTACCGTCAATCGGGGGAGTTTACCGGCACCCGGCAGGAATGGTACAACTACGTATACATTAAGGAATGGACCAGGTAGCGGAACTCCTAGCTACGTCCCGGCTGCGCCGTTGTTCTGGCCGGGGTCGGCCGCCAGCCCGTCGGAAACGGCACGGATAACTGCCAAAATCGCCCCCAGCGGCACAATGCCACAGAGGTCCGGCCGGCAGTGCTCTTCTGCCCCGCCGTGTGCGGCCGCCAGCCGTTCCCGAAAACTTCCCACCGCCGCTGGCGGCAAATCGGCCTCAACGTTCCCTGCAAGCTCGAACAAGTAGGCTCTGGTTTGGCATCGCAGGCCGGTGGTGGGACAAATCTGCCTTTCTGGCGTGCTCGGCATGGCCGCTCCTTCCGGGCACAGTATAGCCCGGAGGGCGGCGGGAAGATTCAGGGAATTCTTACTGTCCGCGGTAATTGCGGGACGGGCGCACCGCAACCCTACGCCAAAACGGGCGCCTCCCGGCGCCTGTTTTCACAAAGTATACTGCCCGGCCGGCTACTGCGAAAACCCGAGTGTCCTGGACGTCCGGGGCATCAGGTTGCCCATGGTTTCGCCCATGCTGCCGAACGCAAAGCCTTCCACCAACCCGGTGGGGAGCTTACAGGTGTAGTTGGCGGCATCCCTGGCTACGTCCCCTACCGCCATGTTCAGCCGGGGGCAGCCAAAACGGCGCTGGGCGGCCGCTAGCGAGAGCGCCCTAAGCCCCAGCGTGTGCACCCGTATGGCCGCGCTTTCCTCGTCAATCAGTCCATTGTCCCACGCTTGCCGCACCGCGTCCCCTGCGGCCACAATGGCGACGGCAATCGGGCAATCCCTGTCCGCGAGCCCCGCAGTCAGGCGCTCGATGAATTCGTCGCCTTGGACTACCAGTGACTGTTCAGCTTCGCTTGCCACTACAACCGACCCATCCTGTTATGCCACTTCTTGTGGTGCAGCTTGGGGCGGATACACGCGGAAACCGTCGTCAGCAATTTGCACCTCTTGCGGCACTTCCGGCTCAGTCAACAGCCTGATGCCCCGGTTGTGTTCGGCAACGAGATGCCCCAAGTGGCTAAACAGCTCACCCCGGACAGCTTCGCCGGTGCCCTTGCCTAGGTCTGATTTTGCTTCGATGGTAACGCGGCGGCGGCCATCGGGCAGTGGTGGTTCGAATTCGGCAACCAGCCCGGTTGCGCGGCCAGTCAGCTGGCCAAGTTTGACGGTGCGGTGTACTCGGACCGGCTCACCTTCGGCGTTCATGACTGAACCATGGCGCTCGTAGCCCTTGGCTGCGCTTTCGAGTGCGTCGCCGCGAAGGCCACGTCTCCGCTTTAGTGCGGCTGCATCGGAATGGTAAAACATATTCTAATGATACATTATACCACCGTTGTCAATATAGCACAGATGACGGCCTCTGTTGTGCCGCCCTTTGTGGCTGCGCCATGAGTTATTGTCCAGGCGCGTCAGTAACGCTGCGGACGCCCGGCTTCAGCACGATGCGGCCCTTAGGGTTCAATTCCGAGAATGCACCGCAAGCGGTCGCGGCTACTTTACGCCCCAGGAACCCGCGTGTGTATCCTTCGACCGGAGCTTCGCAGGCTTGCGATAGCACCTTCGGCAGTCAAAGCGGCGCTTTCGAGGTCACCAGAACCCCAGGTACTCAGGGGGTTGTCAATTGTAACTGTGCCTGTTTTGAGTGATGGGTCAGTGACATCATGGAAGCTAACGCCCATGGCAACCGTGTCACCACCTTCAGAAATTCTGATACCTTCAATAGGCCTACCGTCGTACAGGTCGATGCACTCAACAGCACCAGCAAATCTACATACCCTTGCGCAAGGTTTTACTTCACTCATTGATTAACCCCGCGCGAAGTGCGCGAATGCGCGGTTGGCTTCAGCCATGCGGTGGGTGTCTTCGCGTTTCTTAACAGCCGCACCCTGGTTGTTGTAAGCGTCCATCAGTTCTAGCGCAATCCGGTTGGCCATGCTCATGCCCTTGCGGCTGCGTGCAGCAGCTACAAACCACATCATAGTCAGGTGGTTCTGGCGCTGGCCTTTAACTTCGAATGGAATCTGGTAGTTGGCGCCACCAACGCGGCGGCTGCGGGTTTCCAGGTGCGGGCGGATGTTGCCCATGGCCTGCTCGAAGACTTCGTGAGGGTTCTCCACCTTCAGCTTGTCGGCGGCCATTTGCATGCCGGTGTACACCAGCCGTTCGGCAATCTGCTTCTTGCCGTCGCGCATCACGCGGTTGATTAGCCGCTGCACCTGTACATCGTTGTAGATGCGGTCAGCCGGGATGTCGCGCACGAGCGCTTTGGTTACTTTGCGTGGCATTACTGGTTAACCTCCTGGGTCTCAATGGGTCGTAACACTTGGCGCAGGTAGTGCCCAGTGCCGCTTACATCTGCCTCGTAAGCACATTCTGGGATTTCCACGCCGTCAGCCTGCATCAAGGCTATAATCCGATTGCAGGTTGCCCGCCTAAGTGGGCTGGTAAGGTGCATGGACTGACCTGCAACACCGCTTTCTGCTTTCTCCATGAACTCACCAACCGACAGGCCGGTGCACTGTTCTGGCTGAGCATTCATTACTTGGTCTCCTTCTTGGTACCGTACTTGGAGCGGCCTTGCTTGCGCTTGGCGACACCCTGGAGGTCCAATGCACCACGTACGATGTGGTAGCGCACACCCGGAAGGTCCTTTACGCGGCCACCGCGGATGAGCACTACGGCGTGTTCCTGCAGGTTGTGGCCTTCACCGGGGATGTAAGCCCAAACTTCGTAGCCATTGCCCAGGCGCACACGGGCGACCTTACGCAGGGCCGAGTTCGGCTTCTTTGGTGTCTTGGTGGTCACCTTCACACACACGCCGCGCTTAAACGGCGCTTGCTTTTCGTAGCTCTTGGTCTTCAGGTTGTTGACAACCTTCATTAGTGCCGGCGACTTCGTCTTCGTAGTCACCTTGGTACGCGGTTTGCGCACCAGCTGGTTAATAGTAGGCAAAACCTACTCCTTTCCCTTTTGAGCTTTCTCAAAATGGTGCAGTCTGTGTGCTAGCCGAGCACCGAAGCGGAACCGTACTCTAGTACGGTGAGCATCGGAGACGCAGGGCTAGCGCGCAGAATGTGCCGTTTTGGAAAGTTCAAATATTATATTCGTTCCGAAGAGATAATACATCTCCTCTACCGCCAAGATGTCGCCCTTCGGCTCCATCAGCTCGAATTTGATATTTACCCTGTTATTCTACCAGAGAATAAGTGGAATGACAACTACCTATCGCCTTAGCCCTGGGGGTTGCCGGTCAGATTGCTGCCAGCCAGGCTGCACTTCGTAAATGGTTGATATTTAGGGCATGCAGTCCAAGAGTAGAAAGCGCGCCGACTAGGCCACCATCGTCAGTCAGTACTAGAATGCCCTTATCGCTGGCGATATTTACAATCGATGCGTCCGCAAACCCAAGCTTGCCAAGTATGTTTAGATAGGGTGATGATGTCAATGTGTCCTTGGGGTGTGTTCTTCATGGGTTTTCGTGACAAATTCTATAACTTGCTTGAAATAAGTATCAAAACCACCGGTATGTCGAATATCGAAGGTTATATTTGCCACTTCAGCAAGAATTTGTGGCGTCACAATTATTTTGCATGCTTTACTAGCTAGCAAGAGTACTCGATTAAAGTCGTCAAGGTCATAGCTTGACGTTCTGCTGCATCTCCGTTGTCAAGCTACCCTTTCAGCGAACACCCTGTCTCGACGTTTAAGCCCAGCGGCGTAAGCCGCTGGGCTCATCTTGAGGCTTAGGTGGATGCGCTCGTTGTTGTAGTACTCAATAGCGTGGGCTACGCCGACGTACAGTTCGGCAATGTCGTCGTACTCACTGAGGCTTCCCAGCTCTTCCTTAATGCTTTTAATACAACGCTCCATGAACCCATTCTGCCAGGGACTGCCGGGTTTGCTGGCACTTAAGCGGATACCGAAACGCTGGCATGTTGCGGCGTGGCGTTCGCTTAAGTACTCACTGCCCCGGTCGCTGTGCAAGATACTGGGCGGCGGGTTGCCGCCCAGGGCTTGAATTAGGGCAGTGTGCGTCAGCACACTGCCGTGGTTCGTGCCCAGCTTCCAACCCAGCACCTCACGTGTGGCTAGGTCCATGACCAACGCCAGGTAAAACATACCAGAGCGGATGCGCAGGTAGGTAAAGTCCTGCGCCCAGGCATTAGCCTCTTGGGTCATGGGGCTGTAATCCATGCCGTCTTGTGGCCGAGCGCTGTTCTTGAATAGGGCGTAGGCGTGCAAGTGGTTGGCTGGCGCGGTAATCTCTGGTTTACCTTTGTATCCGTGGTAGGCTTTGCGCGGGCGGCCAGCTACCACACCAGATAACCGGCGAACGCGCCTGGTTTTGTTCTCGCTCCAGCCTAGGTAGATGGCCAACCGCCGGACGCCATACAGCGGATGTTGGCTGTGAGCGGCCCGCAGCTCCAAGATCGCTTGGCAATCCTTGCCCGTCTGAGTCGTGTACTGGCTGTACAGGCTCGTGCGGCCAATGCCGACGACGCGGCTCAAGCGCCGCTTGAATCCTGGTTCGACCTCGTCCAGGGCGGCTAGCCTTTTGGGCGGTCTGCACGAGCCGACAGCTTGCCAATGACCCGGTAAGCGTTGTCCAGCTCGCGTTTGAGCTGGTTTATCTGCGTGAGGTAATCCTTCTCGCCGCCAACAACGTCCTGGCGGCACCAGGTGCTAATGGTCTTCGAGCTGACTCCATACAGCCTGCCGGCCTCGCTCTGTGTCATACCGGATTTAATGGCAGCGAGTACCTCGCTGCGGGTTTTAGGGTCATGCCTTGCAGCCATATACTGAAACTCCTTGTTCCGTTATATTGTACCGCCCCTATTGAGGAGTGGTGTTCAGTATATTGGGAGCCTGACACAGAGTATATGCCGCTCAAGTTCTTCTCAATAAGGGCCTGGCGGGTCTCGTAGACCTTCTTAAGCTCAATATCCGCCTGGTCTCGTTTCTGTTTTAGCGAGCCTATCCGTAAATAGTAAGTCCGCCGCAAGTAAGCGTTGATTAGGGCAGTCGTCTCGGGCTTGAGGCTGATATTCTTTAATAGTTCAGCTGTTTCGGATTCAATCTCTGTAAACGGCACGTTAGATTTTGCACCGCAACGCTTGATACAGAAATAATAGCCGTACAGTGAGCGCTTACCTTTGGCCCACGAACCCGTAAAAGACTGTCCACAGCGCCCACAGCGGACGACTCGACGGAGAGGGAAGTCAGAGTTATTACGGGTTCGTCGCGCCAACACAATGGGCGTATTGTAGTTTCGGCCATCCAAAACTGCCTGGACGCGGTAAAAAACCTCTTCACTTATCATTGGTGGGTGCTGGCCCTGAACTTCAAGCCCGTATTGCTTCGAAACAACTTTGCCCGCATAAAACTTGTTACGAAAGATTCTGCTCATCGTTTGTTTTCGGAGGCGGGTTTCTTTGTGTCCTTTGCGCTTTTCTCGAATCCCTTGCTCGTCGAGGATGCTAGCCATGTCCTGCAGAGTCTTTGTACCAGTTGCCATAAGTTCCCAAGCCGCCTGAAGGGCGCTAAAGGTCTCTGGGTCTTTTACGGCGTAGCTGTTCTGTCGTGAGTAACCGAGGGGCGGAGAGCCGTTGTAGAGGCCGCTCATAAAGCGTGCACGCATACCGTTGCGCGACCGCTCTCCGCGAACATCATTGTCCATTTGTGCGAATCCGGCCAGCATAGTCTCTACGAACCTATCAGTAGGCGTGTCTCCAGTCGGCTCACTTGCAGATATAAGAGTAATCCCACACTCCGCTAACTTTTTACGAATAGCTAAATAATCCGCAGTCTGGCGAGAGATGCGGTCTAGGCGGTACACAATAACCGCGCCAATTTCTCGCTTATTCTTGCGGCAATATTCAAGCATGCTAATAAGCGTAGGGCGGTCTTTGATGGTTTTAGCCGAGCGTCCCTCTTCTCTAAAGACCTCTTCAATTGTTAGCTTGCGGCGCTCTGCCTCTTTGCGGCATATATCCGCTTGGGTCTCAAGGGAGTAGTTATCAACCTGCTCTTCTGTAGAAACACGCAAATAGACGACAGCTTTTCGTTTATCATTGGCGGTTTCCGCAAGAGAGGAGGCTGCCATCGCTTACCCCTCTCTAAGTATTTGTTGCAGGGTCATGCCATCGAAAAGCTGTTGCTCAAAAGTGTCCAGCCAGTAATCAATCAAGTGCTGTACTTCGGTCAGGTGTACCTCTAGCTCCTCGTCCGTCAGCGCGATTGCCGAGTTGCCTAGAGTGCGGCGGGCCTTTTGCAGTTGCGTTTCTTCGGCTTGAGTAGGGAATATATTTCGCAGAGCATCGTCGATGGATGCTAGAGGGCTTCTGTCTACTCTGGGGCTGGCATACTCAGTTGTAAGGAAAGACTGTTGTGTAGCACTCATCGCGTACCCTTTGCTAACATTATATGGATAGTATACTATCCATATAATGTTAGTTGCAAGAGCCTTTTAGGGTGTTACCTGTGCATAACTAATGTTCTCCCGAAAGGAATACTAATGTGCAACAGCTCATCTGTTATTTGTTTTAGAACTACCCCTTCTATATATTACATATATAACCTTAGTAGGTATTATGAAAAACCCAAACCAACCACGCTACCGTAAAGCCCTTAACCCAGAACAGCTCCGGGTACTCTACGCCCTCTACAAATTCCGTTTTGGCACTACCGACTTATTGGCATCTACCATGAGCAAACCTGTCACTAGAAGATACATGAATGAACGCTTACGCATTCTATGCGAACAAGAGTATATCGCTAGACGCTATAACAGCAGCTACAGACTACAAGCAAGATTTGCCTCGTATCACCTATTGCCAAAAGGCATTGAGGTACTCAAGCAAAGAAATGAGCCGAACGTTTTTAACCCGCTTGCACTCAAGAATATGCGTAATGATGCTAATGTAAGTGAACGGTTTGCACGGCACTGCCTCAGCATCTTTACGGCCTATAGCAAGATTCTAGAGATATATGGGGATGGCTTTAAGTTTTTCACCAAGAGCTATCTGCTGTCGCCTAGTTTCGCTTATTTCCCTAAACCAAAACCAGATGCTTACATTTGGTTCGAAAAAGATGAAGTGACTGGCAAGGTAAGGCACTATCTCATGGAATGTTTTGATGACACCATGCCGCAGTCCATCATGAAGAAAAGGATTGAATACCTCGTAGAGCATGCCGATAGCAGTGAATGGACTACGAGCAGCGCATATCCGACCGTACTCTTAGTTTGTGATAGGGACGATTTGCGCAAGAAAGCCCAGAAATGGGCGGCAAAAGCACTTGAAGAGGGGTGGACCAACGAACTGAGGATAGTTGCAGCCACCTATAGTAACCTCCATTTGTAATCAAATGGAGGTTGTCTGTTTTCCGAAGGAAAATAGATTTGAGCTACGCAGCAAGAGCAACTGTATTATTGCTGATACCGTCTTCGGCAAAGAATCGCTGTTGCTTGAAGCTCCCAGCTAACACCTTTACTCGCTGGAGTGCCGGATTTGCAACCTCGCTTCTACCGGCCGCCCGGCGATTGCCAGTTACACGCATGACTCGCTCATCCCAGGTCTGTAGTTCATATTGCTGCCCATTCAAAACACGACGGGCGGACACTAGAGTCGTTGGCTCGGTTTGCCAGGCCACGTCATTACCTTGTTCGAGCAAAGCAGTAACTACTTCCACAGGCTTGTGTAGTGTGCCCGTTTCTTCGTCGTAGCCCTCAAGCAATCCAACGCATGCACTTACATCAGGCCGCTGGCTAGGATTCTGTTGGCGTTCCCAGCCGAATAGAATACTCACCTGTGCGGCAGCGTGTTCGTAGACTTCAGGCAGCGGAGTACCAAAACGCCTGCTAGGGTCACGGACGAGCGTTACTGTGCTCACAGTATCGCCACGACCCCTCTTGACGAATGCGGATATTGGGACGCCAGTTGACATAGCAAACGCTTCAATCTGCCCTTTCACAACTTCATAAGGCTGAGAATCAAGGCTCATTGTGGCCGACCAGATTCCGTCTGCCTCCGTTATGTAGGGGTAGTCGTGTTCGGTTGCAGGCTCACGAGGCGTGTCATCACGCATCAAATCGTGAGTTGCCCGGCGATGCGGAAAGATTGCTGCGACTGCCCGGCGATACGGCTGAGTCAAAGTCAACGGACTACTGTCGACTGGTGGCTCGAACAGAAAATCGAGTGATACATCCTCTGGTGTTACACACGGCCTTGCCTCGCCAGTGTCCATATCGGTGAAAGTACGGTAGGCAGTGTGGGCGCTGGCGTCGCTCAAATATGAAGCAACAACAAAATCTTCAAGCTGGTCGGCAAGGCGAACTGGCCACCTGGCGCGCAGCTCATCAAGTTTTGCTTGGTCGAATCTGCCCTGCAAGGCATTGCCTACGATGTCGTATTCAACTAGCAAACGCACGACTTCTTTAGCATCATCGGCCATCACTTCAGAATCAACTGCATCTAGTAATGCATCTGTAACAACTGTGTTGTAGGCGGTCTGCTCTCTGTTGTCGCCGGTCGCTTTAACGCACCATGATTTGCCACTATCTCTGGCAAGTGAACCAAAGCGCAAGATTTGTCTGTGTTCTGGCTCAGGGAAAAGTTCAGCGTAGCTTTCAAAGCCGCTCAAGTCCGCTTCGGTATGTTCGCCTAGACGGGCAGCGCGGAGTAGGCCTATGTCAGCACCAAACAGGATGGTTAGATGTGGCGAACAGGCTTCTAGCCCACGCACAACTAGTGCGGGATTTACTGCTTCGGCTGTGCCGATATGGGCTACTAGACCATTGAGCTGCTCGCGGTCGGCCACTAATTCGCCAGCACTCACGGCAGCCTCAACTGCCAGCTGGCCGGCATCAGTCATAAGAACTCTTTCGGGTAAGGGTTGAGAACGTTCCATATTACTCCTGTGGGATTGGTATTAGTCCAGAATCAAGCGGATTATCGCCCCAAGTCTGTCGGACACGCATTTCGGTAAACCAAGGACTAGCTGGGTCAGGGCGGTCGTAAGTGTCCACGTCGCAGTTGCCAATCATAATGCCATGTATGCCGTTTGGTAAGCCTTGGTCGCGTAGGGCTAGGTAGTCTTGCCTGCCTGTCGTTACGCGGTTTGCTAGCATCAAGCGGGCATGCGTAACTACCACAATGTGCGCATCGGCATAATCTGGGTCGTGCAAAAGGTCTAGGACGTGGTGGCCGACTTGGCGTAACGTTTGGCCGCCTGGGTATGGCCTGTCCATTAGATTGTCATCTTCGTAATAATCACCCTCATCGGTTCCTTTGTTCTGCTCTATCAGGCGGTCGTCGATTACGACGACCATGCCTGGCCACGCTATCGCAGCAGCCATTTCTGCACCTCGACGCGCTCGCAGGTACGGCGAGGCAATAACAAAGTCTGGTCGTGGCACAGAGTTCAGCATAAAGCCGCCGAGTCGCACCGCCTGTTTCTCGCCTAGCTCGTCAGGCCCCTCGTTCATATCGCGGTCGGAAGCTAATAGGCTCTGGGTGGCTTGAAGATTACCCGCCCAACGGGGGTGTCTAATAAAGTCTGCTCTGAGGGGGAGTGACATAACTTTGCTATTCTACAGTATTTGTTGCAAAAGAATGAGTGTTTTGTGGGGTATAATCAGCGCATGAACGACGTAACTATTGGCAAAGGCACCATGTGTAATTGTGGCCCACAACCATCCATCAGGGGAAGTACAGCCTAGCAAGGAGGATATAACGGCTACTCAGCAGCTTGTTGCGGCCGGGCAACTGCTGGGTATATCATTGCGTGACCATATTATTGTCAGCCACCAAGACTCCTTTAGCTTTGGGCGTAACCATCTGCTCTAGTGATTGGCTACGGTAAGATTTGTCTTCGGGTGTCCCTTTCAATACATGACCTGACAGCTTGGCCGGATTGTTTAATGGTCAAGGTGTTATAGTATGTATATATGAATAGCGGCGAACAAGACAAAGCTCGTAAGGCGTTAGGAGAAAAACTGCGCCAGGCGAGAGAAAACGCGAAGCTAACACAACTAGATGTTGCTAAGGCTGCTGGCGTGCATGTGAACTTCTACGCTCGTATGGAGCGCGGGGAAGAGAACCCTTCATTTGAGAAGCTGCAAAGTGTTATGAAAGTGCTTGGTATCAAGTCGCTAGACTTACTCTAGGTTGATTTTTGAAACGGTAAGGGGCTAACTTTCTAAGCCCTGCTGTGTGTGGCTGTCTAGCCACGCGTGTAATGTAGCATGCCCCACCCTATGGGGTCGGCGACCCTTTTAGAGAAACGAGATACGAAGCAACCCCTTCGTCCACTCGGCAGTACAATAGGCTGATGCGAAAATAAACGTGAGACTATGGTAATACGATAGCAATAAAAATCACACAGAAATGTAACAGAAAGCGGTACGGAGCACAATTCCAGGGTAACTACATCGGTAGCTCCAATCCTATCTATATCCGTTCATAATTTCATTATGCTTAAGCTTATGTACAACAGCGCACACAAAAGACGTATGAGAAGGGTTTTTTACAACGAATGAGGGGTTGCGCTGACGGCGAGTGTAGAGGTATGATATAGAATATAAACTTAGTATAGGTATGCGACATGGCCTTCGAGCTCTTCCAGGAAACCGGCACCCGAACCAAAGAATTCATCTCCGTCACCGAGACCAAGGCCTTCGGTCTATCTCGCGCGTTTTTGGACAAGCATCAGATTACTAGTGACTATAAGGCCGTGATTTTTTACGATGCGGAGACAAACCGCATTGCCCTCCACTTTAGCCCGAATAACCCCAAGATAGGCTTCAGTGTCCGAATATCCAACGAAAAGCATGGCGCTACAATTATCGCTCGTAGTTTTTTCGACCTAAAGAACGTTGACGCCAAGAAGTTTGCTGGTCGCTATAGCGACTTCGAGGTAGTACCCCTTTCTGCACTCGGCCAGGAGCGGGAGGGGGATGCGTACGTCATTACCCTCAAAGAGAATGAGCCGCAGGACTCTAGCACGGCCACTACTGCTAGCCGAGTGGAAGACATTGTAATCGAGGATATCGGTGATGAGCCAATTAATCTGGATGATATTCCGTTTTAAGGAGGTAACTATGTAGCGTGCGATAAACCATCTGGGGCTGTAGTTTAGAGGTAAAACGATTCTTTGAGATTGAATTGTCGTGAGTTCGAATCTCGCCGGCTCCACCAAGGCTAATTGACCAAGTGCTCCGACGGCTTGTTCAATGGCGGCAATTCAATAACTAAACAATAGGAGGTCTATTATGACCAAGCAACCAAGTAATAGCGGCAAGGCATGGAGCGGCCCGCAACAGGCACAGCTTCGTGACTTAGCTCGACACAACACACCAACTCGAGTAATCGGCATAAAAACAGGACGGTCACCTGGTGCCGTGCAGAATAAGGCGTCAGAGTTGGGCATAAGCCTAAAACCTACCAATCAAAGCCCTTACGGCACTAAGAAAAAGTAACCAGTAGAGCTCCTAAGTCGGATACGGCGCTCATCAAAAACAGAAGAAGGACTATAAAAGTCCTTCTTCTGCATTCTTTGAGATTGAATATACTTAATATATCACTCACATATAGAAACGTCAAGTTGTGCGTAAGTCAACATAATGTCTTATTGATTAAAGACTTAATCTATACTATAAATAGTGTATGAGATTTCCAGGTGGCAATCATTTACGTCGACTAAAGAGAGAATTCTTTCCCAGTAGCGCGGATATTGAGGCAGGTCACGAGGCAAGGCTTGCTGCAATCTCTGCTCAGTTTGATGCTAGGCGGACTGCTCAAGAAGCCAGAGACACAGAGCTACGGCGTGCTTGCGCGGACCGGCTTACGCCATACATCGGTCGACTGTTCCTGGTTAATAACTTCAAAGAAGTTCGGGTAGAAGAAAACGCAGCTCGCATTAGCACCGCGGTATTAGCAAAGCTCGGAGTTGACGTGCCGATAGGTGTTTCGGCCGTTTTGAGCAGTGGGCGCGGGAATCACGAGTCGTTAGTTGAGACTGCTGACGCACTTATAGGCGCACTGGGCAGTAGGGTTGGCGAACGCGCGGTTCCACTGCGGCCAGAACACGAGAGTTCTGACCTCTGGCTGCTATCTCTGGCTCGAGTTCCCGAAGCGATGGCTCGGCAGACCGACCTGCCTCCAGAAGGGCTGGGCTGTATTGCCGTAGTGTCCGCACTCGACATGAATCGACAAGCGGATATTCCTGGCGTGCCGGCACCGGGTGCCGCTTTTATGCTGGCCGATGTTAGTGAACAGGGTCGCTTTAGCTGGGAGATTGTTGCGCTCTCTCCCTGGGATGAAGGACGAACTACCGCTTAAGAGGGCGTTTTGCTAGTATCGGGCTTGGTGGCTTGTAGCCAATTAGCCTCAATAGCTTCCGACGTAAACCTGGCAAGCATTTGTTGTCTATAATACGGCTTTAATAGCACCGGAATGATGAACTTATTGTGCAGCCTTTTGAACGGCGAGTAGTAGGTATCTGCTTTTTTCCAGGATTTGGTGCGCGCAGCGGTCATGGCGGCTTCTTTGTCAAATACCAACTCGCCTATATCAATAAGTACCACTCGGCCATCTTTATCTACGCCGTAGTTGGTACCCATCTGCATCATTGGGTCGGCAAGGCCGTAGCGAGTATGAAATAGCAGCAGATTGATATATTCATCAATGTACTTGCGCCCTTGGGCTCGTGTGGCTTGATGCAATGCCGTACCCATTACCACGACCTTGTCCTGTTTGTAGCTCAAATCATCGTCTATTACGGGGTTGGCAAGCGTGGGAGCGAGTTCGGGATATCTTTTTAGTATGGTGCGAATACCTTCTATGCTGCGCTTGGCATGCTCTAGTACATCGGCAGCCAGCTTGTTGAGGTCTCTGTTGACGAGACCATATCCATAGCTTCTGTAGATGGCGGCAGATTTTTCTACGCTATGGAGTGTTTTGTAGACATGCGTATCGTCGGCGGTGACTTCAAATTGCATGCCCCGCTTGCCTTGGTCTCGTGTTTGCATAGGTGAATAATATAACGAAAGGGCACTTTAGAGAACGAGCTTTTACGGAGACCTATCTCTAAGGGGGTTGCTGCTCCCCACATTCAATACCCTCCTCCATTCCTAACTAGCTGACCCAGCCACCCCAAAAGGTGTTGGAACAAAAGTGCGTCAAGGGCCATCTGATTTGTAGGCACCATAGTCGTAACTGACCATTCGCGTGCCTGACCATGTTGGGTCAATCACAACCGGAAATTGGTTGGCTGTTTGCTGCTTCAGCCACGTACTGTCGAGTTTGATGCTCAGCGTGCCATTCTGGTAGTCCTGGGAGATGACATGCTCGCTGGTCGAGCCGCCTAGCTGCGTTGAAACCGACAGCGGTGCGAGCGTCTGCCCTGTCCCTGCAATGTCAAACCCGCCGTCTTTGTTACCCTTTAAGTCTGCGCCCTTGAGGTCATACGCAAAGTTTGTAGTGCTAGTTGCAGATTTAAGGACGATTTCCTCCTTTAACATATCTGACCGCACGGAGTACGCCACATCCACACCTGGCCATAGGTCTTTGTAGACCACCATGTTAATGCCGTTCTTGACCTGTACGTCCGGGACGACACTGTTGGTGCCTTGCGGTGTGAACGACAGTTTCTTGCTATCCGCTTCAATGCGGACCATGCCGACCGGGTCGTCGCTGGCTGCAAACCGGGCCTGCCAGTCACTCGCGGCTAGTTTGTAGGTGTTGAGCTTCTGTGTTTTGCCCTCTACCCAGCCGAGGGCTTTGCCAACTGGATTTGTGCTGTCGGCAGCATTGTTGTCTTCCACTAGGCTGTCATCCAGCTTTTCCCACTTACCATTCACCTTGTAGTGGATGCGCTGTAGATACTGGCGAGTCTCCAGGACGCCACCGCCCGTGTCGAACGTCTCGCTGTTTTCGGTGCGTTTCGACACAATTTCGTCGTGCTTGTCACCCTTCTTTGAAGTGGGCTTGGGTGTGCCATCGCCGCCGGTCAGAGGGTTGTCCTGCGTGGGGTTGTTTAGGTCTTTGACGGCATCGGCCGCCGGGGTAATGTTGGAGCTGCCTGTGGGAAGGGCGCCAGGATAAACCGGGTCGTGGGCCCGGGCGGCATAAACTTCCGCTACCGGGAAGAAGATAGTGCCTAAGAAGCCGGCACAAAAAAACAACGCAACAAAGCGTTGCTTCCAGCTGGTGGTAAATGGTTTTGTAGTTTTACGACGCCAAAACAGTACCCTCACAGCAAAGGCCCTCCATTACTCCACTAATTTTCACTCTCCGCTAAGATGATATTTGATTCCGCTACGCTTAGCAACTGACTCAGGAATGTTTTAATAATTGAGTTTAAGATTGGCTGCAGAGTTTTTAAGAGGAAGCCGCGTAGACAGAATCACTACAAAACAAAAACCCACCTCATGCACGAGGTGGGTTTTGAAAAGCTTTGTTTTAGGGTTTTATGCGTCCACGGAAGCTGCGTCTGCTGCCATCACGTCATCACCTTCGTCTAAAGCGTTCGAAGCGCCGTAGCCGGTGCCGACGGGGATTTTGCGACCCAGGATGACGTTTTCCTTCAGGCCGAACAGCTTGTCGATTTTACCGCTGGTGGCGGCTGCGATGAGGACACGGGTGGTGTCCTGGAAGCTGGCGGCACTTAGGAAGCTGTCGGTGGACAACGAAGCCTTGGTGATGCCCAGCAGCAGCTGGGTAACCTTGGCGGGCTGCTTTTTGTCTGCCACCAACTGTTCGTTGGCTTCTACGACGGCTAGCTTGCTGACTACGTCACCAGTAACGAATTCGCTGTCACCAGCTTCTTCGACCTGGACGCGGCTGAACATCTGGCGAACGATGATTTCCAGGTGCTTGTCGGCGATGTTCTGGCCCTGGCCGGCAAAGATGCCGAGGATTTCGTTCATGATGTAGCGCTGGGTAGCCTCCACACCCTGCAGGCGCATTAGCTCGTGCAGGTTGATGGAACCGTTCGTCAGGCGCTGGCCGGCGACAACTTTGTCGCCGTCAACTACTTGCAGCTGCTTGAAGCCCGGGATTTCGTAGCGGACTACGCTCTGGCCGGTTGGGGTAACGATGACTGCCTTGTCGGTCACTTCCGCTTTGCCAGCCATGGGGCTGACGAGCGGGTCGGAACCGTCTTCGGCGGCGGCTACCACGTCGCCAATGGCAACGTCCGTGCCGGAAGCAATGGCGGCTTTGCGCTCACCCAGCTCCAGGATTAGCTTGTCTTTGTCGTTGGCAGTTACCTGCACCACGTAGTGGTCGCCCTCTTCCCAGGCGTTAGCCACGCCGGAAATGTCGGTCAGGTAGGCCTGGCCCTTTGGCGAGCGGACTTCGAAAAGTTCCTCAATACGGCTAAGACCCTGGGCAGTGTCGTCGCCGACGACAGCACCGGAACGGTGCTTGGAGTCCAGCGACAGCTGTGTACCAGGCTCACCGATGGACTGGGCGGCAATCACCCCAATTGGGTTGTGCGCGGTTACTAATAGACCAGTGGCTGGGTCGATGCCGTAGCTCTTCTGCGGCACACCACGTACGCTGGTGGCGCTGAGGGCGCTCATGATTTTCACACCGTCAATCTTTTCGTCGGCGTCAATCGCTTCAGCAATGTCTTTAGTGAACAGTTCACCAGTCTTCAGGTGACCCTTAACTGCTTCGGCAGCGTAGCGGCCTTCCAGACGGGAACCGTAGCTAACACCAATTTCCTTGGCGTCGGCGCGTAGCATAGCGAAGCCGGGGTCGGTGGCGTCTTCCTCCTCACCGAAGGTGAATACGTCTTGTGAGACGTCTACCAAACGGCGGGTCAGGTAACCGGCGTCGGCGGTCTTTAGCGCAATGTCGATGACGGCCTTGCGGGTACCACGAGTACCGGTGAAGTATTCCAGCGGGGTCAGACCTTGCAGGTAGCCGGACTTAACCGGCAGCTCGATGACGTTGCCGGCGGCGTCTTGGAACACACCAAGCATACCGACGGACATTTTCATCTGTGAGACGTTACCGCGGGCACCGGAGGTAATGGCGATAGCCATCGAACCGTCCTGGTCCTGCATCTGCTCGGAGAGCATGTTCTGTACCTGGGTGTCGATTTTGGTCCAGTTGTCGATGATGAGGCGGTGGCGCTCTTCGTCGGTGATGAAACCTTGGTCGTACTGGTCGGAAATGCTCGCACTGCGGGTTTCACCGCTCTCGATGACTTTATCGAGTCCCTTGATGGGCTCGAAGTCTTCCATGCCCATGGACAGGCCGGACATGGTCGCAAAGCGGAAGCCAACGTCCTTTAGGGTGTCGGCGATTTCGGCCGTCATGGCCTGGCCGTACTTCTGGTAGACCGCGGCCATCACCTTTTGCAGGCGCTTCTTGGTCATCGGCTCGTCCTGGTACGGGAAGTCTTCGGGGAAGGTCTCGTTGAAGAACAGGCGGCCCAGGGTAGTGTCGCGGATTTCGCCGCGGAACGGTACGCGCACGCGGCTTTGCAGCTTGATGCGGCCGGCGTCGAAGGCCATGCTGGCTTCGTCCAGGCTGCTGTAGGCCTTAGTATCACCCTTGGCGCCGGGGCGCTCGTAGGTCAGGTAGTAACAACCAAGCACGATGTCTTGCTCGATGTGCAGGATGGGCGAACCATCGGCTGGCTTCAGCAAGTTCATGTTGGCAGCCATGATGGTGCGGGCCTCGTGCTGGGCAGCATCGCTCAGCGGCAAGTGTACGGCCATCTGGTCACCGTCGAAGTCGGCGTTAAAGCCCTTACAGACCAGCGGGTGCAGCTGGATGGCGCGGCCTTCGATGAGCACCGGCTGGAAGGCCTGGATGCTCAAACGGTGCAGCGACGGGGCGCGGTTCAGCAGGACATACTTGCCCTTGATGACCGTGTCCAGTGCGTCCCAAACGGCGGTTTCGCCGGTTTCAATCATGCGGGTGGCGCTGCGGATGTTGTGGGCCTCTTCGCGGAAAATCAGCTCACCAATCACAAATGGCTTGAACAGTTCCAAAGCCATCATCTTCGGTAGACCACATTCTGAAATTTTCAGTTCCGGACCAGCCACAATGACTGAACGGCCGGAGTAGTCCACACGCTTACCGAGCTAGTTCTGGCGGAAGCGGCCCTGCTTGCCCTTCAGCATGTCGCTCAAGGACTTCAGGCGGCGGCGCTGGCCAGTTGCGGCTACGGCGCGGCCGCTGCGGGCGTTGTTGTTGTCAATCAGCGCGTCGACGGCTTCTTGCAGCATGCGCTGTTCGTTGCGGCGGATAACCTCCGGGGCGTTCAGCTCGATGAGCTTCTTCAACCGGTTGTTACGGTTGATGACACGGCGGTAGAGGTCGTTTAGGTCGCTGGTAGCAAACCGGCCACCGGTCAGCTGCACCATCGGGCGCAGGTCCGGAGGAATCACCGGCAGTACGCTTAGGCACATAGAGCCGGGCTTGATGCCGGCACGTTCCATGCTTTCCAGCAAGCGCAGGCGCTTCAGCAGCTTCTTCTTGCGCTGGCCCTTGGCCTCTTCGGCTTCATGGGTCAGGTCGGCAATCAGCTCGCGCAGGTCGATTTCATCCAGCAAATCTTTGAGGGCGGAACCACCCATGCCGACGGTGACCATCTTGCGCAGCTCGTCTGGCAGGGCGCGGTAGTCGGTCTCGTTCATTAGGCTCAGGCGGACCAGGCTGTCCAGCTGGGCTTTCAGGATTTCGAATTCCTTCGCCAGCTCTTCCAGTTCCTTGGTTTGGGCTTCGGCCAGGAATTTGACGTTGGCGTCTTCGGCCTTGGCTTCGTTTTCAAAGCGCAGTTTGATGGCTTCGCCGGCAGCCTTGAATTCGGCCTCTTTGTCGGCGCGGTAGGCGTCGCGCTTGGCAACGTCTACGCTTTTAACAATGTAGCTGGCAAAGTAGGCGATGCGCTCCAGGTTCTTGACGGTCATACCCAGCAGCAAACCGACGGCGCTTGGGGTACCGCGCAGGAACCAGATGTGTGCCCCCGGCACGGCCAGGCTGATGTGGCCCATGCGCTCGCGGCGGACGATGCTGCGCGTAACCAGCTCGCCGTTCTTGTCGACGGCGGCTTCGCGGCTGCGCACACCCTTGTACTTGGGGTCGTGCGGGTTTAGGTCTTTAACCGGGCCAAAGATGCGCTCGCAGAACAAGCCGTCGCGCTCGGGCTTTTGGGTCCGGTAGTTAATGGTTTCCGGTTTGGTAACCTCACCGTGGCTCCATTTTTCAATATCATCGGCGCTGGCCACTGCCAGGCGCACGGCGTCAAAGTCGGCGATGTCGGTGCCGTATGAATAGCGTCGCATATCTACGCCTCCTCCTCGTTGTTGTCAGTTGTATCGTCGCTGTCGTCGTCGGTGGTAGCCGTAATGACTACACCGTCATCGTCGGTATCCTCCAGCAGGAATTCCTCGGCCACGACCTGTTCATCACTGACATCGATGTCGGAAATAGATGGAGCTGGTACGTTCACCTCAGACGGGTGGGCGGCTTCGTCGTGGATGTTGCTGGCCAGGACTGCTTCGGCGTCAACCACGCTGCTTTGGGCAACCAGGTCGACCTTCAGGCCTAGGCCTTGCAGTTCCTTCACGAGCACGTTAAAGCTTTCAGGCACCTTCGGACCAACAATCTCGGTCTTCTTGATGATGCTTTCGTAAGCCTTGGAACGGCCGTAGACGTCGTCGGACTTAATGGTCAGCATTTCTTGCAGGGTGTTAGCGGCACCGTAAGCTTCCAGTGCCCACACCTCCATTTCACCAAAGCGCTGGCCACCGTTTTGGGCCTTACCGCCGAGCGGCTGCTGGGTAACCATGGTGTATGGACCAGTGCTGCGGGCGTGAATCTTGTCGGCCACCATGTGGTTCAGCTTAATCATATACATACTGCCGACGGTGGTGCGTTCCTTGAAGGCGCCACCGGTGCGGCCGTCGTACAACTGCTGCTTGCCGTCTTCGGGGAAGCCGGCTTCCTTCAGCAGCTCTTTAATCTTGCTGGTCGAAACGCCGTTGAACGACGGGCTGGCCACTTGCATGCCGAGGGCGCGCGCTGCCATGCCGAAGTGGGCTTCAAACAGCTGGCCGATGTTCATGCGTGAGGGCACACCGAGCGGGTTCAGCACGATGTCTACCGGAGTACCGTCTTCCATGAACGGCATGTCTTCGATGGGCAGGATGCGGGCAATCACGCCCTTG
This sequence comes from Saccharimonadales bacterium (SeqCode), assembly GCA_035480095.1. Taxonomy (GTDB): domain Bacteria; phylum Patescibacteriota; class Saccharimonadia; order Saccharimonadales; family UBA4665; genus JAJZCD01. The sequence goes on along the minus strand of DATIIC010000015.1, from coordinate 11,529 downwards.
TTACCGTGGCGGCCACCGAGTTTGTCACCGACGGAAACCTTGCGCATCTGGGCCACAAAGACCTGGATTTGCATCAGCACACCAGCCTTCAGTTCGTGACCATTTTCGCGGCTGAAGATTTTAACGCCAACCACTTTACCGTGCTTGCCGTTGGTCATGCGCTGCGAGGTGTCCCGCACCTCTTTCGCTTTTTCGCCAAAAATCGCGCGCAGTAGGCGCTCTTCGCTGGAAAGTTCCTGTTCACCCTTCGGGGTAATCTTACCGACCAGAATGTCGCCGGGGTGCACTTCGGCGCCGATGCGGACAATGCCGTCGTCGTCCAGGTGACGCAGGGCGTCCTCGGACACGTTCGGGATGTCGCGGGTGACGATTTCTGGGCCCAGCTTGGTTTCGCGGACTTCAATCATGTAGTCCACAATGTGAACAGAGGTAAGCGTGTCGTTTTCAACCAGCTTGCGGCTGATGATGATGGCGTCTTCGAAGTTGTAGCCGGCCCATGGCATGAAGGCTACAATCAGGTCTTTACCGAGGGCGAGTTCGCCGCCGGCGATGGACATACCTTCAATCAGGATGTCGCCCTGCTTCACCTTGTCGCCAGTGTTAACGACCACATTTTGGTTGATGGACGTACCTTCGTTGCTGCGCACAAAGTGCTGCGGTTCGTAGGTAACGTTGCCTTCCTTGTACTTCACGACCACTGCGGTACCGTCGGCGCGGATGACTTCACCATCGGCCTCGGCGACCACAATCTGGCCGGTGTTGCGGGCGGCAGCCTCTTCCACGCCGGTACCCACAATCGGGGCCTCAGGGTGAATCAGCGGCACGGCCTGGCGCTGCTGGTTACTACCCATCAGCGCGCGGTACACGTAGTCTTTTTCGATGAATGGAATCAAACCGGCGCTAGAGCCAATAATCTGGTTCTGGGCAGCATCCATGTGCGTCACGTCGTTGCTGTCGGTCTCACCGGACTTCAGGTTGATGCGGGCGCTCAGGCGCTCGTCAACAAAGTAACCGTTGGCATCAACCACGGCACCGGCACCGGCAATCACAGCCGACTCTTCGGCGGCGGCGTCCAGATAGACGATTTCCTTGGTAGCCTTGGCCTTAACCGGCCAAGTGACTTTGCCTTCCACCTTGGCGAGCTTTTCGGCATCGGCCTTGGTGATTTCTTTGCCGGCTTTAACGATTACCTTACCCTTGGCGTCTTCCAGGTCCACACGGGCAACGTGGCCGGGCGCGTCCTTGGCGGTAACCGCGTTTACGACCTTGCGGTAAGGGGTTTCAATGAAGCCATATTCGTTCACGCGGGCGAAGTTGGCCAGGTTCAGCACCAAACCCACGTTGGCGCCTTCCGGCGTTTCCACGGCACAGATGCGGCCGTAGTGGGTAGCGTGGGCGTCGCGCACTTCAAAACCGGCGCGTTCGCGGGACAGGCCACCGGGGCCCATCGAGCTTAGGCGGCGCTTGTGGGCGAGCTCGGAAAGCGGGTTAATCTGGTCCATGAACTGGGACAGCTGGGAGCTCGCGAAGAATTCGCGGACGGCAGCCACCACCGGGCGGGCGTTAATCAGCTGGCCAGGCTGGACGGTTTCGATGTCGCTCATAGACATACGGTCCTGGGTTTTGCGCACCATGCGCAGTAAGCCGATGCGGAACTGGCGCTGCACTAGCTCGCCGACCATCTTGATGCGGCGGTTGGCTAGTGAGTCGATGTCGTCACCCGGTTCCTGGGTGATGTTCAGGCGGATGAGCTCGGCCACGATGGCCACGAGGTCTTCCAGCCGCATGATGCGGTTTTCGGCAGTGTTAGCGACATCTAGGTTCAGACGCTTGTTAATCTTATAGCGGCCAACGCGGCTGAAGTCGAAGCGCTTGAAGTTGTAGAACATGTTTTCGAGCAGGCTGCGGGCGTTGTCTACAGTGGCCAGGTCACCTGGGCGCAGACGGCGGTAGACTTCAATCAGTGCCTCGGAGTGGCCCTTGGTGGGGTCTTTTTCGAGCGTGGCTTCCAGGTAGCTGTTCTTGGCGGTGTCGACATGCTTGAAGGCTTCCTTCATCGATGATTCCGACATACCTAGGGCACGCAGCAGTGTAGTAACCGGGATCTTGCGCTTGCGGTCAATCTTTACGTACAGCGCGCCGTTAGCGGCGGTTTCGAACTCCAACCACGCACCGCGGCCAGGGATAACCTTGGCGCTGTACAGGTTGTGCGTACCGTGCAATTCGCTGGTGTAAAAAACGCCAGCTGAGCGGATCAGCTGGCTAACGACTACGCGCTCGGCGCCGTTAATAATGAACGTACCGCGGCCAGTCATGGTCGGGTAGTCACCCAGATAGATTTCCTGCTCTTTGACTTCACCAGTCACTTTGTTCGTCAGCTCAACCGTAGCCTTCAGCGGCGCGTCGTAGCTGATGTTGTTTTCGCGGGCCTCGGCCTCGCTCATTTTGGGGTCTTCGAACCGGTAGTCCTTGAACCGTAGGGATAATTTAGTGTTGGTGTAGTCGTCTATCGGGCTGATTTCGGCCAGGAGCTCACCGAGCCCCTCGTCAACCAGCCACTGGAACGACTTGTTTTGATGGTCTACCAGGTTTGGTAGCGAAAGGTTGTCGCTGGCGTCTGTAAAATAGACGCGCGTCCCTTTCTTTAGTGCTGCTTTCGCCTTCGCTGTTGCCACGTGCGCATGTCCCCTAATTAGTGGTTAGTGATACGGTTGTTAGTGAATAGAGGCTTTCTATAGCAGCAGGCCGGTCTCAAAAAGAGCCCATTTTGCATCTATAAATTCAGTCTCGTCGTCACTTTTTCTTTTCGCTTGGAAGAAAACTAAGTGGGATTTTGGTGCTTAACTGCTTTGGCCAGGTGCAGCACAGCCCAACTTACACTACTTCTTGCATACTATTGTACGCAGTAGAATTTACTACGTCAACCCCCCTTTGCCTTACAGCACAGGCGCTAGCTGCCGACCGGGTCGGGTTCCGCATCCGGCCGTACGTCCGGGCTCGGGCGCAAAAACGCAAAGTCTGGGTGGTTTAGCAGCCGTTTGCAGGCCTCGGCAGCATCTACTACCAGCACGTCCCGCCGGCGCCAGCGTTCGTATATATCATCCCTATCGCCCCCGCCCGGGTCGGCCGGCCGAAAACCAAGCACATCGATGAAGAAAAACCCGTCGCGGGTGTCATCCGGGTGCCGCCGGACGGACACACGGGCGCCAGCCGGCAATTGGCTAAACAGCGTGTACGCCAAAGCGCCAGCGGCATGCAAGCGACGGGTGCCTATTACCGTTCCGGGGAGGCCTGGGTCCTCGCCAAGGTCGTGCACTGCCTCGCGCAGGTCAAAACGCGCCGTCACCCCAAACTGCTTCAGGACATACCCAGCCAGTTTGCGTCCCTTAATCGACCGCTCACGGTTCAGCAGTGCGAACGCCAAGGCATTCCCGACATGTTCGTATGCCACACTATAGCCGTGGTCGGGCAATTCCCTCGCAAGCATGCGGACCATATCTTCCTGGAACGCGCTTTGTCCGGACTCCGGCTGCACGTACGGCGCCAGGCCGTAGGCCAAAGTCATAACATCCGCCCGCTCGCCCCGGATGTGCCGCCAGTCCGGACGCACAATGTCAGCGACAACTAGTGGATTTGTCGGGTCAATTTCATACGTGTGCTTGGGTTGGAGGAGGACATCAGACATAGCGAGGCTTTACTCCTTATGTGTAGCATTAGGGGAATGCCTAATAGTAGCATGATTTCCAGGTCATGCAAGTAAGATTGTTGGCCGCGAGCGTTTTTAGGCTTTTTTGGAGATGGAGATGTCGGAAATGACTTTGTCGACGATGCCGTACTTATGGGCTTCGGCGGCGGTCATCCAGCGGTCGCGCTCCATGTCTTCGTGGATGCGCTCGTGGCTCTGGCCGGTGTTTTTGGCCATGATTTCCTCCAGCAGCTTCTTGATTCGCAAAGATTCGCGCAGGTCGATTTCTTGGTCGGTGACCTTGCCGCGGGTGCCGCTGGACGGCTGGTGGATCATCACGGTGCTGTTCGGCAGCAGGAACCGTTTGCCTTTGGCGCCGCTGCTGAGCAGGAAGGCAGCCGCTGAAGCTTGCACGCCGATGCCAACGGTCTGCACATCGTTAGTCACATATTGTATGGTGTCGTAAATGGCCAGGGCGTCGTAGACACTGCCGCCGGGGCTGTTGATGTACAGGTAGATATCTCTCTTGGCATCTTCACCCTGCAAAAACAGCAGCTGCGCCACGATGATGCTGGCGGTAGCTTCGTTGACATCGCTGTTTAAGAAAATGATTCGGTCCTTGAGGAGCCGCGAATAAATGTCGTAGGCGCGCTCGTAGCGGCCTTCGCTTTCAACCACGGTTGGAACTAATACGCTCATAGCTTGCACCTTTCGCTTTAATGAGACAAACCTACGGTTTTTCTCATCGCGCCGGGCTTTGGCAAAGCCAAAGTCTCGGGCTCTCTTTTCCCTTTTTGGGACAGTACTTACTATGATAGCGAATTAGCACTCACCATGCAAGAGTGCTAATTCGTACTCTCGTTGCACTCTCGGCCTGCATCGCCGATGGCGCGGAAACCGGCAGTGACTACCGCATGCGCTTCAAGCTGTGCCGCACGCTGCTGCGGGGTACGCTGGAAGGCATTGATTTGCGCATTCGCAATGATAACCGGTGCCTGAGCAGTCAGTTCATCTAAGACATCTGCCGCGTGGGGGTTGTGCGGTGTGCTGGCGGCGCGCAGCGCCAAGCGTGCCGCAGTAGCCGATAAACCTAGGTAGCGCGGTGTTCCGTCTTCGTAATATTGACTGTCGGCATCTAGGATGCCTACCAGCCAATCACCCCATGCGGAAAGCACTTCGGCATAGCCAATCGGGTCCGCTGGATTTCTGGTTGCTTCGAGGCGCTCGCGGAATTCTACCTGTTTCGAGAGGTCAGGACCGTTAGGATTGAGCATACCCGACGAGCTTGGCGATGGTCTTTTCGGTGAGGAGGCGGCTGCCAAGTTCGCGGCGGTTTTCGGGCTTGGCAAGTTCTGCTTGCATTTGCTTGTCGGTGTACTGGCGCTTCAACTGGGCGATGCGCTCGTCCAGCTCGGCCGGGGTGATGGAGACGCCTTCGGCTTCAGCCACTTCGCCCAGCGCCAGGCCGGTCTTTACGCGGGCTTCGGCCTGTTCGCGCAGGTTTTCGCGGTGTTCTGCTTCGGTCCGCCCTTCGGCCTTTAGGTGTTCCTGCCAGGTTTGGCCGCGGTAGACTAGGTTGCGGCGCTCTTCGTCCTCCATGCGGTTGATTTCTTCGTCCACCAGGCTCTTGGGGATTTCAGCCTTGGTTTTTTCGGCCAAGGTGGCTAGGACTTCGTTTTCGAAGGCCCGCTGGGCTTGGTTGTCTTTTTCGGCCTGCAGTTGGCGTTTAACGTCGGCCTTCAGGTCGGCCACGGTCTTGAACGGGCCAACTTTGGCGGCGAATTTGTCGTCGAGTTCCGGCAGCGTAACTTCACGGACTTGCTTCACGGTAACGGTGAAGCTGACCTTCTTTTTCTGGAGTTCCTTGGCACCGTAGTCGGCTGGGAAGGTTAGGTCAAACGTCTTTTCGTCGCCAGCCTTGAGGCCGACAAGTTCTGGTTCAAAACCGGGGATAAAGGTGTTGCTGCCGAGCACCAATGGATAGTCGTTGCCCGCACCGCCTTCGATTGCTTCCTTGGTCTTAGCATCCAGGCCCTTAAAGTCGATGACGGCCTCGTCGCCGTCCTTGGCCGCCCGCTCCACATCAGCCTTGGTAGAATCGCGGTGGCGCAGGTCGTCCAGCACCGCCTGCACATCTTTGTCGGTCGCCACATCCGCCTTCTTGGCGACTTTGATTTTCTTATAGTCCGGCAGGGTGATTTTGCCGACGACTTCGACGGTAGCAGTCATTTCCAGCGTGGTAAACGGCACGAACTTGGTAATACTGACCTCTGGCTGGGCCACCGGGCGCAGCTTTTCGCTCGTGGCGGCTTCGGCATACATGTCGTTTACGGCGTGGTCTAGAAAGCGGCTTTGCAGTGCAGCCTCATCGACACTTTTTTCGACGATGGCCCTCGGCGCGTGGCCCTTGCGGAAGCCGGCGACATTTACATCCTTAGCCAAATCACCAAGGACATGTTCCTTGACTTTGTCTAGGAACGCTTGGTCGGCAACGACCTTCAGTTCGACTTTAGTAGGGGCGAGTTGGGTACGAGTAATTTGCATAGGCACCCACTGTAACAGATTGGGACGGAGATTTCTATAGTTTAGCGATCAGTAGCGCGCCGAAGGTAGCGAACCAGGCAGCTTCCAGCCAAATCCACTTCGGACCCGTCCGCCACTGCACCCAGGCGTGGAAGCGCAGAAACCAGTTGCGGGTTGGCGGCCGCTTGCCGGTGCGGCGGGTTTTCAGGAACATCGGTATCCAGAAGAAATCCGGGCTGGCCGCCAGGAAAGCGCCGATAGCAGCGGCAACCCAATGTTGCGGCCGGCCAGACTCCAGCACCAGCACGATTACCCCGCAAACCGCGGCCTGCAGCCACAGCATCTGCTCGAACTTTTTGGTACCGTACAGTTTCCCTGAGTCCCGTTCCGGTGGGTCGTAGTGCGGGATAGCATCACAGACAAAGTGGCTCAAAAACGCCAACGGCAACGCCAACACCGGATTGCTGATGGTCAGTCCAATCAGCGCTCCGGCCAGGGCGTGGTTCGGGGCGGTCATCTAGCCTTTGTTTTTACGGTAATCTTTCACTAGGGACACGATGCGCTCTAAGCTACGCGCCTCTTCGGTGCCGTCGCTCAGGTTGCGTAGTTTGTACTGCCCGCTAGCTAGTTCAGCATCGCCGATGAAAATGGCGTAGGGCACGCCCTGCTTCACGGCCGCCTTAATCTGCTTGTCCAGCTTGCGGCCAGTGATATCGACTGCGACGTTCAGGCCGGCTTCGCGCAGTTCGGCCAGCACCCGCTGGGCCTTTTCATAGGTGTTGGCGCCAGCCAACACTACGGAGACGTCGGTTTCGGGCCGCTGTTTCGGCAGCAGGTCGTGGCTTTCCAGGAAATTCTGCATGGTCACGTCACCCGCGGCGATACCCACTACCGGCACCGGGTCAACACCGAACAGACCGACCAGGCCATCGTAGCGCCCGCCGCCGAACATGCTGCGGTTGTTTTCGGGGTCGGTGTCGGACACCTCGAAGACGATGTCGGTGTAGTAGTCGAAGCCGCGCATCAGCGTGATGTCAAACACCGCGTTCGTCACCATGCTGTTTGCCAGCATGTCCATCAGCTGCTGCAGGCCCAGAACCGCCGGGCTGGAGCGGAAGCCCTCCGGCAGTTGGCTGAGGTCAGTTGTCTTCAATAGCTCCAACAGTTTGTCGAGCGCCCCGGCATCGCGCTGCGAGGGCGACAAAATAGCGTCGGCCTGGGCCACGAAGCTTTCGTACGGCAGCTTCTTCATGCGATCCACCAGGCGGATGAGTGTTTCCTTCTGGGTGTTGTCGAGCCCCAGGTAGTTGCCGAACAGCTCGTCAATCAGTTTGCGGCTGCTCAGCTGTATGACGTACATGTCCGGCTTCGCGCCGAAGGCCTTCAGAATCTGGTCGGTCAGCAGCACAATCTCGTGCTCGGCTTCCACGCCCTCCACACCAAAAATGTCGGCGTTGTACTGCCAGAACTCGCGCAGGCGCCCCCGCTGGGCACGTTCGTAGCGCCACAGGTTGGGTATGCTGTACCAACGCACCGGGTAGGCCAGCTCCTGGCGCTTGCCGGCCACCATGCGGCTGACCGTCGGCGTCATCTCGGTACGGATGGTAACGCTGCGGCCACCACGATCCTGGAAGGTGTAAGTCTGCTCGTCGATGATTTCTTGGTTGCCTTTGCTTAGGTACAAATCGGTCGGCTCCAAAATCGGCGCGTCATACTCCTCGTAGCCGAAACGCTCGCTAATCTTGCGCCATTTGTCGAATATGTACTTCTGCAGGCGTTTGTCCTCGGGGTAAAAATCCCGCGCGCCTTTGTAGGGTTGGGTAGATAGTGCCATGTTGGCCTCCATTATACAGACTGGGTGGTAAACGATGAAAAACGCCGGAGCATGTCCGGCGTTTTAGGTTTCTAAAAGGTGTAAAAAACTAACCGACAAGCTCCGGCGACAGATGTGCATGATGGCTAGCTCTTACGGACATAAGGTATACTGTAGATAGTTATACCACTTATGTAAGCCGCTCCTTTGACGGGTATGCTCGGCGGCGCGGATACGATGATACCGCCGGGCAGCGTGTACGTCGGCGGGCAGCGGCGAGCCATTTCCGCTTGCGAGGTTACTTCAGACCCGACAATTTCTCGGGCAGCCGCTATCTGGCCGCTCACCAAGGCCACCGTAAAACTTGCCCCAGACGCTATGCCGTCCATAGTGCCGTCAGCGGGATTGTGCCGGTTTCCACCCGTATGTAGCTCATGCTCCTGGCCTAAGGGGTCAAAGATGGGTATCCGCCGGCCGTCGTCTGTAAAGATATAGCCGGTCCGAGTACCGTCCGGGTTTGGAGCAGTGGCCCTGGCACAAACAAAGAGGTCTGCGTGGGTTACCGCTGGAGTCTCTAGCCTTACGGCAGCGTCGGGCTTGGGCCGATCCTGCACGGCCAGGGCACCAGCAACCGCCAGGCCGCCAGCTGCCGCCACAAGAAACATCTGCCGTACCGAACCCTTTTCACCCAACAACCGTTCCAACATAGCCTCGCCCTCTCAGTTAGTTATATGTATATCGACATCAGCCGTCCCGGCAGCTTTGCTGGCAACGCGCCCGGTCTTAAGGTACAGCCTAAGCTACGTATCACGATTATTTCTGTAATGAGCTTCGCTATACTGGGCAAAACACCAGGACTACACTAGACCGAGTGCCAGACGGAGAGGTACAATTTACCGCCCTAGTGTGGTCGCCCTCACGCTTTCAGGAAGCGCGCTACCCTGTAAAACTCGATTGTTACGGCACTAAAAATGCCCCAGGCATGGCCGAGCACCGTTAGCCGCTCTTCAGCCACGCCCGGGATGCGCGTGTCTTCGTAGGGTACCGTACGGTCGTCCCGGGCATAAAAGGAACGCATGCGGGCTTTGTCGTCAGCCGTTAGCTTCGCCAGGTTCGTTTGCAGCCGGAGTAGGGATGCTTTAAAAGCCGGATTTTCTTGGTATATCTGGGGCCGCACGGTTTCCGGATGGTTTATTTTTCCGGTTACGTAAGCTACTTTGGCAACCGTGCCCAGGCGTTCTACATACGCGTTTATGACCGCCGAAGCCCCGGCGCTTGCCCCCACTAGCGACACTATGTAGCCTTTCTCTGCCAACATGTCGATGTGCGCCAGTAACGCCTGGTGCTTGGCATCATAAACCCCAGGACCGGCCCACGGCATGACATGCATGTGGCCATGCAGGCCATGTAACCCCCACAGCCGAACCGCTATGCCCTGTACATGTCTGACATCATCCGTAATTCCGGGCACATAGATGACGTGGTGGGCCTTTGGCATGACAGTATCATAGCAAAGTGCATATCGGCGACATGCTATCCATGAAGAACGGGGCAGTTTAGTCGCTTGGCCTGGGCTAACTAGAGGGCCGGCTGAATCTTGCCGCGGACCCGTGAGTCCCAGCGCGAGTAGAAGGTGTGTTTATCTATGGCGGCTCCCGCCATACCGCCCACCGACTCGGCGGTGCCGTAGGGCACATACACAAATGGCAGGGCGAGTAGCCACGAACCAAGCCCGGCGGCAACTACCGGCGATGCAAGGATTGAGGCGATAATCCACCGGTACGTTGGGTTAGTGTCCAGCAGGTCTTTAACGGCCGCAGTGTAGCGCTCCTTGGCGCCAGGCACCTGGGCGACTTCTAGGGCGTTTTCGGTCTGTCCGTCCCGAATCATCTCCGCCAGGGTTTGCATGGCAGATTGAATCTTACGCGGGCTCATGCCGGCGTCTTGTAGCATCTTCTCCATTACCGGACGCAGAGAGTCCATAATGGCTTCGTGCGACTGTTCACCTTCGAGGGCGGCTTGGAGCGCCTCGTCTAAGGCGGCGCGACCGGCACCATTCGCTTCTGATTGCCTGCCTGGCACTTTTCCCTCGCGGACTAATATGTCGTAGTCCTTCGCCAAGCTGCGGGCATTCAAAATATGCGACATGCTGGACGTAGCCACCGTGGTCAGGGCATAGACGAGCGCGGCAACATGAGCGCCGGCGTGTTCTGTGAGCAAGTCGATTTGCGTACCCACGCCCGCCGCAGCAATAGCCGTGGTAGCAATCGGCAGCAGACGCTTACGGATATCTTCGGGTTTGAAGCCCTTGCCGAGCATCGCCACGATGATACTACCTTCCATCAGCAAATCATCGCCCGCACCCGCCACCTTAGCACTCCTGGCAATCCAGTCTATAGGCACGTTTTCCAGTCCGTACGCCAAACCAACAAACAGCGGTATAAAGCGCATAATCTTGAGCATGCTTTCCGAATCGCTGTGGGCTGCGTCGTGCATGATTTTGCGGAGAGCGTACTCATCACCCAAGCCGTCCTGCAAGGCAACGTTGATGGCCCGAATGCTGTCTGCCGTTACACTGTCCAGGTCATGGTCATCACCAGGAATGACCTCTATGCCCAAGCCGATTTCGCGGACGCGGCGCAGCATGGCCAGCCCATCCTCGAAGCGAATATCTTGTTCCAGTCGGTTAACCGTCTGGTCTCGCAGCAGCTGGTACATGAACAGGTCCAGCTTGCCCTTGTTGTACTGCGAACCCAGGGCTTTGACGTATTCATCGTGTAGAGTCTGTAGTGCCGCCCGGTCGCTTTCCAAAATTAAAGGGTTGGCATCTGTTAACATCAGCTGTGGCAGCCAGGTAGTGTAGAACTTCCGCTGGGTGTGCACTGCCAGGCGTTTGGTGCCTTCCAGTACTTGCTCCGGCGTTTGCTTCATGCGGCGCAGCACGATGGTGTCACCGGCATGCTGGCGAGCTTTGAGCTGCCGGTAGGCTTCCGGCTCGTTGGTCTCCAGCCAGTCCAGCTCGGCCGGCCGCTTCGCACCTTCGGTAAAGTCAACCGCAAAGTGCTCGAAATGCTTATCTATGAATGCTTCTAATTGTGTGGCATTTTCAATGCCAAATGGCTGCCAGTAGGCACGCTTGGCTAGCAGATGCGAACGAACAGCTTCTGGCAATCGGGCGAGCTCTGGCGTCACAAGATTGAAGTTAAAGTGCAGCCCAAGGTCGAAGCGTTTCTCCCCGGCAACTAAGCTAAGTGGCTCAAACATCTGCTCGTCCGTAGCCGTTTCGCTAACAAGGTGGATGTCTTCCTTTGCTACCCCAGTCAGCCAGTCGGCAAGTTCAAACCCCTTGGCTTCTTCGGCCCGCTCAGCCAGGACGTCGCCCAGAATGATATCTCTTGCCGTCCGCAGGGATTTACGCTGGCGCCGACCAACATCTGGCTGGCTATCCCCGTGATCTAGCTCAGCCAGCGTGCTCAGTTTGATGGACCGCCCGGCCCGCTCAGCTGCG